>NZ_JADMKV010000076.1 GCF_015476545.1 Methylobacter sp. BlB1 | reverse complement strand
CATAAAAGGAAACTTCACATAATGGCACTTATGCAAAGCTTTGCATAAGTGCCATTTCCAGCCTGTCGACAGTAGTTTCTAATGGCAGCTATAAGTCACAAATTGTTCGCTCAACTACAATGCTAACCGGCGCACTGGGAGGACTGAATGAAACACCCGCAACCTGCCGCGCGGCAGGTTGCGCAGATTGTTAGGCCGGACGCACGAATGCAAGATCTGACACCCATTCTTCTCGCAGTCACTTAGAATCGATTTCTGTTGAAAACCGGGGAGGGGCGAACACTTACGAATTTTCCAGGTAAGACCTCAGTTCCCAAATGGGATCGTTAGTTCCGTCTCGTTCGTGTCCACCACGAATACCGCGAGGAGCTTGGCCGGCTTCGTCTCGCTGGCATTGGCGCTGACACCGTGGCGGTCGCCGGGCAGCTCGGAGAAGTTCTGTCCGGCCTCGTAGGTCATCACCGGTCCGTCGTTGACCTGACTGCGGATCGCTCCCTCAAGCACGGTCGCGTAGATGAAGGCGGATTTGGCATGCGTATGACCAGGCGAGTAGCCGCCCGGGCCGTATTCGACGAGCACGCCCTTGATACTCTTGCCGGGAACGTTTGGCAGCTCGTGCTGGTAGACCAGGGTCACCTTGGCGTTCTTCGACTTCGGCGCCTCGGCGAGGACGCTGCCGGATGGCAGGGTGGCGAAGAGCAGCGAACAGAGGATGCGTTTCATGGAGTACTCTCCTTCGGTTGGTGAATGCAGGATCAGGCTCTTGCCTCTGAGCGGCGGAGCCATTCATCGAAACCGATGCGGCCGAGGCGTGCTTCGCCCAACGGCACGAGCGAGTGCTCCTCAACCCGGCCGCCGAAGTAGCGGGCCTCGGGGTCACTCACAACCTCACGCGGGTCGCCGACCGCCTTCAGATAGCGGGCGACGATTTCGTTGAACGGGGCTCGTTCCGGGCCGGCGATCTCGACGATGCCGTTTCGCGGCGCCGCGAGTGCCACTTCGGCGACGATGGCAGCAACGTCGTCCGCCGCGATGGGCTGAAACAGGCCGGGCGAAAGCCTGACGACATTTCCATCCGTACTTGAAGCGGCGATGCCGCCTAGGAATTCCATGAACTGGGTCGAGCGAATGATGGTGTAGGGGATGCCGGAGGTCTCGATCAGTTTCTCTTGGGCGACCTTGGCGCGGAAATAGCCATTGTCGGGCGTCCGGTCGGTTCCGACGATGGATAGCGCGACATGGTGCCGAACGCCGGCTGCGGCTTCCGCCGCGAGAAGGTTGCGGCCGGAGGTCTCGAAGAATTCCAGCACCGCCTTGTCTTCAAATGAGGGTGAATTGGCGAGGTCAATCACCACCTGCGTGCCGGTCACGGCCTCTTTGAGGCCCTCGCCGGTTATGGTGTTGACGCCGCTTTTGGGCGAGGCGGCGACGACCTCATGGCCGCCCTGACGCAGAATGGCGACGATCTTCGAGCCGATCAGGCCTGTGCCGCCGATGACGACGATCTTCATGGTCTGCCTCCCTTGTCGATGAGTATAGGAATTTCAAACGCTATTGTGCCAATGACTGCTGTTGCTGGCGTACCTCCTTTCCACTCCAGTGGAACTCATGCCCAACGCCCCAGACCCGCTCGGCTCGCCGGCGACGGTAGGCATCGGCGTCGGCACCGAGGGTTCGGTCAGGTCAGGAGCGCCTTGCGCAGGGCGTGGATCGCCTGTTCGATGGCCGCTGTCGCAGCCTGCGTGGCTCGGACGGGATTCAGCATCATGAAGTCGTGTATGATGGCGTTATAGCGAACGCTCGTCGTCGGCACGCCGGCCTGGATGAGCTGCCGTGCATACGCCTCGCCCTCGTCACGGAGCACGTCGTTCTCGTCGACGATGACCAGCGCCGGCGGCAATCCGGCGAGCTGCTCGCGCGATGCGCGCAGCGGCGATGCCGTGATGTCGCCCCGCTGGTCGCGCTGCGGAAGGTACGCGTCCCAGAACCAGGCCATCGCCTTCTCGGTGAGGAAGGGACCGTCCGCGAATTCCCGGTAGCTGGCACTGTCTTGCGCCGCATCGGTCACGGGATAGTAGAGTGACTGGTGCACGAAGTGCACGTCGCCACGCTGCTTCGCGAGGATCGCCAGCACCGCGGCCATGTTGCCGCCGACCGAATCGCCGGCGACGGCGAAGCGGCTCGCATCAAGGCCCCTTCGCGCGCCCTGCGCCACGATCCAGCGCGCTGTCGCATACGCCTGCTCGATCGCGACGGGATGGCGAGCCTCAGGCGAGCGATCATACTCGACGAAAGCGACAGCGGTCTCGGCGCCCACGGCAAGCTCGCGAACGAGCCGATCGTGAGTGCCGGCATTGCCCAGGATCCAGCCTCCTCCGTGCACGTAAAGGACCACGGGCACGACGGCCGGCGCGTGGACCGGCTTCACGATGCGCACCCGCACGTCACCGACCTCGGCCGGGACAGTGATCCACTCCTCTGCGACATCAGGTTTTTCGATCGGCGCGGCCTGGATGTCGTCGAGCACCTTGCGCGCACCTTCCGGGCCGAGCTCGTAGAGGAACGGCGGCTTGGCGGTGAGGTCGGCGAACTTCTGAGCCTCGGGCTCGAGGATAGGATTCGTTGTAGTCATGGGCTCCTCCTCTTGCAGTTCGTGAACAGCGGATTGACGCTGATAATGTGAAGGTATACGGCGTTGATGGGCTCTACCTCGACGGCGCGTCACGATCTTCATGGCCGCCCTCGTGCCCTTCGCCGCCGAACAAAATTATATGGTTTCCGCATATCTACGCTGCTTTTTTTCTGTAATCAACCAATTTATGATGTTAGTTGACTAATTTATGATGTTAGTCAAGTTAGCTAACTTATATCACCCTGAAATTTCATGATATCCAGTTCCAGAGATCATGACGATGTTGGCAATTCCTCCTGATTTAGCTCTAAAAACCATGATGATCTATGCTCATGCTGTGCAAAGCGCCACAATTAAGCAGGCTAAGAGTCCATTGGATTTTGAGCTTTGATGAACACTAACTTTGTATGCCTGCTTTGAAATAATAAATAATATGCGGACCTCCGGAAATATCGGTAGAGCGACTGACAAAGGTCGATTTTTGCCTGTTTGATTGACTGGCCAAATCCGGCCCGTTGTTGTGTCATGTAGGATGTTGCCGGTGAAAAATATGCCCCTCACAGTCAGTGCGCTTCACTATGTTCAACACATTCCCTGACAGGAAATGATTGATTCAATGGAGTTTCAGCAAACGGAATAAGCGGTCGTACGAATAGCCATTCGCCCTGCAAAACAGGTATATAGCCCTGACTCTTCAATTAACTGATTTTAATGTCAATTATTTCGAGCGCTAAATGTCAGAGGAGCGAACCATGCCAACCCATCCGTTACTGAAGTCCGTTTTCTTGTTAATCTCAACGCTGATCATGGTAATAATGAATCACTCACTTGCAGCAAATGAGATGCAAGAAATCGGTGATTTGCCTAACCAAGATACCATCCTTAGCGCGGGAGATCTGATGTCGGCCGGCGCTGCCAAGAGACGCCGCGATCATGCCAACGCCGCCGACATTACGAAGGATTCGCGTGCCGATGGTTACAATGATTTTCTTCGCCTGGTTTGGGTGCCGCCTGGAACAGCTGTGACATCGATCACGCTGGGCAAACGTGCTTTTTTCACTGCCGCTACGTTTTTCAAGCCGCCCGCGACAGTGGACGGTTTCCTGGACTTCATAGGCAACTTCTACCGGGATGGTCAGGATCTGGTGGTAATGCGCTGCCGGCCGACGCCTGAACAAAGACAGGTCGTCAACCCGCTGCTCGCCACATGGCCCAATGTACTACCTGCCATTGCCGGTGATCTTGGCGGACCAACTGGCAACTGCGCTTCCCCGAACCTCAATCCTGGCGAGCAACAGATCTGCAACGTGGCAAGACAATACGAAGATGTGCCGCAAGATGTCTATATAGATGGCGTGAGAGAGATGGCGGAGCTTGCGTCCCATTTGTATGACACCCCGGAAAGCGCCGACTCCCTGCGCACGGACTACGGCATATTTCCGGCATTCACCGGTCTAGGCTTCGCTGTCCGGGGCAGTTCTGCCAACGGTGTAACGCCCCCCATGACGACAGGCTCCATCTTGGCCGACTCAGTGGTGCCAGAATACTTGCTGGTTAACGCCAAGCTGGAGGATGCCACGTGCCGATGCGTGCAGGTGCCCGACTATAAGCAGCGCCATACCGCCCAAGTCGACTCAGACTTCATCTGGAAACGCGGTAAGCTCGATAACGGGGCATGTCGCCGAATCGACAGGCTTCCAGCGAGTGCTCAAGCCTTTTAGTGCACCCAGCGCACCGACGGCATGCTCTCGAGCAAGCGACTATGGAGGCGGTAAAGGCGCACTAACAGGCAAGAGGCTGCCGGCGCGTCGCTTCGCGATTGGCGCGCTTCTCGAGGTCATTTGGAGCCGTTACTTTCTGGTCAGCGCCTCACCGTCCCGGCTGCCATTCCGCATAAGCCGGCATATCTTCGTATTCAAGCCATGGGACATCATGCGATGTCCAGATGTGCATCGAAGATTTGATGCCCGGGTCCTCATCAAGCGTCGCAATGCGAACGATCACATGAGGCTGGCCTAAACGTTCGGCGACCAGATGGGAACCGCACACGGAACAAAAATGGCGCAGCTTGCCCGGAGACGACATGAAGGATGAAAGCCTGTTCTCACCCTGCAGCCAACGGAAGTGCTTGCGCTTTACGCCAGCGGTGGAGGCAAACGGCGCTGCGTGCGCCTTTCGGCAAGTCTGGCAATGACAGTGGCCGACAGGCATGTCAATGCTTTCGATTTCGTATTTAATGGTCCCGCATAAACAACTACCCTTCATTTTCATTCCTTGCTACCGGTAGCGGTAGCCTCCAGTATTATTGAGCCGGAATGGCATAGTGATAGACAAAAAACTGTTCATCACGCCGCCAACCGGCCGATTGATATAGCGCTTGCGCCGTGTCGTTGCTTATCGCCGTTGACAGCGAAAGGCGCGCCGCAGCCAATGATTTGCCGAATTCCACCGCCGCTGCCAGCAGTAAGGAAGCAACGCCTTTACGGCGACTGCTCTCGCGCACAAAAAGATCATTGAGCACAAAGGTTCTGGCAAGCGAGACAGACGAAAAGCTCGGATAAAGCTGAGCGAACCCGATGGGAACGTTCGCATCATGAGCGATAAACACGGCCGACTCGCCATGATTGAAACGGGCCAATAGAAACTCGCGCGCGGCACGAATATCGCTCTCGCGGCCATAGAATTGCCGATAGCTGTCAAACAAAGGCGCAAGCGCGTCAATATCCGACGCAGCAGCCTGGTGAATCGTAATGTTGTTCATAACTCTCCTGTTGATGGTTATCCAATGAAAATCCTGATTTCCGCTTCAGCAGCGGCGTGTTTTTACAAAACCTGCAAGCGGGCAAACGTCCTTAGCCTTTGCAGTCTTCAGCCCGATGAAACGCTATTGCGCGCCGGAAAGCCAGAACAGCTTCATGCAGCGCGGCGGAAATTTCGGGATCTGAGACAATCTCTAGCTCATCAAGTTTCGAACCGAGAATCGGCACGGTAATAGATGCCTCATCGATGATTCTGGCGGACATCACGGTGATTGTCTCCTTCAGGGCGGCCTGTGCGTGAGTTGCCCGCGGCGAAGCATTGAGCAATGCGACGGGCTTGTTTACGAAGGCCTCGCAGCCCACCATCCAGTCCAGGGCATTTTTCATGACGCCGGTGACGCCATGCGCGTACTCCGGGCTCGCTATCAGCACCCCGTCTGCGCCGAGCAGGCGATTGCGCAAATCCGCTACCGCTGGCGGATCGATGGCTTCGATGTCCGGGTTAAACAAAGGCAGCTTATCCATGCCGTTGTAGAGCTCAATCCGGACATCCGCCGGCGCCAGTTTCGAAACGGCGCGCAGCAGCGCGGTATTCAACGACGCCTTGCGCAGGCTGCCGCTGATGGCCAGTATTTTTGTCCTTCGCATTGATTGTTCCTTGAGTGGGCTGTTCCCTGCGTGATTTTACAGTTTATATCATCCAGGTCGAACAAATAAGCCGGTGAATTGATTTATATGAATGTCTATAAAACCGACCATTCCGATCTTGGAATGGCGTTTCAATACAATCATTCTAACACTTAAGATGTGTAACTGATGTTACGTAGTTGTAGGGTCGAATTCACTGGCGTCCCTTGCGGGTATTCGCGCAGTCTGCATATCTCGGTCGTTCCGGATCGAATCCCCTGAAAGGCACAAGTACCCGAAGGGCATAAATGAATTCGACCCTACATTACAGATCCGATAAAACAGAACTTAGGTCGATTCGTGCATAACATCAGAACCTAAGGATTTTCTGTGGTTTCCGCCTGTCATATCCTTGAGATACTGGTGCTTGGCGCCTGCGGCAACGCATCCAGGAGGCATCGACGCGCACCAGAAAGCCAGGGAGGTATTTTTTACTTGGCCTGAAGGTTTCGCAACTCATAGCAAAGCAATAGGTGTTACCGCAGGTGATGGTGTAGCATTGGCACTGTCCTGGCGCTATACCGGAATCGAGCCGGACGGATAAAAGGCCGAGCTGCAGTTCCGGCGTTCGGCACAAGATCGTTTCCCCAATTATCCTCTGAAATAGGAGATTCTCATGTTCAAGATTTTTTTGATCCTTGTCGCTGCCCTGACAGTGGAAGGCTGCGCATCGACTCGCCCGGTTCTTTATCCCAATGAATATTACAACTCCGTCGGCCCAACGGTCGCGAACGGTGATATCGCGAACTGCATGCATCTGGCAGAGGCGGCCGGAGCCGATTCCAGCAGCGGCGCTGGAGATGCGGCTGCCAGGGCTGCCGGGGGCACTGCCATCGGCGCTGCAGCAGGCGCCGTGGGAGGCGCTGTGGTAGGCTCAGCGGGCTCTGGGGCGGCGATCGGAGCGGCCACTGGCGCGACCGCCGGACTGCTGAACTGGATATTCGGCAAGCCGCATAGCAATCCTGCTTATGTAAACTTCGTAAACAGATGTCTTCAGGAGCGCGGGTACGAACCGGTTGGCTGGGAATAAACATTCATTACTCGCGTAGCTGGTGCGCTCGGTGTCTGCGAGCAGGCGCTTGCGGCCCCGCAAATGCCTTAATCATTAAAGCGCCGCAGCCGAACGTCAAGAGAAGCGCAGCATTTTTCCCTTATCATGCCGCCTGAATCAATTTTCGCGCCAGCAGGCCGTTTAGCTTGACGATCAGATCGTCCTCGCTGAACGGCTTGGTCAAGTACAGCGTCACGCCGGCGTTATCGGCCTGATCGCGATGTTTTTCGCTGGAACGGGAAGTAATCATGATCAGCGGGATAGCCTTCAGGTCCGGCATCGTTCTTAAATAGCGGGTCAGTTCGATGCCGTTCATTCTCGGCATTTCCAGGTCCGACAGAATGATATCGGGTTTTCGGGCCTCGATTTTTTCAATCGCATCGAGCCCGTCTATGGCGGTCTGTACCTCGAACCCGGCATCCTTCAGTAATTGCACAGTAGCCTTTCTGGCGGACAGTGAATCGTCGACAACCAGCGCCAGCGTTTTTGCCGCACGCGGTCTGGCGGGCGTCAGCGCTGTGAACTGATCGGCATTCGCGCGCCTTTCGGCATCGGAAATAAGCTCGAACAGATCAACGACCGGCGCGATCTGGCCGCTGCCCAGCATTACGCCGCCCAGAACGCCGAAAACCCCTTTCAGGTAATCGCCGAAAGATCGGATCATCAAGTTTTGGTAACCGACGACCTGATCGACCAGCACAACCTGTTCGGAACCGTTGCGGGCCTTGAAAAGCAGGCCGGCCGCCTTGTCGGGCATCCGGTTTTTGCCGCCCAGCCCGAGCAGGTTATCCAGCGTATCGGCCGCGTAGCGGTGCTCCTCGACCTGATAGTGGAGAGAGCCATCCGCCTCGACCGACAAGCTGCCGTCCAGTGCGCAGAAAATGTGCCCGATGCCGTGTTCCGACACCGCGAAGGTCTGCCCGCCTGTTTTGACCAGAATCATCGGCGCGTCATAGCGGTTGGAGGGCACGTTTATGGTTACGGACAGACCGCAACCAGGCTTCGAGGCCAGATCCATGACGCCGTTCATGCTCGCGACCTGTGCCTGGATGGCATCCATGCCGATGCCGCGCCCGGACACATGGCTGACCTGCTCCTTGGTCGAGAAGCCGGGGCGGAAAATCAGCCGGTGTATCTGCTCGTCCGATAACGCCTGCTGATCCGTGACCCAGCCCCTGGCCTGCGCTGTCGCCCCTATTTTGGCCGTATCAAGGCCGCAGCCGTCATCCTCGCAGCTGATAGTGAGCGCGTTACGGTCGTTAGCAAAACTCAGCCGTATAGCGCCCTGCCCGGGCTTGCCGGCTTGCACGCGGCTTTCCGGCGCTTCGATGCCGTGATCGACGGCATTACGCAGCAGATGCATCAAGGCATCGGTCAGCCCATTCAGGATTTCGCTGTCGATCAGGGTATTTTCGCCGCTGATTTGCAGCTCGACGTCCTTGCCGGTCATTCTGGAGGTCTGCCTGACGATGCGCTGGCAGCGCGGAACGATCCGCTGCACGGGCACCAGCCGCAGGTTCTGGACGCGCTCCAGATGCTCTTTCTGCACGGTGCGCTGTTCGATCAGGAGATTCTTGCCGTCGAGCAATTGCCGGTGCATCTGCGCGTTCTGTTCGCGCACATCGGCCGCGGCTTCGGCCAGACGACTGAGACAGGTATGCACTTCGCTGTACTGCTCCAGTTCCAGCGCATCGAAGACCTGGCTGCCACGGCTGTCCCTGGCCGTCACGCTCTGGATATTGACCAGCCGGTCCATCTCGGCGACCAGTTCGCTGAGCCGCCAGGTCAGTTCGCGGACTTCGTCGCTGCCGGTCAGCAAGCTGCCGATCTTGTCATGCACCCGCTCGCCGATACTGCCCGCTTCGGCGGCCGCTTCGATGATCTGATCGAGCATGGCCGACGGAATGTTCGTCTTGGCCTTGGCCCGATCGTCATCCTGGCCAGTATTTTCCGTTCCCGCCGGCACATCCGCTTTGGGGGCTTCATCCGAAACATCCAGGCCGGTCAAGCCTTCTTTCTTGATCCGGTAATCCCAGTCCAGAACCTGTTGCAAAATGGCCAGGGCCTGTTCCGGCGCGGCGCCCTGCCCTTGCAGGCATTCGGACATGGCGGCCAGACAATCGGCCGCATCGAGCAGCACAGCCCCGAGCTCTCGACCGGGCAGCGCCTGTTCCGTGTTGAGCGCCTCCAGAATCGCTTCAAGGCTGTGCGTCAGATTGGCGATGCCGTGAACGCCGATCGTGTTGCAGGCCCCTTTCAGGGTATGGGCGATGCGTTGCGCCTCCAATAGCCGCGCCTGTGAGGCATCGGCGCCGATAATGGCCTGAATGGCCGCCGAGAAGTTTTCCGTCAAAACCGGCAATTCGTGCAGCAAGGCCTGCACCAGTTCGCCGTCGACATCGCCGGGTATCGCCAGCGATACGTCATCCGGCCCGGCGATGGTTCTTTCGAGACTGGCGCGCTGCGTGGCGGAATCGGTCACGGGCACGTTAAGCGCCTCGAATAACCGGCCCTGCATCGCATCCGGCAGCGGCCGGCGCCAACCCGGCTCATGCAGATGCCGGACCAGTGCGCTGCAGTGGGTATCGTTACCGATGTCGGTCAGATACTCCTGAATCAGTATCAGCGCTATGCCGAAAAGATTGCATTCCGCGTCGTAGTCATGGTCGTCAGCGGCCTTGGCGACGACATTCAGCCAGAGCCTTCTGAATACATAGCTCAGACCGAACAGACCCACCGTTTCGCAGGCTTTGTTGATATTTTCCAGCAAAAAATCGTTGGCGCTCAAGGACTGCTGATATTCGGTCAGCGATGCGCAATTAAATTTGGCCAGCGTATGGGTCAGGTCATCGGCGACTTTGCCGAATACCTCGCTGATCATATGCACCAGCGCCAGGTCTACCGGCTCGACCGGCCTGTCGGCCAGCGGCTCTATGAACGGCTCGTCATCAGCCTGGAGCTCGATTTCTTCTGATAACGGCACAGCCGGGGCTTCTGCCGTAGAGCCCGCGAATTCGATCAGGCCATTGATCAGCTCGATCGCATCGTCCTCATTCAAAGGCTCTTGCCATATAGGGTCTTGAAGCAACGAAACCCAGGCGACAATAACTTTTTCATCAACCGGCGCCTGCAGATAGTGACGACAGGCTTCATGCCAACGCTGTAACAGGGCCTGCTCCGACGCGGACAATCTGTTTTCACGGCTTGCAAACAAGAGATCCAGGTTTTCGGCATATAAAGCGATCAGGTCCATCAGGGCCGGCGTGCCGGCTTCAACAAGCTGCTCGGCCAGGATTTGCCAGCCTTCGCTAAGCTGCTCGGCCAGTTCCTGGCGGCTTTCATCGCTGTTGGCCGCCAGCAGTTCCTCCAGTTGAAGATCGAGCTGATCCAGCGTTGATCTGAATGGTTCCAACACGCTCATTGAATCTTGCGACATACAGTAGGCTCGCTATCAGGCAGGCAGTCTGAACACGCGGACTTTTTTCAGCAGTGTCTCGGCGTCATTGACAAGTCCTTCTGAAAGTTGTGACTGCGCCTGTAGCTGAATATGGGTTTTCTTCGTGCTTTGCTGAATCACTGTGGCGCGTTCTTTCAGGATCTGCCCCAGTTTGACCTGCTTCATGGCTTTGTCGGCGATGTCGTGTACATACTCGACCAGCTTCACAGTCACGTTACGCGTGTCTTTCATCCGGTCGCCCGCCTCTTCGGCCAGTCTCGTACCTTCAACGACCTGAGTGATCACGTCGTTCATCGTGTTGACGGCGTCGGCCGTGTCGACCTGAATGTTTTTCACCAGCAGCGAGATCTGGCCGGTCGCTTCGCGCGAGCTTTCCGCCAGCCGCTGCACCTCGTTCGCGACAACCATGAAGCCCCGTCCCGCTTCACCGGCCTGCGCGGCCTGCATGCCGGCATTCAGGGCCAGCACGTGCGTGCGCTCGGCGATTTCGTTGATGATGTTGACGGCGCCGGCGATTTCCTGCGAGCGCTCGCCAAGCCGCTTGACCCGCTTTTCGATCTCGCGAATGATCTCGCGGATCTTGTTGATGCTCTGTACGGTGTCGGTCACGGCCTGCAGCGCCGTATCGGTGGCCTGCATGGCCTCCTTGGACGAGTTGTTCGTGGTCTGGGAAATGCGCGCGACATTCAGCATCATCATCACCGCCGAATTCAGCTCCTCAAGCATTTTCTCCGTTTCCATCCGTTCCTGTTCGGCAAAAACCATGACGGCATCGGACTGGCTTTTGACCTTGCTGGACGACAGGTTGACGCGCTCCGACACCTGGTTCACGTCCTTCAGCGTCGATGCCGTCTCCTGAGCCAGCAGGTTGATCGCATCCGACAATGTGCCGGTGATGTCTTCGGAAACCGGGATGTTGACGGTCAGATCCCTCTGACTCAGACGGGCAACTGACTGCAGCAAGGCGATGACCGAGTTGTTCAGCTCGGCTCTGGCCTTTTCCGAAGCGGCCAGCTTCTCGGCCCGCTCGTCCAGCAGCGCGTCGAAGCTGCGGGCCAGGATACCGATTTCGTCTTTGGCGACGGCTTTGGCGCGCGCCTCGTAGTCACCCTGGGAAATCTTGTTCACCAATGCCGTCAGGAACCGGACCGGTTTCAGGACGCTGAACTCGACGACCGCCACATACAGACTGATCAGCAGAAAAACCAGGGCCAGGCCGAGAGTGGCTGTTTCCTGTTTAAACTGTGCTATCGATTCTTCCGTCGTTTTGGCGGTCTGGATTTTCAAGCGCTGGGCCTGTTCGGCAATATGCTGAATCGCATCCGTCGGGGCGCGGTCGATGCCGCGCACCTTGTCATCGACATCACGATAACCGAGGCCGTCTTTGTTCATGAATAATAATGGAATCGCCGCATGGTACTGTTCAGTCAGACGATCATGCTCGACCAAAAACTGGTCGGCGGCCTTAATGATGTCGGGATATCCCTCGGCGAGTCGGCGCAGTTGCTTGACGGCGTTTTGGGTTTGCAGGCGCATGTCCTCGAACTGGGCGCTGTATTTGTCATAGTCCTTTTGCACATGGCCTCGTATCAGCATGTTTTTCCATTCCTGCACCTGTTTCTTGAACAGGACTGTCGCCTCCAGAGACAGATTCGCAATTTTATTGGCCTGCTCGTTGCTTCTGGCCATTTCTTCGGAATAAGAATCCATGCGTTCGAAGGCGTAATAACCTAGCACGGCCAGGACCGCCAACATCAGCAGAAAGGCACCGTGAAGCTTGAGTCGTATACTTAGATTTTTCATGTTTTTGATTATTGTTCAATCAGATATTGTCAACAGGACTTCGCGTTTTCAGCGAGAAACGTGAAAAACTCCGTTTGGTTGAAGGCCAACCAAACTGTCTCTTGTTGCAGATAGACTTTATTCACCTGAGCGGCAATCAGATCGGGTACCGGCACATCCGCTGCCGGTGTTTCCATGAGCGCCGTCAGCCACTGCGGCGAGACTTTCAACACGAAACCCAGCGCCTGCTTGCCTTGGTCCAGGACCAGCACCATCGGCTTGTTGAGATCGGCCGGCGCTTGGAGCAACAGCGCATGCAGATCGAAAACCGGAATCAGGTTGCTGCGCAACGCCATGACGCCCGGCATCCAGTTCCGGGTATGCGGGATTGGCCGGATTTCCGGGTTCATGACGATCTCTCCGGGGCACTGTTCGGGAAACAGAAAGCCTAAAGGGCCTATCCTGAAGCCATAGCGCTGCATGCCCTGAACCGCATTGGCTGAAACAGTAGGGCCGAGGTATGAATCCGGTAGCCCGGCCTCGGTTTCTTCGAGCAGCGCGCTCACCGCTCGAATACCTTTATCTGGTCCAGAATCTCATTTTTCAGATAGGGCTTGGTGATATAGGCCTTGCCTCCCTGCAATTGAGCCCAGACTTTATCGGCCTGCTCGCCCTTGCTGGACAGAAAGATCACCGGGATATCCCGGGTGGCCTCGTCATTGGCCAGTTTGCGGCAGGCCGTGAAGCCATCGACTTCCGGCATGACGATATCCATGAAAATCAGGTCGGGCTTGCCGTTGACTGCGATGGCCTCAATCGCGGCTTTGCCTGAGTGCGCCGTCATGACTTCGTATCCGGCCTCGGTCAGGATGTTTTTCAGATTGCTCAGTTCGACAACCATGTCGTCGACGCATAAAATTTTTCTAATCGCCATCGCGACTCCCTTTTTATTGTTTTTTGTAATTGCTCAGCCAGTTCATGATGCGGTCCAGCATGTTCTGGAATTCATCGGACTTGATCGGCTTGGTAATGTAATTCGTGCAGCCGGCCATGACGCCTTTGACTTCATCCAGCGGCGAAGTCCTGGCCGACAGCATGATGATCGGTGTTTTCTTCATCTCGGCGATTTTCCTGATCCGGCCGCAGGTTTCGTAACCGTCCATGCCCGGCATCATGACATCGAGAAAAATGAAATCGTAGGTTCTTGCCGCCACCTTGGCGAGGGCCCGTTCGCCGCTCTCGGCGAAATCGACGCTCAACGGCAAAGAAGCTTTCCCCAGTTCCAGCGCGATGGTTTTCTGCATCAGTTCGCTGTCGTCCACGACAAGAACGGCATAAGCATAGGTCTTGTGCTGCGGGGCTCTGGCATCGGCCACATAGTTATTGGCTTCAGAGGGGTGTTCGCTGTTGACGAAGGCCTGTCTGTTTCCGGCAGGGATTTTGACCTGGTCGAGTACACGAATGACCCGGGTCGCCAACAACAATCCTTTAATATGATAATCGGAGCCTTCGGGTTTGTCGGACTGGCCGACGGTCACGACCGGGGTTTCAGGATGCACGGCATCTATAGGGGCTTCACTGCCGGATAACGCCTTATTATCGATATCGACAATCAACAGATCGGCTCGATCAGTCAATTCTGCAATAGTGTAAGTGCGCTCCCGGTTTCCTGTCGCTTGAAAAATTTTCTCGATTTTTTCGGCATTTTTTTCAGAAAAACCCCGCAACCCCACTTTCAAGTTTTTTGTCATTATTTGTCTTGCCCCAGCATGGTTAGTCCTGAACAACCCCGCTCCATGGGAGCCGAAACTCTATCAGTGCTATATGACGATTTTGTTACAGAAGAGAGTCAGCTACAGTTAAATCTCAAAAATGTGAGACAGTCGCGATTTTGCACAAGTTGGCTTTGAATCAGATAGGGGTTTTTCTGGCTCAATCCTGTAAGCCTTTACAAAGCATGTTCAATAAAGGCTAAACCGGCCTTGCGATGTACGAGTTGAAGGTCAACTTGCCGCATGATGGTAAACTTATGCGTTCTTGTGCCTGCGCTTGCGGTACGTGCTTTTGAATACAGCTTTATTAAGGTCACCCTCATGTCAAAATCCCTGAACGGATTCGGCGCGCTGCGTCATCGTAACTTCGCCCTGTATCTGAGCGCAAAACTGCTCGCCACGATCGCCGTGCAAATGCAACTCGTCGCCGTGGGCTGGCAGATTTATGCGCTCAGCGGCGATGTCATGGATCTGGGCCTGGTCGGCCTGTCGCAATTCGCGCCTTTCGCCGTGCTGATCCTGATCGCGGGGCAGGCCGCGGATCACTGGAACCGGCACCGGATCATCACGTTGTGCTTTGTTGTGGAAATGCTCTGCGGCCTGCTGTTGCTGGGCTTTTCTCTGGCAGGGCTGAAAGAAGTCTGGCCGGTGTTTGCGGTCATGGCGCTGTACGGTTCGGCGCGCGCGTTCATGATGCCGGCCAGTCAGGCCATCGTGATCAATCTGGTGCCGTCCGAGCGTTTCGGCAACGCCGTGGCGCTGAACTCCTCGCTGTATCATGTCGCCGTGATCGTAGGCCCCTCATTGGGCGGATTGCTGTATCTGGCCGGGCCCGAAACGGTCTACGCTGTCGTTGCCAGCCTTCTGGCGCTGTCGGCGCTGCTGATGCTGTTTATCCACACTGACAGGAATGCGGCTGCAAGCCGGCAGCCGGTTTCCTGGCATACGCTGTTGGAAGGCCTGCGTTTCGTGCGCGCCAAGCCGATCATACTGGGCGCGATTTCGCTGGATCTGTTTGCCGTGCTGTTCGGCGGCGCGGTCGCATTGCTGCCGGTCTATGCCCGCGACATCCTGCATATCGGCCCGCACGGCCTGGGCCTGCTGCGCACGGCGCCGGCCGTCGGCGCGGCGGCGACGGCCGTGCTGCTGGCCTGGCTGCCGATTACGCGCAGGGTCGGACGCTGGATGTTCGGCGGCGTCGCGCTGTTCGGCTTGGCGACGGTGGTGTTCGGCCTGTCCAGAGACTTTTACCTGTCGCTGCTGATGCTGTTTCTGATGGGCGCCGGCGACATGGTCAGCGTCTACATCCGCCACCTGCTCGTGCAGCTTGAAACGCCGGATGCGATCCGGGGCCGCGTCAGCGCCGTCAATTCCGTGTTTATCGGCGCCTCCAACGAGCTGGGCGAATTCGAATCCGGCATTACCGCCGCCTGGTTCGGGCTGGTGCCGGCCGTGGTCATCGGCGGTGGCGCCACGCTGCTCATCACGCTGTTGTGGATCGGCCTGTTTCCATCGCTGCGCCGTATCGACCGCTTTCCTCAGCCGCAGCGCTGATCAGCCCGGCCTGATCACAAACCATAGCCGGCCCAGTTCCGATACGATCACCACGATCCAGATCAGAATGCTGATGCCGGCCGCAGCCGCCGCAATGTCTTTGATGACTTTGATTTTCTGGTTCTCCCGGTTTTCGACGAAATCGCACAGGGTCTCGATGGTCGTGTTGAACATTTCGGCGATAAGCATGAGGCCGGTCGCCGAAAATACCGACAGGAAATCGATCCACTGGCGAAAATAGAAGCATACGGCCAGAACAGCGATCGACAGCAGGACTTTGTAAGCGACGCTGAAATCATACAGGATGGCGTAGCGCAGCCCTGAAAGGATGATCTTGAATTTTTGCAGGGGATGATAACCGCTCTGCCCCGTGCCCAGGAATTTGTGACGCATGGCTCAAGTGACCCTGATGCCGATCGTATTCAGAAGATGTGCGACGCCCAGGATCCACAGCAACGCCAGCACCAGGCCTGCCAAGACATCCGAGGGGTAGTGCACCTGCAGATAAAGGCGCGACAATGCGACCATGACAGCGACCGGCGCCGCAATGACGAGAAACCAGAATGCCCTTTGCATATCGAGCCGCCTTAGGATCAGGTAAAGTGCGATCACGAAAGCCATGACCTGTGCGGTATGGGCGCTCGGAAACGAGGCATTTAAAGGCATCGTGCCGATAAACGGAAATATATCCGGCCGGACGCGCTGGAACAGGTATTTGGCCAAATGCGCAATAAGGCTGGCGCCGCCCAGGCTTAAAATCAGAAACCATGCCTCGCCCCAATGACCGTCCCTGACCAGAAACCACAGAATCAGAACCGCCGCCGGCAGCAACAAATAAAGCGATCCGAAATTAGTAAAGAACAGAAACAGCCGGTCCAGCCAGAGGTTGCGGAGTTTAGAGATATGGGTAAGAACAATTTTGTCCCATAGGAATGGCGGCGCGCTGAAGTGTTCGATGATAAGCAGCAACACCACCATAATCAGCCACAGAACCAGAGTTGTCGTCAGTTTCGATAAAGTCATAGCGTCGCCTTGAAAAGCCGTTGCGCAGCAGCGTTGATTATCGGGTAGAGCAGGACTCTCTGCTTGATTTTGATGCCGGTATGCCGCAATTTGTTCCGGGGCCTTCCGATGTCCCCAATTCTGCCCTGTAGAGCGGTTGTTTATGTACGCAATCGTACAGACTGCGTTTATTTTTATCGGCAAGCTATATTGCGCCCTAAAAACAATTAGCCACAGTTCAGGAGATACAATAAATGGACAAATTGAAGCAATTGGAGCAGCTGGCCAGACTGCTGGACAATTCATTCCGCATTCCGGGCACCTCCTTTCAGATGGGGCTCGACAGCCTGATCGGCCTGATTCCCGGCATAGGCGATACCACGGGCGGGATTTTATCCACTTATATCATCTGGCAGGCTGCCAGAATGGGAGTCCCCCGCGTTGTGCTTATGCGCATGGGCGTCAATGCCATACTTGACGCGCTGCTGGGAGCGATACCGTTTTTCGGCGACATCTTCGATATCGCATTTAAAGCCAACCGGAAAAACATCCAGTTGCTGAACAGTTACTTTCAGTCCCCGCAGGCCGCTGTCCAGCGAGATACCGTTTCAATCGCGCTCATAGCCGCTTCCATTATTGTCGTAGTCGGGCTCGTCGCCTGGCTGACGATCAAGCTGCTTGCCTGGCTGATCCACGCTATCGGTTAAGCAGTCTGCCGGCATGTCCTGAGCCTCCAGGCTAGAGCCAATAGAAGCGATTTAACGATTTGCCGGATTTCAGTTTTATTTGCTACGATCCGTCCTATACTTACTTAATAATCCTTTAAGCGCCCAGACGCATCGGCTGCTTTATGATCCCGTATTTTTAATCCAACCCGTCCGGCAACAGTCATGTCACACTCCAGCTCAATCACCGCCATTTTATATGCATTGGCCGCTAATCTCGGTATCACGGTCGCCAAGGCGGCAGCCGCATTCTGGACAGGCTCGGGCTCGCTGCTGGCCGAGGCGATCCATTCCCTGGCCGACTCCGGCAATCAGATATTGCTATTGATCGGCATGCGGCGCTCGAAAAAACAGGCCACCCAACGCCACCCCATGGGATACGAGCGCGAGGCTTATATCTGGTCTATGATGGTCGCGATTACCTTATTCTCGGTCGGCGGCGTATTTTCCGTCTATGAAGGCTGGCTGCGCTATACGGACCCGCACGAAGTCGAAAATGCCGGCGTTGCGTTTCTTATTTTGCTGATTGCGGTCGGTTTGGAATCGTTCTCGCTGAAAGGCGCGCTGGCGGCCCTGGAGGAAGAAAAAGGCAAGCGCACGCTGTGGCAATGGTTTCAGGAGACATCCTCCAGTGAACTGATGGTCGTGACCGGCGAAGATATCGCCGCCCTGGCTGGGCTCGTCATTGCAATGGTCATGCTGGGCCTGACCATGATGACCGGCAATACCGCGTTCGATGCCATAGGCTCCATGCTGATCGGCCTGCTATTGATCGCCGTCGCGGCAATCGTCGGCCGGGAAGTGCACTCGCTGATCCTGGGCGAGAGCGCCGAAGGCATCCGCGACAACGTCAAACAATATCTGGAAAGCCAACCTTGCGTGCGGCAAGTCCTGAACCTGTGGGCGATCAACCACGGCAACAGCGTCATGGTCACAATCAAGGCCGAGCTGACGCCCGACATGGCCGTGGTCGATGCGGTCGATGAAATCAATGCCATGGAAAGGCGGATCAAAGAGTCTCATCCGCGGGTGAAGTGGATCTTTTTCGAGATTGATAATGTGGATTAGTGTGATTACCGAGGGAAACTGACGGACTAATTACCGAGGGACTTTGTCGTTG
>NZ_JADMKV010000075.1 GCF_015476545.1 Methylobacter sp. BlB1 | reverse complement strand
ACAATCATGTCTTGCACGAGCAAGTCATGGTGCTGACGGTCGTGACCAAGGAAGAACCGTACGTGGACGAAGCGCATCGCGTCAAAATCCGGACTTTCGGGCAAAACCATAATTACCATCGCGTAAAGCTTTATTTCGGCTTTCAGCAAACGCCCGACGTGCGCCGCGCTCTGGAATTATGCAGGCAGCACGGCTTGGCCATCGATCCCGAACAGACTTCGTTTTTCATCGGCAGCGAGCGGGTTTCTTTCCGGCGTAAAAGCCCGATGCCGCGATGGCGCCGGCCGCTGTTCAGCTTTTTATTTCATAACTCATCCAGCGCGATAGAGTTTTTTAAAATTCCAGTCGGGCTAGTCATCGAATTGGGCATTCGTATTGAACTTTAAAGAAAAAGGCATTGTTCATCCGAGCGATCTTAAATGAAATGCCTTTAAGTTTTGAACAGTAAAGCCATGCAAAATCCGTCAACGCTAAAAAAACGTCCGACATTTCTCCGCAAACTGCCGCGCGGCCGTGAATTGCGAGGTTATGCTTGGGGCATGGCTGCGCCGTTTGTCTGTACGCTAATCAACTGGCCATTACAGAATATTCTGGGTGAAGCCAGCATTCTGATGATCTATCTACTGGGCGTGTTTCTCGTGGCAAACCATTTCGGCCGCGGCGCGTCTATTTTGGCTTCGCTGTTAAGTGCGCCTTTATTTGCTTTTTATTTTGCCAGGCCGATTTTTTCGCTCGCGATCTCCGACCTTGAGAACATCGTCGGCTTGGGGGTGATGATAGTCGTTGCCAACCTGACCAGCAATTTGCAGGATAAAGCACGCCTGCAAGCCGAACTGGCCCGGCAGCGGGAGAGTCGCACCAAAGCCTTGTACCGGTTAAGCCAGGCGTTAGCGGAAACCGGCAATCAGGAAAATGTTGCCGTCGTTGCCGTGCAGCATATTCACGATCAATTCGGCGCAATGTCCGTGTTGTTGTTTGCTGATGAACAAGGCCGTCTGGTTTACCCTGAGGCCGAACCGCTTCCTTTTTCGCTGCGCGCTACCGATTTGGCTGATGCGCAGCGGGCATTTAAGCTCGCTAAGGTTCAGCAGCGGCGTAATGGCTGCGCTCCGTTTTATTACCCATTAATGCGATCACAAACCGTATTGGCGGTTCTGGCCATAAGTTTTAAGGCAAGCTCGATCGATTCCGACCCGCAGCTCAGCGCATTTTTCGACACATTCTGCAGCCTGATTACTCAGACCCTGGAACGGTTGTATTTGGCAGGGCAGGCCAAAGACGCCACATTGCAAGCTGAAACCGAATCCTTACGCAATGCATTGCTAAGCGCCATATCGCATGACTTGCGTACGCCTTTGACCCGTATCAGCGGCGCCGCAAGCACGCTGATAGAAAGCGGCAGCGAGTGTTCGGAGGAAGAAAAGCAGGATTTGGGTAAGGTCATTCTGGAGGAAGCTCAGCGCATGTCGGATCTGACCAGCAAGATTCTCAATATGGCGAGGTTGAGCAGCGGCGAAATCATTCTGCATCAGGATTGGAACGCGGTTGAAGAGATTGTCGGCGGCGCATTGACCCGCCTGGATAAAAACTTGCAGGGCAGGCCGGTACGCACACAGTTGCCTGGCAGCCTGCCGCTGGTGTGGATAGATGCCGTACTGCTGGAACAGGTACTGGTCAATTTGATCGAAAACGCCATCAAATACACGCCGCCGGGCAGTCCTATCGATATAAGCGCCGAGCTGTTGCCGGCCACGGTGCGGCTGACTGTATCCGATTACGGCGACGGCATACCGAAAGGCATGGAGGAAAAATTGTTCGATAAATTCTACCGGCATGAGACTGAAACTCAGACCAGCGGCGTCGGATTGGGGCTGGCATTATGCCGGGCCATCGTCGAAGCCCATGGCGGCGCCATAAAGGCGACCAATCTGGCTGGCAAAGGCGCGGCATTCATGATCGATTTGCCGATGCGTGAACCGCCGTCGTTAAACTGGGATAAGGCCGAGAGCGCTACAGCATGAGCGAAATTCCGCCATTGATTTTGTTGATCGAAGACGATCCGCAAACCCGGCGCTTTCTAAAAAGCAGCCTCATGCATAGAGGCTGGCGCATCCTTGAAGCCGATAATGGCAAGACCGGGCTGGCTCTGGTCCATAGCGACAATCCCGATTTGATGATTCTGGATTTGGGCCTGCCTGACATGGATGGCATTTCGGTCATGAAAAAGCTGCGGCAAGTGTCTGATTTGCCGGTGCTGATATTGTCGGCCCGCAGCCAGGAGCAAAACAAGATTCTGGCGCTGGATGCCGGCGCGGACGACTATCTGACCAAACCGTTCGGCACCGGTGAACTGCATGCGCGTTTACAGGCCTTGCTGCGCCGAGCCAAACGGACCGTCAGCAGCGAGGTCTTTGAAACCGGCGAATTGAAAGTCGATCTGGTGAATCGCAAAGTCTTCATTTCCGGCAATGAAGTGCGCGTTACCCCGATCGAATTTCGGCTATTAAGCATCCTGATTCGTCATGCCGGGCTGGTCGTCAAGCATCATGAACTGCTCAAGGAAGTATGGGGCAGCGAGCATATCAATGATCAACATTATCTTCGGATTTACATGGGCCAACTGCGCCACAAGCTGGAAATCAATCCGGCCAGGCCCCGCTACTTGCTGACTGAGGTTGGCGTTGGTTATCGGCTGGCTGTTGATTAGGATGGCGAGTAAATGAGCGATGCCATCGTTGCCGTCAAAAAATATTCGTCGCGTTTCTGGGGGAATTCGATCTATCGCGAATGACATAGTTGAGCCAGAACTTGCCAGTTTGTAGGGTACGCACCGCGTACCTTTTCAAGTTTTTCCCTTGAATTAAATCCGAAAAGGTACGCGGTGCGTACCCTACTGGGCTACCGGTTCAGATAAAACCGTTATTTTTGCCAAGCATAAAGCGCATTAAGCATCTCATCCGTGGGGTATGTTTCGCCGTTATAATGCAGCTCATAATGGAAAGGACGGCGTTTAGATTCCGCTTCATTGTCATAGGAACTGATTGCTGTGATCAATAGATTGGCATAACCGTTGGTAGTGGCTTTGCCAATACCTATGTTCAGATTGAAACTTTCGATTATTGGGTCCAGAGCTATCGCTGGATCTGTGTCACTCATGCACCTTGAATCACCTCCTTTGAGGTAGGTCCAATAGGACATGGTCAGTCTTTCAAGAATGGGTTTGAGCGTTTTGCCATCTTGAACAAACAGCGTGCGATTACCCCCCTCATCACCATTTGTACAATAATGCGGGTGGCTCCCACTCACTATATTAATGCCAAAAGCTCTAACACCTGGTGCAAGTACATAACGGGCGGTATCTATCGACAAGCTGTAATCAGCGACGCGCATCGTAGCATCTTCATTGATTGAATCCGTATAGGCACTGACAACCTGGCCTTTTTGAGTATCGACCAGCGCCACCACTAACGGCTTTTCACCTTCGATATCTTCATCTAACGGCTTTTTATCTTCGATGTCTTCATCGTAAGCGAAGGCTGCAATAGTGATGGATTTGTCGATAGGCGAAACTTTGCATGCGCCGGCGATAATAACTCCACCATTCTCTATATTCGGAGACGTACTGTCTTTTAGATATGAGAAATTACTGATGTCAAAGTGTTTTCCAACAGTATTGATGACAGCATCGCTACACTGTTCAGCCTGGGCATAAGCTGAAGGGGTAAATCCCAGCACGATCCAGGCAATAGTACAGAGCTTGGCTTTTATCATAAATGTCACATCCTTTTTTCTTTATTTAATGTTGAATATGGGCTGAAAATCAGATTATTTTAAACTGGATAACAAGCTTAACATGCGTAAAGAACAGTTTCGGGATAACTTTGAAAATCGTCTAGCATCAATTTTGAATGGCAGACAACAGCTATTTTTTTATTTATTAAGGTTCAGCATGTGTGGGCTGGGCTGGAGCTTTAGTTTGTAGGGTACGCACCGCGTACCTTTTCAAATTTTTCCCTTGAATTAAATCCGAAAAGGTACGCGATGCGTACCTTTATCTACTGGGCTTCTTGGAAATTTCGAATAACCGGGCCAATACCTGCTAAGTTAGACAGTAATGGTACGAATAGAAATCAAGCATAAAAAATGAATAATGGTTGCGAAGGTAATAGAACTTAACTTGGCGAAAAATAATTAGTTGGGGGTATATTTAGTCAGGTTGAGATGGGTTCAACAAAGCGCCGCCAGCTCGTAAAGAACAATTGCTTGAAGCGATGTGTAAGTTCTTGAAGGAAATTAGCAAGTTTATAAAACTCAGCGTTGTAATGACTTAAAGCATAGGCAGGCTGGGTTGATAAAACCAGTCTACCATATTTTTAAGCGGAAATCCGGCATAGGCGGTTGATTATCAGGAGTTTTCCCCTATGAAAATTTTACCGGTATGTTCAAAAAATGCGCGTGTCGTGTTAAGTGCCGTCGTGTTCTATATTCTTGGTCTGACATGGGAAAGCGCTCTGGCTGCGCCTACGGAGGCAATTATTACCAATGGAGTGACGAACCCCGTGCAGGTTCGGGATGTAACGGGTGTCGGTGTGCGTCCGTACCAGCACCAGGCGAGTATCGGAGATTCATCAACCTGTGCGCCACAGTGCCGATTGACTTTTCCTGCAGTGCCTGCCGGGCAACGATTAGTCATTACCTACGTTTCTGCCCAGTTGGATGCGACGAGTTCGCCCGTTTTGGAAGGTGCAGACGAAACGCTTTTCCTCATTAGAACAGGCCCGGGAACGAATATTTCTTTACCGGTAACATTCTATTTCGAGCCTGGAGATGTTCCCGTCATCCGAGTCTTTCAACAAAATAGTGCGGCACGTACCTCTTTGATCGGTCTTCTCGTTGGGCACCTTGTTCCTGTTCAGTGACGGGTTGCAATTAAATTTAACCGGTAGCCAAAGCAGTCAGGGCGTGTTTGAGCTGGGGGATAAAATTTTAATTGCCTCGCGGGACGGGATCCCCCGTCCCGCGAGCATATAGGAATCCGATTTTCCGTTAATGCAGCAGAGACAACAAACTCACCATGCCCCAGGACAAACCGCCTGCCGCCGGGATTGTCAGAACCCAGGCCCAGACAATCCGCTCAATGATGGTGAGTTTAAGCGCGTGCGGATTCTTGGCGAAGCCCACGCCCATGATTGCGGTTGAAATGCTATGGGTAGTGGAAACGGGCATGCCAAAGTGGGCTGCGGTCAGCAGGATTGTCGCCGAACTGGTTTCCGCTGCGAAACCGTTGATCGGATGCAACTTCACCATTTTATGGCCAAGCGTTTTGATAATGCGCCAGCCGCCCACCGCAGTGCCCAACGCCATGACTATGGCGCAGGCAAATACAACCCAGGCATCGATATCTTTCTCCCCGCCATCCGGCCGCAGGAATTCAGCCCAGGCCGGCAGTTGGTCGAGCGTACCCGCGCTATTGGCGGCAAAAATTGCCAGGGCGATAATGCCCATGGTTTTTTGGGCATCGTTGGTACCGTGGGCAAATCCCATGTAACCGGCCGATAAAAGCTGGGCTTTCCCAAAGACGACGTTAATCCATTTCGGACGCGCCATGCGCGCCAAGACCCCGCCCACGGAATTCATGCCGCTGACGATAGCCATCAGCGCGCCCATGATGATGACGCCCAAAGTAAAACCGGCGATGGGCGAACTGACCATAGGGATCACTACTTTCCAGAGCAAGCCTTTGTTCTCTGTCCAGACCGCCGCGGTTTTCGACCAGATCAACACGTCAAAATTATTGTGCCCTGCCGCAACTGCTGCGCCGCACAGGCCGCCGATCAAGGCATGGCTGGAAGAGGAGGGCAGGCCCAGCGCCCAGGTGATCAGGTTCCAGATGATCGCGCCGGCCAGCGCGCAGATCAAAACTTCGGAGGTGATGTTTACCAGGCTGGTGTCGACCAATCCCGACGAAATGGTTTTCGCCACTGCCGTACCGGAAAACGCGCCGACCAGATTGGTGGCTGCGGCGAGAATGACCGCTTGCGTCGGCGTCAGTACTTTGGTGGCGACAACCGTGGCAATCGAGTTCGCGGTGTCGTGGAAGCCATTGATGAATTCAAAAATAAGCGCTGCCAGGATGACAAGCAAGAGCAGAGTCAGCATAGCAACCTTTTATGAATTTTTCAGAACGATGTGATAAATGACATTGCCCGCGTCTCGGCAACGGTCGATCGCTTTTTCCAGAATCTGAAACAAATCCTTTTTTACCAGATAGCGGATCGGATCGGTTTCATTGGTGTAAACATCCCGGTACAGTTCAAGGATTTGACGATCAGCTTCGGCTTCAATGGCTTGCAGCTTATCGTTCAGTTTTTTGGTTCGATCCAGATCCATTCCTGCACGCAACAGTTTGACCATTTGTTCCAGGACTTCGCAGGCCTGTTCCAGCATGGCGGCGCGGCTGGTGAAATCCACATCGCCAATGCGATCAATGGCTAATGTGTAACGTTCCGCGAACTTTTCCACGACTTTGGGGATTTTATAGAGGGCTCTGTTAAGGGCTTCAATGTCTTCACGATCGAGCACCGTCACAAACGTATTGACTAATTCTTCGCTGATTTGCCCGAATAAATCCTTTTCCTGGCGGCGGGCCTGTTTGAATTTTTCCAAGGATTGCTGCGAGGCGGGCGTACTTAAGAGTTCAATTAACGCCCTGGTGGACAAACGTGCGGATTCTGCACTGGCTTCGAGCAGGCCATAGAATTTATCGCCTTTGCCGAAGATGGTTTGCAATGAAAACATGTGTTTCTTTCCTGATTTTAAGCCATAAGGCATTTGTTAATTATTTCTTAATTATCGCATAACTTCCTTGTTAAATCTTGGAAGTTTTGGCTCAAAATAATAGACCATGAACTTATAAGCTAGTGATTGGATTCATGTTTCATTTCTGGCATAAGTATCGGTAACCGACCCAACGGCTGGAGCGCCCTAGCCCGCGGCCCCGCTTACGCAGCATCAGTCAACCCGCTCAACTCTGTGTCTTATAAGCAAACGCCGGCAGTACAATGAGGGTGCAGAGAATGTTCAGCAGCAGCCCGATAGACAGCAGCTGTCCCATGCTGGCAAGGCCCAGGTGCGGCGTGAACGCCATACTGATCAGGCTGCACATCGTGGTCAGTTCGCTGAAGACCACACCTCTCGCCGTACCGGTTCTTAATACGCTGTCCTCGTGCTCGGGGCTGCGTATGCGGCTCATGATGTTGATGCCGGCATCAACGCCCAGCCCGAACAGTATCGGTATGACGATGATATTGGCGAAGTTGAACGGATTGTCCATGACTACCGTTGAGACGCCGGTCAGGATGGCCGTGGTTACCAGCGGCAGCAGAATCAATAGCGCATCCTTGGCGTTGCGCTGCGTGAACAGCAAAACCAGAATGATGGCCGCCACCGCGCTGGCCAGCGCCTGTTGAAAGGCTTTCACTATCGCTGTGCCCGATTCCAGATAAATGACCGGCAGGTCCGTAGCGTGAGGCGCTATCTGACGAACTTCCTTGATGAACGCTTTCAGGTTTTTTTCATCGTTGAGATCCTTGCTGGGCGTAACCTGGATTCTGTAAACGCCATCCTTGCTGAGCCAGCGCTCGGCCAGATCGCGGGGCAGCGTATCGACCGTGACCGGGTCCGGGTTTAGCCCTTTCAGCAACGTGTTCATAGTTTGCGGCAGCGTGCCCAGCAGGCTGCGCTGCAATTTAGCCAGCGTGGCCTTTTTTTCCGGTTCGGATTCGGATTTCAGCACGGCAATCAGCGACTCCACTTCCTGGAACAACAGGCGCAAGGTCGCCGCCAGCTGGCCGTCCGGTTTTGCCTTCAAATGCTGTTCGATGGCCTGCTTGAACTTTTCGAGCGCCGCCATGTTGTTCTCAATGCTGTCCTGATGGGGCGGCGGGAAGGTAGTCAGCTGGAGTCCCATAACCAAAGACAGGTCTTCGATGATGGCCAGCTTGGCTTCCTGATCAGCGGGAATATAATCAAATATCGTGATCGCGTTTTCGACCGTTTCCAGCTTTTTCAGTTTCTCTGCCATGGCGAGCGCCTCGTCTTTATTTTTCGTCATGACCGTCAGGGTCATCGGGGAGGTATCTTTGGTTTTCAGCAACTCCCGGAACGTAACGACGGATTCGGACTTGGGATCGCGCAGATTGAGCGGATTGATATCGAACCGGGCCTGAGTCAGCAGGCCCAGTCCGACCACTATCAAGGCGGCCGTTGTCCACTTGACCAGGGTCGCATGTTCGATTGGAAAGCGGTAAACCCAGTCCGGGAACAGATGATCGGATTTTTTTTCTGCCGGCCCGGAATTCAGCGGGAACAGCTTCAGCATGGCCGGCAGCACTGTCAGTGTGATCAACAGGGAAATAAAAATGCCCGCGCCGGCGATGGCGCCCAGTTCGGAAACGCCGGTGTATTGGGTCGGGACGAAGGAAAAAAAGCCCGTCGCCCCCGTGATCGCGCATAGGGTGATGGGCGGGGCGACTCTGTGCACGGCTTCGGTCAGCGCTTGCCGCCGGGACAGGTTTTGCCGCAGCAGCTCCCGATAGCGCATGCATACCTGAACCGCATAGTCATCGCCGATGCCGATATATAAAGCCGCAAACGATATGGAGATGAGGTTCAGATTACCGAAGGCCAGCGTGGCGAAGCCAAAAGTCAGCGTCAAGCCCATGGTCAGGACGCTTAATGTAGCCAGTGTCAACTTGAAAGAGCGGAAGCCGATCAGTAAAGACAGAAAGACCAGCAGGAACGAAAACGCCGAGGCCATTTCGGCGCTGTAAGTCACCGTGGCCAGTTCATCATGTTCCAGCACGACCTCGCCGGTCAGCCGTACATGGACGCCGGGAAAGGTTTGCTCGGCTTTATCCGCAATAGCCCGCACCGCCGCCAGCGGCTTCTCGGCCGGCATCAATTCGTTAAATTCCAGGTGCGGCTTGAGCAGTACAAAGCGCCGGGTGCTCAACAAATCATTGTCTTCGCCCATCATCATTTGCTGCCAGGACAACTGATAGGTTTTACCTTCGATCGCGGCCCGGATCGCCAGGCGTATTTTATCCAGCATGGGATTCAGGTCGACCGGTAGCTCATGCGCTTCCTCGGTGAGAGCCTGTCCGAGAATGAGCCATAGCTCTTTCAGACTGTTGTCCTTGGAGAGCGCGCCGATAAAGGGCTGGGCTTCCGTCATTTTGCCGGCCAGATCCTGGACTTCTTTAAGATCCGGGTAGAGCAGGCCATGCCGGTCGAAAAACTCCCCTGATCCGGGGATGTAAACCGATTGTATCTGTTTTTCACGGCTGAACTGCGCCCCGAGATAGTCCAGCGCTTGAGTGGCCTGTTCCGGCGTCCTGGCATCGACAACGACCAGGATCGCCTGATCATCCTGCGGAAAGGTCTTGATGAAGCGTTCCCGATCTTTTTGAAACTGCAGATCCTTCGACAGTATGTCGGTCGTATCGGCATCGACGCCCATATGCCTGGCCGTATAATACAGGCTGAATCCGCAGAGCAGCAGGACCAGCAGTATCAGCGTTTTCGGATAACGCAGCAAGCGGCTATCCAGGTTGGTGATAAACTGACCATAAACTTCGGTAACTTTTTTCATACAGTACCTTCGTTTTTATTGTCGGGGCAGAATCAAGGGCTACTTTTTTGTCTTAAGCCATTTGACTATGAACTGCAAGAATTTGCGCAATTCCTCAAATACCAAAACGGACGAAGCAACGGCAAAGGCAAGGAGCCAGTCTGCCGGTTTCAACGCCGTGGTATGGAAAACAGCCTGAGCCGGGGACCAATGCACGGCCAGTACCTGCAGCAGCACAACGCCGAAAAGGGCAAGCCAGAGTATGCGGTTAGCAAAGAAATGCCGGTTGAACGTCGTGGTCCTTTCGGCGCGCGCGTTGAACACGTTGAACACCTGAAACAGCACAAACGTCGTGAAAGCCAGTGTCGCGGCATAGCCGGCCGGGTTGCTTTGCAGGCCGTAATAAAGAATGGTCAATGTGCCGACCGCCATGGTCAGACCGTAAGTGAACAGATTGCCCAGACGCCGCCAGGACAGGATGGGCGCGTTTGGATCGCGCGGCGCTTCCGTCATGCTGCCCGGCCGCACGGGATCGATGCCGAGCGCCATGGCCGGCGGCCCGTCCATGATGATATTGATCCACAGCAATTGCACGGCCGTAAACGGAGACGGCAGATTCAGCAGCGGGGCGCTGGCTACGGCCAGGATGGCGCCGATATTGGTCGAAAGCTGGAAGCGGACGAATTTGATCATATTGTCGTAAATGCCGCGCCCTTCCTTGACCGCTTTGACGATCGTGGCGAAATTGTCATCGGTCAGCACCATCGTGGCCGCTTCCTTGGCGACGTCGGTGCCGGTGACGCCCATGGCGATGCCGATGTCGGCGCTTTTCAGGGCCGGCGTATCGTTGACGCCGTCGCCGGTCATGGCGACGACATGGCCGGCGGCCTTCAGGGCTTTGACGATGCGGACTTTCTGCTCCGGCGCCGTGCGCGCGAAAACGCCGATCTTTTCAATGCGGCCAGCCAGCGCTTCATCGTTCAGATCGGCCAGTTCCAGTCCTTCGACGACGTCGTCTGTCAGTCCCAGTTCTTGTGCGATGGCTTTGGCCGTCACTTTCTGGTCGCCCGTGATCATCTTGACTTCGATGCCGGCCTGCCGGCACAGGGCGATCGCATCGCGGGCTTCGGGCCTGGGCGGGTCCATCAGGCCGATCAGTGCGACAAAGGTCAGCTCCGCCATGTAATGGAACAGGTCATGGTCCCCAGCAAATTGGTCGACCGGCAGCGTTCTTTCGGCTACGGCCAATACGCGCAAGCCCGTAGCGGCCATGGTTTTGTTGACGGTCAGCAGTTCGTCTTTACGGAGCGGGGCGGGTTTGCCTTCGGTATCGAGTACCGCAGTGCAGCGGTTCAGAATGACTTCAGGAGCGCCTTTAACAAACACCTTGACATGGTCGCCGTCGCGATGAAAGGTCGCCATGAATCTATGCTCGGCATCGAAAGGCAGTTCGACCAGGCGCGGCAGTTGGGCGAGAGCCTCTTTTTTGTCGATGCCGCCCTTGGCAGCCAGTACCAGCAGGGCGCCCTCCATCGGATCGCCGACGACCTGACCGTCGTGCAGATGGCTGTTATTGCACAGCGCCAGTGGCAGCAGCAGGTTCGACAGATTCCCGTTATGGCCGGCTTCGGCCGAAATCGTGCCGTCAAGATCATAGCCTTCGCCGCTTATAGAGTAATTCCGGCCCTGATAAAAGACCGACCGTGCAGTCATCTGGTTGACGGTCAGCGTGCCGGTTTTGTCGGTGCAGATCACGGTTGTGCAGCCCAGCGTTTCGACGGCCGCAAGGCGCTTGATGATCGCGCGCTGCCGGGCCAGACGATGCATGCCCAGCGCCAGCGTGACGGTGACAACGGCCGGCAGCCCTTCCGGTATGGCGGCCACGGCCAGCGCAATGGCCGTAAATGCGGTTTCTATCAGCGGCTCGCCGCGCCACAATGCGCTCACGAACAGGCCGATAATCACGAGCAACGCGATCAGCGCCAGCCGCTTGCCCAGGCCGTCCAGTTGTATTTGCAGCGGCGTTTCGCCGTCTTCAGCCTGCGCGAGCAGTCCCGCCAGCCGGCCGATTTCGGTGTCCATGCCGGTCGCGGTCACGACCATTTCGGCGCGGCCGCGCGTGACGGCATTGTTCATGTAGACCATGTTGTTGCGTTCGGCCAGCGGTAAAAGCTCGGGCAGCGGCTGGATTTGCTTGGCAACCGGTATCGATTCGCCGGTCAGCGAAGCTTCGTCAACCTCCAGCGTGTGGGCTGAGATGATGCGGCCATCGGCCGGGATCTTATCGCCGGCGTCGAGAATCACGATATCGCCCGGCACGAGTTGCTCCACCGGCAGATCCCGGTTACGGCCCTCGCGGCGGACTTCGGCATGCAGTGCCAGCATTTTTTTCAGTGCCGCCAGTGATTGTTCGGCCTGAAATTCCTGATAGAAGCCCAGGAAGGCATTGATGATGACCACCACCAGAATCACGGCGCCGTCCGTGATATCGCCGACGGCCGTGGCCAGCAGGGCGGCGGCGATCAATACCAATATCAGAAAGCTCTTGAACTGCGACAAAAGCAGCAACCAGGCAGGTTTGGGCGGTTTTTCAGCAAGCTTGTTGGGACCGTAATGTTTCAGCCGCTCTGCCGCCTCGGTCTGGCTGAGTCCTTCGGTCTGAACCGAGGCCAGCTCCTGCAGCGCCTGCTCAGCGCTCATGCCGTGCCAGGCAGGCGCCTCGCCGCTTGGCGCAGGCGCTTTGGCTACGCTCCGATAACGCCGCCGGCTATAAATGAACAGGATTCCGGCAATCAAGATAAAAAAGGCGGCCGCAATGGCCCAGGCCGGCATCGGCCGGCTCAGCACATCGCTGAGCAAGAACATGACTTTATCGAACGAAATCATTCGGATCCTTGTTATTCTTTTTGATGAAGGCGATTTACAACAAAGATTGGATGACAGGAGTCGGCGAAACGTTCCGGAATAGCGCAGGAAGCCGAACCAGACAAAGGCGGGCTGATTGGGCAACTCTTCATTCCGAAGCCGCTGATGCCGGGCGGGCTTGCGCCATTTCAGCATTGCAGGCTGGATTGCTAAACCCAGCATTTCCAAGTCACTTATGCCGGGTTTCCGCTAAAGCTTTAAACCAGCCTACGAGGACTTGCGTCACTTCAGTTAAATCAGTACATTGCCCTAACGGATTTATTGCGAGGATATCATGCCGTCCACCCTATTCAAGCCTATCGCCTTAGTCGCGCTCTTGTTGATCGGCGGAATGGCCGGTGCCCAGGAGCCGGCTGCTCTGACGCTGGAAGCTGCGGCCGAACTGGCCGTCCGGGATAATCCCGATCTGGCGCAGATGCTGGCCCGCGCCAGGGCGATGGCGGACATTCCCTCGCAGGCCGGCACCTTGCCGGACCCCGAGCTCAGCTTCAGCGCCATGAGTCTGCCTGTAGACAACTTCGATACCCGGCAGGAGGACATGACCCAGCTTCTGGTCGGCATTACGCAGGCGATTCCATTCCCGGGCAAACTGGCCCTGCGCGAACAGGCGGCCGCCTACGAAGCGGCCGCGGCAGCGCACAACGCGGCCGAAGTGCGTCGGCGCCTGCTCAGCGACGTCAAGATCACCTGGTGGCTGATCTTCTATCTGGACCGCGCTCTCGGCATCGTCGATAACAACCAGTCCCTGCTGCATCAGTTCGTCGACATCGCCCGGACCAAATACGAAGTCGGCGAAGGCTTGCAGCAGGATGTTCTGTTGGCCCAGCTGGAATTGTCCAAGCTGCTCGACCAGAAAATAAACCTGGCCGCCTTGCGGCGCAATGCGGCGGCCAAGCTGAATGCGCTGCTGGACAGACCGGCCAACGGCGATCTTAAACTGCCGGCTGATGTTGCGATGCAGCTGCCGGCCGTGTTGCCGGAAGATAAGCTTTATGCACAGGCCGAAGCGTCGAGAGCCATGCTGGAAGGCGGACGCCAGGATATCAATGCAGCGCAGTCGCGGCTGGAGCTGGCAAAAAAAGATTATCTGCCCGATTTCATGGTCGATGCGTCCTATGGTGCGCGCGATGACACCCTGGCCGGCGACCGGCGCTCGGATTTATTGAGTCTGGGGGTGCGCGTCAATATGCCGATCTTCGCGGCTCAGAAACAAGCCAAGGCTGTCGATCAGCGCACCAGCGAACTGATGCAGCAGAAATATGCGCTGCAGGATCAATGGAACAATGTCCGTTCGCAGATCTCGCAAAGTTACAGCGATTACCGGCGCGCCAGGGAGCAGTTCGTGCTGTTTGAAACCGGCATCGTGCCGCAGGCGCAGCAGACCGTCGCTTCCATGCTGAGCGGTTACCAGGTCAACAAAGTCGATTTTCTTAACCTGGTGCGCAGCCAGATCACGCTGTTCGATTACCAAACCCAATACTGGAAGGCTTTTACCGAGGCCAATCAGTCATTGGCCCAATTAAGTGCAGCCGTCGGCAGTGATGAGATTTATGAATAAGCAGACAGTCATAACCGCCATTTTAATGCTGGCGCTGGGCGCCGGCAGCGGCTACTGGCTGGCGAGCCGGCAAATGGTTCACGAACAGCCGGCTGTCGCGCCGGCAGCGCCTAAAAAGCCGCTGTTTTACCGCAACCCGATGAATCCGGATGTGACTTCGCCGGTGCCGGCCAAGGACAGCATGGGCATGGATTATGTTCCGGTCTATGCTGAGGAAGAGGCGGCTGCCGAAAAGCCGGGCACCGTCAAAATTGACCCCTCGACGACGCAGGACATCGGCGTACGCACCGCCAAAGCAAGCCGGCAAACGCTGTCTCAGGGAATCCGTGCGGTAGGGCGCGTGACTTATGACGAAGAGCGTATCGTGCGCCTGCATCCGAAAACGGAAGGCTGGATCGAGAAGATGTCGGTCGATAAAACCGGCCAGTGGGTCAAGAAAAATACCGACCTGCTGAGCATCTATTCGCCGCAGCTGGTGGCCAGCCAGCAGGAATACGTGCTGGCCTTGAAGAATCTTGAAGTATTGAAGCAAAGTCCGATAGCAGAGATCCGGCGCGGCGCCGAGGAACTGGTCAACAGTTCGCGCGAACGCCTGAAATTGCTGGATGTGCCGGAACATCAGCTACACGATCTGACGCATACGTATGAAATCAGGAAAAGCCTGCACATTCATACGCCGGCGGCCGGCATCGTGATCGAGATCGGCGCGCGTGAAGGGCAGTACGTCACGCCTGAGACGCAACTGTATATGATCGCCGACCTCAGCAAAATCTGGGTTTACGCCGATATTTACGAATACGAGCTGCCCTGGGTCAAGGAGGGCGATCCGGTCGAAATGCGGCTGGCCGGCGTGCCCGGCAAGGTTTTCAAGGGGCATCTGGCGTTTATCTATCCGTATGCCGAGCCTAAAACGCGCACGATCAAAGTGCGGCTGGTCTTTGACAATGCCGAGCTGCTGCTGAAGCCGGATATGTTCGCCGAAGTCACGATTCAGGCCGGCAGGCGGCAGGAAGCCTTGGTTGTTCCGGCCGAGGCCGTGGTTCGCTCCAGTGCCGGCGACCGGGTTTTTGTCGTAAAAGGCAAAGGCCGGTTTGAGCCGCGCACGGTCAGGCTGGGATTGGCCTCAAACGGTCACATCGAAATACGTGAGGGCCTGGCGGAAGGCGAGGAAGTCGTGACATCGGCGCAGTTTATGATCGATTCCGAGTCCAATCTGCGCGAAGCGACGACCAAGATGATGACTCCTGAGCCATCACAACAGGCACCGCATCAGCATGATTAGCCGCGTCATCAGCCTGTCGCTGAGCAACCGTCTCATGGTGCTGATAGCGGCCCTGATCCTGGCCACAGCGGGTGTCTGGTCGTACCGGCACATGCCGCTCGATGCGATTCCGGATCTGTCCGATGTTCAGGTCATCGTGTTTACGGATTATGCCGACCAGGCGCCGCAGGTCGTCGAGGACCAGGTCACGTACCCGCTGACGACGGCCATGCTGGCCGTGCCGCATGCCAAGGTCGTGCGCGGCTATTCTTTCTTCGGTCTGTCGTTCGTCTATATTATTTTCGAGGACGGCACAGATATTTACTGGGCCCGGTCGCGGGTGCTGGAATACCTGAATTACGTCAGGGAGCGGCTGCCGCAGGGCGTGACGCCGACGCTGGGGCCCGATGCCACCGGCGTCGGCTGGATTTATGAATACGCGCTGATCGACAAAAGCGGCCGCCATGACCTGGCGCAATTGCGCTCGATTCAGGACTGGTATCTGCGTTACCCGCTGCAGACCGTGCCCGGTGTTGCCGAAGTGGCGTCTGTGGGCGGTTTCGTCAAGCAGTATCAGGTCGAAGTCGACCCCAACGTATTGCAGGCTTATCAGATCCCGCTGTCGACCGTCGTGGCGGCCATCAAGCGTTCCAACAACGACGTTGGCGGCCGTTTGCTGGAAATGGGCGAGACCGAGTATATGGTCAGAGGGCTGGGCTACATCAAATCGATCTCCGACCTGAAAACCATCCCGGTCGGCGTCGATGCCAACGGCACGCCTGTGCGTCTGCAGGATGTCGCACACATCCAGATTGGTCCGGAATTGCGGCGCGGCCTCGTGGAATTGAACGGCGAGGGCGAAGTTGCGGCCGGCGTCGTTATCATGCGATTTGGTGAGAATGCGCTGGCGACTATTGAAGGCGTGCGCGCCAAGCTCGAGGAACTCAAGAAAGGGCTGCCCGAAGGCGTCGAGATTGTCAGTGTTTATGACCGCGGCAGCCTGATAGAACGCGCCGTCGATACGCTCAATGAAGCTTTGACCCAGGAGCTGATCATCGTCTGCCTCGTGATCGCGCTGTTTCTGTTGCACCTGCGCTCGTCGCTGGTCATCATCGTCAGCCTGCCGCTCGGGATTCTGGCCGCGTTCATCATCATGCGCTGGCAGGGCCTGAACGCCAATATCATGTCGCTGGGCGGCATCGCGATCGCGATAGGCGATATGGTTGACGGCGCCATCGTCATGGTCGAGAATGCGCACAAGCATCTGGCCGATGCGGCTCACAGAAAGCATGGCGAACTGACTGCGCGCGAACGCTGGCAGGCCATCGGCAACGCCGCGCTCGAGGTCGGCCCGGCGCTGTTCTTCTCGCTGCTGATCATTACCGTCTCATTCATCCCGATTTTCGCGATGGAAGCCCAGGAAGGGCGGCTGTTCAGCCCGCTGGCGTTTACCAAATCCTATGCGATGGCAGCGGCGGCGATATTGACTGTTACGCTCGTGCCGGTGCTGATGGGCTATTTCATCCGCGGCCGGATCATTCCCGAGCATAAAAATCCGGCCAACCGTTTTCTGCATTTTCTGCACGCGCCGATTCTGAGGCTGGCGATGCGCTGGCGCGGCCTGACGATCCTGCTGGTCGTGCTGTTGATGGTGACGACGCTGTATCCGTTGTCGCGGATCGGCAGCGAATTCATGCCGCCGCTCGATGAAGGCGACATCCTGTACATGCCGACCACGTTCCCGGGCATTTCAATCACCAAGGCGCGTGAGTTGCTGCAGCAGACCGACAAGATCCTGAAGACTTTTCCCGAAGTCGAACGCGTGTTCGGCAAAGTAGGGCGCGCCGAGACGGCCACCGACTCGGCGCCGCTGATGATGATCGAGACGACGATCCAGTTGAAACCCAAAGACCAGTGGCCCGATCCCGGCAAAACATCCAGGCAGTTGATGGACGAGATGAACGAGGCTATCGCGTTTCCAGGCATGGCCAATGCCTGGACCATGCCGATTAAGAACCGCATCGACATGCTGTCGACCGGCATCAAAACGCCGGTCGGCATCAAAGTGTCGGGACCTGATCTGAATGTCCTGCAATCCCTGTCCCAGAAAATTGAACAGCTCATGAAGACGCTGCCCGAAACCCTGTCGGCCTATGGCGACCGCGTGGTCGGCGGCTATTTCCTGGATTTCGACATCAACCGCGAGGCGGCGGCCCGTTACGGCCTGACTGTCGGCGATGTGCAGGATGTGATCCAGAGCGCGATCGGGGGCATGAATATCACGGAAACCGTGGAAGGGTTGGAGCGTTATCCGGTCAACGTGCGCTATCCGCGCGATTTTCGTGACAATATCGGCGCCTTGCGGCGCGTGCTGGTGCCGACGCCTGCAGGCGCCCAGATACCGCTGGCGCTGGTGGCCGATCTGACGCTCAGGCGCGGTACCGACGTCATTAAAAGCGAAGGCGCGCGTCCCAATGCCTGGGTCTATGTCGATATCACGACATCCGATATCGGCGGCTTTGTGAACCGCGCCAAACAGACGCTGGCAGACAATCTGCAGATTCCGGCCGGCTATACCGTGAGCTGGTCAGGCCAGTTCGAGTATATGGAGCGCGCCGCGGAGCGCCTGCAGGTTGTCGTGCCGGTCACGCTGCTGCTGATTTTTCTGCTGCTGTATTTCACCTTCCGCAATTTTGTCGAGCCCTTGCTGGTCATGCTGACGATCCCGTTCGGACTGATCGGCGGCATCTGGTTGATTTACGCCCAGGGCTTCAACCTGTCGGTTGCCGTCTATGTCGGCTTTATCGCGCTGGCCGGCACGGCTGCCGAAACCGGCATCATGGTGCTGAGTTTCATAGACATGGAAATAGAACGGCTGCGCGGGCTGAAACAGGCGCCGCTGACGGCCGCCGAAATCAGGAATGCCGCCGAGACAGCAACAGCCTTGCGCGTGCGGCCCGTGTCCATTACCGCGATCTGCAATATCGTCGGCCTGATCCCGATCATGTGGGCGACAGGCAGCGGCGCCGACGTCACGCAACGCATTGCCGCGCCGGTGCTGGGCGGCATGGTGAGCGTGCTGATGCTGAGTCTTCTGGTGTTTCCGGTGCTGTATAGTCTGGTACTACAGTATCAGGAGAGAAAGGCCTAATAAAAACCACGGAGAACACGAAGGTCACGAAGAAATAAATGTAGGACATATGCAGGCGTTTGGAGCGGTTCCGGAAGTGTAGGCTGGGTTGGAGATTTGCGGAAAATCGGTCTACCGCATTAATAAAATTTAATTGATGTTTGGCATAGTTGATTATCCCGTTTGCCGCGCCGAGCACCGGAGCTTTTAACAGATCAGGCCCGTAGGGGCG
>NZ_JADMKV010000074.1:16683-18926 GCF_015476545.1 Methylobacter sp. BlB1 | reverse complement strand
TCTGGCCGAACTTCCGGAACTGATCAGCAATTGGCAAGACCTGCGCCATGGCTCCTCGACTGAGTTTCCGGAACTGGCCTATTCATGATGAAGATCAGCATGAGGGCGATCCAAGACAAGAAGTTAATTTTTCGATTGCTCAATGAACCGATTGAAGATTGTGGAGGACTTTTCGAAAGGGTAGAAGGAAAAAGCTGGTGACGAGGGAAACATAAAATGAAAGCTCAAAAATTGACTATTGGGACTAATTTCTCACCCGTTTTGTATCCATTTCTGTCGAATGTCGGGCCAGGTTCGCCTACGCTTAGAAGGTCTTTTGCCGGTAATCGGACCCGGTTTTCTTAGAAGGAGCGTTAATTATTGACGTTATGGACAACAACTATGATTCCCGCGCTGCATAATTAAGCGGCGGGATCAGGGGCGGCATGTGGACGAATACAAGTTCATACGTTATGTCACTTGAAAAAGTTATCGTGCGGACTTTGGCTAGAGTGCATTTGATTATTTCGATGTTAACTTTTGTACGTTAGGAGGAGTCATGAAACACTTTGAGTCCCGCTCCGATCTGGCTTTGTTTGGGGCTCCGCCGGCGTTCCCGGAGCCGCTGCACGTCGGACGGCCGAACATGGGAAGCCAGGAAACCTTTCTGTCGTATATGAATGATATTTTTAACCGGCGCTGGTTGAGCAACAACGGCCCGCTGGTCCAGGAGTTCGAGCGTCTGTTGGCGGAATTCCTCGGTGTGAAACATTGCGTGGCCATGTGCAACGGTACGGTCGCACTGGAGATTGCGATTCGCGCGTTGGAGTTGAAGGGGGAGGTGATAATGCCGTCCTATACTTTTGTTGCAACGGCTCACGCGCTGCAATGGCAGGAGATTACCCCCGTGTTTGCGGATATCGATCCGAATACCCACAATCTCGATCCGGAGGCTGTGCTCAGGATGATTACGCCAAAAACCACCGGGATAATCGGCGTCCATTTATGGGGGCGCAGTTGTCCAGTAGATGATCTGCAGGCCATTGCCAATGATTATGGATTGAAGCTGATGTTTGACGCTGCCCATGCTTTCGGGTGTTCCTACAAAGGGGAAATGATTGGCGGTTTTGGCGAGTGTGAAGTCCTCAGCTTCCATGCCACCAAGTTTTTTAATACCTTCGAGGGTGGAGCCGTGGTCACCAGTAATGATGACCTCGCCAGAAAAATGCGGTTGATGAAGAACTTTGGCTTCTCGGGCTACGACAATGTGATTTATCCCGGCACGAACGGGAAAATGACCGAAATAGCTGCGGCGATGGGTTTAGTCAATCTTGATGCTATCGGCGAATTTGTCGAGGCTAACCGTCGTAATCATGAACGGTATTCCATGCAGCTGAATGAGATACAGGGAGTATCGGTCCTTGCTTATGACGACCGCGAACACAACAATTACCAATATGTGGTGGTTGAAGTCAGCGATGAATTACCCGTAAGCCGCGATGAGATCATTCATGCTCTCCATGCGGAGAATGTGCTGGCAAGACGGTACTTCTGGCCCGGATGCCATAATATGCAGCCTTATAAGGCGTTTTATCCCAACGCGGGAGTGATGTTGCCAAATACTAAAACGGTGGCAGATCGCGTCATCGTGTTGCCGACAGGGATAACTCTACCAGAAAGCGCAATAGATGTAGTCGCTTCGGTAATGCGATTACTAACGTCACAGTAGGAAGCCAAAATGATTACAACAGGCATGCAACCGTACCTTTTTCCATACATTGGATACTTCCAGTTATTGGAGTGCAGCGATATTTTTGTCATCGGAGATGACATGCAATATATAAAAGGAGGATGGATCAACAGGAATCGCATCTTGGTTGATCGGGAGCCCTGCTGGTTGACGTTTTCCATTCACGACGATTCAGCAGATTTGCCTATCAATCAAAGGTATTACGTCGAAGATCCGAATGTGCGCAGCAAGATCCTGAGGCGTATCGAGTGCGCTTATAGAAAAGCGCCGTACTTCAAGGATATTTACCCTGTTATCGCAGACATAATGAGCTTTGGTTCAAGCAATATCAGCGAGTTTAATACCAACGCTATCCGATGCTTGGCAAGCTTGCTGAACATTCAATGCCGAATTTTAGTGTCTTCTGAATTGAAGAAGAATAACTCACTGAAAGGTCAGGACCGTGTTATTGAGATCAACCGTTGTGTAGGTTCCAGTCATTATATAAATCCGATAGGCGGGATGGCGCTTTATA
>NZ_JADMKV010000074.1:0-16673 GCF_015476545.1 Methylobacter sp. BlB1 | reverse complement strand
CGTTGTGTAGGTTCCAGTCATTATATAAATCCGATAGGCGGGATGGCGCTTTATAAAGAGCGCGACTTTCTCAAGTTTGGGATTGAGCTGAGTTTTATTCGATCTGATGCCATTCAGTATCATCAGTTCGCCGAACCTTTTGTCCCTTCTCTCTCAATTATTGATGTCTTAATGTTTTGCCCATTGGATGAAATTAGAAAATTTCTGAAACAGTATCAATTATTAAAGTTCTCTGATAGCAAGATTCTTCACTTTGAAAGCCATGAAGAAATGATTGATGACCGGCAATATGGATTAGGGTATTTATGAATAATATTATTGGCGAGCTATTGTCAAAAATTATGGGCGGCTATTTTAAGTTGGCGCTTCCACCTCAAAGACAGCAGCCCTATTCAGACGAATTATTTTCTCAATCATCACAAGCCATTCAAACAGGGACTGTCGTTTATGATTTTGTGGCTGACCGAAATGCATACCAGAGCGGATGTTATTGGTGCGATGGCGACAATCGCACCTATGCGTGCTCGCTCGTGGATTGCGATGTTTTCCAAGTTGCCCGACCTCCAAACCTTGTATCTCGACTAACTAGGGGTTGATTGAACCATGTTTAGATGGAAAAAATTAGGCAAAGTATTCACACCGCAAGAAGTGAAAGGACGCAGCTGGTTGAGAGAATTCGCACAAGCACCGGCCACATTGTTGTTCGAGGATTTCGTGCGGATCTATTTTTCCTGCCGCCCCCCAGCGGATGAGAGCGGCCAGTACGTAAGCTATTCTGCTTATGTCGATCTGGATCGCACAGATCTGTTCAAGGTGCGGCATGTCAGTGAACAGCCGATTCTGAATCTTGGCGGGTTAGGGGAATTCGATGAATTCGGCACCTATCCGGTTTCCGTCATTCGCAACGGCGATGAAGTGCGCGCCTATTATGCGGGCTGGACGCGCTGCGAATCAGTGCCGTTCAATGTAGCAATCGGCATGGCGCTCAGCCGCGACGGAGGCAATACCTTCACCAAGCTCGGCAATGGCCCGGTGCTGCCGTATTCGCCGGATGAGCCCTTCGTGCTGAGCGGGCCGAAGATCAGGCGTTTCAATAATACCTGGTATCTCTGGTATATCGCCGGACGCAAGTGGAAGACGGTGGATGGGCGAGCGGAGCCGGTCTATAAGATACGGATGGCGACATCGGCCGATGGCATCCACTGGAACAAGGTCAACAAGGATCTGATCGAAAGCCGCATCGAGGAAGATGAAGCGCAAGCCAGCCCGGACGTATTCCACGCCAATGGTAAATACCACATGTTTTTCTGCTACCGTTACAGCAGTCATTACCGGGGCAAGGATTACGGCTATCGCATCGGTTATGCATCCAGCACGAACTTGATCGACTGGGTGAGGGATGATGCGAAAGCAGGCATCGACGTATCGGCGGAGGGCTGGGATGTCGAAATGATCAGCTATCCGCACGTTTTCGAGCTGGATGGGATGACCTATCTGGCCTACCTTGGCGATCAGGTCGGCCGATATGGATTCGGGCTGGCCGCGCTAGACGGAAAACTGGAGTAAACGATGAGTGCGATGAAGTGGAATAAGCTCGGCAAGATATTTGACCCGACACATCACAAGCTGCCTAACGGCTGCATGCAGTTCGCACAATCGCCGCAAGCACTGGTGTTCGACGATTTCGTGCGGATCTATTTCTCCACCCGCTCGGTAGATAAAAACAGCGGGAAGTATTTGAGCCATATCGCCTTTGTTGATATGCAGAAGAATTTGCGCGATGTGATTCGCGTGTCCGACAAGTCTGTCATTCCGCTCGGTGGGCTGGGCTCCTTCGATGAGCACGGCATCTTCCCGATGAGCATCATGCGCCACGGCGATGCCGTGTACGGCTACACCTGCGGTTGGAACCGGCGGGTGTCCGTCTCGGTGGATACCGCCATCGGTCTGGCTATCAGCCGCGACGACGGCCTCACCTTTCAGCGCATCGGGGACGGGCCGGTGCTTTCAGCATCCCTGCATGAGCCCTGCCTGGTCGGCGACGGCTTCGTGAAGGTCATCGGCGATGTGTTCCATATGTGGTACATCTTCGGCACCGGCTGGAAAAAGTTCTCTTCGGACACCGCGCCGGACCGTACCTACAAGATCGGCCATGCGATCTCCAGCGACGGCATCAACTGGACCAAGGAAGAGGCGCGGCAGATCATCCCGGACAAACTGGGGCCGGATGAAAGCCAGGCACTGCCGACAGTGATCGGAATCGACGGCCGTCATCACATGTTCTTTTGCTATCGCCAGTCGTTCGATTTCAGGAATAACAGGGATCGCGGCTATCGTATCGGCCATGCTTACTCCGACGACTTGATGAGCTGGACGCGGGACGATATGAATCCGCTGCTTGACGTAACATCGGGCGATTGGGATGGGGATATGTTGTGTTATCCCCATGTGTTCGAGTGCGACGGCAAGGTGTATTTGCTCTATAACGGTAATGAGTTCGGACGCTACGGATTCGGGCTGGCCGAGTTGATAATATGATCAAGTACCGATTGAACAAAGCATCCGAGGCGGAGATTGCTGAACATCTCTGGCTCTGCAATACCGATTTCATGCCGCCTATGAGCGGACGTGTCGACATAAACGATTATGCAAAAAAGATCGTCAGTAAGTCGACGAGATACGAAGCGTGGATTGATGACAAGCTGGTTGGGCTGGTGGCCGTCTATTGCAATGATATGGAGAAGCGCACCGCCTACATCACCAATGTCAGCGTGTTGCGTGAGGCGACGGGCAAGGGCATCGCCGAGAGCTTGATGAAACGGTGTATAGAACGCAAAAAAGCGTTGGGGATGCGCCAGATCAGCCTGGAGGTGGCGAGTGACAACATACCGGCTATCAGATTATATGAAAAATGTGGGTTTGTTGCTGGCAAGGCGAAAACGCCATTTATCACTATGGATCTGTATTTGAATTAAAAGCGGGGAAGAAAATGAACGGCAAACGTGATTATAACGTCGAAATAAAAGATACATATGATCGCAAATACGCCTACAACTTCGATGGGGGCACCTTTACATGATCAAATCGTTTGAAGGCTTTTTCAACATGGGACGCTTGCTTGATTCGGCCAGCTTCAAGGACGACTTCACCAGAAAGCTTCTATCTTATTTCGATGAAATCACCTGTATCAAAACTTCGGATATTGACTGCCGATGCGCTTACTCATCTGATACTTTGGAGCGAGCCGCCATTGCAGCAAGGCTGAAGGTGACTCATAGACTGGGCTTTTTTTTAATGTGCGAAAGGGTAGGGCAAACGAGGATCTCATTTGCTGCTATTGTACAGATGTTAGAGTTGGAGAAACATTGCTTGAGGTGGGCGCATGTCCCTAACCCATAAATCCCTGTCAGCCGTTTTTTGGAGTGGGGCGGATGTTTTTTTGCGCCAGGGACTTCAATTCTTTGTTTCGATTCTGCTGGCGCGATTGCTTTCTCCTGAAGAGTTCGGTCTGCTGGCGCTACTGTCTATTTTCACGGGCATCGCGACTCTATTTATTGACAGCGGTCTCAACTCGGCCCTGGTGCAGCGGCAAGACATCACGCGCAAAGATGAATCCACGGTGTTCTTCTTCAACTTGGTTACCGGCCTGCTTGTAGCGTCGGGGCTCGGTCTATCGGCTCCATGGATCGCCACGTTCTTTGAACAGCCAGTCTTGCAGGCAAAGGTCCATATCATGGCCACGAATCTATCTACGATGCCATGGATTGCCATGTTCTTTGAGCAGCCAGTCTTGCAGGGCCTGACCTATGTGATGGCCTTGAACCTATTCGTGGGATCATTGGGATCCATTCAAGGTGCGCTGCTGACCAAAGCACTTGACTTTAAGACTCTGATGAAGATAAATGCGGTAGCCACGCTATTGTCCGGTGTGTTAGCGGTGTGCTTGGCGTGGAAGGGATTTGGCGTTTGGAGTCTGGCCTTACAAACCCTGGCTTCGACAGCGATTTCAGTGACGCTGCTGTGGCTGTGGCATCCATGGCGTCCACAATGGATATTCAGCCTTGTCTCCCTGCGCTCGCTGTTTCGTTTCGGCGGGTTCATGTTGCTCTCAGGCCTGTTGGATACGCTGTATACCCGCCTCTACAGCGTGATTATCGGCAAGCTGTATTCTGCCCGGCAGCTGGGTTTCTACACGCGGGCCGACAATATTCAACAGTTGCCTGTAAGCGTACTGACCAACGTGCTCAATCGGGTGGCCTTCCCTGTATTTTCTGCTGCCGCAGCCGACAAGGCTCGATTGGCGCTGGGCATGCGCAAGGTTCTGCGGATAATTATGCTGTTCAACGTTCCGGCCATGCTGGGGTTGATGGCAGTGGCCGAGCCTCTGGTGATCACCTTGATTGGCGAGAAGTGGCTGCCGAGCGTGCCGATCCTGCAAGTACTTTGTCTCGCCGGGATGATATGGCCTCTGCATGCGCTTAATCTCAACGTACTCATGGCGCAAGGGCACTCGAACCTGTTTTTTCGTATTGAAGTAATAAAGAAGATCATTAGTATCGCCGCCATTGTAACAGCCAGTTTCTATGGCGTAATGGCTATTGTCTGGAGCGAGGTTATCGCGGCCGCTCTGTGTTTTCCGATTAACGCGTATTACACTGGGATTTTTCTCGGATATTCGGCCTGGAAACAGACGCTGGATATTCTGCCTTATCTGGCTGTCTCCATGTTGATGATGCTAGTCATCTGGCCCATCCATATTTATTTGTCGTTTCATCCAGCTGCTCAGCTTGGGCTTATGATTGGGGTGGGTGCATTTGTTTACCTGCTTGCCTGCCATTTGCTTCGTTTAACGGCATTTAATGAGTCATGGACTTTGTTGGTCCAACGCAGAAGAACCGTGCAGAACCTTTAACTTTTACCTTGGGGAGCCTGAGTCAATGAACCAAGAAGCGACCTGTGAAGTAAAATACACTGAAGTCAGTGATCCGGCGGTGATGATGTTAGCGCCCATCGTCAGCGTCCATATGATAACCTACAACCACGGCCTGTACTTGGCCGAAGCCATCGAGGGCGTGATCGCCCAGAAGACCGATTTTCCCATTGAGCTGGTCATTGGGGATGATTGTTCAACCGATAATACTCGAGAGATAGCACTGGATTACCAACGCCGTTATCCGCATCTCATTCGGGTGATCTACCCGGATCATAATGCTGGGATGCATAGAAACTTTCGTCAGATTAATGATGCATGCCGGGGAGAATTTATAGCCTATTGCGAAGGAGATGATTATTGGATTGATCCCGAGAAACTACATGAACAAGTAGCCGTGCTTTCTAGATTGAAAAACATCGATATCACTTTTCATAGTAGTTATTTTAAATCCGAAAAACAACAAACAATAATTCTCGGTCACGTTAACTCTTCAACTGATAAGTTATATACCTTATCAGAGGTGATTGATGGTGACATACACTATGCAATGGGTTTTATGCCTACAGCAAGCATCATGGTTCGTCGAAGCCTGATAATGTCGATTCAAGATTGGTTTGATGCAAGGGTATCTCCTGTGGGTGATCATATTGTGGAAGTTTTTGGTTCACGGAATGGAGCATATTATATGAATAGACCAATGAGTGTTTATCGTAGAGAGGCAAGCGGATCCTGGTCAGAAAGAATGAAAAATGATCCTGATGCGTGTGTTGAAATGCACTTACAATTCCTTTCTATGCTGATGAAACTAAAACAGGCTATTCCAGAACAAGAAGAAGCATTCCTGCGTCGCATTATTTATTGTTGTGCCCATTTATCGAAAATAGGAACAGATAAAAATTTCACACAGATCAAAGAATCAATCTTACCAATTCTCAAAGATATTTATAGACTGAAGGCAATTGACGAATACAGTATCGGGAATGAGCCATTGGAAGGGGCTCTTTTTACAAAGCTTGCCGTCGATTGCGGAAAGACTAAAGCTTTTGCAGATGAGAAATGCGGAGTATTTTGGCAATTTTGCAGGGTAGTGAAATCGGTCTTTGATTATGGAATATTGATTTTGCAAATGATCAATACAAATCATTCCAATTCAAGTGACTGTGAAGGACAAATAGCAAAGTGGAAAGTGGAAGAGCAAAGTAGTTATTTATTTGCGCGATGGAAGCGCTTTCGCAAATTGATAATTGAAAAAGTAGGATTTGTTTTAAAGGCAGCAGCAAGTACATTTCTTGCTCGTCAGAAATGCTAATTGTTAATGAATGTTTTATCAAGAGATTAGGGAAATGCTTTTGGAAATTAATGAAGATGCAGTGAAATGTCGGGCTCACTCAATAATGGAAAAACCATTCGAAATGGTTTGGATTACGTTCAGGATTTTTTTGTCAGAGGCTGAAATTGGCGATGATCGCCAATTTCATGAGGCCCTGTTTCTAACAGGCTGAACTTGTCTTTGGGGTCGATGGTCCTAAAGGATGTCGATAATTTTAACGAAAAGTTAGAACGAGCCAAGGTTCATCAAGGACTGTCGTCATTATATGTAACTAACTGTGCCAGGCACAATGATATGTTTGATATTCTGCGGCTGTCTCAGTAGGGTCGAAAAGCTGGAAATTACTTATTTTTTGAATGACTTATTAAATCTAAATATATCGAAATAAGTAGCCACTACTTAACACACAATCAAATGAGCTACGAGTCCGTTACTTATGAAACAAAACATTAAAACACTTACGGATTACCTTGACCTTGTTAAGCGGCGCAAGCATTACATTGTAGCTATCTGGTTGCTGGTAAGCTTCATATCGGTAACCGTCGCTTATAACCTCCCCAAAGTCTATCGATCAACGGCAACAATGCTGATCGAGGCCCCTATTCCGACAAATTTTTTCGAATCCACAGCATCGCATTATGCGGAAGAGCAAATTCAAACAATTTATCAAAAGGTCATGACGACCGATAATGTGCTTTCGATTATTAATTCAAGTAGCCTTTATAACGATATCAAGGATGCCTATACAAAATATGAACTGGCGAATTTATTCAAAAAGAAAGTTGAAGTTAAGTTAGTCACTTCTTCTTTAGCGCCCGAGACCAGTACTGGCGTGGCTGAGATCGCCTTTAATATTTCATTTAATGATGGCGATGCAATTAAGGCAAAAGAGATAGCGAGCAAGCTGGCCGCTCAATTCATTGAGCAAAATGATAAGGCCAGAGCTCAGCGGGCTATTAGAGCGACTGGCTTCCTCATGGAGGAATCGGACAAGTTAAACCAGGAGCTTCAGGAAATTGACAGCGAAATTGCAAAATACAAGGAAAAACATAACTTCATTCTGCCGGAGCAGGTGCAAGGGAATTTAGCTGCGATAGATCGTGCGGAGAGCGAGCTGAAAGATACCGACGCTCAAATCCGCGCTACGAAGGAAAGGATCATTTTTTTGGCAGCGGAGTTGGCGAGAGCACAGCAGGAACTGCCCAGTAGACTTGATGACAAAACACCAAAAAGCAAGGCTGAGGCCCTAAGGCTTTTGCGGGCAAAGTACCTCCAATACTCCAGCATTTATTCCCCCTCGCATCCGTCTTTGGTTCGCCTGAAGCGAGAGATAAAAGCATTGGACCCTACTTTTGAAGAGCAGTCGGTCGAGTCGGATGCTCTCAAACAATTGGCAGAGGCTAAGGGCGAACTTGAATTGTTGGAAAGGAAATATGCCGGCAATCATCCTGATATAGAAAAACGCAGAAAACAGATTGACAGACTGCAACAACAATTGAAAAACACGCATCCACGCCCGCAGCAGGAACAGGATGAAGCCATGAATGTTATCAATCCCGCTTATCTGGGTGTAGAAGCGCAATATAAAAGCAGTCAATCAGAGCTTCAGTCCTTGATGCAGAAACAGGAGTATTTGAGAGCAAAGCTTGAAAAAACACAAAATACCCTCTCACAGGCCCCTCAAATAGAAATGGCTTATACCGATTTGATAAGGAAGCGAGACAACATCATAAAGAAATACACTCAGCTCAAGGAAAAATGGCTGGATGCCAAGCTTGTCCAGACATTGGAAGAGCAACAGAAGGGCCAAACTCTCACCCTCATCGAACAACCCGTTGTGCCAGCTCATCCGGAAAAAGCGATCAGAAGAATAGTGGCCATTGGCGGATCTTTTATAGGGATTGTTGCCGGCTTTGGTTTTGCCTTTTTGTTAGAATTTTTGGATCCTGGGGTAAGGGGGTATAGAGCAATTAGCGAAGTGACAGGACTTATGCCGTTAGTTGTAGTCCCCTATATCGAATCGCCTGCCGAGTTGGAAGACCGGTTTGTGAAGCAGAATCGAATGAGGAAGATTGTAGTCTGGATAGGGATGTTTTTCATCATGTTGACTACTGTTGTAATGCTCATATTTTTCCTTCCGGCGCCGCAAACATGAATCAACATCAAGTTATTAGTAATATGAAAGTTATCATGTAGTTACGTCCTTAATTGGAGAATGATCAATGATTAACAGTACTGATGGACACTCGCTCGACTCGATCCGATACACAAAAACTCAAACGGTCAGTATTGATCCGGATGTATTGCAGAATAATCGAGTTATTATGGGGCTCTACAATGATCCTCGAGCCGATATTTTTCGTGTGCTCCGGACGAATGTCCTCAGACAGCTTCGAGAGAATAATTGGAACAGTTTTGCCATAACCAGCGCGACGCCAGGCGCAGGCAAAACTTTTGTATCTGTTAACCTTGCTATAGCTATAGCTATAGAGGGAAACCAAAGCGTTCTTATCGTTGATGCCGATCTTAGGCGCCCAAGTGTAGGTCAATATCTGGGGCTTGAATGGGAGTTTGGGCTTGTCGATTGCCTGGAAAGGGACATTTCTTTGGAAGATGCATTAATTAATCCCGGTATTGAGCGCATGGTAGTCTTACCTGGCAACAATTCCGACAACAATGCTTCGGAATTGATCTCATCCCGGAAAATGTTCAATCTGATTCAGGAGATTAAATCGCGTTATAAAGACCGGATTATTATTTTCGATCTTCCGCCCCTCTTTGCAGCGGATGATGCGTTGTTGTTTATGCCTTATATCGATGCAGTTCTGTTGGTTGTAGAGGATGGAAAAAACACTTCCGATGAGCTTCAACATTCCATGTACATTCTGGAGCAGACAAATTTACTTGGGCTGGTTGTGAATAAATCAAGTCAATCAATTACACCATACCAATACGGATATGCATCTGAGGCTGCTCTGGATTGACAGTGCGCTTTGGGTAACAAGCAAGGATGTGCAAAGAGGACAAGCTCATCGTGAATAAAGTGTGATTGATTGCCTTTTCACCAGTAGTTTGGAAGTGATTTATCTGATTTAAATAAAGCGATTATCAGTAGAGGTATAGGTTAACCATTTTAATTGTCATGCTTGTGGTCGAGCAAACGAGTAGGGTTTCGCAAGAATCCAGAGACTTGCAGCTCAAGTTGTCCATATGAGTTTCATAGGAAAGTCAATAGAATGAACAATATGCCCAAATATATAATTATAACGCCGGTACGAGATGAAGCGCTCTATATAGAGAAAACGGTTGAATCAGTCTCTCATCAGACTATTCTACCTTTTCTATGGATTATAGTAGATGACGGTTCAACTGATGGTACCGGTGAAATTCTAGATACTTGCACAGCCCAAGCCAGCTGGATAAAAGTTATTCATAGGGGAAATCGAGGATTTCGAGCTAATGGGAGTGGCGTAATGGAAGCTTTTTACGCGGGATATTCTGTTATAAGTGATGAAAGTTGGGATTTCATCATTAAGCTGGACGGCGATCTATCGTTCTCACCTGATTATTTTGAACAGTGTTTCAAAATTTTTGAAATCGAAACGCAATTGGGAATTGGCGGCGGGACAATCTGTCAGTTAGAAAATGGACAATTAAGAATGGATTCGGAAGGAGACCCTCCTTTCCATGTCAGGGGAGCAACTAAAATTTACCGTCGTGCCTGTTGGGAGAAAATTTACCCTTTAATTAAAGCGCCGGGATGGGATACCTTAGATGAGGTAAAAGCGAATCTGCACGGTTGGACTACACGAACTTTCGCTGAACTTAAATTGGTTCAACACAAGGCCACAGGTGGGGCGGATGGTTTTTGGCGTGATCGGTTCAAAAACGGGCGGGCTAACTATATTACTGGCTATCATCCGATTTATATGTTGGCTAAATGTGTCAAGCGATCCCTACGCAGGCCTATTCTTCTAGAGTCATTGGCTTTGTTGGCCGGATTTTGTTCAGGGTATTTGAAGAGGATACCGCAAGTTCAGGATGATGAGGTCATACGCTATCTCCGACAACAGCAGATTCGGTTTCTTTTGCGTCAGCCCGGCATATATGGATAGGTTCGACAGCACATATTTCTCAAATATATTCTTATGCTCCATTCATAGCTCCGACTTGAGAAATATACTCGATAACTCAATAAATACGATCAGCCTAAAGTGGCTGCATCTAAATGCTGGCAGGAGAATTAATGTGTGGTATCTGCGGAAAACTGAATTTTAATCGGGAAAAGTTCGTTGAGTCAGCGCTTATCCGGCGTATGATGGACATGATCCAACATCGAGGGCCAGACGGACATGGGGAATTTCTATCTGGCCCTGTTGGTTTGGGACATCGGCGATTGAGTATCATCGATCTCGACACTGGCAAGCAGCCCATGTCTAACGAAGACGGTACGGTGTGGGTGGTTTATAATGGGGAAATTTATAACTTCCAGGAGCTGAGGATCGAGCTTGAGGGAAGGGGACATCAATTTAAATCTACAACGGATACCGAAGTCATCGTCCATTTATATGAAGAACTGGGCGATCAATGTGTTACTCGATTCCGAGGTATGTTTGCCTTTGCTCTCTGGGATGAGCGCCGGAAACATCTGCTTTTAGCTCGTGATCGTGTTGGCGTAAAGCCGCTTTATTACACCAATACCGGCAAGTCCTTACTTTTTGCTTCCGAAATAAAATCTCTCCTGGTCGATTCAGATGTCGAGCGTCGAGTCAACCTGCGCGCAATAGATCGGTTTCTTACTTATTATTATCTGCCGGGTAATGAAACGTTATTCGAATCTATCTTTAAATTAGAGCCTGGACACTATCTCAGCGTACAGGATGGACAGATTTCAGTGCATCAGTATTGGAATTTGCGTTTTGAAATACCATCACGTCCGCGGAGATTCGATGAGGCGGTTGATGTTCTGCAGACATTGCTGAGCCGCACCGTGAAAGATCATATGATCAGCGATGTACCCGTAGGTGTGCTGCTGAGTGGAGGAGTTGATTCTACAGGTGTTCTGAGTCATGCGGTTCAGCACACGGACAAACCAATTCATACGTTTACCATGGGCTTTAGTGGCGCTAATTTTCAGGATGAGCGACCTTATGCGAAAGTGGCCTCGCAAAAGTTTGGAACTGTTCACCATGAAATTTCAATGTCTGCTGATGATTTTCGTGACTTTCTTCCAAAATATGCCTGGCACATGGAAGAGCCGGTTTGCGAGCCTCCAGCAATCGCTCTCTATTTTGTATCCCGGTTGGCAAGAGAGTCCTCAGTCAAGGTGCTATTGTCGGGCGAAGGGGGGGATGAGGCCTTTGCGGGTTATCAGACTTATCGGAATCTTCTCATCCTTGAAAAATTGAAATCAGCCTTCGGTCCTGCTAAAGGGGTTTTGCGTTTAGGATTTCAGGCGCTTGGGTATACAGGCTGGAAACGAATCGGAAACTATGCAAGTCTGGTTAATCCGACGCTTGCGGAGTACTACTTGAGCCGCACCGCAACGCCCTACACGCCTTTCAATCAATATAAGCCCGAACTTTATAACGAGGACATGTCGGCTTTCTTAGATGACCAGGCTTCGGGAGATATATCGCGAAGATTGTTCGAACAGATGAACAGTCAAGCTTTGCTGAACCGCATGCTGTATGTGGATACCAAAACTTGGCTTCCTGACGATCTACTGGTTAAGGCCGACAAAATGACCATGGCTACATCGGTTGAACTGCGGGTGCCTCTACTAGATTATAGAGTTCTTGAATTTGCGGCTTCGCTGCCATTGCATTATAAGGCAAATGGGTGGGAGCTGAAGCGCATTTTGAAGGCGGCTTTGGTCAAATCCGTTCCCCAAGAAATCCTCAACCGTAAAAAGACAGGTTTCCCTGTACCCTATGATAGCTGGATGCGTAAGGATATGAAGGATTTTGTATCTGACACTATGCTGGCAATAAATGCGGCTTCAGATTTATATTTTTGTAAGGAAGCGATTGCAAACCTGCTTCAAGCGCATCAGCAGGGTAAAGGTTGTTCCAAAGAGGTTTTTAGCTTGCTTGTGTTTGAGCTCTGGCACCGTCAGTTTGTTAGTGCGTCGTTACAGTCGTTTGAGTCCGCAAGATGAACGCTATTGGATTGACATTCACATTAGTAGCCAGCTTGTTTCTGTTTATTCTGCCAAGGTGTCTCGCGGCAATTCCTTTATTGATGTGCGCTTTGTACATGACTCGCGGTCAAGAATTGTTGCTTGGACCGGCGCACTTCGATGTGATGCGGATTCTGGTTATGGTTGGGGCTATGCGCGTGTTATTAAGAGGAGAACGAATTGCGAATGGGATCAATCATATAGATGGATGGGTAATTATTTGGGCTATATGGTTGATAGGCACCAGTGCTTTTCATACATCTAACAGCTGGGTTTTTCGATCAGGAATGTTGTGGACTGAATTGGGCTGTTACTTTTTGTTTCGAGTATTTGTTCAAGATTGGGAAGACGTTAGGCGCATTTTCAAATTCATTTGTATTCTTTTAGTACCAACTGCAATACTGATGCTGTGGGAAAAAGCTGTCGGGAAGAATTACTTTGCTGTTTTTTTAGGAGGGATATCTGAAGTGCCGGCTTTACGTGATGGGCATTTTCGTGCTAAGGGACCGTTCGACCATGCGATATTGGCTGGTACGGTTGGAGCCGCTTGTTTTCCAATGGCTTTGTATTTGTGGAAAAGTTACCGTAAGCATGCTTTAGTGGGATTGTTTGCTGCTGGAGGTATTCTCTTCGCCAGCACTTCAAGCGGTCCAATGATGATGGTTGTTTTCATCTTGTTTGGGTTGGTTCTTTGGAGGGCGCGTAAGTATTTGCAGATAATTCGCTGGGGTGCGTTAGTGGCAGTTATCTCCTTGCAGGCAGTCATGAATGACCCCGTTTATTTTCTAATGGCACGGATTGATATAACTGGCGGTAGCAACGGCTGGACTCGGGCCAGGCTGATTCAATCATCAATCGAACATCTGGACGAATGGTGGATTTGGGGTACCGATTATACCAGGCACTGGATGGCAACGGGTATATATGCTAATAGTCAGCATGTTGATATTACCAATCACTTTCTAGCAATGGGGGTGATGGGAGGGCTACTGTTAATTTTTCTTTTTATTATGATTCTTGTTGCCGCATTTCGTATAGCGAGAAAGGCATTGCAGATGAATGAAAGTGCACCGATGGAATATGGATTTATTGTTTGGACGTTAGGTGCAATTTTATTTGGGCATGTGGTGAACTTCTTTTCAATTACTCTTTTCGATCAATCTATTGTTTTCTTTTACCTTATTTTGGCCGGCATGGGTGCGATTCATGCTGCAAAGCCATTCTCAGCGTTGGAGAGTAAGCATTCAGTCAATCATATTAGACAATCACGCTATGTTGCGGTTGGAAGACATATATCAGCAGTAGGGATTACACGGCAGAAAACACATTTCTTGGAGGGTAACTTCCAAAAAATAGATATTCCTTCAGGGGTTTGGCGACCCAAACACTCTAACACTCTCTTCAGCAACTCGTATGATGACCACCTGTCGGATGGTATAGCTCATACTAAATTCCGTATCAGATACAGAATGTGTAATTCTCTTGTTTCTAAATCTACCCGGACATTTCTTAAAATATGAAAACAATTTCCGTCATTATCGTTAGCTGGAATGCCCGCGATTACTTGCGGGATTGTCTAGATTCGATTTATCAAACAGGCGAATCCTGCATACAAGAGATAATCGTGGTGGATAATGCCTCCAAAGACGGCTCTCCTGAAATGGTGACAGAACATTTTCCGGAAGTGACGTTGATCAAATCGGAAGAAAATCTTGGGTTTGCACGAGCGAACAATCTGGCCATGGAGCATGCTAAAGGCTCCATCTTTGCTCTGGTGAATTCGGATGTTATTGTCCATGAAGGTTGTCTCGAAAAGCTTGCCGTGTTTCTTGATGATCATCCTGACATCGGTATGGTTGGGCCGCGAGTCACTGGAGGTGATGGTAATTTGCAGCGGACGTGCCGTAAGATGCCGACTTTCTGGAATACTGTGTGCAGAATTCTGGTGTTAGACCGAATTTTTCCAGACTGGCAAATATTTTCGGGCTTCGAGGTACCCTACAGTAGCTACGATAAGTATATGGAAGCAGAAGTATTGAGCGGTTGTTTCTGTGTTGCAAGAAAAAAGGCAGTGGATGAAGTTGGCGGCATGGATGAGCGGTTTTTTTTCTACGCAGAGGATATCGACTGGTGTAAACGTTTTCGGGATGCCGGATGGAAGCTGATGTTTGTGCCCGAAGCAACTGCAACACATTTTGGCGGTGGCAGCACCGCAAATGCCCCTTTTCGCTACAGTATTGAAATACTTCGCGCCACTTTAAAGTATTGGCGAAAGCATCATGGAATTGCCGGGCAGATCATTTGCTACCTGCTCATATTGTCACATCACGGATCCCGACTAATGATTCGCAGCATGAAGAGAAGCCTGGGCTTAGGACGATCCGTTGCTAGCAAACATAAGTTTAAGGAGGATGTTATATGTCTGCGCTGGTTGCTGACGGGGAAGGGAGTTCAGTGAATCGATGCCATGATTTGATTACACGAAGAAATAAAAGAGTTCTTCATAGGGATGTTTACAATGATAAAACTTTATAACATTCATATTCCTCAACATTTTAATTCTCCGTCCGAAATGGAGCTATTTTCCATTTTGCAGCAGTTATTACCGATAAAATTCATTCTCGGTGCACAAGATGGAATTGAGGCAAATGGAATAATTGCCAGCGATACTGAGGCGCACAAAGATGTGGCCGGCATTACAAGTTTGAGATTGCCATTATCAGCCAAACGAACAGATAGACATAAGCAGATTGAGACTGAGGTGAAATTTGCGGATGACCCTGATGTGCCGTTTCCGTTTCGAGGCCGTACGGTAAACACGAAACTGGCTCAGATCAGGCCTGTTCTTTCAACCCGTACCGATGAGAAAGTTCTTGCAGCCAGTAAGCAAGGGCCGATCTGGATAGTTTCTAAAGTCACTGGAGTAAAACATTTCAAATCAGCTTTACCCTTGCCTAATATCTCGACTGAACAAAGTTTCAGTGATGTTTTCAATGGTGAATGCTTTTTGGAATTGCTTGTTTTGTTAGAATTTATTCGTGAAATCAGTACAGGCACGGCTTACCAAAACCCTCCATTACGGGCCAGTTTTATCGTTGATGATCCAAACTTGCATTGGCCAAGCTATGGGTATGTTGATTATCGTAGGATTGCTGATCATGCGAAGAAAGAGAACTATCATGTTTCTTTCGCCACTATTCCACTTGATACATGGTTCACGCATGGAGCGACCGCCGACTTATTTCGAACGAATTCGCGATGGCTTTCACTACTAATTCATGGTAATAACCACTCAAAAGAAGAATTGGCGCGGAGTTACTCGGAAACGGTGCGGAATGGCCTGTTACGACAAGCAGTCCAGCGCATCAATCGCATGGAGCAGAAGGCAGATCTCCGTGTTTGCCGAGTTATGGTGCCCCCTCATGGGGCTTGTTCACATGAGATGTTGGCAGAACTCCCAAAGTGCGGATTTGAGTCGGCTTGCATTTCGGCAGGATCTTTGCGGGCTCATAATCAAGACAAGCCTTGGATTAAAAAACTGGGTTTTTTCCCTTCGGAGGTGATCGAAGGTTGTCCCGTTCTTCCCCGTTGGGGACTAAATGGGAATGTAAAAAACTCCTTGCTTGTTGCGGCTTACCTTGGCCAACCTTTGATCCTTAGAGGACACCACCAGGATTTAAAAGATGGAGGCGAGGTTTTCGATGAATTTGCAAAATTCATCAATGGCTTTGGGAACGTATTTTGGTCAAACATGGCCGACCTTAGCCAGCTTAATTATCTATGGCGGATAGAAAAAACAACATGCTATATAAAACCTCTAGGGATAAACATTAACTTTAGACTGCCAGACGAAACAACTAGTGTGGTTATCGAAAATTCCGGAACAATGGCCGATGGCGCCTGGCAAGTAGTATCTGCCGATGGCGATGTGCGTAAAGCAATGGCGGGGGAACATTTCCTCGTATCGAAGGAAATGAGGCGCGAAATCTCCATTGAACGTAATTTTCTGCCACAACTGCAGCATGCACCGATAGTAGCAAATAACAAGTCAACAGATACGGTGCTTATCTTGCGCCGTTTATTGACTGAGGCGAGAGATCGTCTGTTAGTGTCTTAGCGCAATGAAGTGGTCGCGTTGAACAGATTCATGATGTGTTGATTATAGTTGCTCTAATGTATGCATCCAGCCCTACCATCTAGCGCTATTTCTGCTTTAGCGTTTCAATAAA
>NZ_JADMKV010000073.1 GCF_015476545.1 Methylobacter sp. BlB1 | reverse complement strand
CATCGTACAGCCTCGTTTGAATCAGGCCGTTGCCGAAGGTTTCTTCACTCCATTGGCCATCGCCGCGGTAGAGTCGATTGCTCAGGACGTTGAGAGGCTGGCCGTTGATCGTGGTGGTTACGCTTTGGATCAATCCATTCGCATTGCGCCCATAGCCGACCTGCCGGCCGCCCGGGTAGGTCATTCCGGAAAGCCGGTCGCCCTCCGTCCAGCTATAACCGGTGGTGTAACTCGAACCGTTATTCGCATCAAAAACGGTTTCTTGAACCCGCCCAAAGTTGTCGTAATGGAAATTGGTTAATCCTGACGCATCATCGGCACTGCAAAGCTCTCCAATTCGGCAAGTGTCATAGGCGTAAACGATGTTTTCGCTGGTGTTCGGGTATTGAATTTCTTTGATCCGATTCAGTGCGTCATAAACGAATGAAACTGAATTGTTGTTGGCATCGGTACTCGAGATCAAGTTGCCGACGGAATCGTAAGCGTATTCCGTTGTTCCTCGATCAGCGCTGATTTCTTTCAGCAGATTTCCAAGGTCGTCATAGACAAACTCGGTACCGGCGCCGTTCGGAGCGTCATGGCTTACCAAGTGATCGGCGATATCGTGATCGATTACAGATTCGTCAAGCAGAGCGTTGGTAATCGTCTTGACGTTTCCGAAAGGATCATAAGTCCAGTTTGTTTCATGATTATTGGCGTCCGTTTCGGACAATAGATTTCCAACGGCGTCCCAAAGCTTTTGAATGATTGAGATGCCAGTTGCGATCGAGGTCGGCCGACCGCGGTGATCGAACAGCAATTGCGTATGCGTCAACAAATTATTGGAAGCCTCTTTGTTGTCGATGATGTTGCGGTTGCCGCGATTGTCGTATCCGAATTGTAATGAATGCCCGAGGGTGTCGGTTACCGATATGAGTTGATGCGCTACGTTATAGGCAAAGTTGACATAAACGCCATCTGGATCCGTGATTTTCGACGGCAAGCCGGTTTTCGCGTAATCATACGTCCAAATTCTGTTCATGACGCCATGCGATTCAGTTCGTGTGACCAATTGCCCGCGCGCATTGTAAGCCAGATTAACGACCGTTCCTGCAGGATTGGTAAATTGAGTCAGCCGACCGTTATTGTCGTAGCTGTTGAAAGTCGTTGTCTGTCCAAGGGCATTGGTCATCGTCGCCAATTGCCCGCATCCCTGCCCGGTCGAGCAGCTGTTATAGGTGAATGTGGTAACGTCTGAGATATCTGTACGAGGCCCGTTCATGGATAGAACTCGACCATCGTTGTCGTATGAGAATGCTGTCGATCGCTGAACAGTCGCTCCGTTTGGCTTGTACCCGTCAATCGTGATAGATGTTAGAAGATTTACTCCAGATTGACTGTAACCGAAGGTTGCGCTTTTACTGTGTCCTGCTAAGACACTGGGATAGGTTATGGTTACCGGGAGATCAATATCGGGAGAAATATAACCGATGGTTGTTTCTCTCTCCTCTGGTTTCCCAAACGCTTCCGTAATCGCGGTAAATTGTCCAGCCGTATTGTAAGCGTACTTGGTTACCGTGTTGTTTGGATCTGTAATTTGCTTTAATCGCCCGGCAGTATCAAAACTTTGCAGCAAAGTTTTATTGTCTGTTTGCGACAACACCGATTTTACCTTTTTGATTCCGGCAATGCTCTCGAAAGCCAGTGTCTCAGAGTAGTTGTCGGCGTCAGTGACAACCGTCTCATTTTCCCCGTAGGAAAATGTAAATTTTTCGGCACCACCAGCATGTTCAGTCGAAATAGTACGCCCGGTTTCATCGTAAGCATAAGTGGCGAACCGTACGTTGTTTTCGTCAGTAATTCCAGTCAAGTGGTGCGGGAAGTTGGAATCTTCGTAGTGATAGGTTTCTTTCAGAGGTATGGTTCCATCCGATGGATGGGTAACGCTTGTCAGGTTGTTGTTGCTGTATGTGAAAACCAGATATTTTCCTGATGGAATTTGTATCTTGCCGAGAAGACCGGAAGACAGGTATGTAAAGTTGAGTGTATGTCCGTATGGTCCCGTTACTGTCTTTAATCGGTTGTTAAAGTAGGAATAATGAGTGAGACGGCCTTGGCTATCGCTTTTTGCAGTCAAATTCCCTAATGGGTCGTATTTTTCAAAGCTACCGTCCCTGTGAGTCAATGTAAGCTCATGCGTTGCCGGATCTTCCGTCAATCGATAGCGAGTCCCTATTCCTCCTATCCAGGTTTGATCTGGGTTTTTGGCGAAACTTTCGGCTCGGCCGCTACCGCGTACAACATGAAGAATAGTATCGCTGACCTTTTCCAATCGCATGCTGTGATTATGAGTCCAGCCTGATCCCAAGCTGCCCACTCGTGTTTCGTAGCTATTGTAGTAACGGGTAAATGTTGGAACGCCGTCGCCTCCGACAAAATCTTCACGTTCCATATATTTGTTGCCGTTAGCAGCATCGCATGGATTTCCTCGTTGCGATCCTTCCGGTGCCGGTAAAGGGACTGCTGCCGATTGACTTCCAGAACATCCACTCTCTTGCCCATCCGCCCGGGTTGAACTGTTTTCCGGTCCGATACTTGTAATATTGACTCCAGATTCGTTCAGTGATGTTGAGGTAACGCAATCGGTTGGGCCTGGGCCTATATAGGTCGTTTCAGGTGGGCAGTTTGTAACCGGATAGGTGTAGTGATCGATGTATTGTTCGATCATGTCACAGGTATTATCAGGCTGCCATACGAACTGCCATTCGACACCGTAGCAATATTTAACACCGGTGGCATAAGATTCCCAGGTATCGCAGGACAATCGACATTGATTGACGATGCGAGAGCCATAATTCTGGCAGTCAGAGATTGGCTGATAGGATTCCCTCGACAGACACAAGGATTGTGCCTCTGCAAGCGATCCGGTTGGGAAGAATCGGTAGCTGGTAGCGTTTGCGGGGGTTGTGAGAACTAAAAATAGTAAAACTATCAAGAAAAAGCAGCGTTTTGAAATGGCAGAAGTCATATATGAGTCCCTTAATTACTTTAATTTAACCAATGCAAAACGCTGCAAAATATTTTGATCATCAAAGATGAAATGCACAATCCAACCTTTGCCGTACAATGAGGCTGTATTTGTCGCGTCCATTCCAGACACAGTCAATGTACCAACAAGGCGCTCAATATCTTCCTTGCTGTTGCCAACAGAGACGCCCAAGATAGAATGTGCGGTAGAAGACGATTCAATCTGCTCAATCTTGCTTACTCCAGATTGTTCACTGAGGATCATAGAAAGCCCTGATAACCCATAAATTAGCGAGAAGACACCTGGTTCCATTGGTAAAATTTCTCCACTTCCAAGTGTCGAGACGATCTGGTTGTAATCATCGTTAAGATGAAGCCCATTAACAGCTGGCGCTACGCTTGGATCATAAGCATGCGCGGGTAGCATCCATATTGCTAAAAAACAAGCAATGACTTTATTTAGTTTCACAGTAATCCCTTGAAATTTGATTGATCTTTTTGTAGTCCGCAGCTTATGACCAAGTTGGCTTTTTCCGGTAGGAAATGCTTGTAGTCATAGAATTGCTGGTTAACATCGTCACGGTTCAGTAACTGCGTGCAATCCTCAAGCCCCTGCCCTGTGATGCCGGCGATTTTCGCCTTGAATGCGGCCAACCGGTTCTCCCCGTAAGCATTGATGACATACGGATGCAGCGGATTCAAATAGAATCTTGTCTCGACCTGTTCCTCCTTCAGCCACTGAACCAGCTTATGGAAATCCTCGAAGCGGCTTTCGATCCACGGCGGCGCGACGACAGGCTGGGCATCGACGGGAAACTGCCGGCGCATGAAGGCCGCGTGATCGGCTTTAATCTCGCGGTCATAGCGTTCCAGAACATAGCGCCCCGTGCCTTCGATGTCATAGCGCACGGACGGTTGGCCGCCGATCGCTGTGACCAAGCGGCTGAGGCCATCCGCCAAACTCGGTGCGAACAAGTAATCGAAAGCGACCCGCTGCCGGCTTGGCCCACCCGTTTCCGGATGCAGCCAATAGGCGGGACCATAGGTTTTACGGTCCGTGAATGCGATCGGCTCCAGGCCGTAGACCAGCGTCTTGATCGGCACGCCGCCGCGCTTCAGGGCCTGCAAGGAGGCCAGGATCTCGTCCGGCTTCGCGGCCAGGAACGCCAGATTGTAAAAATGCCGGTCCGGGAAGTATCGGTTCACCAGCCCGGGATCCATCAGGCCCATGATCGAGGAGCCGACGATAAAAGCATCAGGCAGCGGCCGAGCCGATGGATTTCCGGCCTCATTGCCGTTGTTGATGCGGGCCGCAATGGCGCCGGGCGTTGCCGGCGACCGGGCTTGGGCCTCGTTCAGCAGGTATTCCACCTTCAGGAAGCGCTCGTTGGTCGTGGACGCCGTATAGCGCTCGCCGATGGAATACTTGGCCTTGAAGACCTGATACGGATTGACGACGACGTTCCAGACCGGCAACGACCAGGCGGCAAGACCGCCAGCCACCAGGGCCGCTTTCCAGTAAACATTAAAACTGCCAATAGATGAAGCTGTCATGAGCGCCTGCCAACCAGATGCTGGAAAATAAAAGAGTGGAAAAATAAGCCAGATTTTTGAGGTTCGGTTCCAGTTGCTGGGCCGCCTGCTGGGCGTTGGCATAGGTCAGGCAGACCGCCAGCAAGATGCCGCCCCAGATCAGTTCGATGCCCGTAATCAGGGTCGTCTGGGCGCAGGACTGACAAAGCCCTGCGGCGATGCTCGGCAGGACCATGCCGTTTAGCCCCAGCATGCCTTGCCAGAGGGACAAAGCCTGAGCGACCGATTCGGCACGGAACAGGACCCAGGCCACGCTGACAGCCAGGAACGTCACCGCCACAGCTACCGGCTCAGCTAAGCGCAGGCCGGTTTTCATCCAGAGCCGGTGCAGGCCGATGAACAGTCCGTGCAGCATGCCCCACAGCACGAAGGTCCAGGCCGCCCCATGCCAGAAGCCGCCGATGACCATGGTAAGGGCCGCCGCCAGCAAGCCCCTCACAAAGCCGTGGCGGTTGCCACCCAGCGGGATATAGATGTAGTCGCGCAGGAACCGGGACAGCGTCCTGTGCCAGCGCTGCCAGAAGTCGGCGATGCTGACCGCCTGGTAAGGGGAATTGAAGTTCTGCGGCAGGATAATGCCGAACAGCAGGCCGATGCCGATGGCCATGTCCGAGTAGCCGGAGAAGTCGAAATAGATCTGCAGGCCATAGCCGATCGCAGCCACCCAGGCTTCGAAGAACGACAGGACACTATCGGCCGCAAACAGCGGATCGACGTGCTCGGCGATGCGGTCGGCGATGACGCTTTTCTTAAACAGGCCGACCGCGAACAGGAACAGGCCCTGGGAGAACTGCCGGGCGTCAAAGGCCACGCGCTCGCGCAGCTGCGGCATGACGTCCGAATAATGCAGGATCGGGCCGGCAATCAGGTGCGGGAAGAATGAAATCGAGAACGCGAAGCGGCTCAGATCGAAGTCCTCGACCTGACCCTTGTAGCAATCCACCAAATAGGCGATGACTTGAAAGGTGAAAAACGACAGCCCCAACGGCAAAACCAGCTGGAGCGTCGGGTAGGCCGAGCCGGTCGCCTGATTCCAGTTTTCCAGAAAGAAATCGGCGTACTTGAAATAGCCGAGCAGGCCGATGTTGTAGAGCAAGCCGGCAATCAGCAGCGCCCGGGACCGGGTTTTCGCAATGGCCTGGCCCAGATAGAAGTTGCCGACGGCGTTGCCGATCAGCAAGGGCACGTAGCGCGTATCCCACCAGCCGTAGAAATAGATCGAGCAGAGGATCACGAGCCGCTGCGCGTCCTGCTCGCGTTGCAGGGCTTGCAAGCCCCACCAGCCGGCGATGGCGAACGGCAGGAAAAAAAAGATGAATTCAGGTGAATTAAACAGCATAAGGCGGCCAAAACGAAGGGAACAAGGCCGTTATGTTAATGCTTCTGTGCAAGGTCTGTCGGGTCGAAAAACGCGGTTTTAGACGGTCTTTCGCTTTGACAGCGCCGTTTCGGGATGAGATGACAGACTGGAGGCTGCGAGCGAGGTGAAAAAATGGCTGTGCTTTTCTGTTTAGGAAAAGCATATTATATCATTGACATAATTGAGCCTTGGTTTCCAGCCGTGCCGCTCGGCCAATCCCCTCCCCCCAAGCGCCGCCGATTTCGTTGGGCTCGCCCTTCAAATCAATACAGTGACTACGAGACTTTCTCTTTCTATGCCGCACACTAACTCCAACGCTGTTTCAATTTCTGATTGTTTATAGTATTGCGTCTGAAGTATTCGGGCCAATTTGAAGATGAGCGCCGGGAGATGGGCGAAGTCTTGGAGACTGGCTTGATGGATGTTTGGACTCATAATTTTGACCTTTTCTATTACTGACATTTATTGTCTGGGATCAAGAGTCATCCGACAAAGTGAAGCCTTGATGGCGTAATGCTTCCAGCGGCGGAAACAGCGGTTCGGGTAGATTGGACCAATCGAACCATTCCCAGCCTTCACACTTTTCCGGCTCTCTCGTTTCGACCACGCCTGATTCTCGTTTTGCCAGCACGAAGACAGTCACATAGTGTTTCTGATCGGCTTCAAATACATTGTTTGTGAATGGGCCATGCTGAAGTTCGCGGATTCTAAGGCCGGTTTCTTCCAGTACTTCGCGTTCAGCACAATTCTCGATCGACTCCCCATACTCAAGATGACCACCGGGCGCAGACCACGTTCCGGCGCCGTGCGATCCTTTTCGTTTTCCAAGTAGTACGCATCCATTCTCAATGACGAGCACTCCAACTCCGACTCTAGGTGTGAACATGGCTTGATATTCCCTTTATGGCGACTAATGTGAGGCTAACTGAGCTGTGTGGCTTTTCGCACAGTTCCGTTTGTCCATAGGATTATAGGCTACGTTTATGCAGAGTGACGGTGCGACCAACTGGCGTAGGTGCCAAGTGACGTATATTGACGTCCACCAGCCTGCTTATGCCAGCGGCTTGCCCGTCAAGTCCGTGCTTGGTAAACCGCCAGTTGTCCTTCCAGATGGGCTACCTGCTTTTCCGCTTCGGAAGCGGTCTTATTGGCGGCTTTTAACCCTTCTTTCGCCGTTTTCAGTTCATCGGTGGCCGCCTGGTAGCGCACATTCAGCTTTTCCCATTCGATCACCCGCTTCGACAGCTCGGACGTGCAGTTCTTGAGTTCCGCCTTTAACTGGTCATTGGCTTCACCGGTTGACGCCAGCGAAGCCTGCAGTTTGTGAACCTCGTTGTCGAGGGAACGGAGCTCGGCGTCTTTCTGGCCGAGCGCGGTTTCGTGCTTTTGCAGCAGTGCCTGTTTTTCCTGAGCGGCGGCGGCCAGCTGGCTCCTCAGGTCACTGATTTCATGCCGGAGCTGGTCGTTATCTTTCGACACCGCCACGATGGTTTTCTGGGCCTCGAGCAAGTCGGCAGAGGCTTGACGCCATTCGGCGTGCGCGTCATCGAGTTGTTTTTTGAGTGACATGAAGGCATCGTCCAGCTGCTCAATCTGCTGCGCCTGGGCCTCGGAGAACTTGAACGCCTCCTCGACTTTCGCCTGGTTGGCGATCTCCGCCTGCCTCAGCGCCTCGCGCTGGATGTCCAACTCCTCGTCCGCGAGGCCCTTGGCGACGGCCCAGATCCGCTTGATCAGGCCTTCGCCATCCTTGACCAGTTCAGACGGCAATTCCACCACGGCCGGCAGCGCTTCCACACCGATGGCTTTGGCCTCGTCAGTAGCGTTCCAGCTGTTCAGGTGCTTGGTGATCGTGGTCAGGCTGCCCCGGCCCAGATACTGTAACAGCGTCAGAGCGGTGGGACGCTCGCCCCGGCCAGCCAGCTCAGCGCAAGCTTCATGAACGTCTTCTTCGGTTAAACGTGGGGTCGCCATGGTATAGACCTCTAAAATGAATGAAGAGCTCAGTATAACACAGCATTACAGCCGAACAAGAGTAATTACGATAAATATGTAATTACCGTAATTATCGTAATAGACCAAATTGCTCTCTTGAATGATCCGTTTTTGCCTGGCATTTATCAAACTGTAACAAAACAAGTGTAATATCTGCGCTAGAGCCTACAGGACGGATCCAGGCGGCTCTTGATGTTGCATTAATCTTTCTCGCTTATTAGCCCATTCGGGGCTTTTTTTGCCTTTTTTCCGATCCCATGGACTGATGGGAGCATTTGTGCTGAAACACTCATGAGCTGAAAAGCATGCTATTTAATAGCGCCGCCGGTAAAGAAAGGGATCTTTTTTCTGCCGTTCGTTGATGACGATGACGCTGATGGCAGCCAGCTTGCCCCGTATCTTCTCATCGGCCCGGAACTTGTAGATGAGCCGGTCAATGGCTTCCGTAGCCCATCCCAGTTCCCGATAGTTCATCAGGTACGGGCTGACAGGCAACAGTCGGGGTGTGTAGTCCCGCCGCAATGAGCGATCCTCCAGCGCGGCCTGCTGGGTGTTTTTCTGGTGGGCCAGCGCCACTTCCTGTTCAGGCGGCAGGTAATGCGGATAATGCGTCTCACGCAGGCGCTCAATGACCAGCGACCAGGCTTCGTCGTCGAAATAGGCCTGCTCATCGTTATAGGTCAGCCGTGGATGGGCATGGAATTTCTTGTTCTGGCTGCGCTGGTAGTCCCTGTCCAGCAGCAGGAACTGCTCACATTCCTGTTGGACAAGCTGGGTGCTTTTGCGGCGATTGAAAGCCGAACTGTCGCGGCGCGCGTCCGCGCACTCGGCCACAGCCAGCGTCTTCAGGGTATCCTGGGTGTTGTAGTAGGGAACGCAGGCCTGCAAGCCTAAGGCGAGCGCCGCCATGACGGTTTTGTGGATTCTGTGCATCGTTGTCTCCTTTAGTGTGGCTTTCTTTTCCTGATGGCCCGGCCGATAATGGACTCGAGCTCGCGATAAGCCCATGGGGAGCAGAGCGTGTCTTCGCCGACCACCGAAGACCTGGCCATTAATTCCTGGGCCTCGATCAGCTGCTCGGTGCTCAGTTCCGCCAAGTTGGCGGGCCAGATGTTGAACTGGGCATTCCGTTTTTCCAGTGCTGCCTGATTACGATACCGGGCCATCATGTCGCCACGCAGCCCGGTATCCGGCCGCCGCAGTTCCGGAAAGTCATGGTCGATATGCTGATTTTTGACCACTTCCCAGCAGGCCTCTGGATAGGCAGCCAGCGGGTCCTGGCGTCGCCGGGCATCCTCAGCTTCCTGACGCTCAGCCAGCTCCAGGGCCCTGAACTTTTGCAGATTCACGAGGTAGTGGCATTCATGATGGGCCTGTAGATAGCCCTGCTGGCCGTTGAATTTGCTTGCCGACATGCGCTGCATGGCGCACTCGTCCAGTTCGTAATGAGTCTTCAGGGCAAAGCGCTGCGCCGCCGTACAACCTGACAGGCCGATGGCGGCCGCCACCAGCAGCCAAGCCAATTTTAAGGGCATAAAATCCTCCTTTTTTCGCTATGCCATCAACTCTCTCACGGCTTTATGAAAATGCAAGGGGATATGCGCGGAGGCTTAGGTGAAGGACTGGTTATCGGGTTGGGAAAGTCTTGAAGGAGACTATGGGAGCTTCATAACTGTTAAGGACGGCAGTTCCCCGGTATTGGTTATTTTCGGGAACTCCCATAGCCGTATTAAAGCATAGAGTATCGTTAACCCTTGTCAATGGGCCGGCGCGCCGCATCGCTCTCAGTCGTCGAGGAGTGCTTCGTCATTGAACCCGTCGGCAAAGCAGCACTCGACCTGTCCGGTAAAAACCAAATAGGTCAGATCCTGAGAGCAGCCTGAGCAGATATTGCTGTCAGGCAATAGCCGGTGATGCTTGCGGATCGAGCGCATCAGCAAGTTGTAACGGGCCTGCACGCTGCCGCGGATTCGCTCGAATTCGGCGTTGGTGGACACGAACATGGGCAGGACAGCACTTGTGGCCTGGTTGGGCCTGTGCTTACTCTCTGGCCTGTTCATCGCGCACGTCAGCGCCTCCTCCAGCGTTACAAAAACGCCCCAGATAGACGGTTGGTAAATACTGGCTTCGTCCAGGCAGCGAACCTCGTATTGATGGCCGGTAGGGGAAAGATCGGTATCCCACACGGTATGCAGGATAAATGGCACCTGATACCAGCGCTCCATGTGCGCCTGAGACCGCTCGGCGACAGGCGTCGAATAGAAGTCCGGCGGCAGCAGCGGATTAATCAGGATGCCTTCGATTTGATCTTCGGCGATAGCGGAACTTCCGTCCGCGAACGTGAAATTTGTCATTTTTGCTGATTTATCAGACATCTTTTTATCATCCATCAATCTCTATAATTTAAGGTATAACCCAAGGCGCGGATAGCGACCATTCTAACAGGTCAAGCGCTGGATGAGTTACGGTTTGCCTGTTGCCTGCACTACAACCTACCTTTTCTGGTCTCGCTCTGATTAACCGGGCTTGACCATTCCACTGCTACCTAAATCCAATGGACAGACATAGCCGAATTCTGATATTTATCTATATTCCGTAAGGTTTATTTTCATAAATGTGAACGCCATCACGTTATTATTCTCGTTTTCTGCATTCCCATTCATTTAAAATGAACACTTATCGTTAATGTTAGACCCAAAGCTCACAAGGAGTGAACATGAAATTATCTTTATTGACCGGCATTTTGGCTGTTTCATTGTCCGGCATGACGTCGGCACATGCCTCGACCGTGGTCACGTTCGAAGACACCGGTCCCGACCTCTGGATTAGCCAAGGCTACGGCGGCATCTCGGGCTGGGATGGATTCGGTCTCGCACCCCAACCCAACCCTTTTGTCTATGATCCGATATTGGGCCATTATCTCTATATCGGTATGGGCCAAGAGCTGAGCTTCGATCAGGAGCCGGTCGTGTTCGAGGGCACGTACTTTGACTCCTGGATACCCAACGGTAGTGGTCAAACCAGTTATTCGCTGTATTATCAGGATCAATTGGTCTACAGCGCACAGATTGAGGCACACAGCGAACTCACAGAACTAAACTGGCTGGCATCAGGTTATGATGGATTGATCGACAAAATTTCCTTCTCTAATTTTTTCGCCATAGACAACCTGACCTATCATGAAGGATTGGCCAACAAAATTTCCTTCTCTAATGGACTCGCCATAGCCAGCCTGGCCAATTCAACGTCCCCTGTGCCGGTACCTGGCGCCGTTTGGCTGTTTGGTAGCGGCTTGGCCGGTTTGCTATCTTTCGCCAAACGTCGTAAAACCGTCTAAACGCAGAAATATAGTTTTTAGACTCTCCGGGGAGTCGCTATTTTTGCGAAAGCTTGTTTTGGGCCTCCCAGCCCAAGCAAGCAGCAAAAATCACGCGACCGCTATTGCCGGTTGTTGCATTAATTTCCGTCAATCACAACTTGGCTATGCCAAACTGATTTTAGGCAGCCAATGAATAAAATTGTCCTGCGGCAGACAGATTTTGATTATGGTCAGAAGCCATCTGGCCTTTCTTAATCCTATGCATCAGCTCAATGCCTTGCAGGGTAATTTGGGCCGAACGAAAGGACTTGAATCCGAGCATCGGTCGAATAATGCGTTTGATGGCCCGGTGGTCCTGTTCGATGAGATTGTTCAGATACTTGCTCTGGCGGATTTCGATGGCTTGGCCAGTTTCCTCCTGAAGCGCCTCGATAGCGGCCGTGTTGGCACCGCTCTTATCGATCGTGACCTTGTCCGGAAGACCATGCTGCCTTACGGCCTTCCTGAAAAAGCGCAGAGCGGCTTTCTTGTCGCGACGGGCAGTGAGCAGGAAGTCAATGGTTTGGCCATCCCGATCGACAGCACGGTAGAGATACCTCCACTGGCCTTTGATTTTGATGTAGGTTTCGTCGACCCGCCAACTCTTATTGACCGGACTCTTCCGCTCTTTCCGGAATGCGGCTTCCAGCTTCGGTGTGAACTTCTGGACCCAGCGGTAAATGCTGGAATGGTCGACTTCGACGCCGCGCTCTGTCATCATCTCTTCCAGATTCCGGTAGCTGAGCGGATAGGCTAAGTACCAGCGTACACAAGGCAGGATGAAGTCCTTTTCAAATCGGTGTCCTTTGAAGTTAATCATGTTGGTTCATTGAAAGATCGTTGATGGGCGTATAGCTTATCGGAAATGACCATTACCAACTAATGCAACAGAGCCAGTTTTGTGACAGTTGGCAATGATTGCTCGGTATTGCTCATCGATTACATTCAAAACAAATCAAATGCCGGCCAATCAGTAATTTGTCGTGTGACATTCCACATTAATCTGTCAAGATCACGATACATCGGATCAAGTAGCCCATCTCTACGAGAGTTGGCCAAGATAGCCCAACAATATTCATGATAGCTACGGAGGAGAATCGAAGCCGTACCTGGCAAAGAACCATCATGCCAACGATTGCCCTCGACATGGGTCCACCAGCCCTTCGCGTACCTGACTATGTCGGTTGGAGGGAGCGCTGTAGTTGGTGTAGTCATGGTCGCTATTGTACTAGAGGCTAGTATATCCGGCTTCGTAGCGAATCCATCTACACTAACTAGAAACCGGACGAGATCCGTTGCGGATGCAATCCAGCCGCCATGCGCATCCATTCTGGATACCCGAATGCCATATGGATTGCCACTCTGGGGAAAGTAGACAACCTCGTTTACCCGGCGATCGGTCAGCGTGTCGCCGGCAATGTGCATGTCTGAGATACCGCATGGCGTAAGCACGTGTCGTTTAACGTAGTCGGCGTAGGAGCGGCCCGACAATCGCTCAATAATTCGCCCTAACACGCAGTAGCCGAAGTTGAGATAGTCAAATGTGCTGCCCGGTACTGTGGTCAGTCCACGGTCAAGCATAAGAGTGATTAGTCCGGCATGGTCGAGATTGAGGCTGCCGAACATGGGATCGTCTGTCCTTGGCCAGCCACTTGTGTGCTCCAATAGATGCTGAACTGTGATCATGTCGATATTGGGCTTATAACCGCTCGCTGTTGGCTGCGGCGTGCCGTAGGTGGTACCAAGGATGGCATTAGCGCCGAAAACGCGGCTGTCAAGTTGAAGCTGGTCTGCTTCGATTAATTTGAAAATAGCTACAGCAGTGATTGGCTTTGAAATGCTTGCAATGCGGAAGAGATGGTTCGTGGTAACCGGAGTGCCCGACGTGTCGGCAACGCCGTATCCACGGGCAAACACAAGGCGCCCTCGATGCGTCAGCGCCACCGATGCGCCAGGAACGCTATGGTCGGTCATAAATACTCGCAATGAATTATCGATGAACTCCTCATCGGCAAGCGATAGATGCGGCTTGTGCCAGATTGTTGAGAATCGCGGATCGTCGCCACTCAATCGTTCTGCTACATTGACCTTGACCGGACTAAATCCACGCTTGACCATCGCGTCGAAATTTCTCTGAATGTCCGTTAATCCCAAATCATAGTCTGATATCCATGTGATTTCTGGTTCATTTCCATGACCATTTTTCTCCCAAATCGCCGCATAAAGGCGTTGCCCCATAAATTCGTAGCTGCTGATGCGTTTTGCTATAAACCCAACAAGGGTATTTACGGTATGTATGTTTATGAACTGTGATTCTGTGAGGTTATGACGAATCTCCCATTGCTCCATTGGGGACTGCTCCCAAATTGCGGTAAAAAGTACCTGCCCTTGAGCGACATACCCGCAAACATCAATGGGGCGAAACCCTTGTTGTCGGAGCGCATCAGTGTTAGCCTGCATCTGCGCTGCGGTAATGTGATGGAAGGCTGCGAAAGCAGGACCAGGGCTCTGTTCCCAGAGCGAGGCGTAGTGTGCTATTCCGCTAACTTCATAGCCGCTGACACACACTGGCCGGAATCCTTGTTCTCTGAGCGCTTCGGACTCCTGTTGATGTTCCTGTTGGGGCAGGAGATGTCTTTCTACCCAGGCAGGGCCGGGAGATCGTTCCCAGATCGCGGCATAATTATCGACTCCGTAGAACCCATACCCACATATATCGATGAGACGGTATCCCTGATTGGACAGATTGTTGATTTCCGCTTCATAGTCTTCGCGAAACAGTCTGTAACGCGCTTGCCATATATGTGCCATATGTCTCTCCTTTTTCGGTCTAATGAGGCTATAAAAAAGTACAGCCATGCGATCACCGGAACCGAGCCAAAAGATTACAATAACCGCAATCAATGCAGCAATTTGTCGACCATATCCCTGACCATATTCGGATGACCTCTACAATCTTCACCGTACCAGCTATCTGGCACTTACCTGGCTTGTAGTTACCAGGAGGGTACGCCTCTCACGATTGACATCCTGCACGACTACCGTCATGCTTCGTTACGTTGTTAGGGCAGTTCTTGGTTCATGCCCCTAGATTCACCCGATGACACGGGTGGTTTCCAATCGCCTTGTGGAAACAACTTCTCCAAGCGACCTCAGGTCGCAAATTGGTAATTAATTCGTGTCGAAAAGGGCGGATATTTGCAGGTCTTGCGATTTCTGTTTCAGGCCGCTACGCCTTATGGGCATGCATCCCTTGCACTTGCCAGACTGTTGTCCCGAGCCGCTTGCGCCCTTGTTTCTGGCGTTACACAAACATGATCGCCTGGAAAAGCTTCTCGCCAGACGAAGCCTGAAAGGCAAGTATCTGGCCCAAACGCTCCCCCAGCTGGACTACGTCGTGCGGCTGCTTGAGCATTGTCGCTACGTGTTTGCGCACGCACATCGACGGGTCTCACTGGCACGCACACGTGATCATTAGGTCTCGCTTCTCGCCAAACGAAACCTTGGATACAGGTGTCAGGACCGAACGAACAATTTGTGGTCGTCGCACAAGCGCGGTTCGACCAATCTCTCGATACGCATCCCTCCGTATGCCGTTCCGTACGAGCCTTAACTCTAAAGCAGCGTGTTACTCCAGCCGGCACAGTGTATGTGTTCTCGATCGGCAGACCAACACCTGTGTCTCCCCTGCCGATCCAGCCGGCAATGCCTCTGCTATATTCCCCTGCTCGTCCGTCATCTCCACATCCCAGAAGACAGTCTCAGTAGCAGTATTGGTCCACCTTACTTGGATCATTGGCGGGCTATGCGATGTGACTCGAGCCGTCACGCCAGTCGGCGTTCCAGGCCGGTCATCGCATGACGCATTGGCCGTGGCTGCGGTAAGCGAGGTCAATAGAGTCATCGCAACGAGGGATACTGTAGAAGATTTCATAGCCATTTGACTACCTCCTAATCTCGAAATCTCTTAACGCTCAACGTGCCATGTAACTGACTGCCAACGAAGCGCAACCTAGTTAGTCGTCCTAGTTGTGCAGTAATCAATTATTGATGTTGTGCCAAGTTAGATTTCCGCTACTTTGGTCTATTGTTCATACTTTGGGTTGGATTTCTATTCGTGTGATTACTATTTAGTCTAATTACTGCCATCGTCGTGACCTTGTGCGAAGTATGGGTAAATCTGCTGCCAGAAGTCTATCAATGAATAAAGTTCACTCTGGATAATAGTCCTCCCCTTTTCTGAAAACACCCGTTTCCGGGGTAATGGTCCAGAAAATTGAAAAAATTTTTTAGTGATTCGCTGAAATAGTTCATGGCTTATAGGCTATAGTGAGGATTACTGCGCTTATCATCACTAACGGGCAAAACCCGACCGGCGGCATTCTTGGAGCGATTGTGCAGAAGGAATAAAGCTTGAAGCCTAGGAATAAAGTTTGAAGCTTAGTAATAAAGTTTGAAGCTTAGCCCGCGATGAGGCCATGCCCTGCCCTTTTCTCTTCTGGCCAAAATTCGACACGCGGTTGCCAATCCACCCTGAGCAGCCTATTTCTCTGCCCCCCTCTGTTTTTTTTACAGTCGAGTTTCTTGAGCAACCTGAGAACATTAGTCTTCAAACTTTATTCCTAGGCTTCAAACTTTATTACCTCTACACAGCGATTTAGAGTCTGAAATCAAGGACTTGTGTCGAATGACACAAAAAGTGAAAACGGTGCCCGATCAATGAGAAAGCCAGCGACACCCCTAATGAAAAAATACGGCCGGTTTTGATTTTGGGAAAGCAAACGGGCGCTATTGAGTTTTGCCTGGGGGGTTCGATGAGGTCTATCGCCCAGGCGTTGACTATCTCGGCCTCTGCTGCGGCAGCGAGTGATATTCAGATTGATGTGTTTATTGGCTTAGTGAAAGGCCAGAAAAGTGCCCAAAATTTACAATCCTTTGTTAAAGTAAAAGTGTAATTGGAATTAAAATAAAGTTGTAAACGGCCTGACTTCAGCCAAGCATCCAGACGGGTCTGTGCGTGTCCAGGCCAGGCGCCATGCGAGATCAATGTTCAAGCTCAATGTCATAGTAGACATTGCAAGTCCGCGATGGGCGTTACAAAATGGCTTTAATCCTCATTTTGCTTACCGTTTTAGTTCAAGAATTTTAAAGCAAAGTTGTAAACGCCTGAGCCTATGTGATTGTTTTATTAGATACCAAGAGTTACAACTTTACTTTAATGAACGAGTGGTGAATGTCGGCTTTTGAGAAGGGCGAACAGGTGCTATCGACACTTTGCAGTCTTTCAATCGAATTTTTTGAATGGCGTCAATTAGCGGTATAGCGGCCAGTTGCTGAGTGGCTTGAGTAAGGCAACTGCAAATATAAGTATTGAAGTTATCAAGATCTGTTTATCGTGAAAATTATATACGTCATCCCGTTTAGAACCATAACATTCTCAGAAAAATTGTTTTGATACTGTTGCCCAGAATGTAAAATATGCAGATCTAGAGAACTACTTGTTAGGGTTCAATACAGTATGGATGAGAAATTGATTTCAGTGCTAATTGGAGTCGCTTCAGGTGCGATTGGCTACTGGTTTACTACCTTCTGTATGAAGCCAATCCTGCAATACCGAGAACTCCGATCGAAGGTGTTCTCTGATTTGATCTTTTATGCACAAGTTGTCAACGCCGAGGGGTTAAACAGCCGGATGCAAAAACTTTACGAAGATCGCATTACCTCAAATCGGCGCCACTCGGCCGAACTAGCCGCCTGTATCGAGGAACTTCCTTTCTGGTACAAGTGGTGGCTGAAATGCAAGGGGCAATCACCAAAGCACGCTTCGACAAATCTCATCGGCTTTTCCAACACGACAGATTATGACGGCGCGGCCAAGTGCGTGACTGCTATTCGGAAGGCGCTTGGGTTCAGAAGCGAAGACGAGTGACACCTAACCTTTCATTCAACACGGACGCGCTAAAGCGCGCCGGTTAATTCAACCGGTAGCCATCATGAAAACAGACACCGAGCTCAGCCAAGGCCGATACCTGCTGTTCCTAGACATTCTTGGTTTCAGCGAACTGGTCGAAACCAAAGGTACCCAAGAAATCTATGCAGTTATCGATAACGCGCTGAAGGCTTTTGGGCGATGGGAAGAACTAAATGGGCTCTTCAAGACCATTTACTTTTCAGACACCTTCATTTTTTATCAAGAGCCCAAAGGGTATGGCAATTGGGCATTTCTCGACATCTATGCTATCGGCGGAATGGTTCTATCTGCGCTGCTGGCCGCCGGTATCCCAGCAAGGGGCGCAATCTCCTTCGGTGAGTTTGAGGTTAACTTTGACTCCACAGGTCGTCATCAAGTCTATTTCGGCAAGGCACTAGTAGAAGCCTACAAAGCAGAGCAGAGCGAGAAGTGGATAGGAATCACGATCATGCCTTCAGCATGGAGGCCCTATGAAGCTAAGGAGCCAGGGGTTATCGACGCATTTGCCGGGGAGAAAGTGTGGTCAAAGCGGGAGGATGGAGTTCTGCTTCTGAATCCATTTATTAAGCTCCGCTCCTGGTACTCATCCGCAATGATTGGGGAGGTCGATAAGCCGTACTCTCAATGGAATGCTCCGGAGTTCCCCAACGATATTCTTGGCTTCAAGTTCCTGCGAGAGAAAGCCGCGTCGTACGCTGCAAAAAATGACTTCACCAGTTCTGCAGCCATCAAGTATCACACGACCATCCGCTTCCTTGAGTGCATACTGGGCAAAGAACTCTATGCTTGGGGTGAGCAAGCGGCACTACCGAGTAACTTCTAGCAATGCTGGCTAACAAACTGGCCGTTGCACGCGGATGCCTCATGCACCGATGAACTTAGGCATTGAGCGAACAATTTGTGACTTATAGCTGCCTTCGAAAATACTTATGGACAGGCTGGAAATGGCACTAGTGAGCGGTCAGTATTGAAAGGGTAAAATCGACCCAAATCGATCTTTTATCACAATTGTTTGAGTGACTGGTTATTATGGGATAACAGGCAATCGATAAGATAGGAAGAAGCCATATATCATCCGAGCGAGAAGATATACCGTTAGTGTTTTGAAGGTATGCGCTGAATTTATTGCCCAGAATGCGGTAATCGTGGATGATATATAGAAAACTATTCAATTACTTGTTAGGCCACACAACTAGACGAAGTGGCCCGAATGCAAGCAGCAAGGTCGATCGAAATGTACGTACCCATCAACTGCCCGAAGTGCGGTGCACCTGCCACAATCGGCGAAGAAAGATTAAATTCACAAGAGCTTCAAGATGACGGCAATTACGAGTTTGAGTGTACAAGAGGCCACAAAACAGCTACGCAACTATATTTTTACCGCCATGAGCTTTTATTCGAAATTGGCGCGCACGCAATCATTGACGGGTACAACAGAGAAGCCATAACGTCTTTTGCAGCCAGCCTAGAGCGTTATTTTGAATTCTTCTTGGAAGCCGCGGGCATTACAAGTTCCATTCCCTCCGAAGCGTTCGATATCGCTTGGAAAGAGATGTCCAGGCAATCAGAAAGGCAGCTGGGGGCATACGTTTTCGCTCACCTACTTCTCTATAAGCAATCACCCATTCTGCTCCCAAAGAATCAGGTTGAACTAAGAAACAAAGTAGTCCACAAAGGCTACATACCAATTAACTCAGAGGCCGTTTCCTTCGGTCAAGCCGTTTTGAACATAATTCAAAATGGTCTTACAAAACTAGAAGCTACTCAACGAGAAGCTTTAAACGAGCTAATGAGGCAAACTCTTTGCGGCAAGGACGGGAAAAAGGAGTTCGACAAAACAGTCATCCCGCAGTCAATCCTTAGCCGCCTAAACCCAATATCGGAAAGCAGCGAAACCACATTAGATGCGTATTTATCAAATTTGAGAGAAAACCGCTTTTTCACTAGATCAGAAAATTAAATTGCACACCAATAGAATTTGTGGCCTAACGAATAAGGTTAGATTGTGTGAGCAAAGCGAACCACAATCTGAACCGGT
>NZ_JADMKV010000072.1 GCF_015476545.1 Methylobacter sp. BlB1 | reverse complement strand
GATGCAATTTGAAGCCATAAAACCAGCCGGTCGACGATTTGCCGCGCCCGGCTTCCTGAGTGAAGGTTTTGTGCCGTGGAATGCGGATATTCTCGCACACGCCCAGCGGTGTTGAATCAATAAAGGCGATGCCTGCCGAAACACCACGACGACTGGCCATAAAGGCAGTGAGCGGCGCCAACAGTTTTGGCATCAGCTCGATAAAGCGATTATAGCTTAGCAGATTAGGAAACTCAGCCCGCCAATAGCGCTGCACATGCTTCAGGTAAAACCATTTGAAGGTTCGAAAACCGGCTTGATGATAAGCCACTAAAATCGTAATCATCTCACTATCACTCATCCGATGGGGACGATGGCGTTTCTTCTTACCTTGCTCTAATTGATTTTTTTGCCATGCCGCTATAAAGGTTTGGCAAAAATCGTCCACATCGCAGAATAACTGTGTTAATTTCATCAGTAGCAGGTTCTTGTTCGGAGAAAGTTAGCGTCGAAAACTTATTTTCTCTTTTATAACAAGAACCTGCTCCCTTTTTTATCCCGAACTCAGGTTAAAATAGAAACTTCTGCTAGTCAAATTAGTTGTGCGAACACACTTAGGAATCGAAGTTTTCCAAACTTATTCGGAGCATTACCGTGAATTCAGAAGATTTAATGTCCCTGGTTTATAAAATTGCACACAGCAATCGCGAGGTAGTTTTTCTTGTTGGATCTGCTCTTACGGCTCCTCAAAAGAAGAGAGAAAAAGGAGTTCCTGGAGCTTATGAAATAGTTAGTCAAGTAAAAGGGCATTTAAAAGGAATTGGTGCGGATAGCCTTGAAAAAGCACTAGCCAATGGTTCTGGAAATTCTTATCAGATAGCTTTTAGTGAGTTGAATAAGCTTTCTGGGCAAGATATTTGCAATAAGATAGTACAAGATGCGGTGCTTAAAGCAAGGCTCAAAAGGAAACCAGTTAAGACATATGAAGAACATTATTTACGTTCCCTAGAAGCTGATGTTGACTGTTGGCATCTGACACCAGGTGTTTGGGCGCTAGGAGTTATTTTAGCGAAATACAATCACCGCATAGGCGGAACCGTATTAACAACTAATTTTGATCCCTTGATCGAAATAGCAATAAAGAAACAAGGTGGCGATTATTTCAGTACCACACTACATGGTGACGGCAATATTTATGCAAATAACGGAACCGTTCCACATGTAATTCACCTTCATGGATATTGGATCGGTGGAGACACTCTGCATTCTCCGGCTCAACTAACCAGTCATAGGCCACTACTAGCAAATTCGCTCCGGCATCTTCTAAAAGGAAAGCTCTTGGTAGTTATTGGATATGGTGGATGGCAAGATGTTTTTACTAAAACTTTAATTGAAATCCTAAAAGATGATTACTTTTATCCTGAAATTGCATGGTGTTTTTATCAAGATACGGAAGAAGAAGTCGCAAAAATAAATCCGTGGCTGCTAAGCAACATAGGACCATTTTTTGGTTGTAGAATACATCCTTTTTTTGGAATAAATATACATACCGCTCTGGCGCTTCTTGGGGCTGCGCTACGGGAGAAAAAAAATGAAAAAGAAAGAGAATCAGATTTATTTTGGAAGATGGCTGAAATATATATAAGAGGTTTTCTTGGGGATACAGAGGGTATTGATGTTTTTGAGGAAACCCTCTTTGAAAACCTTACTAATGAGGCATTTTGTTTGGAGGTTAATCCGTGCCAGCATGTTTGCACTAGTCTGAGTATAACCCCAGAAATGGTCTATGCTATAGGTCAGTTAATTGATGGCGATATAAATATAAGAACAGAAATTATTTTATGGACTTTAAGGTTTCGTCATGAACTTATAAAAAATCTTCCAAAAGACTACAGCGCAGGAGATCCTGAAGATTTTCGTAAGAGAGTAAGAGAAATGTTTTTTGGCAAGGATTAGGTAAGTGTGGTCGCTTAACCAATTTGAGAACTGGGCTACCGCCTTGATATCATTTATTATATTTTTTTGCGCTTGATAAATGAGCGACTTTGCTATTTGATTTTATTTTATCAATCTCTTGTTTTAACCCGGCAAGCTTATCTGATTGTTCAGCATTTTCTAATTCAAGCTGTTTTATTGTTTGTTTTTGATCTTCAACTATTCTTGATAAATCATAAAACGCAGACAAGAGATTTAGATATTTTTCTTTATACTCCTTTGCATTTGCGCTTATAGCTTTATTTTTCTCAATTGTGACTTTAGCAAAAAAGTGTGGCTTTTGTAACTGAACGTTATTTGCCACTTCTATATCTTTCAAGAGTGGCTTCCACTCAGCCCTGTCCTTTCTTATTGAGCTTCGGGAGTAGCCAGCTTGTTTGGTAACAGAATTCACATTTATTTTGGCCGTCTGGTCTTGAAGCAAAATTAAGATAGCCTCATAAAAATGCGCATATTTTTTTCTATATTCAGGCTCGCTCTCGAATTCAATTTTCATGACTAATTTTTAAACAAATTAGGGTACATTGTCGTTGCGGCTTTTTCTATTCTTGTAGCTAGGAGTGTAAAGTTTCTTTTGTTAAATTCGTTTTTCGCACGCTTTGCTTGTTTTTTAGCTTCATTTATTAAAGCAATCGATTTATTGCGGTCTAGTACACCGTTAGCACAGTTAAAACATTGAGACAAATTCTGATTAGCAAAATCATCACAGGGTTGTGTGGTAATGCACCAGCCGTGGGGGAGTTCTTTCGTTTTGATGGCACCCTCTTTTGCCAGATCCGACCATTCTCGGTCTGGATTACTTGATTGTTTGATACTTTCTGTAAATTGCTTCACTGCCATTAAGCCAGGACCAAACAAAGTATGTTTAGAATCATCTAAAATGCTTATCAACTCTTTCCTTAAAATCGTATCAGTTTGTCCTGTATTTTTAACGATATACTCATTCAATTCGCTATACGTCTCGTCATCGAGCAAGAGCCCTGATAGTAGTAAAGCTTTACCACCGTCAGCGTAATAATACGTTGTGATTGAAGCAATATGCTTCAACTGGTGCTTCAAATCTGCGATGGCTAATAATCCAGAAGCCGATCCGTAAAAGGCTAATGATCGTCTGAATTGGTGCTCTGATATTGAAAAAACTTGATCCGGTTGCACATTATCATTCAGGCAGTTACTTAATGTGCTGTAAGTGCGCAAAAAATTAACATCAGCACTGGACAAAGCATACTCACCAGTACGATAAGCCCATTTACTGCTAGGATTTTTGTATTTAAATAGAGATGTAATAGTAGTAGGCTTGTCATCGGCAGCTTTAAAATCAGCGACTCGCCCTTCAGATGGGCCCCATTTACCATCTTTGTTATTTGAATTTTTATCAACTAAAGAACAAGCAAGGCGAGGAAAAAGCCATCTGGGTCTAGATGATTCTCTGATTTGTATTTGGTAGGAAAAATCAGACAATTGCCTTAAAATTTCATGGGCAATTTTTCCATTTTTGCTAACCACCCAACCGACTCTTTGTCCACCGCTAATCTTAGTTTCTTTGCCTAGTATTAGAAAGACACTGCCTTTAGCCGTCGGGACTGCTTCTATCGGTTCATTCAGTAAGTGTATGAGTTCGTTTTCTCTCATACTTGTCTCAAGTAGAATCAGACGCGCTAAAAAAGCTTGTATACGTCGTATTTCAAAAGTAATCCCTGTAATGTTCCGTGATCCATGAAAAAATGATGTCGATTTGACCTGTCCAACTGACTTAATTTTGTCTTTAAAGTATTCGTAATTACCAGGTCTTTCGTATATCTTTTCCTCATGTGTGAGATACTTATTTAATCTATTTTGGTAAGCTTTTCTTGATATACCAGCCGGCTTATGGTTATTGCTTCCTGTATCACTCAGATCTGTATATGCAGATATTAAATCATCAGCATCATTCTTAAATTTATCAAAATTCCATGATTTGATAATATCAATGGCGTCATTATATATTTGCGAATATATTATGGGTGGTATAACAGTGTGCTGTTCAGATTGCGCTCTTGCTCTTTTATAGATGGCTTCAAGCACTCTGTTCAAACTTTCTGAAGAGACAGGCTTAATATTTATATAGCTAAGTGAAAGATATTTTACATGAGATATAATTGCTTGGAGATTTGCAAATATAAGCGAAAATAACGGTGTTTTATTTATCTCTGCGTCTTGAATTTCCCTAGCGAGTTGGTTTGCAACATTAATATCAGTAAATATAGATAGAATCGGTTTTGACTTTAATGTATTCGTTTTTTTTAAAGCCTTGAGTGTAGAAGCACGAATAAAAGCAGTTTTGGGTGCTAAGCGTGTTTTGTAAAGTCCATTAGCTCGTGGAAAGGGGATTTCCAGAAATAAATAAGTAAGCGTTTTTAACTCTAACACTTCATTAAAACTTAAGCCTTCTACCCCTGTGGTGAAGTTTATTTGACTTGTTTCTGAAATTATCCAAACGTCATCTTTAAAAACACTTTTATAAGAGCCATCTAGATAAGAAGCAGTAATGGGAGTGTTATCATCAATCTGCTGCTTATTATCAGCAAGGGAAATAAAATCTTGCTCGACGGTCAATCCTAAAACCGATTTTATGTATTCGCAAGCTGTCGGGCGTAATATATTATAAGCAGCTTGATTCATGCCGTTACTTCCATTAAAGCCGCGTCCATCTCATAGAGTTCTTGCCAGACCGGATGTAATTTATACGCGGCTTTGTCTTCAGCTTTTTCTATCCATCCTTTTGCTGTTTCTTTCAATTCGACTTTTAAATGCTGCAAAATATTATCTATACGCTCAATAATCGCACCATAGCTGTTTTCAATTTCGCTATGATAAGAAATTGTCTCATTCTTTAATAAAATATATTCACGCATTGAAACTAGCTTATAAATGCCTTCTTCATCAGCATGAACGATAAAAAACGAGCAAAATAAGCATCCAGTAGGCGTTGTACAATCACCAATGACATAAGCACTTTTTTCTGTATTCAATTCAATGATTGATTTTTGCTCAGCAGTCGCACTACATTTACCGGCAGGGGTGATCGTCAATCTATCTTTAACCTTTTCTCCAATATTTTTGATAACATTTTCAAAATTGGCATAAAATTCTCCTAGATTTTCAATAGCCTCTTTTTCTTGTCTTTTCAAATAATACTTAGCCCCAGTCTCGGCTGAATGCTGCATTATTATTGAGGAAAGAATGTGACCCTTTTTGCTTTCAATCGCTGTAGCCTTATAGTTACGTAAATCCTTGGGAGTTGGAATTTTAATTATATGATCAAGTATATTTTCTTGCGTTAAACGCTGTTCTACGTGGCTAATCAATTGTGATCTAACAGCCTTTAACCAGCTATAAAACAAATAGTACTGCGAGATATGTCTGTATTCTCCGTCTTCACGGAAGACCTGCCTTCCAATATAATCGAATTTAAAATTAAAGCTAAACTTATCACAGAGTGCATTATATTTTTTAAAAATGCCGACAAACGAAGCAACATATTTTATTAAAATGTCCTTGGGAATTTCAAAGCATACAACTCTATTAGCTCGCGGCTTATATACAGCTACAGATTTACCGGATGTTTTTTTGTCATTACCAACATCCAAATCCTCTATCGCTACAAGCATTGCATTAGTCGCGTTTATGCCAGTAATCGCTATGAACAGATACAAAAATGAATTTCTGTAATCTTTAGTAGATTTAAAAAACGACAAAACATCATTTTCAGTCAGAATGAATTGAGCTTGTAAAATTGATATAGCTTTACTTATTTTTACTGCTTCAGACTCAACACGCTTAGCGATGTATCGTACTGTTTCAACAATGCAGACTTCAGACGGTGCTTCAATAATTGAATCTAATCTTTTTCCATGATAAAGGTGATCTGATATAATTTGAGTATCATTAGGGTAAAGATAAGATAAAAATTTGTTTATATTCTGTATATGATTAATTGGCGTTCTATTCCCTTGCTTTGAATTATTAGAACGTCTTAAAGTATCGCTTCTTGTTGCTACAGCTATTTCTTGGAAAATTTTTGTTAGTGATTTGTAGTCTTCCACTACATCGTAGTCAAGGTCTTGATTCACTATGTGCCTAATCATCCAATTTCCGGTATCAATGAAATTCTTTATTCTCAGTTCTGATAAATCTTGATTTTGCGCTAATAAAGTAAAACGCATAAATTCCAGCGCAATCCATTCAATAATTGATTTTGAATTATCGTTTTTATATGTTGAAGGAGCTTTTAAGCTACCAAGAGACAAGCAATCTTTTCCACCCCAAACTTGAATTGAAAAAGGATCAAATTGTTCAGGCAACTCACAAGGTGCGCCTTGCTTCCATATCACTTTTGTTCGCATTTACAATCCGTTCAACAATTCGTTGACAAATTCTTCATTTGCAAGCGATATGGGGGAATCACTCAGATCAGTGTTGTAATGATTTAAATAACGTTGCGTAACCTTAATATCAGAATGCCCCAGTAGGTCTTTTAGATTATCCAACAGCTTGTTTATCTCTTCATTAGACATATTAAGACGATAATTTGCCTTTATAAAATTCATTGCAAATGTTGCTCGCAGAAAATGAAATGTAAAGTTTCCCTGATAACCCAACTTTTGCATTTCAGGCTTTAATATTTCACTAACGAAATGGGAGACTACACTACCTGGCCTCGTAGATGGTGGTATCCAGTCTTTTAGTAAATTAATATTAAATTTTGACCAGTAGATATGGCAGCCTTGTTGGTTTATGAATAAATGCTGATTATGTTTATCTTCAAAAACGAACCCTTTGCTTTCTGCTTTCTTTAAATCTTTTTTTCTGACGTTTGATGATAAATACGCATCAATATAATTAACTGCACAGCGAGGAAAATATAGGTTAAGAGGCTTGTCATGCTTGGTCTGAATTAGAGTATGAGCGGTACCCGCCTTTACAAATGGGATAGCTGTTCCTAAGGCCATTTGCCGTTTTAGATCAATTACGTGTTTTTCTCGCAAAGTTCCTATGCTGCCCAGTCGGGCACCTGTTAATAGACATGTTATTGCTAAATACTTGAACCAAGTGGGGGAAATTTTTTTCAAGGCGGAAACAAAAATTTTTTGTTCATTGGCATTAAGCGGTCTGAGTGGCTCACCATCAAAAATATAACTTGAAGTTACGGATTTATTTCTGATTCTTTTGATAGCATGAACAGGCCTAACTATTTGTTTATTTGCTTTACCTCGTGTTGCACTACTAATTTGTACGTTAATTGTTTCTTCACGCCATAGTTCTGCCTTTGGGTCAATTAATCCGATTCTTCGAGCATATTTAAAAAAATGCGCTGATGTTGATTGATGTAAGCGGGCATTTTCGCGACTCATATTTCCCTCATCCATCTGTTCCCTGAGGAAATTCCAATATTTACTAACAGGACGTTGATTTTCAAGCCGAAATTTAAAATTTAAATAATCAAACTCATCTCGATGCGTATAAAAAAAATTAAACATGTGAGCTAAATGATGAGCATATACTCTAACCGTCGTAGTAGTAGGTACTTCTTGGCTTGGGCTAGTTAACTTATACCACTCATATAAGAAATTACATGCTAATAGAAAAGGAAGGCCTGTATCTTTGGATACAATGAGCGGGAAATGAAAAGCTTCATCAATACTGCGCCTATGATAACTTGAGATACGGCGAAAATGAGTCGGCTTATTTGAAAAGGAAAGATCAATCTTTTCTTGTTCTAAAGCATCGATATCCGAAACTACAAAGTAAAAATGATTTGGATTTTCATCATTTTGATCATACGCACCGATTTCGGATAAAAAAATTTGCGGTACGATTTCAACTGATACTTCACCCGGTATTGTCGTTATATCATGCGATAACATGTGATTCTCTTAGTAACTAATTTTACATGTGTATACATATTATTAATCATCCATAAAACCGATATAATGACACTATAAATATCCTTGAATAACTTATTACAAAATTAAACACATATCTATAAAAACACGAAAACAATAACACGTCAAATAAATTTTTAAGTATTTTCATTTATTGTAAAATAATATATATATTTTCACACTCACAATTATATTTATTATATTAAATAATATGATAAAATATAAATGTTTTCATATTATTTAATATATATAATTGTATTTATTTAATTTAAATATCATTATTAATTCATCCAATAATCCATGAATTAATGATCAGCACTGCATCAAGCGCGTTTCACAGTTCTCATCAAAAGAATTCAACAATAGAATTGAGGTGAGCAAAGATGGATGAATACCGTAAATATCATTGCCTAGAATGTGAACATATCTACGATGAAGCCAAAGGCGCTCTATTCTGGCATTGCACTAGGCACCTTCCGGAAAGACAATCCCAGAGGATTGGGCTTGTCCAATTTGCGATGCGCCGAAAAGTTTTTTCAAGCTGTTAGTGTAGTTCTCTTTTAGCTGTAGTCTCCCGACTATCGCTGAACCATTCTATTTGCCCTCAGTTTCTCTCTCATCAGTATTGTTCCATTCTGGCGGAAGAGGAAATTTTTCCTGACGTTAGGTGTAAGAGCAGTGAAATAAGCTGTTCCTTCGTTCCAAACGATGTTTTCTTCTGATGCTAACCAAATCAGCAAGAAATCGAGCTGATCGGGCCTTTACAATGAGCTTTTCGGCGCATCATCTAATTTTTTAAGCCATCTATCTGTTACCACTTTGGAAATAAAAATACGCAGAGCCGTGCCATTTATTGACAAAACCAAAGCTCGAAATTAGAATCAAAAAAGGTTGCCCACCCTACTTGCACACGAGTAAAAAAAGGCCATTTTCACTACTTGTTGAAAAATGTTTTTCACTATTGTCATTGAATAATTTTCTTTAATAGCAAAGCCTCGTCGTCGGGGGATTAAACGTGTGCATATAACCCGATATCGGCTTGGCGTTGAGGAAAATTGTCATGACCATCAAAGAATTTGCGTATCTTGCGCAGCAGCGTCTCCAATCCCAAACGGGTAACACCCTTAGGCGATCTCATATTTACGAATTTTTAGCCTCGTTATTTGGCTTCAATTCCTTCGCATCACTTGGTGTCGATGCAGTTGTTTTTCAAGGAAAACAAAAAACAAAGAATACTCCCCAACAAAACTCTGCGTTGTATCAGCGCTGCATAGAATTGGGCTACCAGCCTGCAACAGCTGATGTTGTGTCTTCCGAGCTTCCGGCGATTATTTCAGAGTATCAAATTACCGTCGCAAAGTTTTCTCACTTGATATCTAAGTTAAGCAGTGATTGGTCGTATTGGGATGATGAATATGATGACGATGACGATTTAGCTGATACAATCACTGAAGACTGGTCTGCTTTTGAAGATGACACCGAAGGTTATAATTTTCCACCTAGGCTATTGAGCGAACTCGAAGGAGTAGCTAGCAAAGGTAATGCATCTGCGCATTATGTCCTTGCCCTTTACTACTCGCCCGATAATGGTCGAGGGCAAGGTAGCGAGCATTGGTATAACTTGGAAAAGCAAGGCCGCACACTGATTGGCATAGAAAAAGAATGGGCTGATCAGTTTGCAAAAAATCTACTCCATGATGAAAAATATGAATTTCATCTTCGAGAAGCATCAAAACTTGGCAATGAAGATGCGCTTCTTGATCTGGCAGATGTGTTTGGTGATCCGTCTTTTTTTGAACAAGATAGGAGCATTAATCATGATCCAGTCAGAGCCGCAAATATTGCTGAAAATTTAGAGCATATAGCAGGCTTAAAACATTGGCTGACAATTGCCGCTGAAAAAGGCCATATAGGTTCAATCATCAGGCTTATTGAAGACCTCGACAGCCACGACTTGCAGCGTTGTTGGACGTGGATTTATTTTGCTCAGATGCTAGGCGCCGATCTGGCAGAGGATGACTATTACGCCATTCATGAAGATGGTTCCCTCTATGACGATGACGTTGGTGGACCGATGTATGTGGATGGTCGAGATGGTATTAATCTTGACCCATTGAGTAAGGAATTAGATTCAATTGCTCGCCAAAAAGCACAAGCTCTCTTCGAAAGCATTCAATAATTTTAAATATTGCAGAACGAAAATCCTGGCGGCTTTTGGTTCGCCAGAGTTTTCATAAAAGCATAAATTGGAACTTAATGATTATGGAAAAGATAGCTATTTTATATAAAAATACTGATAATCTGATCTTGACTAATTTCAGAAGCACAACTATCTCGAGCCGAACCAGAGGAATCTGTGTGAACAGTTTTATTATTGACCGCTCTTAGCTGAAAGCTGTATTAAAACTCATCACTAAGCCAGCTAGATCTTGGGTATGAAAGTTATCTTCCTGATCAACCAGAGGTGGTTAATTTTCAATTATTGGCCCCACGATGCTTGTTATTTTCCTCTGCTTTGACATGATCATTCCGCAAACTTATCAATTTTTGCTTTTTGATACGGTCTCTTCTAGAGGAGCTATTTAAAGGTTGTAATAGAACTCAGTGTCGAAGAGTTCTTCACCATTCGTTTCGCCCGTTATTAACAACTACCACCCAAACTTAAGCTTGTCATAGAGCACGGCCAATTTCCTAAAATTACTTGCATAGCTCGAACTTTTGTAATCCATTTTTTCCTGATTAGTGACAAGAAAATTATGTAATAAATCAAGGTCAATTTTTTCCTTCGAAATAAATGGAATATAAGCGGATGCATTTTCTGGCGTACAGGCTTCTATAATTTCTTCCATTGTTAAGTGACGATAGTTTTTATAAAACGTGCGCGTATATGATTTCCCATGAAACTCTCTTAATTCCCTCTTAACTATCTTATCTAATTCGATCCCACTTTTTTCATATGACTCATTATCAACAATACCAATATCTCGAAGATATTTGAAAACAGGTACATTCTTGGTGTATCGCGCAGCTCTTTTCAATACATTATTAACAATCATATGAGAATCATAACTACTATTCCCATGTAGAAGATCGAGAATTAAATCCTTAGTTTCTATCGTGGCATAACCGATTTCAGAAATCATATTTTCCTGGGCCTGGGAAACAACCCCAACCCCCACTAAAAACTCAATATCTTCTTTTCGGTCAATAGCATCAATATCAACTACGCAGATTTTCTTTTCGGGCTCGGCAGATTTTACAAGCTCATAAAGTTGTTCTTTACAGTAGCGCAGTACTCGTGCAGGTATTTTTCTCTTTGTAGCATCTAACGCTTCGTAAATCGGAACTAAATCGTTTGTTTTAACTAAGACTATGGGTATTTGTATTCCTTCTATTGTAATAAAGGTGTCCGATAAGTCCTGCTCTTCACTACTACTAGTCCTTTGAACAAAAATAAGATTTTTCCTAAATTGCTCGACATTACCGCGCCCAACACACAACGATATAGCTTTAAGCAATCCAGAAATGTTTTCATCAGATAATGAATAACCAATGAAAACTATCGGATGCTCGACAAATATTGTAATTAGTTTGGCTGCAAGGTACGCATTTCTGTCATTAAATCCTGTGTAGTCATCATTAGTTAGAATTAGTGACTCAGGAATGCTAGCACAGCCATGGATTTTGTATATTTCACCGATTTCCTGTGGATTAGAAAAAAGTAATTCATTTTGGCCAATGTACGTTTTATAGTCTGGAAATATCTGTTCTATAAACATATCCCAGTTCGTCGTAATTACTCCATCAACATTTAACGTTGATAGAATCTCAACTTCACGCACATAATCAGAACTTTTAGCTTTTCCTTGATCCAAGGTTGAAAGGTAGTTGCATATTTCAATGCGTAACGCGGAAGTATTACCTGAGATTTTACTCTTATATTTCCTTACACTTTCTTGGTATTCATCAGCCTTCCACCAATACTCATTAAAATCAATCGCCAACAATTTTGCAGCTGCTGGATAATCACCATCCGCTGCTGCTAAGTAATATTCGAATGGCTTTCCAGTCACACAAAATCGACTTAGAAGTCCTTTCCAATCTTCCAATCCTAAGTATCGACGAGAGAATCCAGAACCGACAAAAAGGAAAGGTCCACCAGCTCTAGATTTGAATATTTCAATAAGCTTTTCCTTAATATCCATCATAATTGAGGCTCCTGGTTGTAGTAATATGCGATGAATTAGATTTAGTTTTAACGCAGTGTAAGCTAAGCTTTCGTCTTAGAAAAAGCAACGGAAATAAGAAGGCATTCTGGGTTATTCGTGAAAGTCCGAGACGGTTCTCATATCAGACGATGAGATATGGTAGTAGATACAGAGAAGCTGTCTAATTAATTATTAATTTATATTAAGAATATGAGAACAAAGTACAAGCTATTAGTTTATGAATCAGATGGTCAAAAATACCAGGACTTGTTTGTCAAGGTCATGACCAACGTCGACCCAAGCTTTAAACCAGTAAAACCTCATGGGAATATTGGTGATCGAGGTAATGATGGTTGGTGCTCGGATTATGGAAAATATTACCAAGTTTATGCGCCTGAAGACTTGCCTAGTAACACTGAAGCCTGATGCGGCTACATTAAACCGGACACACAACTTAAAATAACCTGAAAAAGATAGTGTGTCTAAAAATGAGCGATCAAACTAAAAAACCCAATAGCTATACATCAGAATTTAAAGAATCGGCTGTTAAGTTGGCTGTTGAATCAGATCAGCCAATCGCCCAGACAGCGAGAGATTTAGGATTGAATCCCAATACGTTACATACCTGGATTAGTAAGTATTCAAAACCGAAAACGGCCATCGAAAGAACGGATGAACATATTTATGATGAAGTTAAACGGCTGAAGAAAGAATTAGCCAGAGTCACTCAGGAGCGGGATTTGTTAAAAAAGGCCACCGCGTACTTTGCGAAGGAAATGCAGTGAAGTGCGCCTGGATAGCCAAGCATTCCGAAGACTTCCCCGTCGCTGTGCTATGTCAGTTCATGAACATTTCACGGAGTCGTTATTATGAATGGTTTAATTCGCCGAACACAGAGCGGGCCAAGGAAAATGAGCAATTGCTTGTAATACTGAAAACGTTGTTTCAAAAAGGCCGAGGAACCTATGGCACACGGCGTCTTAAAAAGAAATTCGCTGAGCAAGGTATCGTGGTGAGTCGGCGACGGATTGGTCGGCTGATGAATCGGGCGGGAGTGGTCTGTAAAACCAGGAAAAAATTTAAAGCGACAACAGACTCCAAGCATACCCAGCCGATTGCCCCTAATTTACTGGATAGACAATTTACAGTCTCACAGCCTGATCGCTATTATGTCGGCGACATGACCTACATTGCTACTCAGGAAGGCTGGTTATATTTGGCTGTGGTGATTGACTTGTTTTCCAGAAAGGTCGTCGGCTGGTCAATGGACAGTCGGATGCAAGCCCAACTGGTCAATGAGGCTCTGTTGATGGCTATCTGGCAGCGTAAACCCGGTAAAGGCTTGTTATGGCATACCGATCGCGGCAGTCAATATGCTTCCGATAGTCATCGCGCTATTTTAAAGGCGCATCACGTCATTCAATCCATGAGTCGTAAGGGAAATTGCTGGGATAATAGCGTCTCTGAAAGCTTTTTTCATACCTTGAAAACGGAATTGACGCATCACTGTCAATTTAGGACTCGTGAGGAAGCTAAGCAGGCGATTTTTGAATATATTGAGGTCTTTTATAATCGAGAACGCCTGCATTCTGCCAATGACTATTTGTCACCGGTAGACTATGAAATACAGCAAAAAGCTGTGTAACAATGTGTCCGGAAAAGTGTTGACACATCAGCCGCTATCAAAAAGATGAAAGAAGATTTTGGCAAGTTAAACTCTTATTGGGACAAAATATCATCAGTAAGGCAATATTATTTTGTAGTGAATGATAAATATAGAGGCGTTTCACCTCATATATATAGTGCGATTAAAGAGCTGGAAAAAGATTACCAGCTTGAAAAAGCTGAGGTTTTACTTACACATCAGGTAGAGGATTTTCTCTTTGGTCTTGATCAAGATTTAGTTCATAGCATTCTTGGGACCATAATTCAAAGCAGTGAACAAAAAACTATTCATCAATATCTGGTGGATGAAATTACTAACAAGATGTACTTGAGATATTGGCCATCAATAAGTGAAGGCTTGATAGCCAATTCTATTCAAAGCGAAGTAATTGACGGATTTTCAGAAATTACGATGCTTATTTTCAGAACAGTGATGCCGAACACAATACCTGGACTCGAAAAATCAATATTTGATCTTAATACTAGAACGCAGGCTTTAATTGATCACTTTACTAAGTCACCTTATGCGTTCTATGCAGATAACACCAAGTTGTGGCTCCTAGATATGAGATGGAAGCGAGAGCGGATTGAAGATCAAGATGAATACCATCGTAGGTATGAACTATACGATAATTGGCGCAAGCAACTGTATTGGATACATTCAAATTTAGTGCATGCTCTAAATATCTTTGCCACAGAGGTAAGAAGCCATGTTTACACTCAATATTTCATGGGACAGCAATTCACAATCGTAGATTCTCTCGGAACATTCAATTCCTTTGTTGGATGTGAAAAAATTCCAAATGGCTACAATGAAATAAATTAATAAGTGGTTCCAGGTGAGGCTAACAGTGTACCTGAATCAAGCATTGAACGATTGCTTTAAAACATACACTGGCCATTGTCGTGAAACTCCTAATCGTCTCTTTATGGTTGATAGCGACTATTCGAATCCGAAATCAACTTTTATTACAACCCTGCGGAACTAGCCATGAAGATGATGGCTTATCATGCTTCGCATAATCAGCAACCGGAATTACCTCACCCGTACGCTTTTCCAATTCCGCTACAGTAACCAGATACTCATCCAAGTGCTTTTTGGTTGCATCCGTTGAATTAGGCATAATCCAGGCAATGGCACGTTCATCCTGTCCTGCACCCCGGATAATGACTTTCCAGAAATAATCCGGCGTTCTGACTCCATGAGAAGCTACAAAGTAATCATCCTTGGCGTTATCCCCCCAGATTACGCCACCCATCACCAGTAGTTCATCGATATCCCTATAGCACTCGACAATCTCTTCCGTCAGTAACCACGCACCTCGATTTAGTTGTGAGGTCTGCGGCAGAATGTTAGTCATGTAGTTGGACTGTTTGATGGCTTCCTCGACAGCATCCAAGTGATTAGCAGGTACTTGATGCCCTCTATCATAGCCCTTTCCATAAGGTTGACTGCTGAGTTGCTGGCATGTTGCTGGAATATCAGGGTCCAGCATAAAGTGATCGTAACGCTTTAAATTGCCAGTATCCCGCTGTGCGTTGTAACGGAATTTAACAGGAGCGCGTTCTTTACAATCCAGCCAGACTGTAAAGCCTTGATAGCCGACTTTGACAATGTCATTGAGCTTGGTAACAACTGATTCTGGTGCAGCAATAGATGAATCAGCAGGTGCAGCGGCAGTGTTTTTATCGATGGCTTTATTGTGCTGATGGCAGTGGTATTCACCTGTCTTGCGGTTAGTGTGACAGCCTTCCGCATTTAACCTGCCGGGATGGGCATGCACTACAGGCGATATTGCAAGTGATGCTATTAATAATAGGTATTTTTTCATTTTCTAAGCGGTTTGCCAATTTTAGTGACGTGATCAAAAGAAAACACATGTTCTCTCGGGGATTCGAGACATCGTCCTACTAACCGAAATGGAAATTCAAAACCACCGCTTTCTACTTCAACGCGTGCCTTGCATATCGGGCATTGGGCTGAATAAATCATAAGGCGCAATTCCCTGATAGCATTTCCTGTTTCAGGATCAGTACCGATTCTTTTTAGCTCCAGTTGAACATTCGATTCTTTAAGCGGCGCCATCCAAATCGGGGCCATCACGATGCGATGAATGACAACACGGTAGAGCGGAGCTGAGTAAACCCAAACAGCCAAACCCAACGCTACCAATGATTGACTTATCCAAGTAACTGCTGAAATCTTGCCATGTATTCCTTGAAATAAAAGCACATAAAATATGAACAAAGCCAATAGGGTCACTACCAATACAGGCAACAAGAATGCATATTTTTGCCAGCCTTTCAGAACAAAGCCGCTAATCCATCTGGCCCAGATAGGGATATTAGAAAGCGATTCAGGCACATAATGTAAACCACCCTCAGGACAAGGGTATTGCCTGTTATCAATTAACGCCTGTTCATCAAGAGATTTTGTGATTAGGTAATAATAGGAGTGATTAGCCTGCCCGCCTGTGGATTCTTCTTTGCCGATCCACGGATAAAATTCCATATTACGGCGGGATGAGAACTCTTGCAGATGGCTCTTTCTTTTTTCTATTTCTTTTCCAAGATTAGCCCAGTGTCTCAGAACCCACTCAGATGCTTCAGACTCTTTGGGTAGTTTTTTCAAGAGTCCAATTTCGGTGACTTTGGCCAATAACTCTTTAGGCGTGAACCGAATATCCCGTACCTCTACGCCATTCTCGGCAGGGTTTAGCGTTAATGCCGCTACTGCTCTAAACAAAGTCATGGGAATAAGATCCCGTTTAGAGTCTGCCAATTCTGCCAATTCATCATAAAAGTCAAGAACGCATTGGGCTGATTGCCTTAATTGCTCAATTTCCTGTTTCTGCATAACTACCTGTTTATCCATAGCATTTACTCCGTATATACCCCTTAAATCATCTATTTCTCGCGATGGCAACTGCCTAAGCTGGCTTCCAGAATAATCTTTTGGAAAATCAGTGAGGCTTCCATGAAAAACGATTTTAATAAAAATCAGGTTAAATTACCGTTTGGTTTAAGGGATGGCAAACTCGTCCATATCAGTGAAGTCCCATCGGGATTAGCCTGTGGATGTATTTGCGCAGCCTGTGGCGTCAGGCTTGTCGCCAAAAAAGGGAAAATCAATGCGCATGGTTTTGCACACTATAAATCTGATGAATGTGCTCATGCGGTTGAAACCGCATTGCATCATGCGGCAAAGCAAGTCTTGGAAGAGTCTGCACAGATTGCTTTACCTGAATTGTTGATTCATGAACAGGTGAATGGAGAAGTTTACGGTCGGTTCATTAGCAAATCAGGAACAGCGGAAGTCTGTGTTGAGCATACAGCAATTATCGATGATATCAATCTGGAGAAACGTTTAGGCCGAGTTATCCCTGATGTTATTGCTCATATAAACGGCTCTCGCTTTCTGATTGAAATTGCTGTCACGCATTTTGTTGATGAAAGTAAGGAAAATAAACTGCATGAACTTAAAATACCTTGCATAGAAATTGATCTGTCTGATGTCGCCAGAGATGCGGATTTAGAAGCCATTCGTAAAGAAGTTGTCGCTTCTGTTAACAATAAGAAATGGTTATTTCATTCCGATGCGGAACCGATTCGATCAAAGTTAAAGTCAGACCTGCAAGCGGCATTACAGATAGAGATAGATCAAATCTATGAACAGGAGCAGGAAAAGAAACGCAAAGAAATCGAATTACGTGAGAAAAAAATTGCCGCAGAAAAAGCCGCTCGCGAAAAACTCCAGCCATCCATCCGTTTGCTAAAGGACTATCTGAAAGAGAAAGACAATTACTTGATTGAATACCGCCAGCAACTTCCTAACCTGGACATCTGGCAGTTAGCAGCATCCGCTATGAATACTTCACTTGATTCATTGCCAGACTTTTTAAAACAACCAATCAAGGGTGAAAACATATTTGCTTGTGACCGAAGGGCTTGGCAATCAGCCTTGTTTGCTGCATTCATTTATAAGAAAAATTATATATACGGTAAAACTTATCGCATTTCAGTGCGTAACATGGTTGCATGGTGCAAAAAATCTCTCCCCTTAATCGATTTGCCTCTGATCTTTGGCTAAAAAAAGAGTTGCTTGAGCCTGATATTGTGAGGTTATTAGAGGACTTTGACCTTGATACGGCTGTACAAGAGTTCACTCGTTACTTGGAGAAAGAAGGATTTATAAAAAATTACTTTCTCGATTATTTCTACTTAGTCGAGAATGATACGCTTAAAATTGATGAAGCTGATGCTGGTGAGAATAATCAGCGGTTTATAGGAATATCTCAAGCAGACTTCAGCTTGCTTTCATCAGATGAACAAGAGGTGCTTCTGGAACGTGCTGGAATTATGGAATTTGACGGGGGGGTATCAAGGCTAGAAGCAGAAAAGCAGGCGTATAAAGCCATTTTGAATGAAACACAAGATTTGATGAAAGAGAGAGATATAAATTATTCTGTAGTAGTTCAAGCTCGATCTTACTGCCAAAATTAGCCTCAATTGCGTATTTCGATCAAAACTACCACTGATTCCGACTTCAAAACCGCCAGGCATTCCGATCGCAAAGCCGCCACCGGTTCCGATACAAACCCAGCCAGATTTTGAATGCCTTGGATCGGCCATTACCCGACCGTCGTGGTCACAAACCAATTTCAAAATTTAAAGCTTCCAGTAACCCAATCGGATGATCGGTATTCGGCAAGCAAATTGACATTGTTCAGCCGACGTCGTAGGCAGTCGGCTGCGATGAACTGTGTACGCTCGAAGGCCAAAAAACTGTAATCAAGTGAAGCCTCTAAGAGTATGGACCACGGCTTAATCCAACTCAGTGTGGACAATCAGTGCGGCCGGTGTTACGGCCGAAAATTCCGTGTGAGGACTTCTCACATTGCACAGCAATTTCCGTTTGCAAACGCTGATACTCCATCGCGTTTGCGCGTCGTGCGCTCATGAGCCGCTCTGCACATTGAGCGAACTCGACAGAACCGGGTATAAAACCCATGGTTTCACAGTCAGCCGCAGCGCGCTTGGCTGCACATCCTGTCAGCACGGTGCACAACAACAGAGTGACTGGAATCAATAAATTCATCTTTGTTCTCCTACGGTCTCCTGGCGACCCGTTGCCGCTATTCAGGTATGGATTTTGAGTGTCCCCAAACTTGCCATTCACGTACTTTGTCAAACAGCAATATGCTGGCAGCTAACATAGTAGAAAGTCGGGTTCATTTTGTCCAATGTTAACACAGGCGTAGGCAATTAGGGCGTGAATTGCCTGGGCAGTACAAAGCGTTTGTCCGCCTTAGTGGGCTTAACGACCTTCGGTTTAGCTGTGAAGTTCTTGCACCATCTGAGATCGAGAACAACCAAGGCTACGTGTCCGCTTCGGGCTATGTCCCATTTGCGAGCAACGGATGCGGTGACTTGTATTGTTGGCCTGCGTGCGCACTCGATAATCCTGTCGTGCTCCTCTGGGAGCACGAAACGGGGCGTTCATCGACTGTGGCGCTTCATTTCTTGAATGGCTGGCGGGGCAGCGGTTCTAGTAGGCATAACCAGTCAATCAACTCGACACCGGAAAGCTTACGGCCCGTTCATGCCTCAGCAGTTGCGCGGGTTATTGAATCGTTATGCCTCAAAAGAGAAATGAACGTACTATGGAGAGTATTCATTGACGCGAAAAATGGAAGAGGCGCAGCTGTTCTGCTTGCAAAAGTGGACGAAGCGCTATAGCAGCGCATTTTACGAGTTATACGAGTCGGGCTTGCCGTAACCAAGCAATATCCAATGGCGTCAAGCCGGGATTGATTTCAACAAGCCTGAT
>NZ_JADMKV010000071.1 GCF_015476545.1 Methylobacter sp. BlB1 | reverse complement strand
TGCATCAAGTCCAATTTGACTCAAAAACATCGCGATGGCTGCGCGAAGTCTGCAAAACTGATGTGTCGAATTGATCATTAGCTTAGCGTCGGGTTAACTTATCTCTTTGCGCTCGATAAGTTAACCCGACCTACAAGTAACTATTGATTTGGCGCCTTGCTCGCAGAAAGACATGAATGATGAGCTTGCCATCCATGAAAAAAATTTCATCTTCCCTGTATCAGTTACAGGGAAGATGCTTGGGATATGAATGTGACCAAATGAATAGGCGGCATCTGAGCCGCCCAAAACCCTATTCCACTGTCACCGATTTTGCCAGATTCCTAGGCTGATCGACATCGGTGCCTTTCAGCACGGCGACATGATAGGCCAGCAGCTGCAGCGGTACGGCATAAACAATAGGCGCCGTTTCATTCTCGACTTGTGGCACTTTGATGATCTGGACATTCTCGCTGCTTTCGGACGCCAGCGTCTCATCCATGAAAACGATCAGCTGGCCGCCGCGCGCACTGACTTCCTGCATATTGGATTTCAGTTTTTCCAACAGGCTGTTGTTCGGCGCTACGGTAATGACCGGCATGTCCGCGTCTATCAGCGCCAGAGGCCCATGTTTCAGTTCGCCTGCCGGATAAGCTTCGGCATGGATATAGGAAATTTCCTTGAGTTTTAGTGAGCCTTCCATCGCGATCGGGTAATGCGTGCCTCTGCCGAGGAACAGTGCATGCTGTTTTTCCGCGAATTGTTCCGATAATGCCTTGATTTGCTCATTCAACTGCAAGACCTGTTCAATTTTTTCAGGCAGGCTGAACAATTCGGACGTTATCTTCTGCTCAAGTTTCTCGGTCAGTCCAAATCGCCTGCCGACAGCGATGACCAACAGCATCAGCGCCACCAGCTGGGTGGTGAAGGCTTTGGTCGAGGCCACGCCGATCTCCGCGCCGGCCCGTGTCATTAACACCAGGTCGGATTCCCTGATCAGCGAGCTTTCCGGCACGTTGCAAACGGCTAATGAATACTTCGCGCCCAATTTTTTCGCCTCCTGCAGCGCGGCCAGCGTATCGGCCGTTTCACCGGATTGCGAAATCGTGACAATCAGGGTGTCTTCCGACAATACCGGATGCCTGTAGCGGAATTCGCTGGCGACTTCGATATTGCAAGGCACGCGGGCCAGCTTCTCAAACCAGTAACGCGCCACCAGTCCGGCGTGGTAACTGGTTCCGCAAGCCAGGATTTGCACGGATTTCACCTTATCGAAAATATCCCCGGCATTATGTCCGATTGAACTCTCTTCCAGCCGGTTGTTGATGAATCGGCCTTCCAGTGTTTCCGAGATGGCCCAGGGCTGCTCATAAACTTCCTTCAGCATGTAATGGCGATATTCGCCTTTATCGACAGAGTCGATTTTCAGCTGACTGGTTTTGATAGGGCGATTGACGATGTTGTCATTGGCATCGTAGATAACGACTTTATCTATCGTTATCTCGGCTATATCGCCGTCTTCCAGAAAAATAAACCGTTGCGTGACCGGCAGCAGGGCGGCAACATCCGATGCGATGAAATATTCGCCAATGCCGACGCCGATCACCAGAGGACTGCCTTTTCGGCAGGCAATCAGCGTATCGGGATAATCGATACTCATGATGCCCAAGGCATAGGCGCCTTCGAATTTTCTCACGGTCTTCTGGACAGCATTTAATAGGCCAGTCGAGGTCTCCAGAGCGTCGTAAATTTCATGGACGACGACTTCGGTATCGGTTTCCGACGTGAACTTGTAGCCTTTCTCCAGTTGAAGACCGCGTAATCGCTCGTGGTTTTCGATAATGCCGTTATGAACCACGGCCACTTTGTTGCCGCTGATATGCGGATGCGCATTGGCCGTGCTCGGTTTGCCGTGGGTTGCCCATCGGGTATGGGCTATGCCGATGTTGCCGGCGATAGGATCGGCCTGCAGCAAGGCTTCCAGGCCTTTCACCTTCCCCAGTTCCCGTTTCCGGTATATTTCCCGTCCGCTTATGACCGCCAGCCCTGCCGAATCGTATCCGCGATACTCCAACCGCTTCAAGCCCTCCAATAAGATAGGGACTACACTCCGCTGCGCTACACCACCTACAATTCCACACATATTATTTTTCCTCGACAATTATTCCTGACATTGTACAAACTCCTGCAACCATCAGTCGCGTTTAACGGGGCGTTGCCATCCTTCTATAGTCGTTTGTCTTGCCCTGCCCAAGGTCAATTGATTCTCAGGGGCATCCCTAGTGATCGTGGAGCCGGCACCTATAGTGGCGTTTTTGCCAACCGTCACCGGAGCGACCAGTTGGGTATTGGAGCCAATAAAAGCGCCATCTCCAATGGTTGTTCGAAACTTATTCACGCCGTCATAATTGCAGGTAATGGTTCCGGCGCCGATATTTACCTTGCTGCCTACGGTCGTATCGCCGATATAGCTTAAGTGATTGATCTTGCTGCCGGCCGCGACCGATGATTTTTTGATTTCCACGAAATTACCGATATGCACATCTTCGGCCAGGACACTTTCCGGTCTCAATCTGGCATAAGGGCCGATTCTGCTGCCGTTCCCTATGACGGCGTTTTCTATGACGCATAAATCGAGAATCTCAACATTATCGCCAATGATGGAGTTTTTTATATGCGTATTAGCACCTATTTTGACATGGCTGCCGATGCTGTTTTTGCCTTCCAGAATCACATTGACATCGATTTCGATATCCTGGCCCAGCGTTTCTATCGAGCCGCGCAGATCGAACCGGGCTGGGTCTCTTAATGTAACGCCCCGTTCCATGAGTTTATTGGCCTGCTCCTGCTGATAGACGCGCTCCAGGTGGCTGAGCTGTATGCGGTTGTTTACGCCCAACACTTCATCGACTGTTTCGGGCTGACTCGTTACGATAGCAACGCCATCGGCGACGGCCATTTCAATGATATCCGTTAAATAGTATTCGCCTTGCGCATTGCTGTTATTCAACTGGTTCAGCCATTTTTTCAGTTTATTGCCGGGTATCGCCATGATGCCGGTGTTGACTTCATTGATCAGTTTCTCTTGAGCGTCGGCGTCTTTTTCTTCGACAATCCTGATGACTTGACCCGCTGCATTTCTGACTATCCGGCCGTAACCGGTTGGGTTTTCGAGATTGACGGTCAGCAAGGCGAGCGCTTGCTCATTGACGCTGGAAATCAGCTGTTTGACTGATGACAGTTTCAGCAAAGGCACATCGCCATAAAGAATCAGCACCTTGTCCGTGTCCGATATCAGATCACTGACTTGCTGCACAGCATGACCCGTGCCCAGCTGTTCCTTTTGTTCTATCCAGACGGCGTCCAGATCGCTGAGCGTTTCTCTTACCAGTTCGGCGCCATGGCCATAGACAATTTTGATGCTGTTGTTTTCCAGCTGCCTGCTCATGTCGTAAACATGTTTCAGCAAAGGTTTATCGGCAATTTTATGCAGTATTTTGGGCAGCTCTGAACGCATACGCGTCCCTTTGCCGGCTGCCAGAATGATAGTCTTAATTTTCATGTTTATATTCCTTTAGATAAAAAACCGGATAACGCGGCTTAAGCTACTTAAGCTTTCAGATCGTCCAAGCCCTGTTTTCTTTTATATTCGCGCTTTTTTAAGCCTATCCAATGCTCTTAATTTGATTCCAGCCTCGAACAATTGCGCCTGAGATTATGGCTTACGAAATTATAATCGTAAAAATTTCTTAAAATAAAAAAAAACCCGATAACGTGAACACGTTAACGGGTTTTTCTAGGCCTAAGCCAGTTATTTTTATCCGCCGCGCTTTCTCAGCCTGTCCAGTGTTCTCAGCTGCATCATCGCTTCAAGCAATTGCGCCTGGGCTGTTGCATAATCAATCTTGCTGGATTTGTCAGCCAGAGCTTCTTCAGCTCTATGTTTGGCTTCCAGGGCGGCCGCTTCATCAATATCTTTCGCTCTAATTGCCGTATCAGCCAGAATGGTAACCACATGAGGCTGCACTTCCAGAATGCCGCCTGATACATAGAACGGATAACTTTCTTTATCGCTCACTTTAACCCGCACTTCGCCGGGCTTCAGTCTTGATATTAATGGAGCATGACGTGGGGTAATACCCACTTCGCCAAGTTCAGCCGGAGCAAATACCATTTCCGCTAATCCGGAAAATATCTCCTTTTCTGCACTTACGATGTCTACATGTACGGTCATGGTCATTGTCGGGTTACCTGTTTCAATCTCTCCCGGCCATTGAACCGGGAGATACATCTATAAAGTATGGAGGCTTACTTCATGCCTTTCGCTTTTTCAAGCGCTTCGTCAATGGTGCCGACCATGTAGAAAGCTTGTTCAGGGATATTGTCGTATTCGCCGTCAATAATGCCTTTGAAGCCTGCGATTGTATCTTTCAGTGAAACATATTTGCCCGGTGAGCCGGTGAATACTTCGGCAACGAAGAAAGGCTGAGACAGGAAACGCTGGATTTTACGCGCTCTGGCCACCGTCAGCTTGTCTTCTTCCGACAACTCGTCCATACCTAGGATCGCGATAATGTCTCTCAGCTCTTTATAGCGTTGCAGCGTACCTTGAACTTTACGCGCCACGTCATAGTGCTCCTGGCCGATAACCAGCGGATCGAGCTGGCGGCTGGTTGAATCCAGAGGATCGATCGCAGGATAAATACCCAGCTCGGCAATCTGACGAGACAGTACGACGGTCGCATCCAAATGCGCGAACGTGGTTGCAGGTGACGGGTCAGTCAAGTCGTCCGCAGGTACGTAAACGGCCTGGATAGAGGTAATAGAGCCGGTTTTCGTTGAGGTAATACGTTCCTGCAACACGCCCATCTCTTCCGCCAGCGTCGGCTGATAACCTACCGCAGAAGGCATACGGCCTAACAATGCCGATACCTCGGTACCCGCCAGGGTGTAACGGTAAATGTTGTCGACGAAGAACAGCACGTCGCGGCCTTCGTCACGGAAATATTCCGCCATGGTCAAACCGGTCAGCGCCACGCGTAATCTGTTTCCGGGCGGCTCGTTCATCTGGCCGTAAACCAGCGATACTTTGTCGATAACGTTTGAATCGGTCATTTCGTGATAGAAGTCGTTTCCTTCACGCGTACGCTCGCCTACGCCGGCAAACACGGAATAACCGCTGTGCTCGATCGCGATGTTACGGATCAATTCCATCATGTTAACGGTCTTGCCTACACCCGCACCGCCGAACAGTCCGACTTTACCGCCTTTACTGAATGGGCAGACCAGGTCGATAACCTTGATGCCGGTTTCCAGCAATTCGTTGGCAGCCGCCTGTTGGTCATAAGACGGCGCACTGCGATGAATGCCCCATTTTTGTTTTTCGCCGATAGGGCCTTTTTCATCGATAGGCTGACCTAAGACGTTCATAATACGGCCTAAGGTTTCCTGTCCGACCGGCACTGAAATGGGGGCATCGGTGTTGCTAACGGTCAAGCCTCTGCTTAAGCCATCGGTGCTACCCATCGCAATCGATCTGACTACACCGTCACCCAATTGCTGTTGCACTTCCAATACCAGGTCTTTTCCTTCTACATTTAATGCATCATATACTTTGGGCAGTGCTTCACGCGGGAATTCCACGTCAACAACCGCACCAATAATCTGAACGATTTTACCCGAACTCATTGAGTTGTCCTCTTATAATTTGTGTCGTTTTTGCTTGGGCTTAAAGGCTTAAACAGCTGCGGCACCGGCAACAATTTCTGAAATTTCCTGCGTGATAGCGGCCTGTCTGGCTTTGTTGTAAACCAGTTGCAGCTCACCGATAAGATTGCCGGCATTATCCGAAGCGCTCTTCATGGCGACCATTCTGGCAGCCTGCTCACAGGCATTGTTTTCAACCAGGCCTTGGTAGACGATCGACTCGATATAACGGGTCAGCAAGTGATCCAGAACTTCCTTGGCATCGGGCTCATAAATATAATCCCAATGACCGCTCAGTTTTTCTTCGATCTCTTCCGCTACTACAGGCAGCAACTTTTCAACAGTTGGTCTTTGAGTCATGGTGTTCACGAATTCATTGTATACGACATACAATTCATCGATAGTGCCCTGCTCATAAGCATCCAACATGATTTTAATGATGCCGACGATATCCTGCAGGTGCGGAGTGTCACCCAGTTTGGAAACCTGTCCGACCATGTTCGTTTTCAGATTGCCAAAAAAGCCGGCAGCCTTTGTGCCAATCGTACAAACGTCTACATCAATGTTTGCTTTGTCCCATTGCGATAACTGTGTCAGCGTTTTTCTGAACAAGTTTGAATTCAGACCGCCGCACAACCCCCTGTCAGAGCTTATTACAATGATCCCAACCCGCTTAACCTCACGCTTAATGAGAAAAGAGTGTTTATATTCCGGATTGGCATGGGCCAGATGTTTAATGATCCGGCCGATTTTTTGGGAATATGGACGTGTTGCCTGCATTCTGTCTTTTGTTTTACGCATTTTACTCGCCGCAACCATCTCCATTGCCCGAGTGATCTTTTGAGTATTCTTGATACTCGCAATCTTTGTGCGTATTTCTTTACCAACAGCCATTTGAAGACCCTTTTACCAACTATGAGTTTTGATGAAAGTTTGAATAGCAGTCAGCATACCCTGCCTGATTTCATCGTTAAAATCGCCAGTTGCATTAATGGTACTCATTAATTCTGCATGTTCTGACTTCATGTACGACTGTAAAGCAGCTTCAAAATCAAGGACTTTGTTAACTTCTACGTTATCCAGGAAACCTTCGTTGGCAGCAAACAGTGAAACCGCCATTTGTGCGACTGACATTGGTGAATACTGGTTTTGCTTCATCAATTCAGTCACGCGTTGGCCGCGCTCGATCTGCTTACGGGTGCTTTCATCCAGATCCGATGCAAACTGAGCGAAAGCTGCCAGCTCACGGTATTGAGCCAAGTCAAGACGGATACCGCCGCCCAATTTCTTGATGATCTTGGTCTGTGCCGCACCGCCTACACGCGATACCGATAAACCGGCGTTAACCGCAGGACGGATACCGGAGTTGAACAAGTCGGTTTCAAGGAAAATCTGACCGTCCGTAATGGAAATTACGTTGGTCGGTACGAAAGCCGATACGTCGCCGCCTTGGGTTTCGATGATAGGCAAGGCTGTCAATGAGCCGGTTTTACCTTTCACTTTGCCGCCAGTCAGTTTTTCAACTTCATCAGCGTTGATACGTGCCGCTCTTTCCAGCAAACGAGAGTGCAAGTAGAACACGTCGCCAGGATACGCTTCACGTCCCGGTGGACGACGCAGCAACAAAGACACCTGACGATAAGCCCAGGCTTGTTTGGTCAAGTCGTCATAAATGATCAGCGCATCTTCTCCGCGGTCTCTGAAGTATTCCCCCATTGAGCAACCGGTGTAAGGCGCAATGAATTGTAAAGCGGCTGATTCAGAAGCAGATGCGGCAACGATAATAGTGTGTTCCATCGCGCCATGCTCTTCCAGTTTGCGCACAACGTTGGCAATGGATGAACGTTTTTGGCCGATAGCGACATAAATACATTTGATGCCGGTGCCTTTTTGGTTGATGATCGCATCAACCGCGATGGCGGTTTTACCGGTTTGTCTGTCGCCGATGATTAACTCACGCTGGCCGCGGCCGACAGGAATCATCGCATCGATGGATTTCAAACCTATTTGGACAGGTTGATCAACTGATTGACGTGCAATAACGCCGGGAGCGATTTTTTCAATTGGCGAGCTTTCTTGGGTTTCAATGGCGCCTTTGCCATCGATAGGATTGCCAAGCGCATCAACAACGCGGCCCAGAAGCGCTTCACCGACAGGTACTTCCAGAATTCTACCGGTGCATTTTACGGTATCGCCTTCAGAGATGTGCTGGTATGAACCTAATACCACCGCACCGACTGAATCTCTTTCAAGGTTAAGCGCCATCCCGTAGGTATTGCCAGGGAACTCCAACATCTCGCCCTGCATAGCTTCAGAAAGACCATGTATTCTTACAATACCGTCAGTCACGCTGACTACAGTACCTTCTGTATGGGCTTCGGCGCTCAGGTCGAAGTTTTCGATCTTCTTTTTAATCAGATCACTTATTTCAGATGGGTTTAATTGCATGTTCTGTTTCTCACTCTAGATTTAGAGCCTTTTTGCTAATTGTTGAAGCTGGCCTTTGATGGATCCGTCAATTACTCTGTCGCCTGCTCGCACCAGAACGCCGCCGATCAAGGATTTATCCACGGTTGCGTTCATATGAACTTTTTTGCTCAGTGTCCTTTCCAGTTTTGAAGCGAACTTCTGCTTTTCTTCTTTGGAGAATGGATAAGCAGTCACTACTTCAACATCGATATAACCTTCATCGTCCGCTTTATATGCTTCAAAAATTTCCGCAATGTAAGGCAGTAAAGTCAATCGATTGTTTTGAACAAGCAATTTCAGAAAATTCGCACTCTCTCCATCAACTTGTCCCTGGCAGATATCAAGCATCAGTGCTGATAACCTTTCTTTAGTTACTTTGGGGTTATCCACTACAACAGAAATTTCTTTATCACTCAGGACAGCCGACATAAATGCCAAACTTTGCGACCATTTAGCCGTCGTATTGGTTTCTTTGGCTCTCTTAAATACTGCCGCTGCGTAAGGCCTTGCCAATGTTGCCAGTTCGCTCATTATGCTTAACCTAGTTGATTAGAGACTTTGCTGATGATGTCTTGGTGTTTGGCTTTATCGATTTCCGCATTCAGAATCTGTTCTGCTACGCTCACCGCCAAAGCCGCCACTTCTTGACGCAAACCTTCTTTAGCCTGTTGCATTTCTTGCTCAATTTGCGCCTGAGCTGCCAAAATCATACGTTCGCCTTCTTTTTTAGCGATTTCTTTTGATTCTTCGACAATTTCATTAGCACGTTTCTGAGCCAGATTAACAATCTCGGAAGATTGTTCTTTAGCTTCTTTTAAAACGTTCTTGGCTTTTTTCTCAGCCAGTTGCATTTCTTCCTGACCTTTTTCAGCCGCAGCCAAACCGTCAGCGATTTTCTTCTTGCGTTCTTCTAAAGAGTCAAATAAAGGTGGCCATACGTACTTCATGGTAAACCATACCAGAAGTGCAAATGTAATCATTTGCCCAATCAGAGTAGCATTGATACTCACGATGCGTTCCTCTTGTTGCGATTAAATTTAGACAGCTTCAATTAACCAGCTGCGGCGGCTTGTACAGCAGACAGGAATGGGTTGGCGAATGTGAAGAACAGCGCCAAACCAACACCGATCATAGTTACCGCGTCCAACAGACCCGCAACGATGAACATTTTAACTTGCAGCATAGGAACCATTTCTGGTTGACGAGCTGCGCCTTCCAGGAATTTTCCACCCAGCAGACCGAAACCGATAGCAGTTCCCAAAGCACCCAGACCTAGAACCAGACCAACTGCAACAGCAGTCATACCTTGTACATCAGCAATTAAAGATGCAATTTCCATGATACCTCCAAACGTAGTATTGATATAAAGTTGAAAAAATTAGTGGTCTTCGTGCGCCATACTCAGGTAAACGATTGTCAATACCATGAATATGAATGCCTGAAGCGTGATAATCAGAATATGGAACACCGCCCATGGGAAACTCAATAAGGGTTGAATATACCAAGGCAGCAAGGCAATCAAAATAAAGATCAATTCGCCGGCATACAGGTTACCGAACAAACGAAGTGCCAGAGAGATAGGTTTTGCTATTTCTTCGACGACTTTCAACAGCAAGTTAAATGGCAGCATCCATGGCCCGAAAGGTTGAAACATCAATTCCTTGGCAAAGCCCCAAGGGCCTTTTATTTTGATACTGTAGAAGATAATTAAGCAGAAAACTGAGATCGACATGGCGAATGTCGCATTCAGATCCGTACTGGGAACGACGCGCAGGTACTCGATGCCCATCAACGAACCGATCAATGGCAGAATATCAACCGGGAACAAGTCCATGAAGTTCCACAGGAATACCCAGCAGAATATCGTCAATGCCAGCGGTGCAATCAGTTTGCTGTGACCGTGGAAGCTATCTTTAACCTGGGTGTCTACAAATTCAACCAGCATTTCTGCAAAATTTTGCACCAGCCCCGGCACACCGGCTGTCGCTCTCTCGGCGGCCATCTTGAAAAACCAGATGAACAAACCGCCTAACACTGCAGAGAAAAATAAGGTATCAAGATGTAATGTCCAAAATCCCTCGCCCACTTTTAGCGAAGTCAAATGGTGAATAATATATCCGGTTGCACCTTCGGCGGCATGAGCTTCGGTAGCCATCGTTCCTCTCTAATTAAAAAATGATTGTTCAGCGCATGATGAGCGCAAACCAAAAAGCTGATAATGCTGACACATAGCCAGCTAACAGCGGTAATATTTCTATATCGGGGATTTGAAAAATCATGATGAACAGCGCAGCTGTTAACAATAACTTTCCCGATTCTCCAGCATAAAAAGACCGTACGATCTTCTTAGGCTCCTGCCCTGCGGCTCTTTGAATCCGCAAAGCAAAATAAAGGTTAGGAATAAAAGCTGCTGCTCCGCCCAAGGCAGGCGATAAGGCTTTTTGCCATCCCCCAAAAACTGCAAATCCGGCTGTTGTTATTATTATTATAAGTATCTGATAACTTAAGATCTTACCGACAGTCTTTTCATTTTTCGCTGTCATGCTCAAGCTCCAAACACAATAGCCGCACGATTATAGCTATGGGTCTTCATTAAATCAAGGAAGTTCGAAAAACCTTTTTAAAATTATGGTTATTGTTTTTCGTCTTTTTGCCTGTCGAGTTATCTGATCTGCTCGAGAATTCCATCCAGTTCTTCAAGGCTGGAGTAAGCAATGACCAGCTTGCCGGTACCGTTTTCCTTATGATTGATAAATACCTTGGCGCCCAATTTTTCCGTCAAGTCTTCCTGTAGGCGCAGTGTATCTTTATCGATAATCTTGATCTTTTGTATTTTCGGCTCAGCATGAGCATCTTTAACCAGGCGCTCCGCCGCTCTTACCGTCAAACCTTCATTGGCAATCTTATGGGCTGCAGCGACCTGCTTGATGCCATCCAATGAAAGCAGCGCTCTTGCATGACCCATTTCCAGTTGCCCGTTGGCTAACAATTTCTTTACCTCAGGCTGCAGTTCCATCAATCTCAACAGATTGGTGATGGTAGTCCGCGATTTGCCGACGGCATCGGCGATTTGCTGATGCGTCATGGCAAATTCATCCAGTAGCCTTTTTAACGCGTCCGCTTCTTCCAGAGGATTCAGGTCCTCTCTTTGAATATTTTCAATCAGTGCAATCGCCATGGCCGCTCGGTCATCTATTTCCTTGATAACCACGGGCACCTGCTGCAAGCCTGCCAACTGCGCCGCGCGCCAGCGGCGCTCGCCGGCAATGATTTCGTATTTTTCCTGGGCAATTTTTCGCACAACAACAGGCTGTATTATCCCCTGTGCCTTGATAGAGTCGGCCAATTCCTGCAGCTTTTCAGGATTGATATCTTTTCTCGGCTGATACTTGCCGCGCTGCATATATTCTATTGGCAGCGTCTGAATCTGTTGCTTTTCCTCTTTAGCGGAAACATCGCCTAACAAGGCATCCAGACCCCGACCTAATCCACGTTTTTTTAAAGTCATGCGTTCTTCTTTATTAATCGTTTTTGGCCGCCTGCGCGATGCTCGACCTGGCCACTCGCAATATTACCCATATAGCTGGCTGAACAATCCTGGCCAGCTGCTGCTTTTTGGCCTTGCCAAATCAGTCTATTTCGAAACGACGGACCATTAGCTCAAATTCATCGAGCAAGCTTATTAAAGATTCAGCCTCTTCCAGAAGATGGCTGTTTTCCCGTTGAATATTTTTAATCAGGGCTGCCGCTATGACCGCCTGACTGTCAATTTCGTCAACAGTCGCAAGCGCCTGCTGTTTTTCAGCGGCGGCAGGCGTTTGTTTGGCTCTCGGCAACTGCTCCCTGCGCTGCTCTACCTCCTGCTTCCCTGCAGTCGTCGGCAACTGCTCCCTGCGCTGCTCTGCCCCTTGCTTCCCTACTGTTGCTGACAACTGCGCCTTGAGCCGTTCTACCTCCTGCATACTTGCAGAGATATCCGCTGCATTCTCACGATCGTCCTTGGCAGGCACATCAACCAGCAAGGCTTCCAATCCTCTACCCAGTCCACGTTTTTTTGAAGTCATGACTTATTTTTTTTCTTTCTTGATCATTTCATTTGCCAATGCCATATAGGACTTGGCGCCCCGCGATGTTTTATCATAAGTCAATACCGGCACGCCATGGCTTGGCGCTTCGGCCAAACGAATATTCCTTGGTATGCAGGTCCGGAATACCTGATCGCCAAAATACCGGATCAACTGCTCTGAAACATCCTTGGTCAGACGGTTTCTGTCGTCAAACATCGTGCGCACTATGCCTTCCAGATGCAATTCCGGATTGACGGTTTCCTGAATGTTTTTCAGCGTACTCATCAATGCGGACAGGCCTTCCAGGGCATAATATTCACATTGCATCGGAATCAACAGGCTATCTGCCGCCACCATCGCATTCAACGTCAGCATATTCAAGGACGGCGGACAATCGATCAGAATATAATCATATTGCCCTTTAATCTGTATTAGCGCATCGGCAAGACGCTGCTCCTTGCGCTCCGCCTTCATCAGCTGCACTTCGGCGGCGGTCAAATCGGCATTGCCCGGGATAATCGAAAAACCGATAGTCGGCATATTAATCACCGTTTCCGCTACCGGCACATCTTCCATCAATAAATCGTAACTGGAATAGCTGACGTCCTGCTTGTCGACGCCGCAGCCCATGGCTGCATTGCCTTGCGGATCAAGATCCACCAGCAGCACGCGCCGCTTTAAGGCCGCCAATGATGCCGCCAGATTGACGCTGCTGGTTGTTTTACCGACGCCGCCTTTTTGATTGGTTACGGCTATTACTTTTGCCACTACTTCTTTACCTCGGTCTATTCTAGTGATTCTATTCGAACCAGACATCTTTCAGCTTCTATTCCCGGAACTTGTACAGGTATCACCGTTGTTTTTTGCGGCATGTGCTCCAATTCCGCATCCGGGCTTTGACCTTTCATCGCCAGCACCACGCCGCCCTTGCCGAGCAGATGTCCCGTCAATTCAACAATGGCCGGCAAACTGGCAAACGCGCGCGTGATCACGGTATTGAATCTGTCATCAGGTTGATACTGTTCCACGCGGCTGTGGCAAACGGTTACGTTTTTAAGCTTTAATTCCAAAACCGCCTGCTGCACGAATCGGGTTTTTTTCGCATTGCTGTCCAGCAGGACAAACTCGATTTCAGGCAGGCAGATTGCCAATGGAATACCGGGCAATCCGGCGCCTGTCCCTATATCGATCACGCGTTGGCCTTCGACGAACTCAAGAACAGCCAGGCTATCGAGCAAATGCAGCCGAACCATCTCTTCCCGGTTGCGTATCGCGGTCAGATTATAGGCTTTATTCCATTTTTCGATCAGTTTTATAAAGCCGAGCAGTCGCTCGATCTTATCCTCATCAATGGATAGGCGCAAAGATTCGATCCCGGCAGTCAGGATTTCACGGCAGGCATCCATCAGGCGCTTTTCTTCTTCAGGTAAACCAGCAACAGCGAAATAGCAGCCGGCGTAATACCGGGAATACGCGATGCCTGACCTAAAGTCTCAGGCCGGTGATTCTTAAGCTTTTCGCTGACTTCATTGGAAAGGCCCGGCACGCCTTTATAGTCGATTGCCTCGGGCAGCCGCAGGTGATCGTAGCGCAACGCTTTGTCTATCTCCGTTTGCTGCCTGTCTATGTAACCGGCATATTTGGCCTGAATTTCAACCTGCTCGGCAACCTGCTCAGGAATGGCCTCATCAATGCCTAAAAACGACAGCAGCCGGTTGATGTCGACTTCCGGCCGGCGCAGTAAATCCATCAAATTGCTTTCGCGCACCAAAGGCTTGCCCCAGTATTCGGCGACCTGTCCAGCTTCCTCGGTTTCAGCTCTGACCCATCGCTTTTTCAGGTCGCCCTGCAGCTTGGCGATGGCTTCGCGCTTGGTTTCGAAAGCCTGCCAGCGCTCATCGTCGACCAGACCGAGTTCACGGCCTTTCTCCGTCAAGCGCAGATCGGCATTGTCTTCCCGCAACAACAGCCTATATTCGGCACGGCTGGTGAACATGCGGTACGGCTCCTGCGTGCCTCGTGTGATCAGATCGTCGATCATGACGCCGATATAAGCCTCATCGCGCCCTGGGCACCAGCTATCCAGCCCCTGCACCAGGCGCGCCGCATTCAGGCCGGCGATCAGCCCCTGCGCAGCCGCTTCTTCATAACCGGTCGTGCCGTTGATCTGTCCTGCGAAAAACAGCGCCTGCATGTGTTTGGTTTCCAGCGAGAATTTCAGATCTCGCGGGTCAAAGAAGTCATATTCAATGGCGTAGCCGGGACGCAGAATTTCCGCATTCTCAAAGCCCAGCATCGAACGCACGAGCTCATACTGGACATCGAAAGGCAGGCTGGTTGAGATGCCGTTCGGGTAGATCTCATGCGTATCCAAGCCTTCCGGCTCGACAAAAATCTGATGCGAATCCCGGTCGGCAAAACGCACGATTTTATCTTCGATGGACGGGCAATAACGCGGGCCGATGCCTTCTATGATGCCGGAATACAGCGGCGAGCGATCCAGGCCGGAGCGGATGATGTCGTGGGTCTTGCCGTTAGTGCGCGTTATGTGACAGGGCACTTGCCGCGGGTGCTGTTCGCGCTTGCCGAGAAAGGAGAACACCGGCACCGGGTCATCGCCGTGCTGCACTTCCAATTTGCTGAAATCGATCGTGCGGCCGTCGATGCGCGGCGGCGTGCCGGTCTTCAAGCGGTCGATGCGGAAAGGCAATTCGCGCAGGCGCTCGGCCAAGGCAATCGAAGCCGCATCGCCGGCACGGCCGCCGCTGTAATTTTCCAGACCGATGTGGATTTTGCCGGCCAAAAAAGTCCCGGCCGTCAAGACCACGGCTCTGGCTGCAAAGCTCAAGCCCATTTGGGTTTTAACGCCGACCACTCTGTCGCCTTCCACCATCAGATCGGATACGGTCTGCTGAAATATGGACAGGTTGGGCTGATTTTCCAGCGCGCTTCTGACCGCCTGCTTATAGAGCTTACGGTCAGCCTGAGCGCGCGTGGCTCTGACCGCAGGGCCTTTGCTGGCGTTCAGGGTACGGAACTGAATGCCGCCGAGGTCAATGGCCTGCGCCATAATCCCGCCCAGCGCATCCACTTCTTTAACCAGATGGCCTTTGCCGATGCCGCCGATGGCGGGGTTGCAGCTCATCTGCCCGAGGGTGTCAATATTTTGCGTCAACAACAGTGTTTTCACGCCGCACCGGGCTGCCGCCAACGCAGCTTCGGTACCTGCATGACCACCGCCGACTACAATGACATCAAAATCTTTTTTGAATTTCACAAGCGTTATGTACTCTAATAAAAGCTATAATAATGCGTTGTATATATTATACAAACTCTACTCTATTATAAGGGGAAAATCATGAAAAAACGTAAAAATCGGAGCGAACTTGAAGCGCTGCCAATGCAAAACCCTGTCGCGAAGTTCGCGCATCAGTTCAACAAGGCGCAAACCTTTCGCGATAAAAGCAAATACAGCCGTAAAGCCAAGCACGCAAAACAGGAGGTTTTTCCGATAACATGGTTCAGTGCTATCGGAAAAACCCCCTGTTTCAATCCATCAACCGCTCTTAACGCCTTCTGGACTGATCCGCTTTTTGGCTGGCACATTTGATGCACATAGTGGAGTAAGGCAAGGCTTTCAGCCGCTCCTTATTGATCGGTTCCCCGCAAACGACACAGATGCCGTATTCGCCGCTGTCTATTCTGGCAATGGCCTGCTTGACCTTTTCTATTTCCGCCCGGGTCACGTTGCCCAGATAATCCTGGACTTCATCATCTTCCTTCTGCGTCACCTGTTCGGCAAAATCCTTTTCCAAAGGCTCATCCGCATGTTTGACATGGTCGGTAATTTTGGCCAGACGCGCATCCAGATCTTCCAGCATTTCTATCAGATTTTTGCGTATTTCTTCGTACTCTTTCATATAAATCCTTGCTTCTTCGCTTTGAATCCTGCTTAAATCAGAAGCTTGCTCTATACTACAAAACAGGCTTTACCCTAATGGAGTCATATAAGACCTTATTCAACCCAGCATGTATCACCACTTATGCAAAATGCAATCAATCAGCTACTGGATGCAGCCAATCAAATTATTCTCGGCAAGCAACGCCAAATCCGCCTTGCCCTGTGTTGTCTGCTAGCGCGCGGCCATCTGTTGATCGAAGATATGCCCGGCGTCGGCAAGACCACGCTGGCGCATACGATGGCGACACTGCTCGGGCTGAATTATCAACGCATACAATTTACCAGCGATATATTGCCGGCCGACATTCTCGGCAGCTCAATCTTTGATACCCAAAACCACGCGTTTAAGTTTCATGCCGGCCCGATTTTTAATCAAATGATATTGGCCGATGAAATTAACCGCTCTACGCCCAAAGCGCAAAGCGCGCTGTTGGAGGCGATGGAAGAGCGCCAAGTTACGATTGAAGGCAAGACCTATGAATTGCCGCAACCTTTTTTCGTTATTGCCACACAAAACCCGTCGCACCAGATCGGCACGTTTCCTCTGCCCGAGTCGCAACTGGACCGGTTCCTGATGCGTATAGAGCTCGGTTACCCTGATCCTGACGCCGAAAGAGCCCTGCTGACCGGCAAAAGCCGGCACAGCCTGATCGAGTCGCTCGAAGTGCGCTTGCCGCCCGAGCAACTGTCGCAAATGCAGCAGGCTGTCACGCAAGTTTATGCCTCTCCTGCCTTGCTGGATTATTTACAGGCCATTATCGCCTATACGCGCGAATCGCCGGACTATCATTGCGGCTTATCCCCACGCGCCGGGTTAGCGCTGCTTACCGCCGCAAAAGCCTGGGCTTTTATGGACAGCCGTGATGCGGTTATTCCGGAAGATATCCAAGCCGTACTGGCCGCCGTGGCCGGCCATCGTTTGAGATCCGGCCATAGCCATTCGGAAACCATCGTTGCGCCTTTGTTAGAAAAAGTGGCAATCCATTGAGTTCAATATCATTCAATGAACGTTGGCGCCGCAGCCGATTTATCGCTGGTGAAAAAGCCACCGATGAACCTGTGGCGCTGAATCATCGGCGCATCTTCATTCTGCCGACACAACGCGGACTAGGCTTCCTCGTATTGAACCTGTTGTTATTGCTTGTCGCTTTTATCTATAACAACAACCTAGCCTATCTGCTGACTTTTTTGCTGGCCAGTGTCTTCTTTGTGACCATCCTGCACAGCTTTAATTCACTGTCCGGCCTGGTTCTGCAGAAAGGCCACAGCAAACCCGTGTTTGCGGAAGAGCCTGCTGGGTTCGACATTCACATCAATAATCCAACCCCGATCGAACGCCACAACCTGCAACTGACGCTGAAAAAAACCGCAGCCCTAACACTGGCGGCGCACAGCAAAGGCTTGGTTACGCTATATTCGACGACAGAAAAAAGAGGCTGGCATGAAGCCGGCGCCGTCACGATAGCGAGCACTTATCCTTTGGGGCTGTTTCGCGCCTGGTCGCCGGTCCGGCTGAATCTCAAGGTACTGGTTTATCCAAAGCCCGCCGGCGCTGATCGCCCGTTACCGGAGTCATCCTCGCTACAATCCGGGCAAGGATTCAATAAAAACGGCGCGGATGATTTTCACGGCATACACGAATATCAGGCCGGCGATCCGATCAAGCACATACACTGGAAAGCCTTTGCCAAAGGGCAGGGCCTGTTCAGCAAGCAATACGGCGGAGAAGAACCGACCGAAATCTGGCTCGCATACGATGCGGCGGCGGGTCATGTCGAAGAGCGCTTGAGCCAGCTGTGCCGCTGGGTGATCGATGCTGACAGAGCCGGCATCGATTATGGCTTATCGCTTCCCGGCCATAAAGTGGCGCCCGGCCAGGGTCCCGTTCATAGCCAAAAATGCCTGGAAGCACTGGCGCTGTTTTGAACATCATGCGCAGCAAATTCAATAAAAGCGTCCTGATTTTCTTGCTTTCGTCCATCGGACTGATCGTTTTTCCGCATGTTTATCACCTGCCGGCTGCCGTCCTGAGCTTTTTCTTCCTGATTTTGGGCTGGCGCTTTGCCGGCATCTGGAAGCCCGGCTGGCTGCCTAATAGCTGGTTTGTTCTGCTGCTGACCCTCCTCGGCGTAGGGCTGCTGTACAGTCAGCATCACAGCCTGCTCGGACGTGATCCGGGCACCGGCCTGTTCGTTATCGGCCTGGCGCTCAAATTACTGGAAATCAAGACCGAACGCGACATCTATCTGATTACTTATCTGGCTTTCATCGTCGCCGCCTCGCAGTTCTTGTATGAGCAAAACATCCTGGTGGGCGTTTATATTGTGGCCGTCTGCTGCGTGCTGTTTGCGACGCTGGTCAGTATTAACAGCCTGCGGCCGCGGACACTGCCGGCCTTGAAAACGGCGGCCGTGATCATGGCGCAGGCCCTGCCGATTGCAGGCGTGCTGTTCATTCTGTTTCCGCGCATTGAAGCGCCGCGCTTGCTGCTGCTTAACGAAGATCATCAAACTAAATCCGGCTTGAGCGACAGTATCGAGCCGGGCTCCATCAGCAATCTCGGTCTATCGGACGAGCTGGTATTCCGGGTTAAATTCAAAGGCGCCTTGCCGCCGCCGGCGCAGCGCTACTGGCGCGGGCCGGTCATGACCCATACGGATGGCCGGCTTTGGACCCAGTCAGTGCACAAGGATTTTAAAAGATTTCTCGATAAGCCTAAGTTTATCGGCGCATCCTATCAATACACCTTGCTGATGGAGCCGCAAGACAAGCCCTGGGTTTTTGCGCTGGATATAGCGGCCGAATACCAGTCGCCCGCAAGCCTGAACGCCAACTATCAACTCGTCAGCGAAGAAGCGCTTGGTAAACGCGCCGAGTATAAAGTGACGTCATATACGCAATACAACACCGGCTATATCACGAAAACCGAATATCAAGACGCAACGCAGCTGCCCGACGAACCGTCCGAGAGAATCAATCAACTGGTCCGGCAACTGCACGGCTTTGACAGCCCGCCCGAAACCTATATTCAGCAATTGTTGAATCATTTCAAAAAAGAAGACTTTCATTACACGTTGACGCCGCCGCTAATGGAGGAAAATCCGATTGAAACGTTCCTGTTTGAAACGCGCTACGGCTTTTGCAGCCATTATGCGGCGGCATTCGTTTATTTAATGCGTGTCGCGGATATCCCGGCGCGTATTGTCACCGGCTATCAGGGCGGCGAACTGAACAAGATCGGCAATTTTTTGGAAATAAGGCAAGCCCATGCCCACGCCTGGACTGAAGTCTGGCTGCAGGACAAAGGCTGGGTCCGGCTTGATCCGACGGCGGCCATTGCGCCGGAAAGAATCGAGCAGGATGTCAATGTCGATCAACAGGTCGCCAGCGGCATTGTCACGTTTGTCAGTCCCAATAGCCAAAAATTGGTGGCGTTCGATTGGCTGAAACAGGCGCATCAGCTTTGGAATAGCGCCGATTACAGCTGGCAGCGCTGGGTCATCAACTATAACAGCATGAGTCAACTGCAGCTCTTATCGTGGTGGGGCATACAGAACGCCAAAACCATGCTGTACAGCATGCTCGGCCTGATCGCCTTAATGACAGCGGTACTGGGCTGGTTTCTGCTGCACCGGAAACCCAAAAAGACCGACAGCGCTTTGCGCCTCTATAATCGGTTCTGTAAAAAGCTTGTCCACCAGGGTTTCATCAGAAGCGAGAGCGAGGGCGCAAGGGATTTTGCCGAACGGGTGAAATCAAAACTGCCCGAAAAGTCGGCGCAGATCGATCAGATCACAGATGTGTTCATCAAGCTGCGCTACGGCCAGGGTTCGGGCCCGGAAGATCTGAAACGGCTGCATAAACTGGTCATGCAGTTCAAAGCCGCAGATTAGCTTCATGATCGGGCTTTAAAGCAATGCCGTTAAGTTAAGGCTTGTTCCGTTCGTCCTGCTCCTTCGACTACGCTCAGAACTAAAAGCTTTGTCGAAGGGTGAGCGGAACAAGTCGTTAAGCCATTCATGGTTCGACAAGC
>NZ_JADMKV010000070.1 GCF_015476545.1 Methylobacter sp. BlB1 | reverse complement strand
CTTCATCGCCCCGTTCCAGTAATTTGATGGCTACGTGATTGCCGATAAAGCCTGCGGTGCCGGTGACTAATACTTTCATCGGTTAGAGCCTGTCATCAGTTTGGTTAGCTGGGAAAAGATATTTAAGATCATATATCACAGAATCCGGCTTGGTGTAACTTTTGATCTGCTCAATGGGCATTTGCCTGAATTGCTCATGTGCAACAGCCAGAATAACTGCGTCATATTTTTGGGCTTCAGGTTTTTCAATCACGGCGATGCCGTATTCATGCATGGCTTCTTCCGGGCTGACCCAAGGATCGTAGACATGGGTATTGACTTCATACTCCTGCAGTTCCTTGATGATATCCACCACTCGGGTATTGCGTAGATCGGGACAGTTTTCCTTAAACGTCAGCCCCATGATCAAAACGTCGGCCTGCTGAATATGGATGCGCTTTTTCAACAGGTTTTTGATGAGCTGTGATACCACATATTCGCCCATACGGTCATTGATGCGCCGTCCTGACAAGATAACTTCAGGATTATAGCCGACGGCCTGAGCTTTGTGAGTGAGGTAGTAAGGATCCACGCCAATGCAGTGCCCGCCTACCAATCCGGGCCTGAACGGCAGGAAATTCCACTTGGTTCCGGCAGCCAGCAAAACTTCTTCAGTATCAATATCCAGACGGTTGAACAGGAGGGCCAGTTCATTGATCAAGGCGATATTGACATCGCGCTGAGTGTTTTCGATGACCTTGGCCGCTTCGGCCACTTTAATGCTGCTGGCTTTATGCGTCCCGGCGGTAATGATGCTTTTATAGAGACTGTCCACATAGTTCGCGATTTGCTCGGTAGACCCTGAAGTCACTTTGAGGATATTGGTGACGCGGTGTTCTTTATCGCCCGGATTGATACGCTCCGGGCTGTAACCGGCATAAAATTGCTCGTTGAATTTCAGGCCTGAATGCTGCTCTAGAAGCGGCACACACACTTCTTCGGTAGCGCCGGGATAAACGGTTGATTCATAAACAACCACGTCACCGGGCTTAAGAATTGATCCAACAGCTTCACTGGCTTTAATCAACGGCGTCAAATCCGGCTGTTTGTGCTCATTGATGGGCGTAGGCACAGTAACAATGTAAACATTGCAGTTTTTAATGTCTTTTAATGAGGCGGTATAGCTTAAAAGCTCTGCCTGGCTAAGTTCTTCACTGCTGACTTCCAGCGTTAAATCCTGACCTGACTGCAATTCCTGTATGCGCTTTTGGTTTATATCAAATCCGATGGTCGGATACTTTTTGCCGAATTCTACAGCAAGCGGCAGTCCTACATAGCCTAATCCAACTATTGCTATTTTTGTTTGTTCTAGTGTTTTCAAAATATATCTCCTAAATATCATGAATAATGAATAAGCTAACCATCTGGCCTGGTTAAACAACACAAGCCGCCTTCCCAAACATTCCAATATGTCCTAGAAAGCTGATATTTTCTGTATCCGAAGGACCATTCTCGATTAAAAGCTACTGTTTTCTTCAGCCTTTTGATTTCAAACTGACTTACAACTGCGCGCCCAATGAAAAATATACGCTGTTAATATCGTAGTCAGCATTGCTCACGTTGACTGTTGATCTGGTTCTAAAGTTGTAGCCGCTTGTAAGGAAGAAATTGCGGTTGAGCAGATATTTTGCCGATATCCCGACATAGTAAGTATCTTCCTGGCGCTCTTGCCCGCCCTTGTAATCATTATAGATGTAGCCGGCACTGGCATTTAGCAATACGTTGCGCAATAATTCATGATCGATACTTACCGTTGATGCAGTACTGAAAAAGCCGGATGAGAGCCCTTGAGTCGTCTCGTTAATGGTTCTATCAATCCGGGCTGAGATCGTGGTCAGCCCCGTCGGCATCCATTTCAGACCAAAACCGCCTGTTATGTCACTGATTGTTTGTAATTGGGCATCATCATATTTTTGGGTTGCATACCCAATATAAGCATCGCCCACTAATTTTCCGGTAAGATCCAGGGCGATACCGACAACTGCTTCGTAGCCATCTGACGAACGCTGAAGGCCATAATCATCAAATTTTTGATCGTAATCGATAAAGTTATAACTGCCTCTGACAAACGCTTCATAGCCCGGCATAATCTCGTAGCCAATACGCCCGGTCGACGTATTTTTCTGACGATCACGGTCATCATTATTAATAAAAGTGCTGTTGCGGCTTATGCTATTTTCATAATCCAGATGTTGAGTATCATTTAGAACATTCAATCGAATGCGATTGATCTTATGCTCATAACCGATCACCCCCCCGGTTGTATTGTACTGAACTGGTTCTAAAGCACTACTGGGCGAGTCGGGTGAACCTCTGTCTTCGTATTGATGGGCATGATAGAACTTTGCCGTAGCAAAGCTATCTTGCAACACATCCAGCCTGCCATTCAAATCGAAAGTATAATTTTCTTTATCCTCGGTATTGTGCGAGGCATAAAGCTGCACATCCGTGCTGACATTGGCTTCTAATGCATGGCGGTTCCAATTGCTTCTTGCATTGACGCCTGGCTGCAAGTGAAAAATAAAATCATCTCGCGTGTTATTTTGCTGAGAATAAATATTGTCCTTGTATTCATTTTGGTTTTCAAAAAAGGGATGGATTATGAAACTGCCGACTCTGATTCCTACCGGACTATAATCTCTATTTGTCCGTTCCTTGACACCCACTCCTCTTTGCACGTCCGCGCCCCATACAGCTGTCGAGCAAATTAAAGCCAACGGCGAAATAACATGCTTAATAATTCTTATTTTTTGATTACTGATCATGCAAAAATCTAACAACAACACTAAGGCGCTTTCTGCGCCTTTGTAAAAAGGGCTTTAGTCACGGCAATCGCGACTAAAGCCCCATCAAAAGACACTCATCATTTTTAAGCCAAAAGACTCTTAATGATGCAATTATCTTTTTAATCACCTAATAAAAACGCCAACTGCTCAGATCAGCTAGGTGATACTGGGTTTTGACCGCCTTTGCTAAGCGCAATTTCAAGCCCGTTTAAAGCATTTGAACCTTCTAATCGAGTGATAAGACCTTTAAGTACAGCGTCCCGAACACTAGCTTTTAATTCCTTAACAGCCTGTGCAGTTTCGCTAGCTGGAACTTCGCCATAGTTATCGATAATGTCCTCAATGGCTTCCTCAATGGCTTCCGATGCTTCTTCCGATGCTTCTTCTGCCTCTTCTGCTACCTCTTCCGCATCATCATCTTTAACATTATCCTGCTCTTTCTCATGGTCTTTTTTCACATGCTCTTTAGCATCATCTTTGCCTTTATCATCCGCATAACCTAAAGGAGCAAATGCAGCCAAAGCCAGCACCAATAATAATTTTTTCATTTAAATATACCTATATTCAGTAAAATCAATAAACAAAATAGCCTAGATAATATGAAATATAGAAAACCACCAATAACATTTAAGATATACTTTATATTAATAAAAATATTATTAATGATAATTTATTCACAATTTCATATATCTAATATGGCAAGTTAATATTAACTTGTTTTTCTGATGTAACCAGCCTTAATAAAATCATAATCATATTAAAAATACATACCTGATTTTACTAGAGACTTAAAACCTGCGAGCAGTATAACGGATGCCATAAAAATAAAGGTGACTCTCATCACAAAGTTTGTAAATTATGAGTTTAAATAAAAGAAAATATAATAAACTTAATTATGATTTCAATAACATGTTAAGTACATCACAAAAAATTGATATGCATTACGGTTCCCGTTTTAATAGTATATAGGACAAATAAAAAATGGGAGTTAGCCAGTAGAATTGCTCGAAACTCATCAAGAATGGCTTCAGCGCCACGTTAAAGACCATACACTTCAAACAGGGCAGGACAGCATTTATTGTCTTGATCTAACAAGCAAAATTGACGGAGCTAAATAGCCCATGCCGATAGAGCGAGCTTGAATCATAACCATCAAGCTGTCCCGCATAAATAAAAACGGAGCCATGGTTGAATGCTATCAGCACTAGATTGACGTTAGCTCAGCCATGCATGACAAGACATTGGCAGAGCGTAATTTGTTTGCGCTGCTTAGGTTTATTAAGCATATTGATGAAGTAAAAATACAAAAACGTTTAATTGACTAATGCTTATTCAGGCGATCAAAAGTACAACATAATTAAAGCCATTGATGAAACCGGCATTGTCTTTTCGGAAAAATAATACATGCTGACTTACTGCCAGGAACTCAGTATAGCCATTTATATATTATTGCAAGACTATGGTTTTTATGGCTTGGAGCCATAAAAAACAATGAATATTTATAATCTGATTTACCCGTATATAGCCGCCTCTCCCGGCATTACGAATCAAAGAATAAAATTAACTTAAATAAAAGGTATTTTAAGTGAAAAAAAATCTTATCTTCATGCATCTATTGAGCATAATTTCCCTTGTTTTTTTTGTTGTATTTAACCTACATGCTGAAGATCAAAAAGATCAACAATATCGTTTGGGCAGCGGCGATAAATTGAAAATCACCGTCTTCAATCATGATGACTTAACCGGCGAATACACAGTTGATGGCGCCGGCAATGTTTCAGTACCGCTCATAGGCACCGTTACTGCAAAAGATCTCAGTCTCCAGGAATTTGAAGAGTTATTAAGATCCAAGCTGAGCCCTGACTATATCCTGAATCCTAAATTCAGCATTCAGATGCTCAATTACAGACCTTTCTATATTTTAGGCGAGGTGGAAAAACCTGACTCCTACCCTTACGTAAGCGGGATGACTTATTTAACGGCTGTCGCTATTGCCGGCGGATTTACCTACCGCGCCAAACAAGACCATGTTTTTGTGATCCATGCGAACGATGCAACGCAAAAAGAAGTACAAGCCAATATGGATATGCCGGTTATGCCAGGCGACATCATCAGAATTGATGAACGGATGTTTTAATGCTCTGCTGAAAGTGTTCCGGCCGCAGTTTTGCAGCAAAGCCACTTCCTAATAAAGCTATTACCTTTAATTTTACAAGCTCTCAAGGACTTACCTCATGCAGCTAAGCAAACCTCCATTTGCGACAATGGACAATAACACTGCGTTTCAAGAAGAAAATCTATCAATAAGCCATATACTGCATGTTTTCTGGCTGCGCCGTCAGCTGTTCATAGCGGTTTTCGTGTCTGTTTTTATTGTCGGAGCCATTGTGTTGTTTCAAATAACTCCGAAATATACGGCCGAAGCCAAGATTCTGGTAGGCGCAGCAAAAGCTCAAGTGGTCGATGTCAAAGCCGTATTAAGCGGCGACATGAGCACTGATGATGCAGTAAAGAGTGAAGTAGAAGTTTTAACGTCAAGAATTCTGGCGAAAAAGGTTATCACTAAACTCAACTTGTTAGAGCGTGCCGAGTTTAATCCGGAACTTAAAGAAAAAAGCTTTTTATCAAATTTAAATCCTGTCAACTGGCTTCCTGATGACTTCAAAGAAGCGCTGGGCATGCATTCCGTGCCATTGACCGAAGAAGAAGCCGAAGAGCGACGCTTGGCAAAAGCGACGGATATTTATCTGGAAAAATTGACGGCGACACCGGTCAGGGGTTCTCAGGTTATTCTCATCACTTTTAAGTCTATCGATCCCAAATTGGCTGCAAAAATAGCCAATACCCATGCCGATATTTATATCGTCGACCAACTGGAAGCCAAATTTGAAGCCACCAAGAAAGCCACGGCCTGGCTTAACGATCAGTTGACTGAGCTACGTGTCAAAGTTGCCGACTCTGAAAAGGCGGTGGAAACTTATCGCAGCACCCATAATTTATCCAGAGGCGCCCAGGGAGAAGGACTGCTTCAAGGACAATTATCCGAGATAAACAGCCAATTGATCATTGCTAAAGCGGCGCGCGCTGAAGCCAGTGCCCGATTGAACCAGGTAGAAAACTTATTGAAAAACGGCGGGGACATTGAGACCGCTCATGAAGTGTTATCCTCTAACTTGATCCAAAGTTTGCGCCAACAGGAAGCCGAACTTAAACGAAAAGTGTCCGAGATGTCCGTTGAATTCGGCCCTAAACACCCGCAAATGATTCGAATTCAGGCCGAAATCGCGGATCTGCAGGCCAACATCCAGACTGAGATAAAAAAAATAGCCGCCGGCCTTAGAAATGAGCTCAATATAGCCAGCAGCCGTGAGCAAAGCCTGCAGAGCAGTTTGAACTCGATTGAATTCAAATCCGGCAGCAGCCAAAAGGATGAAGTCGCACTAAGAGCTTTGGAACGCGAGGCCAACGCCAATCGGATATTATTTGAAACCTTTTTAAACCGCTTCAAAGAAACCTCCACTACGCAAGGCATGGCTGAAGCCGATGCGCGGGTTATTTCAGCAGCCGAAATCCCGCAACAAGCCTCTTCCCCGAAGAAACTCCTGATACTTGTAGTCATCTTTGCCATGGCGGGCGTTATCAGCTCAGCCGTCATTTTCATGCTGGAAATGCTTAATCCGGGCCTAAGGTCTCCGGAAGAGGTCGAATCGCACTTGGGCATGCCCACCATTGGTTTGATCCCTATGATGACTGAACAGGATGCCATTGAGCATATTCTGACAAAACCGCATTCGAGCCTTGCGGAAGCCATCAATTCCTTGCGGGTATCCATAAAATTATCCTCGCCTGATAAAGAGGTTAAATCGGTGATGATCACCTCCTCTGTCCCCTCGGAAGGAAAAAGCACCTTGGCATTATGTCTTGCTCGAGGGGCAGCTCAATCAGGGCAGAGAGTCATCATTATCGATGCCGACTTAAGACGGCCGACAATCGAACAAAAGCTCGGCTTGCTGACTAAATCCAGGGGGCTGACCGATTTGCTTGTATCTGACGGGAAAAATATAGTTGATTTTATGTTTAAAGACGAAAAATCGAATCTCTACATAATGCCCAAAGGTCATGCCGACTATGTCAATTCGACCGAACTTTTCAATTCGAACCGAATGAAAAAATTCATCAGTGTCATGGAGGAAAAATTCGATTTGGTTATTTTTGATATGCCTCCGGTTATGGCCGTTGCCGATGCGCGTATTCTGGCCTCGCTCATGGATAAAACCATCTACGTAGTCAACTGGGATAAGACGCCGCGCAAAGTCATTAAAGCCGGTTTGCAGCAGATGTTCAGCGCCAATGCCAATATTGCCGGCATTGCTTTACAGCAGGTGAACTTAAAACAATATGGCGGTTTTTCTTACAACAATTCCGGGCATTTTTATCATTACGGCAAGTATGGACAGTATTATTCCAACTGATGATCGATAACCCGGCTTTACAAGGATCGACGATAAATTTGAGACAGCTGAACCTGGCGCAGGATAGCTTAACCGCAACCCTATAAAGCCCCTGCAAGCTTATTGATCATTTCCGGCAAATTTCCATGATAAGCTCCAAACATTTTCTTTCATTTTTCATTTTATGCCTCGGCATGGCTTTAGGTTCTGTTGCATGGCCCAGGGTTAAAGCGGCGCTCAACCATATACCGGTTGAAACCGGGATTGACAAGATTGCCCGGCATCGCCCTCTGCCCGAAGCCGAAGCATCCCGACTAATCGAAACGGCAAAGAAAAGCATTGCGCTGTTTGACCATCCTGACTATTGGCAGGACTTAAGTGAACTTTTTCACTATCAGGCCCAAAAACAAGGCTTTTACAGTGACGCCGGCCAGGCCTTACTGAAACAGTCGGCTGACAGCGCCCGCCAATCCTTGCATCTCTCGCCTGCCAATTCAAAGTTATGGTATAAACTGGCAGCTATTGATGTTTTATTGCACGAGCAACCTGATACAATTCAAAAGAAATTATTGATGTCCATCAGGACCGGCCCGCATGAGACGGCTGTTTTGACCCCGCGTCTCCGGCTTTGCTTATCGGTACTGCCTGCATTTGCACAGGCTGATAGGGATGTGTTAAGCAGCCAACTGGTGGATGCCTGGAATCTGTCTCATAAACGATTCATAAAAGCCTTTGACAGTGCGCTATACATGGATACCATTAGCGCTCTGTTAACCAATAGTCATCCACTTGTTCTTAAAGAGATGGTCGCAGAATTTGAAACAACTCATTAATAGATTCTTAAAAACAAAACCCTACCCGACGCCTGCTTTACCCGACAACACCCGCGTTTACTGTATCGGCGATATTCATGGCCGCCATGACCTGCTGGTTAAACTGCTGAGTCAAATCAAACGGGATGCAGCCGGTTTTTCCGGCCGCGTGCTCATGATTTACTTGGGCGACTATATCGACAGAGGCATGCAATCCCGGGAAGTCATCGAGGAATTGTTGCAGAATGTGCAGCCGGGTATTGAATATGTCTATTTGCGCGGCAATCACGAACAGACTATGCTCGATTTCCTGCGTGAAGAATCCGTAGGCCGTTCGTGGTTTACTTATGGTGGCCAAGCGACATTAGCAAGTTATAATGCCTGTGACGCTAAAATACCGACCCAACGAGAAGACTTCATAACCATACAACAGCGGTTGCTAAAAAACCTGCCGCGCTCGCACTTTCAGTTCCTGAATAACACTTTGCTTTCTTATTCATTGGGCTCTTATTTTTTTGTGCATGCCGGTATCAATCCTGACCTTTCATTGTCCCGGCAAAAGCCGGAGAACATGCTATGGATACGCAGTGAATTTGTCAGTGAAAAGAAACCCTATGAAAAAATTATTGTTCATGGCCATACCATAACTGATGAGCCTGAGCTGCTGCCTAATCGTATAGGCATCGACACCGGGGCTTATGCATCGGGCATCCTGACATGTCTGGTATTGCAGGGAGACCAGCAAAGAATCATCCAGACCCAATCTGCAAACAGCCCGCCTCGTTCACTCGCTGCCAAGGCTTAAAATACTTGCAGTGCCACATACTGCTACAATCCTTCTTTTTTAAACCGAACAAAATTTTAAAAAATGGACGTAATCCAACGTATAGCCGAAGAATTATCCGTCAACAGCCGACAAGTCAGCGCTGCCGTAGCATTACTAGATGAAGGCGCGACCGTGCCGTTTATCGCCCGGTACCGTAAGGAAGCGACCGGCGGCCTCGATGACAGCCAGCTAAGATTGCTGGAAGAACGTTTGACTTATCTGCGCGAGCTGAACGAACGCCGCAAAAGCATACTGGAAAGCATCAGCTCCCAGGGCAAGCTGACGCCGGAACTGGAAAAAGCCATTCGTGAGGCCGATACCAAAACCCTGCTCGAAGATTTGTACCTGCCCTATAAGCCCAAACGACGCACGAAAGCGCAGATTGCGCGTGAAGCGGGGCTCGAACCTTTGGCCGATGCTTTGCTTGATGACCGCAGCCTGATTCCGGAACAGATCGCGGCCGGCTATATCGATGCCGACAAAGGCGTGCCGGACATCGTCGCCGCGCTCGAAGGCGCACGTCAGATCATCATGGAGCGCATTTCCGAAGATGCCGAGCTGCTGGCCGAACTGCGCGAACGCACCTGGCAGAAAGGCATCCTGCATGCCACCGTCGTCAAGGACAAAGAACAGGAAGCGGCCAAATTCCAGGACTATTTCGATTACCAGGAAGCTATCAACAAGATCCCTTCGCATCGCGCGCTGGCATTGTTCCGCGGCCGCAATGAAGACCTGCTGAACATTGCGCTCAAACCCGGCGCCGAAGAAAAAGAAGAACATGACCTGTGCGCGCAGCTGGTGGCGCGCCATCTGCATATTACCAACGCCGCCAGGCCGGCGGATGCCTGGCTAGCCGAAACGGCCCGTCTGGCCTGGAAGGTCAAACTGTTCACGCGCATCGACCTGGATTTGAAACTGCGGCTGCGCGAAGCGGCCGAACTCGAGGCCATCCGCGTCTTCGCGAGCAACTTAAGAGACTTGCTGCTGGCCGCACCGGCCGGCCCGAAAGCCACGATGGGCCTGGACCCGGGCATCCGCACCGGCGTCAAAGTCGCCATCGTCGATCCGACCGGCAAACTGCTGGCAACCGACACGATCTATCCCCACGCGCCGCGCAATCAATGGGATGCGTCGATAGCAACGCTGGCCCGGCTAATTGCACAGTACCAAGTCGATCTGGTCAGCATCGGCAACGGCACCGGCTCGCGCGAAACTGACCAGCTCGTCGCCGACGTGATCAAACGGCACAGCGAGCTTAAATTCACCAAGCTGACCGTATCGGAAGCCGGCGCCTCGGTTTACTCGGCCTCGGAGCTGGCCGCCAAGGAATTCCCCGAACTCGACGTATCCCTGCGCGGTGCCGTATCGATTGCCCGGCGCCTGCAGGACCCACTGGCCGAACTGGTCAAGATCGACCCGAAATCGATCGGCGTCGGCCAGTATCAGCATGACGTCAATCAGGTGCAACTGGCGCGCAGTCTCGATGCCGTCGTCGAGGATTGCGTGAACGCAGTCGGCGTCGACGTCAACACCGCATCGGTGGCCTTGCTGAAGCAGGTCTCGGGGCTGTCGGCCAGCGTCAGCGAAAATATCGTCGCGTTCCGCAATGAGCACGGCCCGTTCCGCAACCGCGAGCAACTCAAGAAAGTGCCGCGGCTCGGCGACAAGGCCTATGAACAGGCGGCGGGCTTTTTGCGCGTCATGAACGGCGACAATCCGCTCGATGCCTCGGCGGTGCACCCCGAAGCCTATCCGGTCGTCGAAGCGATTATCGAAAGCACCGGCAAATCGATACGCGACCTGATCGGCCAGAGCAGTTTCCTGCGCACGCTGAACCCGGCCAATTACACCGATGAACACTTCGGTCTGCCTACCGTGACCGATATCCTGCAGGAACTCGAAAAGCCGGGCCGCGACCCGCGCCCTGAGTTCAAAAGCGTGCAGTTCAAAGAGGGCGTCGAGAAAATCACCGACCTCAAGCCGGGCATGACGCTGGATGGCGTGGTCACCAATGTCGCCAACTTCGGCGCGTTCGTCGACATCGGCGTGCATCAGGATGGCCTGGTGCATATTTCGCATTTGTCGGACACATTTATCAAAGACCCTCGGGACGCGGTAAAAACCGGCGATATGGTCAAAGTCAAAGTGCTGGAAGTCGATGTCGAGCGCAAGCGCATATCGCTGACCATGAAAAAAGAACCGACGGAAGCCACGCCCAGGCCCGAACGATCTTCTGCAAAAACAGATAAAAAGCCCAGGCAGAAAGGCCCTGAACCTCAAAAGACCCAAGGTTCGATGGCTAATGCTTTTGCGAAGGCGTTCAAAAAATAATTTAAAAAAGCTCTGCTATACTTGAGTAAGTTATTAAACCAATGCGCAGGACTTGACATGACTAGAATCGACCGCTTTTTTGCCCCACTATTATTAACAGGTCTGCTGACGGCCTATACCCCTCTAACCCAGGCCGACATGCAGCAACAAGGTTATGGTGATACGTCTTATACAGCCGCTCCGCTGATTGACAAATCGCAACAGCCGACGACCTACGGTGGCAAAGTCGGCAGAAAAGCGTCGTCCGCGTTTGCCAACCTGACGACGGGCTGGCTGGAAATTCCCAAGAATATGATCAATACGACCAATCAGAGCAATGTCTTCTATGGCATAGTCGGCGGACTCTTCAAAGGCGTGGTCAACATGGCCGGGCGTCTGGGCGTCGGCGTTGCCGATCTGATCACGATTCCGATTCCTACCAAACCGATCGCTTATCCGGTCTATATCTGGGAAGATTTTGATGTCGATACCAGTTACGGCGACGTGTTCCGCCTGGATACGACTGAAGCGCCTCCTGCCAAGCCCATCGCCGTTGCAGAGCCTGCAGCGCCGGTTGTCGCGCCGCCCAGCGCACCGGCTCCTGCTTATGAATACAACCAAGAGACCAACAAAACATTGGACAACTATTTCAAAAAGGAAATGATGAAATAATCCGTATTTCGTCAATCCCATTAAATGAGCCCGGTCGGATCATCCTGCCGGGCTTTTTCATTTAAGCAGGTGTGTCGCGCTCAACATTGAAAATCTGGAAATCGGCCCCAGTATAGTTGGAAACTCAGGGTGCTTAACCCTGTCACAGAAACAGTCCATACGTTGTTTTACAGATGTCATGACTGTAGTGGATAATGAAGATCAAATTAACATTAATGGGAGTTGAGGTCGATGCCCATAGTATTACGCAGACTGCTCGGTTTTATCGTATTGGTTGCCACGATAGGTCTGGCAACCTGCCATTCTCTGGTAAAGGCCGAGCCTTTAACTTCCAGCGCTCCTGCTGAAGCCTCTTTGACCAGCCGCACGCAGGCCCGGTAATGGATCAATTCAGAAAACCCAAACGGTTTGTCGCCGACACGCTGCACCGTTATTCCCCGCGCGGATTGCTGCTCTATTTTCTGCCGATGGCGCTGATTCCGGCGACATTTATCGCGCTGGGCAAAGGCCATCTGCTGGGCGTTATTGTCAACGCTGTCGGTTTTGCGCTTTATATGCTGGCCGCCTGGTACTTGCGCAAAGGTCTGCAGGCCGAGCATGTTTATGAAAAAAGCCGCATCGCCCGCCCGCCCAAGCCGCTGAAAATGACGGCGGCCATCATAGCGGCATTGACCACCGGCATGATTGCCTGGCTCGGTGCAGGACGCCCGCTACCGATAGCGCTCCTGTTTGCCGGCGGCGCCTTTCTGGGCATGTATCTGAGCTACGGCTTCGACCCACGCAAAGAGAAAAACATAGTCGCCGCGCATGGCTATTCCCGGGATGAAATCCTGCAGACGCTCGAGGATTCGTCGCGCATCATCCGTGGCATAGAACAGGCCAACGACCGCATTCGTAATACCGAACTCAACCGGCGCATCGAACGCATCTGCGAAATTGCCGACAGCATTCTGGCCGAAATCGAGGCCGATCCGCGCGATATCCGCCGCGCGCGCAAATTCCTCAACGTCTACCTGGACGGCGCCCGACAGGTGACTGAAGGTTATGCCAAGACCCATCAGCAAACCCAATCCGAAGAGCTGGAACAGAACTTCCGCAATGTGCTGGAAACGATCGAATCGGCATTTCAGGAGCAGCATCAAAAGTTATTGGAAGAGGATGTTTTTGATCTGGATGTAAAAATTGAAGTTTTGGCCACACAGCTCAAACGAGAAGGCATCCTTTAACGCCATCACACCCTAGAGGATTTAATCATGACTGAACAGCAGGCATCCACCACAACTCAAGCGACCGGCACGGCCGACAGCTCCGCAGCCCGGGAGATTGTCCCTGGCGTAAAAGCTGAAATGGTCCCGCTTGCCGAGGCGCCGGTGGAGAAGCAGCAGCAGATCCAGAAGCTGCTGAGCGAAATCGACATCAGCAATACCCAATCGATCATTTTTTTCGGCAGCAAGGCGCAAGAGCAACTGACCACGATTTCCGACCGCATGCTGGACGGTGTCAAGAACAAGGAAATAGGCCCTGCCGGCAATGACCTGAACGAAATGGTGGCGACGATACGCGGTTTCGAGATCGACGATCTCGACCCGAACAAGAAACAGGGCTTTTTCGACCGGCTGATGGGCAAGGCCAAACCGGTCGTCAAATTTCTGCAGCAATACGAAGAAGTGCGCAAGCAGATCGATACCATCTCCGACAAGCTGGAGCGGCACAAGACCAATCTGCTGACCGACATCGTCTCACTGGACAAGCTCTACCAAGCCAACCTCGACTATTTTCATACGCTTGAAGACTATATCGCCGCCGGCGAAGAGAAGCTGCGCCAACTGGACGAAGTCATCATTCCGGAGCAGGCCAGGAAAGCCGAAACCACGGCCGAAGTCCTCGCCGCGCAGAACCTGCGCGACCTGCGCGCAGCCCGCGATGATCTGGAGCGGCGCGTGCACGACCTGCGCTTGACCCGGCAGGTCTCAATGCAAAGCCTGCCCAGCATCCGTCTCGTGCAGGAAAACGACAAGGGTCTGGTCAACAAGATCAATTCGACCATCGTCAACACCGTGCCGCTGTGGCGTCAGCAACTGGCGACGGCCGTGACCGTTTACCGCTCCTCACAGGCGGCCGAGACGGTCAAGGCTGCGACCGATCTGACCAACGAACTGCTGGCCGCAAACGCCGAAGCCCTAAAACAGGCCAATGCCGAAACCCGCAAGCAACTGGAGCGCGGCGTGTTCGACATCGAAACGGTTAAGAAAGCCAACGAAACCCTGATCGCGACGATAGAGGAAAGCCTGCAGATCGCCGACCAGGGCAAAAAGATGCGCAGCGAAGCGGTCGTGCAACTGGAGCAATGCGAAACCGAACTGCGCAAAACATTGGCGTCGGCGCATGCCAGGGCGGCCGGTTAATTAGAGGTTTTACCACGAAGAGCATGAAGATTTATGTCGTTTCCTGTAGGCTGGGTTGGCAAACCCGGCATAGGCGGCTTCGAAATGCTGGGTTTGCCAACCCAGCCTACCTCTCTTCATATCTTTGCGGTTCTTATATGAATTCATTTTTTCTAAAACAGGAGCAACGCAGTGGGCATTCTGGATAAGCTATTCGGCGAGTTTGTCGATGTCATTGAATGGACGGACGATTCCAGCGACACGATGGTCTACCGGTTCGAGCGCTACGGCCACGAAATCAAATACGGCGCCATGCTGACGGTCCGTGAATCGCAGACGGCGGTGCTGGTCAGCGAAGGCCGCGTGGCCGATTTTTACGAGCCGGGGCTCTATCAGCTCGAAACGCGCAACATGCCGATCCTGACTACGCTGGAAAGCTGGCCGCACGGTTTCTCCAGCCCGTTCAAGGCGGAAGTGTATTTCTTCAATATGCGCCGCTTTACCGACCTGAAGTGGGGCACCAAAAATCCGGTCATGCTGCGCGACAAGGAATTCGGGCCGCTGCGGCTTCGGGCTTTTGGCACCTATTCTGTCAGAATCAAGGAACCGCTCACGTTCATCAAAGAAATCGTCGGCACCGGCGGGCATTTCCAGACCGGCGACATCAGCGATCAGCTGCGCAACCTGATCGTCTCGCGTTTTGCCAATATTATCGGCGAATCGGGCATCCCGATCCTGGACCTGGCCGCCAATTACGACGAATTAGGCAATTACATTACCCAAATGATTAGCCAGGAATTCTCCGCCTACGGGCTGGAAGTCCTGCAGCTGCTGGTCGAAAACATCTCGCTGCCGCCGGAAGTGGAAGCGGCCATGGACAAACGCACCAGCATGGGCATTATCGGCGACCTGAGCCGCTACACGCATTATCAGGCCGCCGAAGCGATGACCGCGGCGGCCCAGAATCCGTCCGGCTCAGCCAACGAAGGCATCGGCATGGGCATGGGGTTTGCCGTGGCCAATCAAATGAACAAGGCCTTCTCGCAGCAGTCGCCGGCAACCCCGCCGCCCTTGCCCGGCTCGGTCGTTTATTACGCCGCCATAGACGGGCATCAACAGGGACCTTTCGAGCGCTCTGTGCTTGAGCAGAAAATCAACAGCGGCGAGATCAACCGTTCCACCCTGATCTGGCATGCCGGCCTCGCGGAATGGACGCCTGCCGAGCAGGTGCCTGAGCTGGCCGGCGCCTTTGCGATGGTGCCGCCGCCACTGCCTAAATCATAATCAGTTCATCAGTGCTAAAAACTAAAACCTCATCCCGACAAACGCTGGGGCGCTTTCCGTGCGCGCAATGCGGAGCCGTGCTCAAATACGCCCCTGGCACGACGCATTTGGTCTGCGATTACTGCGGCTTTGAAAATCATATTGAATACCGCGCCGGCGTCATTGAGGAGTACGACCTGCAGGAAGCCCTAAGACGGCTGTCGGAACCTCGCACGGAGGCGGCCAAGCCGCAGGTTCATTGTAATGAATGCGGCGCCAGTTTCCAGTTTGAGTCCAACATTCACGCCGGCGAATGCCCTTTCTGCGGCTCGCCGATCGTTACCGCCACCACACAAAGCAAGCCCATACAGCCGAAATCGCTGCTGCCTTTCCGCATTGATGAATCCGAAGCGCGCCAGCGATTCCGGCGCTGGATCGACGGCTTGTGGTTTGCACCCAACGCCGTCAAGAAATATGCGCGCAGCGAGTCCAAACTAACCGGCGTCTACCTGCCTTACTGGACGTTTGACAGTGATACGGAGACGGATTACGTCGGCGAACGCGGCGATGTCTATTATGTTGAAGAGCAGGTTCAAGTAACGCGCAATAACGAAGTCGTTACGGAAACCAGGCGCGTGCCGAAAATTCACTGGACGCCGGTCAGCGGCCATGTGAGCCGGTTTTTCGATGACGTGCTGATCGGCGCCAGCAAGTCAATGCCGCGCAAGATTCTGGACGCCTTGCAACCCTGGGACCTGGAGCAATTGATCCCTTATGACGAAAACTATCTGAGCGGTTTCCGCAGCGAGTTTTATCAGGTCGATCTGAACGAGGGCTTCGACCATGCCAAGCAGGTCATGGACAATGTTATCTACCGCGACATCGCCTATGACATCGGCGGCGACCATCAACGGATTCATCAGGTCCGAACGCGTCACAGCGCCACGACCTACAAGCATTGCCTGCTGCCAGTCTGGTCCGCCGCGTTCCGTTACCGGAACAAATCCTACCGGTTCGTCATCAATGGCCGCACCGGCGAAGTTCAGGGCGAGCGCCCCTACAGCTGGTGGAAAATCGGCTTTGCGGTGCTGGCCGCATTGTTGCTGGCAGCCGGAGCTTACTATTATCTGGAAAGCACGGGCGCTTTAAAGCACAGCCAGAGCGGCACTTATTACAGCGCGCCTTATTACCACAGCGACCATTATTAAATACACGTGCAACAGCTTATAGTTTTGGCGGTATAAGGTTATTAATCAATAAATCTGACCCTGTTTAAAAGCTCCATTCATTTTTAAAGCCAGGCTATAGATTAGAAAATCCAACGAAAAAAACAGTGAAATCCCCTATTACGGATAAGGCATTTAACCTGTTTTATTAATATTCCCCCCGCATATTTCAATATTGCATTTGTTTTATACCGTTTTATTTATTATGGTATAGAGTTTGCTTAATCTAGTAATGCGAATTATGCATTACTAAACTAATCAAATTCATCAGTCTATTCGGTTATGTAATGTATCCCTCGCGCATTCATGGCAGTTCTATTAACAATAACGGATAGATTACGATGATACATTTTGCTTTATCTTCCCGATTAAAACTGAAGACCATGGTTTCCGCCGTTTCGCTCGTGCTATCGGCCTTGACTCCGTCTTTAACTTTTGCCGTCCCCGCCAATGACACCGACTTTCCGGCCAGGAACGCGGCCAAAGAGCAATTGGGCAAATTTCTGTTTTACGACAAGATTTTGTCAGGCAACAAAAATACCTCGTGCGCCACATGCCATCATCCCCTGGCCGCTACCGGAGACGGTCTGTCGTTAGGCGTGGGCGAAGGCGGCAAAGGGTTGGGCATCATGCGTGACACAGGAACCGGCAGTGACGCCATACACGAACGCGTGCCCCGCAATGCACCATTCGTGTTTAACCTGGGCGCGAGTGAATTTGTCCGCATATTCCATGATGGGCGCGTTGAACAAGACAGCACTGCGCCAAGCGGCTTCAGAACGCCGGCAGGCGGTGCATTCCTGCTGGGCGTGGACAATGCGCTTTCTGCACAGGCGGCTTTTCCTCCTACCTCCAATACGGAAATGGCCGGACAAGCCGGTGAAAATGAAGTGGCGGATGCGGCCGCCGCCGGCAATTTGCCTCTAGTGTGGCATCTTTTGACTCAGCGGGTCATGGCCATTGAGGAGTACCGCACTCTTTTTGCCCAGGCTTATCCTGGCCTGAAAGTCCCTGAGCAGGTGACCTATTCTCATATTGCCAATGCCATCGGCGCTTTCGAAGCCGCCGCGTACAGAGCCGATAACAGCCCTTACGACTACTATATGCTGGGGCAAACGGCCGCAATGAGCAAAAACGCCGTGGAAGGCATGAAAATTTTCAATAAGGCGGGATGCGCCAGCTGTCATTCAGGAAAATTCCAAACGGATCATGCCTTTCATGCACTGGGCATGCCGCAAATTGGTCCCGGGAAAGGCGATGGCCTTGAAGGGCATGATGATTATGGCAGGGAGCAGGTTACAGGCGATGCCAATGACCGGTATAAATTCAGAACCCCTAGCCTTCGCAACGTAGCGCTGACCGGCCCATGGGGGCATGACGGGGCTTACAATACTCTGGAAGCCGTGGTCAGACACCATCTGAACCCGGAGCAAAGCCTTGAGGACTATGACGTCTCCCAAGCCGTTCTGCCGTCCCGCTCGGATCTGGATGAACAGGACTTTATTGTTCATAACGACGCAACAAGCCGCTTCAACCTGGCGAACAGCATAGAAATCAATCCGGTTGCGCTTACAGATGCACAAGTCAAGCTGCTGCTGGATTATTTACATGCCCTGACCGACCCTAGCAGCCTGGATCTCAGATCTACCGCGCCCAAAAAAGTGCCTAGCGGCCTTTCTCTGGCAGACTAAACCGCTGCTTCAATCAGCGCTTCGGTTTCTTTTCAAGGCTAATCCCTATCAAAGCGCCGTAGAATGGATTTTCGCATCAATCCAATCTACGGCTTCCCGATACATTGAATCCGTGCCTCTACATTACAGACCCGGCTATTTCTTATGCTTATAGCAGGTGTTGGATTTTTGGGTCACTTAAAGGCAATCAGAGCAATTCAGCGATACTGCCGGCGGCTCTTTTGACATCCAGGAAAATCAATCCCAGCTTGGCATTGGGCTTGGCCATTACGGTCAGCACCGCTTCCTTGCCGGCATAAGTCATCAACACATAACCGGAATCGCCTTTGATCAGCACCTGCTCCAATTCTCCACGGACCAGTTCCTGTGCGGTACGGTCGCCCAACGACAGCATCGCGGCGCTCATGGCGCCGACCCGGTCTTCATCCATTGAATTCGGCAGTACCGAAGCCATCATCAGACCGTCGGTCGAAATGACGCCTGCCGCCTCAATATCCGCAGAAGTGCCGCTCAAATCCGACAATACCGAAACTAACATATCTGAACGCATTGAAATCTCCTATTTATCTTTGTAAGCGTTAGCCAGGTTGGTAAACAATACACGGCTCATTCCGGAAATCTTGAGAAATTTTTCCAGTTCCTCGGCCAGACTGGCGGCCTGATACGACTGTTGCATCACCAAAAGCGACATGCCGGTCACGGCATTGATCGCAACCAGTATCTGAGCGCAGTATTCCTTATCATGACCGTAGGTTTCCACAATCAGGCCGATCAGGCGTTGATTGATCAAGGTCATGGCGCCCGCCATAAACTCAACCGGCAAATTGACTCTGACATGCACATCGCCCACTTTGTACATGTGTTCGGTATAGGTTTTATCGAAAGGCCCGCTAAATAACCCTTCCATCCAGAGAGTATGGGTTTTCTTCAATGATTCAACCCGCCCTCCGAGAAAAGTGGATGCTTGCGGAATGGTGAGCAGGTGTTGATAAAAATCTTCGGTAATTCCGGCCAGTTTGGGTTTGATCTGTTCGCCCACCTTGATCAACAAGGCTTCTCGTTCAGGCGTTAATTCGCTGAATGATTTGGCATAGTGCGTTAATTTGTCAAAATCATGTGACATGTTACCTACCTAATATGAACTTCTAATTTTTATAATTTTTAGCCATTCAACGTCATACTAAACAGCTATTGAAACAAGGGCATTTCTCGTTAACCCTTGTTATGGAGTATATACCAAGTATTTTAGTCAGGAATAAGAATGGGCTGTTATTTATCGTTTTTGTGAACTGAATCACAAAAATAACCGATACGGTTTTTAGGGATGTAGAAATCTGAACCTGGCCTGGCAGGTTCTTTGATAAGGTTAAATTTGAGCTTGGATCGTGAATAATAAGACTGATTGTCTTGGTTGTGCCACTCAGAGACATTCAAGAATTTCAGCTAAATGGCGGCTGCAATACAGAAAGCTGTCGTTGAACGTGCGAGGTAAGAGGCGCGCGTTAGCGCGTCCTACATGAACGATGGGTTATATTTGTGATGGTTATTCATACTCGCCTAGATATAGACCACTGTCGCCCCATCCAACGATTTCGCCGTTTTTCATGACAACTGTGGTTAAGTGACTATTCCATTCATTGTCAAACTGTAGATGGCCATAATTGTTGGGGTAGCTTTCTTGATCGTCTTCAGAAATTAGTAGGTATTTAAGTGTGCTTTTTGCTAAAGCATCCGTGCCATTGAATACACCGAATTCTTCATGATTGACTTCAACTTCATCTTTACCATCAGGCACATCAAAGCCGTAACTAGAAGCTTCACAATTAAGCTTGCAATCTTCCCATAAAAATTTTTAATTTTTTCAATGTGCTGGTGAGAAATTGTTAGAAAATCGTTAACGATCTGGAAGCTTCTGTCGGCGATAGTGCGGTCATTATTCGTGAGGATATAAACGTCTACATTTTTTTCAAACATTGGTGAGAAGCATTCAAATTTAGCTTCCTTTGAATCTCGCCATGTCACTAATTTGAGAATTTCTTCTTTTATCACTTTCTGCTCTTTAAAATATAACGTAATACATACGGCATTTTGTCGAAAATCCAAAGTGGTTATATCTTCCATGATAACCAGCTCGTAGGATAATGGTATGGACTCCTCCTCTTCCCTGCGGCATCACGATGTG
>NZ_JADMKV010000006.1:41078-107678 GCF_015476545.1 Methylobacter sp. BlB1 | reverse complement strand
GACGTTTAACGACGAGATCATGCGTGATCTGCTGAGCAGCAGCCTGAAAACCGCCTCCATCGATGCGAACGGCTGGCATGATTGCTGCGAAGGTCCGGGTTCGGCAGAAGGCAAGTATATCGACTGGCTGACCATTAAAGACCAGGCACAAAGCGTGCTCGAAGATGTCATACGCATTAAGTCGCATCCTTTGGTTCCGTCCGATATTCCGGTTTACGGCTATATCTATGACGTGAAATCGGGGAAATTAATCGAAGTGCCTGAGGCAACCGAAGCGGGAAGAGTAAAATAGTGCAGCCATGTTCAGCCGTTATTATTGGTGTTGGTCCCGAGCAAGGACTCGGCGCGGCACTCGCCAGGTATTTCGCCACAAAAGGCTTGCACGTTTTTATCGCCGGCCGCAGCGAGGATAAGCTGCAGCGCGTTGCCGACGCGATCCGGCAAAAGGGGGGCTCGGCTACTCCCGTCATTGCCGATGCCACTGTCGGACGCGATGTCGAGCATTTGTTCAAGATGGCGCAGTTGGGCGGGTTTAAGATCGATATTGCTGCTTACAATGTAGACAGCAATATCCCATCGCCTTTGCTGGAAACCGATGAGGAAACCTTTACCAGGCTCTGGCAGCAGAACTGCCTGGGCGCATTCCTGTTCGGCAAAGCCGCCGTGAATGCTATGAAGGACAGAAAGCAGGGCACGCTGTTCTTTACCGGCGCGACGGCCTCACTGCGGGCCAAGCCGCCGTTTACGGCTTTTGCCTGCGCCAAAGCCGGTGTACGGGCCTTGGCTCAGGGCATGGCGCGGGAATTCGGGCCGCAGGGCATCCATGTTGTGCATGCCGTCATCGACGGTGTCATCGACGGCGACCGCGCCCGGCAGCAATTTCCGGATTACGTCAAGGCCAAGGGCAAGGAAGGGCTGTTGCAGCTGGAAGCGATTGCTCAGACTTACTGGGCTGTTCATGAGCAGCATCCGAGCGCATGGACGCACGAGCTGGATCTGCGCCCGTTCAAAGAACCGTTTTAGGAGAGTGTTATGCCGCAAACGAAAAACTGGTCCTTGCAAGGCGATTATTTTGAAACCTGCAACTGTAAAACGGCCTGTCCCTGTGTCTGGCTGCAACCGCCCAGCGAGGGCGATTGCAAGCTGCTGGTGGCCTGGCATATCGACCAGGGGCATCTGGACGGGCAATCGCTGGACGGACTGAATGTCGCGCTGGCCTGCTATGCGCCGGGACTGATGATAGACGGCGGCTGGCAGGCGGCTTTGTATGTCGATGAACGCGCAAGCGACAGTCAGTTCGATGCAATCGTGCAGATTTTCAGCGGCCAGAGGGGCGGTCATCCGGCTGTTCTGACCAGCTTTGTCGGCGAGATGCTGGGCGTCAAAAAAGTGAAAATCGATTATCAGGGGCAGGGCGTCAGCCGGCAGCTGACCATTCCCGGCATCGCCCAGGCCGAGATTGAAAGCATCGCGGGCATATCCGGCGGCCCGGCAACGATCAACAATCCGCCTTTGTGCGTGGTGACGAGCCATCCGTCCATTGTCAGCCGGTCAAAGCATTATCGTTATCAGGATTATGACAAGGACTGGACGTTTTCCGAGCGCAACGGCTATTTCTCGGCATTTACCTACACACCTTAGCAGTTTGTTTAAAGCCCAAATACCTATTCTGGCGGCTTTACTGGCGGTGATTCTTGTCGCCTGGGGCTGGCTCTTCTATCAGCACTGGCAGATGCTCTCACTGCCTATGTCGCAGATGTGGATGCCGCCCTCCGATACGGCGGCCTGGCGCGTTGCGGACTTTGCGCTGGTTTACAGCATGTGGGCGGTCATGATGGCGGCCATGATGCTGCCGTCCGTTATTCCCATGATCCTGGCTTTTCATCGTGTTTGCCGGCAGCGTACGATAAAGCACTATCGGCTCAGTTATCTGTTTACTTTGGCCTATTTAATGATCTGGTTTCTGTTCAGCAGCGTCCTGACACTGCTGCAATGGCAGTTTCATGGTTGGTCCTGGCTGTCGCCGATGATGGACAACCAAAGCACTGTACTGGCGGTCGGCGTTTTGTTCCTGGCCGGCATTTACCAGTTTCTGCCGATAAAAAACGCTTGCCTGACGCATTGTAAGTCCCCGATGGGCTTTCTGTTGAATGAATGGCGCGAAGGCGTTTCAGGCGCTCTGATCATGGGGCTCAGGCATGGGGCGGCCTGCCTGGGTTGCTGCTGGGCACAGATGTTGGTCATGTTCGCCGTCGGCGTTATGAATCTGCCGGCCATGGCGCTGATTACGCTGCTGGTTATTGCCGAGAAATGGCTGCCCGTCGAGTCGGCCGTTATCTGTAAAGCGGGCGGCGTCATTTTTATACTCTGGGGCGCTTTGCTGTGGACATTCCAGAGCTGATCATGGCTAGCCGGTTGCCGGAACAAAAGTTCAGGCCTACAGTCTACGCGTAAACAGCGGCAATCCCTGGAAGAATTGCCCTCAGACCGGTAATGACTGAAAAGGCCAATGTCATGACAGAAAAGACGCGAAAACTTGCAGATACTATTACCGCATTCGGCACATCCGACGGCAGCGGCGTCAAGCTCAAGCGCTGCATAAGCCGTAGACGGCAGGATCTGCTCGATCCGTTCATCCTGCTGGATGAATTTTGCACCGATAATCCTGACGATTATATCGGCGGCTTTCCCGAACATCCGCACCGGGGCTTTGAGACGGTCACGTATATGCTGGCAGGTGCGATGCGCCATCGCGATCACATGGGTAATGAAGGTCATTTGAAGCCCGGCTCTGTACAGTGGATGACAGCGGCTCACGGCGTTATCCATTCTGAAATGCCCGAGCAGGAACAGGGCCGGCTGCACGGCTTTCAGTTATGGATTAACCTGCCGGCCAGCGAAAAGATGAAACCGCCGCACTACCAGGAATTCGGCGCTGAAATGATTCCGGTCGTGCCGCTTGCTGATGGCGCCTATGTCAAAGTGATCGCCGGAGAGTTTATATCGGACTCCGGAAAGGTAACAGGGCCGGTAACGGGTGTTGCCACCCGTCCGCTTTATTTCGACGTCCTGCTGGCTGAAGGCCAAGATATTCATATCCCTGTGGGTGAACAGCAGACTGTCTTGATTTATGTTTATGAGGGTGATCTTAATGTCGGCGATTCGGACAATTCGTTGACAGAAGGTCAACTTGGCTTGCTGACGCCGGGCACCGATATTGAATTGAAGACGCACGGTTACGATTGCCGGTTTTTAGTATTGGCTGCCAGCCCGATCAGGGAGCCTGTCGTTCAATCCGGCCCTTTTGTCATGAATACGCATGAAGAAATTGAACAGGCTTTTCGCGATTATCGTGACGGCAGGTTAACGCTCTAAAAAGCCAAGCAATTTATCAAAGCTATTTGACTAAATAGCTCATCTATACTTTATCTTAAATGTTCCTTAAATATTATAATATGACGGATTACTCGTCGCCTCTAACAATAACAAAAGGAGAAATAATGAAGGCAAGCGTAAAAATTTTGACAGGTATGCTATTTATTATGCTGGCCGCATGTGCAACTAAAGAAGTCAAAGAGGAGAAAGAGGGCGAGACGCCTGCAACCACCGAAACACCAGCCGTGCCTGAAAGCACGGTTGATATGTCCGGCCAAAATCCGCCGCTTACGATCGTCAAAGATGATAAAACCCTGAAACTGGTCAGAATCATGGACGGTGGTATCTGCAAAAATGATTTTCAAGGCGTTAAAGGCGTGTTCCTGGTCTATGCAGATGCCGACGACATAGAACGTATCAAGCGCGAGAGAGGTCCGAAAGTCTTCGCTGACTTCGAAAATAAAATACAGACCTTCTCGATCAATGCTTTGGATGAAGCTGTTCAGGCTACTAATCTCGCCGAAGACCCTTTTTCTCTGGGAGAGGATGATGCGCAGCGGAAACTGGCCACACAACTGACTAAAAATTTCCGGAGCGCTGTGACGGTTCCCATTGATGCATTTCAAGAGGAAACAACATTAAATATAGATGTTGTTCCGTTCCCGCCGTCGCTTATTTTTTATCAGAAAGGTTGCGGAGCCAGTCAGCTTGAGCCGGAAACGGAAGGTCCGGGAGGGGCGGAAGGTCAATGAGGCTTAAGATTTGCTTCTTAGCCTCATCGGAATCTCGGTATCAGGCAGGCAGCCTGATTATCTCAGGAAAAGACCTGTTCTATACGCCTTCATCCTGCTTCTCGGGCAAGGGCAGGCGGTTAAGAGGTCGAATTTTGGTACGTTTTAAAGATGAAGATAGTTCTTTGATCAGAAAATGCAGCATCAGTGTGCTGATGCTGATCAGTAAGTTGATGAAATTTATCAGTTTATTATTAAACATAAAGCCGTCCTTTATTGCTTAAACTGAAGTTAACTTGTTTTTTGCTAAAGTTAACATTGAACGGACGCTATTGTTTCTGATAGATCAAAATGGTGCAATTGGGCCGATTACCTAGGTTTTTGTTAATGCAACGAAAATATATAAAAATCACTCAAAGGATTCTGCGATTTGCTTGGCCCGATAGTTCTCCGGATTTAATTGCTGGTTTGTTTTTTAACTTTGGTTTATAACCTGAAATCGATAACTGATGTTACGCATGAATCGACTATGTGCTGTTTTAGTATGCCGTGTAGATGCGAATTCACTTGTGCCCTTTACGGTATTCGCATTGCCTGTATATCCCGGTTGTCCTGGGTGGAATTAATTCGACCCTACAACGGCGTAATATCAGTTGATAGTCAAATAGAGAGAGGAGACTGACATGGGTTGGAGAGAACGCAAACAAGAAGAAACTTATTCCGATGCTGAAGTAGAAGCGCGACTGAAAGAAGAGTTGCCGCATTGGTATCTTGAAAACGGCTGGATTCGCCGCAAATACAAAACCAGCGGCTGGAAAGCGACGTTGATGGTTGTGAATACTATCGGGCATCTGGCCGAGGCAGCTTTTCATCATCCCGATCTCAGCGTTTCCTATGCCTTTGTGATCGTTAAATTAATGAATCATGAAGCTAAAGGTATTACCAATAAGGATTTTGAACTGGCCAGAAAAATCGAGGAAGTGATAGGTTGGCAGCCGGGCAAGGAAGGCGGTGCTTTGCAAGGCACGCCTGACGATCCGCGATTCAAATATATTAAATACGATTAAACGCGGCTTGCAGGATAATCCGTCAACGAAGTATATAATTTCGCAGTTTGATCCACGGAGGTCGAAATGAACGAAGATACTTTTAATATGGAAATCAGGAAATATCTCAAGAAAGTCGGCGTGTCATCGCAGCGGGAAATTGAGCATGCTGTCGCCCAGGCAATTCAAGCCGGAAAACTGGATGGATCAGAGACGCTCGATGTCTCGATGACGCTTAATATTCCTGCCATAGACCTGACTTACAATATCAAGGGCGGGATAGAACTGGAGTAGGTGTTTTTTCCGATGAGCAGGGATAGAAGCCTGCATGAGTTGTATTTACATCACTATGAACCCTAGCGCGTCTTCACTTTCTAAAAAATAAAAGGGTATTTTAATTTTACAGGCGTTTGGAGAACGGCTATGACTGAATTCAATCAGCAAGAAGATGTACAAGAGGCAGTCCGCGACGCGGTCGATTCGGGTTCCGATATTTACCAGCGGGTTAAGGATATTACCCTGAAAGCGCTGACGGCACGGCAACTGGATATGGATAATATTACCAAAGTGGCTGATGCTGTCGCTAAAGGTATTGGCGATGCCATAGGAAGTCAGGGCGAACACTCCAGAGAGGCTTTCACGCAGGCCGTCTCGGCCTTGGATGATGCTTTGGCGAAAGCCGCGGAAGCCTCGAAACTGGCTATTCAGGAAGCGGCTTCTAAGGTTAGCGACTATTCTCATTATGATTTTAACAAGGCCGCTGACGATATACAGCAACTGGAAACGATGTTTCTGGATACGGTGAAGAAAATTGCCAAAGACAGTAATCAAATTGTTGCCGACATCGTCAATGATTTTACGACGCACGCGCGACAAAGCGGAACGGCGGTCGGCGAGCAGGCCTCCATCGCCATGGACGCGCTGAAGGATTTGCCGAAGTTCAGCACAGGCTCGCTTATATCGAGCGCGATGGCGGCAACTTCCGCATTAGCCGAGATTGGCGGCGGCATTTTGGCAGGTATCGCTGAAAGCCTGCGTTCATCGCAAGCCAAAAAATAAAGCCGGCGTAATACATGCTATGGCAAATGTTAAGCGCTGCCAGGGATCTGGGCCGCGCTCAGGATATAGCAACCATACTGATACGTTATGGATTCGGCAGCTTTGTGCGCGTCCTGGGCATGGGGCAGGCGCTGGAGAAAGCCGGAAGAGTGCTGCATTGGCAGTATGTGGAAGAATATGTCAGGCTCGATACGCCGCAACGCGTCAGACGCGTGCTCGAGGATTTGGGGCCCACGTATATCAAGCTGGGGCAGATTATGGCTACCCGTGTCGACGTATTCCCACCCGCTTACATCGCAGAGTTTGAGAAGCTTCAGGATCAGGCGCCTCCCATCCCATTTGAAGAATTGCTGCCACAGATTGAAGAAGATATCGGAGGCGGCATTGACGAGGCTTTTGCCTATGTCGACAGGCAACCGCTGGCAGCCGCATCCATAGCACAGGTTCATAAAGCCCTTCTCAAGGATGGAACCCCGGTTATTTTAAAGGTTCGCCGGCCCGGTTTGCGCAAAATCATCGAAGCCGATTTGCGGCTTTTGCAACGCATTGTAGATATTGCCGAGTCCGAAGAGCCGGAGCTTCGGCGTTTTCATCCGCGAAATATCCTGCGTCAGTTCAACCAGTCCTTGCGCCGGGAACTCGATCTTGCCAGCGAGGGCAGAAATTCGGAACAGGTCGCTCTCAATTTAAGCAACGATCCGAATATCAGGATTCCCCAAGTTTATTGGCAGTGGACCTGCGAGAGACTGAATGTCCAGGAATACATTGAAGGCATACCCGGCAGGGATCTGGAGTCCCTGGAGAGAGACGGACTTGACAGAAAACTGCTGGCTGATCGCGGCGCGAAGGCCGTCATGCAAATGATCATGGAAGACGGCTTTTTTCATGCCGATCCGCATCCAGGCAATGTGTTTTACCTGCGCGACAATAAACTGGCCTTCATCGATTTCGGCATGATCGGCCGTTTGACCGAAGAGCGCCGGGAGCAGGTAGTCAGTTTATTGTACGGCATGGTCAACCATGCGCCTGCCAGGGTGGTTGAGATTCTTGAAGACTGGTCGGACAATCCGACGGTGGATGAACAGGCGCTTACCGTGGAGATAGAAGCGTTTGTCGATCAGTACAGTTCGCTTGCGGTCAAGGATCTGAGTCTGACGGACATGATGACCGACCTGATGGCGTTGCTAAGGGACCATAACTTGATTCTGCCGGCGGATCTGGCCCTGCTGATCAAGGCTTATATTACTTTGGACGGCCTCGGCAGACACCTTAATCCTGAGTTCAATACGCTGGTTTTCGCGGCGCCCTATCTTCAGGAAATCATGATGGACCGCTACAGGCCGGAAGCCATCACCAGACGCGGCTGGCGGAATCTGGTCAGTTTTGCCGATATGGTATCCAATTTGCCGAAAGATATGCGCAAACTGCTGCATGCTTCGCGCAAAGGCTCTTTCCAGGTCGATATCAACATCAAACATTTCGATTATTACGTCAATAAGAACGATAATGCCATGAGCCGGTTAACCATGGGCATTATAACCGCCGCGCTGATTATCGGCTCCTCCATTATCACGACGATAGAAAGAGGCCCTTATATATTCGGTATTCAGGCCTTCGCGTTTCTCGGCTTTACATGTGCGACTCTGGGATTTTTCTGGGTACTGGTTTCTATCTGGCAAAGCAACCATAGACGCTGATACCTGCTCATTGGCTTAAAGGATATAGGTATTGGGACTTATTTTTCCTTACTCGGGAAAGGGTAACAATGCCCATATCCAAGAATTAACTTCAGCTTCGTTTAGCAGGCTGGAAGGATCAGTCATGAAAAATCATAACGTCTCGAAAGGTATTCATGAACTGTATAAAGAGAATCCTGAAAAAGCTGATCAATTAATTTGGGGAAGGGAAGTCCATCCCATTACCCGAAGAGGGTTCTTGAAGAAAAGCGGATTGTGGGCTATGAGTGCGGCATTAGGCGCCAATATCCCTTTTGCCGATTATATGCCAAGTGGGCTGATACCGGCCGCTTTCGCCGATACCGATGAGCCTTTCCGCATTGCCGGCAAACATCCCGGCCTGATCGTGATAAACGATAGGCCTGTCAATGCGGAAACGCCGGCTCATCTGTTGGATGATTTAATCACGCCGGCCGATAAGTTATTCATCCGCAATAACGGCATTCCTCCTGAAAACATTGATCCAGCCGCCTGGATGCTGCGCATCGAAGGCGAATCCGTCAAATCCCACGCCCAGTTCAGCCTTGAAGATTTGAAACGTAAATTCAAGCATTATACCTATCAATTAACGATCGAATGCGCCGGTAATGGCAGAAGCGAGTTTAATCCGCCGGTCCCTGAAGGTCAGTGGACGGTCGGTGCTGTCGGTTGCCCCGAATGGACCGGCGTGCGTCTTCGGGATGTGCTTGAATCGGTAGGCATCAAGGATGATGCGGTTTATATAGGCTATTACGGGCGCGATACCCACATCAGCGGCAAATCCGGCCTTGAACCGATATCGAGAGGCGTGCCGATGAGCAAGGCGCTGGAAGATGAAACGCTGATCGCCTGGGCCATGAATGGCGCGGATATGCCCGTCATGAACGGGCATCCGCTGAGGCTGGTTTGCGGAGGCTGGTCGGGTTCCACGTCCGGAAAATGGCTCAGTAAAATCGTCGTGCGTAATAAAGTCCATGATGGCGCGAAAATGACCGGGTTGTCTTATAAACTGCCATGCCATCCCGTCGAGCCGGGGGAGAAGGTTATGGAAAAGGATATGTGCATTATCGAATCCATGCCGGTCAAATCGCTGATCACGTATCCAAAAACAGGCGCCATGATCAAGGCCGGCCAGAAACTGCCTTTGCGAGGCCATGCCTGGGCCGGAGACTTGAGCGTATCGGCGGTAGATACTTCGATTGATTTCGGCATGACTTGGCAGCGCAGCAGTCTGCAAGCGCCTAAAAACCGGTTGGCCTGGCAGCATTGGCGGACGGAACTGAATTTTCCCGGGCCGGGTTATTATGAGGTCTGGGCCAGGGCGACAGATAGTGCGGGACAAATGCAGCCCATAGTTGTACCGGGCTGGAACCCGAAAGGCTATCTGAATAATGCCTGTCATCGCATTGCTGTTAAAGTGATTTAGGCAGGCGAGGCATGAGATTATTCATTAGGGCTAAAATTTGCTTCCTGCTGTTATGTTTTGTGCCGCAGTTGATGGCGCAACAGAACATAGATGCTGAAACAGGCTTGATCATCGATCAGGGATTTGAAACGGTAAAAACAGAATGTACCGTTTGTCATTCGGCAAAACTGATCATTCAAAATAGAGCGACCCGCCAGGGTTGGCTGGAAACGATCCGCTGGATGCAAAATACCCAAGGATTACGTCAACTGCCTGCGGAAACAGAACGGGAAATATTGACTTATTTGGCAACAAATTATCCCCCCGAACAACAAGGCCGCCGTGCCAATCCGGTTGTCGAGGAATGGTATTGGCTAAACAGGGATCAATAGTTCTCTGGTTTAGTTACATAACTGACGTTACGCACGAATCGATCTATGTTCTATAGTAGTGTTACTGCAAACATTATGGTATTTGAGTCTCGGAGGGCATGGGTTAAGGCAGTCAATCTACGAAGGGAGTGGAATCGTTTTGGGTCGAATGAATTCGACCCTACAACGGCGTAACATCAGTTATAAAGAAAGAAAATATTGGCTAGTGTTATATAACTTATAGTTTCCATTCTTGGTGTGGGAGCCATGAATTAGGTAGGTAGGTATTTACACCTTATAATAGGATTTAAAGTATTGCAAACCATTTTTCCAGGTAAATTCGAGCTTGAATTACCTATAATGGATGAGCCAATTGACTGCGTAATATTGGGTATAGAAAACAATTTCTCCTAACTCTATCCGAAAGCTAAAATGGAAATAACTCAACCAGATATGGAAATGCTTTTTATATAATTATAAAAAAGCGCTTATTATTCAATTTTTCCCAAGATTATTCCTGTTTCGATCTTTATATTTATGCTGAAGCGTTTTGATTCAAATCTCATTTCCCTTAAAAAAAATAGTATCTCTGGTATAAGCCAGCGCATTAAAAAATTAATCACATTGTCATATATGGATTGTTTAATGGCTAAAAAACTGGGATTGTTGGTGTGTCTGATAGGAAGCTTTTCAGGCGCTTCTGAAGCCCGCTCTGTGAAGTCGCTGATAGAAATGCGGCACGAAAATGTTGTTATACAACAATGGGACCTAAGCTGTGGGGCTGCAGCTTTAACAACGTTATTAAATTATCAGCATGGCGATTTTGTAACGGAAAAAGAGGTTGCAAAAGAGCTTATGAACAGAGATGAATACATCAAGAATCCAATATTGGTCAATATTCGACAAGGTTTCTCGTTGCTGGACCTTAAGCGTTATGCGGATGGTCATGGTTATAAAGGGATCGGTTATGGTAAACTCACGCTCGATGACCTCATTAAAAAGGCTCCAATCATTGTTCCGATAAATGTCATGGGTTATAACCATTTTGTTATCTTTCGTGGGATACAGGACAACCGCGTGCTGCTAGCCGATCCTGCATGGGGTAACCGGACAATGCTTGTTGATATGTTTGAAAAGATGAGAATCGATTTTCCTAAAATAGGCAAGGTCGGTTTTGTAGTTACTAGGCTTGATGGAGCTGAGCCGCCCAATCGCTTGCAGCCTCAGCCACACGAGTTTGTTATGACAAGATAATTAGGTAAATAATGGACCCTAAAAATAATAATAATCGAATGAAAGCATCGGAACGCTCCATTCAACAACCCTGGAGAATTTCACCAGGGCTTATCTTGATGATCGGCACAGGGATGCTGGTATCGAGTTGGGGGTATGCGGCAGATAAAACATCGGACTCTAGCCTGCAGGATCAACTTATACAAAAAATCGCTGAACGGGATCAAGTAATCGCTGATCTTCAGCGTAGAGTGCAACTTTTGGAACAGCGCGCCGCAGCCCCTGAGGCCAATCGGCCTGCTGTCGCCAGCGGTCCTGCCGCCACACTGGCAAAGTCGCCTGCAAATCAGGCGCAAGTTCAAAAAGCTCCGGTCAAGACACAACAAGCCAGTGCGGCACCCGGTAGTTTTGAAATTGATGAAGATGCAGCTCAACGTGCATTGGAACGAACATTGGTTCAAACCGGCGCTTTGCTGTTACCCTTTGGTCAGGCGGAAATTCAGCCATTTGCTACCTATACACGAAGAGAAGATGATACGCCTCTTTTAATTAGGTCTCCTATAGGGCCTGTAACAGCAAATCAACGTATCCGCCGGGATGAAATCGATGCGGGTGCAAATATCTTGGTTGGCTTGCCTTTTGAATCTCAGCTTGAGGTGCGTGTTCCTGGCCGGTTTATTAATGAAGATGCGACTTTCTCAGCGCCGGGATTGTTCCCTAGCAATATGAAAGAGAGCGCTTCAACTTTCGGTGATGTCAGTGTCGGCCTAGCCAAAACTTTAATGCATGAAACGGATTGGCTTCCGGATGTGATAGGTCGAATTACATGGGATTCGGCGACTGGCAGTATTGAAGACAATAATATTCTTACGGGAATCGGATTTAATGATTTCATCGGATCACTGACATTCCTAAAACGCCAAGATCCATTGGCGTTCACCGGAAGAGTAGCTTACAAAACATCTTTAAAGGCAGAAGGCATAGAGCCGGGCGATCAAGTTGAATTTGCTGTCAACGCAATTTTGGCAGCCAGTCCACAGACATCTTTAAATATCGGTTTGCAGCAGGCATTTCTTCAGGAAACCAAGCTTAACAATATTAAAATACCAGGCAGCGATGGCGTTGTAAGCGCCTTTACTGCAGGCGCTTCATCAACCATTGGCCGCAACCTGTTTTTCTCTGTATTGGGTGGTGTTGGGTTGACAGAGGAATCACCCGATTATTTTCTCAACGTAACTATTCCGATCAGGTTTGATGTACCTAGATCAAAAATTTAGAGCGTAAGTTTTCCATAAAAATCACAAGGGCTTTCAGGCCGCAGCAGTACGCGCCCAAGCCCTTTCTAAACACATCCTGATGATTGATCGAGTCATCGCGGCAACAAAGCGTTTAAAAATACATGTAGAGCCAGTGGTTATTGCATTGGCTGGCCAAAGTTGATGCGGGATGGAGCTAAAACTAAAGATTGCATTCAAAGGTGGCAAGTACCGAACCATCCTCAGCAAGTGTTTCAAGCCGGGCATCGAATCCCCAGAGCCTGGCGACATGCTTTAGCACTTCATTTGCGCTTTGGGCCAGCGGCATACGGTGGTATTGAGTATGACGTAAAGTCAGCGAACGATCGCCCTTACGATCGACATGATAGACCTGGATGTTGGGTTCGTTACTGCCCAGGTTGTATTGTTCCGACAATGCCTGGCGAATATATTGATAACCTTGTTCATCATGAATGGAAGTCACCTCGATTTCTCTTTCCCTATAGTCATCCATAATAGAGAACAGTTTAAGGTCGCGAATAACCTTGGGCGATAGATACTGGCTGATAAAGCTCTCATCTTTGAAATTCTGCATGGCGAAATGCAGCGTTTTATTCCAGTCGCTGCCGGCCATTTCCGGAAACCAGTGTTTGTCTTCAGGCGTCGGGTTCTCACAGATTCTGCGGATATCGCTCATCATGGCAAAACCCAGCGCGTAGGGATTAATGCCCGAGTAGTACTTGCTGTCGAAGGGCGGCTGATAAACCACATTGGTATGCGATTGCAAAAATTCAATCATGAAACCATCCGTTACCAACCCTTCATCATAAAGCTGATTCAGAATCGTATAATGCCAAAAAGTGGCCCAGCCTTCATTCATCACCTGGGTCTGTCGCTGCGGATAAAAATACTGGGAAATTTTGCGTACGATGCGAATGATTTCACGCTGCCAGGGCTCCAGGAACGGCGCATTTTTCTCGATGAAGTAAAGGATATTTTCCTGGGGCTCTTCGGGGAACCGTACTTCTTCAGCGTCATGGCGCGGCATTTCCCTGGCGGGTATGGTGCGCCATAATTCGTTAATCTGAGATTGCAGGTAGGCTTCGCGCTCTCTCTGACGGGCCTGTTCTTCCTGCAAGGATAATCTGGATGGGCGTTTGTATCGGTCTACGCCGAAGTTTTTCAAGGCATGGCAAGAGTCGAGGATGGCCTCAACCTGTTCTTCACCATAACGCTCCTCGCAGTCCGCAATATAGTTTTTGGCAAACAGCAGGTAGTCGATAATGGAATCCGCACTGGTCCAGGTCTTGAATAAATAGTTCTTTTTGAAAAAGGAATTATGCCCATAAGCGGCATGCGCGATAACCAATGCCTGCATGGTCATGCTGTTTTCTTCCATGAGATAAGCAATGCATGGATTGGAATTGATCACAATTTCATAAGCCAGCCCCATCTGGCCTCTTTTATAGCGCTTCTCGTTTTTGACGAATTCCTTGCCGAACGACCAGTGGCTGTATCCGATGGGCATGCCGACCGAGGCATAAGCATCCATCATTTGTTCGGCGGTAATGATTTCGAGTTGAATAGGGTAGGTGTCCAAACCGAAGTTATTGGCGATTCGGGCTATTTCCGCGTGATATTTTTCTATCAGCTCAAATGTCCATTCCGATGTTTCTGATAGTGGCTTTCTGTTCATGCGCTTTGCTTTTCAAAAAGTTTACGGAATACGGGATAAATATCGGCTACCCCGGCAATACGTTGCATGGCAAAGTTGCTCCATTGACTTTTCAGAGTCAGGTATTCATGCCAGAGGTTCTGATGCCTGTCTTCGGTGATCTCGATATAAGCGTAATACTGCATATAAGGCATGATCTGCTCGGACAGTATTTTTGTGCAGTCTTTTGAATCATTATCCCAGTTATCCCCGTCCGAGGCTTGTGCCGCATAAATATTCCATTCGGAGGTCGGGAAACGCTCCTGAATGATCTTGCTCATCAGATTGAGTGCGCTGGATACTACTGTGCCGCCGGTTTCCCTGGAATAAAAGAAGGTTTCTTCATCCACTTCGCTGGCTTCAGTGTGATGCGAAATAAAGACAACCTGGATTTTTTCATAAGTGCGGGTCAGAAATAGATACAGCAGCATGAAGAATCGTTTTGCCATGTCCTTTTCCTCAGGCCCCATGGAGCCCGAGACATCCATAACGCAGAACATAACCGCTTGCGTGGACGGTTTGGGCCTGTCTATGCGGTTGTCATAGCGCAAGTCAAAAGTGTCGATAAAGGGAATCTGCTCGACTTTTTTCTTGAGCCGCTTGATCTCTTCGCGCAGTGCAATAACCACCGCATCGGTTTCGCTGTGGCGTTTGAGCAAATCCTCAAGTTTAGCTTCGGCTTCTGCGATACTGTTCAGATGCGGCGCGCGCAAAGCGATGCGCCGGCCCAGTGCGCCGCGCAACGAACGGATGACATTGATATTGGTCGGATTGCCTTCGCTGGTATGGCCAGCCCGCACTTTTTTGGTTTCCTGGATGGTTGCCAGTTTGGTCTTGACCAGATTGGGCAGTTCAAGATCTTCAAAGAAGAATTGCATGAATTCTTCACGGGTCAGCTCAAAGACGAAATCATCCAAGCCTTCACCGGTATTAGAAGCTTGACTGCCTCCTTGTCCGGCTCCGCCTTCGGGGCGCTCAATTTTGTCGCCTTTGCGGAATTCCTTATTGCCCGGATGGATGATTTCCCGATAGCCGCCCTGGCCGTGGTGGAAGAAAGGTTCGGAGGTGTCTCGCGCAGGGATAGAAACCTTCTCACCCTTATCCAGATCGGTCACGCTACGCTCGGTTACAGCGTCGGCAACCGCTTTTTTAATCTGGGTGCGAAAACGGCGAATAAATTTCTGCCGGTTAACGGCACTCTTATTCTTTCCGTTCAGGCGTCTATCTACAATTCGAGTCACAAATTTCTCCTCAAGCGTTAAGACGATTTACGTACTCTTAAATACCATTCGCTGAGCAATCGTACCTGTTTCTCTGTATAACCTTTTTCAACCATACGATCAATAAACTCTTCATGTTTTTTCTGATCTTCAGGCGATGCCTTGGCATTGAAGGAAATTACCGGCAGCAGATCTTCAGTGGTCGAAAACATTTTCTTTTCAATCACTGTACGCAACTTCTCGTAGCTGGTCCAGGCCGGGTTTTTGCCTCCATGTTTGGCACGCGCCCGCAGGACAAAGTTCACAATTTCATTGCGGAAATCTTTGGGATTACTGATGCCAGCAGGTTTCTCAATTTTTTCCAACTCGTCATTCAAGGCGCTTCGATCGAACATCTCGCCGGTATCGGGATCGCGGTAGTTGGTATCCTGTATCCAGTAGTCGGCATAGGTTACATACCGGTCGAAGATGTTTTGCCCGTATTCCGAATACGACTGCAGATAGGCGGTTTGAATTTCCTTGCCGATAAACTCTATATATTTCTGCGTCAGGTAGCCTTTAAGATAGGATAGATACCTTTCTTCAGTATCCGCCGGAAATTGTTCACGCTCGATCTGTTGTTCGATGACATACAAGAGATGAACCGGGTTGGCCGCGACTTCGGTATTATCGAAGTTGAACACCTTGGATAAGATCTTGAACGCAAAACGCGTGGACAAGCCAGTCATACCCTCATCGACGCCGGCATAATCGCGGTACTCCTGATAGGATTTGGCATGGGGATCGGTATCTTTCAGATTCTCGCCGTTGTAGACCCGCATCTTGGAGAAGATGTTGGAGTTTTCGGGCTCTTTCAGCCGGGACAACACCGCAAACTGCGCCATCATTTGCAACGTGCCGGGCGCGCACGGCGCATTATGCAGTGAACTATTCTCCAGCAGTTTTTCGTAGATTTTTATTTCTTCCGAGACGCGCAGGCAATAAGGCACTTTGACTATGTAAATACGATCGAGGAAAGCCTCATTGTTTTTATTGTTTCGGAACGCCAGCCATTCCGATTCATTCGAGTGCGCGAGAATAATGCCCTGGAACGGTATCGCCGGAAAACCTTCGGTACCTTTGTAATTGCCTTCCTGCGTTGCTGTCAGCAGCGGATGCAGAACCTTGATGGGCGCCTTGAACATTTCGACAAACTCAAGCAAGCCCTGGTTGGCCCGGCACAAACCGCCGGAATAGCTGTAGGCATCGGGATCGTCCTGTGAATATTTTTCCAGTTTGCGAATGTCGACTTTGCCCACCAGTGACGAAATATCCTGGTTGTTTTCATCGCCTGGTTCTGTTTTGGTGACGGCAATTTGCCTCAGGATGGAAGGGCGGATGCGCACAACTCTGAATTGGCGGATATCGCCATTAAATTCATACAGGCGTTTGGTCGCCCAGGGGGACATGATCGTGTTGAGATAGCGTCTGGGTATACCGTAATCTTTTTCAAGAATATCGCCATCTTCATCAATATTGAACAGCCCTAACGGCGACTCGAACACAGGCGAGCCTTTAATCGCATAAAAAGGCGTTTTTTCCATTAACAATTTAAGCCGTTCGGCCAGTGAGGATTTACCGCCGCCGACCGGGCCGAGCAGATAAAGAATCTGTTTCTTTTCTTCCAGGCCCTGTGCCGCATGCCTGAAAAACGAGACGATTTGCTCGATGACGTCTTCCATGCCATAAAACTCGCGGAATGCGGGATAAATCCTGATGACTTTATTGGAAAAAATCCGGCTGAGCCGGGGATCATTATGCGTATCGAGCAGTTCCGGCTCGCCGATAGCCGCCAGCATGCGTTCTGCAGGGCTGGCATAAGTTAGCGGATCTTTTTTACAGAGTTCCAGATATTCCGGAAGCGTTAATTCCTCTTCCTTCAATTCTTCAAACTTTGAGGTATAGCGTTCAAATATGCTCATTACAACCCCCACATGGTTAGTTCTGTTTTATCAATACGACATCAATATAGACCATGTGTTCACGCATTATCTCCATCGGCACTATTAATTAAAGCTGAACGGGCAGTGCTATGGTTCAACTTGTGTCATGAAAAATGCTGCAAATTCATGGTAGCGGTTATCTAATACAAGAAACAAATCGTTAAAATTCAATTTTTACAATGGTTTGTTTACATTTAAAACTAAAAAAAGTCCAGTCATTAAATAGACAGCCGATTTAGCGGAATAGCTTAAGTTTTTTTTGATGAAAGGACTTTTCTTCAATAATGCGGCTATTTTTTGTCATCCGGGTGTTCGTCGTCATCCAGATATAAGGCTTTAATCAACTCTCTTTCCTCCGGAGCAAGCGCGAGCCACGGGTGTTCCTTTTCATACTGGCTTCGATCGGGAAGTTCCTGCAGCCTACGATCCTCCACACGCCGGTCCTCATTGCTGCGCCTTTCTCCTTTTCGTCGATCAGTCTTTGGCCATGCCAGATGATTTTTCTTTATGTTTTCTACCCATTCCGGCGAACCGAATTCATGAGGGCAGGTGCGTCTATCAGCTTTGCGTCGTTCTTCCGCCGAGCGCCGTTCCCCCCGGCGCATGTCAATTATTTTCATTTCCTATTGCCTTATACTGAACAATTTTTTCATCAAGGACAGGCTGATACTTTAGAAAGTTCAACTTATCCGGGCACGTCTAGCGCCAGGAATAAGGGAAGATCAGCTTGTCGGTTCTTTAAGATTACAAGTTTTCATAACGGTTCATATCAAATAGCCCGGCTGCCCCAGGCTGTTCTTTCAAGTATTTTTGATTGAACCAGTCATAATATAGCCATATTTCCGGATTATTGCGGCGAATGCCATAACGATTGTAAAAAAATTCTTTCTCGGCTTCAGTTCGGGTATGTTTCAGGTGCTCAATAAATTCCGGGAGCTGCCGTATTGGCACACTCAAAAACATATTGGGGTAGCTGCCAAGAAATCCTGGCACAACGGTCAGTGTATCCTGTTCAGGCTCTCGTCTCAGGCTTTCTGCAAAGATAAACGAGACGTTCGATAGTTTTTGATTTCGGATCAGTGTGTAGACGAGATCCTTGTCAGGGTCGGCCGTTTTTATTCGCAGAAATGACACTTCAGGCAAGGCTTCGATTTGGTAGCCTTTTAAACCGGCCAATTGGCGCATCATGGCATCTGCCTGCTGCTGATCGGGAGAACTGTTCGCTCTCATGCACGATTCTTTCGGGCAACGATTGATCAAATCAGGTTCTCCGCCCGCAAGCCCCAAACGTTGCTGGACTCTTTCAAAAAATTCCTTTTTATAGTCGCTGGTCTGATAGCTGATAGCCGTTTCCTTGTCGATGCCATACAAGGGCTTGTCGAAAAAGCCGAACAGCTTGGCATCGACGCCTTGATACCAGGAATCGCGCATCGCTTTTCGATGCTGCGCCGGAATGAACCGGAGAAAATTATTTTCAGCTTCCATGCGCAATGAATCCATGTACAAGCGCGTAGTCACTTGATGTCCGGCCGTGCCGTAGACGTTAAAGCCGGCGACGAGCAAGTAATGGATGCGCTCGAATAAAGGATAATCGACGACCCAAGCCGTCAGCGGCGTCTTGCCCACCAGTCCTTTTACCACCGTGGCATTGTCAAAATGCCGAAAGACCGTTAACAACGCATTGTCATTATGGCCGTCGCCATCCCATATCAGATTGAAATCGACATCGTGATGCCTTAGCAGGGCTTTATGAATGAAAGTTTCTTTTTTATCGACATATTGCTGTTGCAGTCTGTTAACGTCAAGCCATGAAATTAAACCGATCTTTTCGCCTTCGGAAGCGGGCATGCGCAAGTAGTGATTGTTTTCAGCCAGGAATTCGGTGCTTTCCTGCATAAAGTCATTTTGAGGCTTGATGAAGGCTACCCAGAACTGATCGCGGATAACGTTAACCGCAGCCTGGCCCCGGCAGACAGGCCCTTTAATGAAACCTGAAAAGAAGTATTGCGCATCGTCGAGCAGGAACTGATAGCGTGAAATGGCCGGCAACTGGCTGAAGGTGTTGAACGGGTTGGCGGCCGACTGCGGGTCATAGCCGGGCAGCTGAGTGACCGTGTACTCAGGCTTGAGAAACAGTTCCTGCAAGCGCTGCATTTTGCTGTCGCTTAATTCATAAACAAAATGGTTTTTATCGACGATGGTGGAGGTAACAGGGCGTAGCCGATAATAAAACCGTTCGATGCCGGGGGCGTCGAACGGACGAATACTTTTCAACTCTTCGACAGCTTGCCCCGAAGGCGTTTTGGAGCGGACCAGCTTATAAAATTCGTTGGCCGGATGGTCTTTGAAATGCAGATCGCCGATATACAGATGTTCATAAATATAGCGCGCGACCAATTGCTGCTTCAGTGATGGAGCGTTAAGGAACTGTTCCCATTTTTCAATTTCAGCGGTTGCGGCAGGCGACAACGAAGGGTGAATATCGGCTTTAGCCCCATCTCTGAGCCAGCTTAACAGCGTATCTTCCTGATCTTGAGTAAGCGGCGGCAAACCGTAGGGCATGCCCCAAAGCGGATGGTCGTGCTGGTAGTCTTCAAATTCGTCAAGAGTAGGGCATTGCAAGGAACGCTCCAGCTCAAGTTCTATGGATTTCGGCAATTTGCCGTTCGATGGCAAGGGATTATAGCGCTTTAACTGTATCAGCCGTGCGATCAGCGAGTTGTTCAGGTTGTCCTCAGGTGACGAAAATTGTTCATTCAAAACCGGAAAGAAGCCTTTCAACCTCCAGCCGGCGGTTGTGGTTTCATCGATGTACAGCCTGGACGGCTCCTGCGCAATTAGTCTCTCATGATCATAGACGGTCTTTTTGCTGGCGCCTCGGTCTATACCTTCAAAAGAGCTTAATTTCAGCTGGCAAGGGGAGTCATAGCAGGAATGGCAGGCGACACAACGCGAATCCAGGATGGGCTTGACATCGTTAGAGTAGGAAACCTGGCGAAATGGCCGGTTAAGATCGACAGGCCGAAACGCTTGCGGTTTGATGGCGGCCGGATTGTTCGTGCTTGCAAAATTTATCGTGTTATAAGCAAAGACGAGGCAGCTTGCGAGGATAAAAAATAAAAGACTGTATAGCTTTGAGCCAACGATTCTAATCATTATTAAGTCACTGAATTCCGTTATCAGGGCTATTTTTATAAAGTTTAAGTTGGGTTCCACGCAGGAACGCTTGTTATGGCTGGCTGTATCAGTCTGCCGGAAAGGCCAGGCGTGATATAACTAGAGCGATCTCGCCAGGCGATGCAGCGCTTCACCGCCATGATTAAACAACGGCCAGCCGTCGCCGGTCAATACGGCTTTGATACCTGGCAGATCAGCCAAACGTTTGACCGATTGAATAGCTTCGTTCACATCCATCAGCTTGTTTTCCGGCAACATGCATAATTCACCGCCGATGTGGCAACGAATTAAATCGCCTGTTATCAACGTGCTATGCTCCAGGACCAAGGCAAGCTCTCCCGGTGTTTTGGAGCCCTCGAGCTCAAAAGCTACCAGACCGGGAACGACTTCTTCATTATCGTAAAGCCAGCGGTGGCAAGAAAGCGGGAAAGTGTCCTCTTCGGCGGCAGGGCCACAAAGCAGGGCGCCTGTTTCACTGGCAATATGTTCGGCATCACGGCAATGGTCGCTATTGGTGATGACTATGAGGCTGACGCCGCCAAGTCTTTGCAGATGGCTGTGATCATGTTCGGACAAGGGCAAGGGGTCGATCAATACATTGCCGCCATTGCGCACCCACAGCACGCTGTGGAAATCCAGATTTTTTTCCGGATCAAATACAGACCAGCCAAACAAATCTTTTCGATGCAACTGTTTCATGATGGCGCTCTCATTGATCTCTAAGATTCCGGTTGTTGATGGGGCTTATCTGTCCGGTGAGGGCAATGGTTCACCAGAAGTTAATACCCAGGCCTTCCCGGTATTTGTTAAGTGCGTTGCCCTCATTTGTAGATTGGGTAAGCGTATCAGTTTTGGCGGCCATAATAAAATCATTAAGATGCAGACCTTTGATTTTGCGGGTGCACCAGCAGACTGTTACTTGTCCCCACTCCGTTATAATCGTGGGATGGTGGCCTTCCTGCTCGGCCAAGGCGCCGACTTTATTGGTAAAGGATAGGGCTTCTTTAAAGTCGCTGAATCGGAATGTCCGGGACAGATGCCGGACGCCATCCGTCTGGATTAATATCCAATCCTTCAGTTGCGGCATAAGCTCATCGATCTCTTCTTGAGATAATAAGGGCGCACCGGTTCGGCAAGCTTCACATTTTTTTTTCGCCAATTCATTCATTGGAAGTCCTCTTTTTATTGATGCCACCAATAATGACAAGATGCCGTTATATTTGGTTGCGAATTATCGGAAATGATTGCTGTGTTTGTGCAATTGCCGGCGCGTCTCCGCTTTTTTAAAAAATTGATGCCGGGTTTCCTCATCTACTTTCGTCCAACTGACGATTTCATCGAGCGAACGAAAACAACCGAGACAAATATCAGCTTTATTCAGGCAACATTGCCGGATACATGGCGACGGGATGCTTTCTGGCGCGGAATTCATTTACTGTGCCGGTTAGTGTTCTGTGAGGGTTGAGCCAAATGTTTTAAAACGCTCCAGAGAGACGATATGTTTGAGCGTTTTTCGGTAAGTATCAGCGTAATGGCAATTTCTTCAGCGGCGGCAAGCGTGCAAAAAATGGCGGCAAGCCTGAATGGCCAGGCCGGACCTCCCAAAAATAACACATACAACGTCAACGCCATTGCCGCCGCCGCTAATTTGACCGTCCATGTATGATAACTGGTAAAGGAACCGAATTTGATCATGCCTACGATCGATGGCAGCAGGTAGCTGCCGATAATCAGAAGCACATAAATCAGCTCACGGCTGACCACATCGGGCCACAGCCACCATGCGCTGATTGCGATGACTAAATAAATGATGACATCGGCCCAGCTGTCGAGCGTGGCGCCGAACTGGGTTACTTGCCCGGTCAGGCGTGCGGCGATGCCGTCCAGTGCATCGGAAAGAAAGGATACGGCCAATAAAATCAGAAACGGGTTCTTGTAGTCATGCCAAGCCAGCCACAATAGCACCGGTGCGGCCGCGAACCGAAAGCAGGTCAGCAGATTGGGCAGAGTCAATAATTCCGGATTGATCTTCAGATTCATAGTCATAACTGAAAGGTGGCAGAGAGCGGGGCATGATCCGACAGCATGCGCCAGGGCAGCTGCCCCAGCCGACTACAGGAGACCGGCTCAAGCCCCCGGTAATAAATTCTATCCATTGGTAAAAAAGGCATCCAAGCCGGGAAAGTTCGGGCATGACGCCCATGTAGAGTCTGGAACACCTCTTTTAATTCCAGATGATCGTGGAAATGCCGCTCGATCAGCCCCATCCAGTCATTAAAGTCACCGGCTATGACTAATGGCGCATCATGCGGTATATGGCTGTCTATGCGGTTGCATAAAGTTTCGACCTGGCGCCGGCGTTCAGTGCCTATAAGGCCGAAATGAATGCAGACAATATGTACGGTTTTATTGGCCGCGGGAACTCGAATTACGCCGTGCAAAAGACTGCGGCTGGCCCAAGGATAGGGCGAAACATTCACATTCTCCCAGAATTCCAGATCATATTTGCTGAGAATGGCATTGCCGTGATGGCCTTCGCTGTAGATTGCGTTTTTGCCATAGGCATAATACGGCCAGCCGCCGTGGGCTAAAAATTCCGATTGTGAGGCGTCAGGCCAGTCCAATATCTTTTTCTTGTGCAGGCTGTGAGCGCCTTGTGTTTCCTGCAGGAACAGCAAATCCGCGCCTGCGTCAATCAGCGCGTCGCGTATCTGATGCAGAACAAAACGTCGATTGCCGATATTGAAGCCTTTGTGGATGTTATAAGTCATCACACGCAATTGGTTTTTGGTCATACAAACTTAAAAATTAAATACAATATCTGAACATTTACCCTGATTAAAACCAAAAATCAAGCCGGTATTGATGGGAGTCGGTTATATTCGAACTAACGCTGCTTTTATTGTCCAAGGCATTAATACTGAGGGGCTCGCGCAAAAAAATATTGAATTGATGTTATATGGCGTCTAAAGGCAGAGAAAACCAATGATTATGATGAGACAGGCTTTTTTTGTTTTCCTGGTGGTTTTGGCTTTCACGGTACAAGCCGAAGCAGATGACGACAGGCGGCAAAATAAAGCGGAAACTGTCATTCAGCTTGAGATTAATGGCGCGATAGGGCCTGCCATCAGCGACTATATCGGTAGGCATCTCGATAAAGCCGCCGAAGAAGGCGCGGCTTGTGTAATATTTCGCATGGATACGCCCGGCGGGCTGGATACCTCCATGCGCGACATCATCAAGAAAATCATAGCTTCACCGGTCCCAGTCGTCACTTATGTAGCGCCTGGCGGCGCCCGTGCCGCCAGCGCCGGCACTTATATTCTCTATGCCAGCCATGTTGCGGCCATGGCGCCGGGCACCAACCTGGGGGCGGCCACGCCAGTGCAAATGCCGGGCTTGGGTGGTTCTGAGGATGAAAAGAAGGATAAGGATGCCAAGGGCGCTAAAAAAGAAGCGCCGGCCATATCGGATCCTATGACTGCCAAGGCCGTCAATGATGCCATTGCCTATATACGGGGGCTGGCTCAGATGCGCGGCAGAAATGCCGATTGGGCCGAGCAGGCGGTGCGCACGGCAGCAAGCATCCCGGCTGAAGAAGCATTGGCTGAACGGGTTATAGATTTGGTTGCAGCCGATCAGGCTGATTTATTAAAGCAATTGCATGGCCGCAAAATCAATGTGCTGGGTCAGGAGCGGATATTGCTGACCGACGGGGCCGTGATAAAGAAAATAGGATTGGACTGGCGCGGCGAACTGCTGTCCGTTATTACTAATCCCAATATTGCCTATCTGCTGATGCTGATCGGCATTTACGGATTGATCTTCGAATTTTCCATTCCCGGTTCCGTCGTGCCGGGCACTATCGGCGGCATCTGTTTATTGCTCGCATTGTTCGCCTTTCAGTTATTGCCGATCAATTATGCCGGCATGGCGCTAATCCTCCTGGGCATTGCTTTGATGGCGGCGGAAGCCTTCATGCCCGGCGTCGGCATTCTTGGCTTTGGGGGATTGCTGGCTTTTGTTGTGGGCTCGGTGATTCTTATCGATACCGATCAGCCGGGATTCGGCATTAATCCGGCTATTATCGGCGCCGTTGCCCTGAGCAGCGCCGCGTTTTTTATTCTGGCCTTAGGGCTATTGTTCAAATCCAGGCAGGCGCCCGTTGTAAGTGGCAAGGAACAGCTAATAGGTGCGGCAGGCGTGGCGTTGGAGGACTTTACCGACCTTGGCATGATTCGTATTCATGGTGAAACCTGGCGTGCCCGTAGCGGCAGTCCGGTCAGTAAGAAACAGAGAGTGACAGTAACAGGTCTGGACGGCCTGACTTTATTGATTAGCCCGGTTAAAGAGGAGGCCGAGTAATGTTTGCATACTTCTGGTATATATTCATCAGCATTCTTTTAGCTATTTTAATCAGCGCTTTTAGAGTCCTGCGGGAATATGAGCGCGGCGTCATTTTCTTTCTCGGACGTTTTTATGGCGTTAAAGGTCCCGGATTGATTATCGTGATCCCATTGATTCAACAGATGGAACGCGTTGATTTACGTACCATTGTCATGGACGTGCCTTCCCAGGATGTGATCTCTCTGGACAACGTCTCCGTAAAAGTCAATGCCGTAGTCTATTTCAGGGTAATCGAGCCGGATAAAGCCATTATCCAGGTTGAGAATTTTCTTGAAGCGACTAGCCAGTTGGCCCAGACGACACTGCGCTCCGTACTGGGCCAGCACGAACTGGATGAAATGCTGGCGCAACGCGACCGCCTGAACATGGATATACAAACCATTTTGGATCAGCAGACCGATGCCTGGGGCATTAAAGTCGCCAATGTGGAAATCAAGCATGTCGACCTTGATGAAAGCATGATCCGGGCGATAGCCAAACAGGCCGAAGCCGAGCGTACCCGCCGGGCGAAAATCATTCATGCGGAAGGTGAAATGCAGGCATCGGAAAAACTGATGGCCGCGGCGAATATATTAGCTCAGCAACCACAAGCCATACAGCTTAGATATTTGCAAACCCTGACTGAAATTGCCGGAGATAAATCATCGACGATTGTCTTTCCGTTGCCGCTTGATATAGTGAATAATCTTATGAAACAGTAGAGTCAGAACTGACTTTATGCTTTCAACAGCTTAAAAACCCTGCCAGATATTTTTATCTTGGGCAGCCTTCCAGCTTATAAATTGCATAGCCTTGCGTGTCGATTTGCTGTCTTAAGTCGCCAGGGGCTTCCGCGCTGTGGCAAAAACAACAATTCTCCTGCGTGACGATCGCGTCTTCGTGGCCTATGCTTTGCAGCCATTCTTTGGCATAATTCAGCGCTTTTTCCTGGTCTTTCTCATCAAGAACCACATCAAAGTGCATAATCCTGCCTTTGGCTGTTTTTGCATAAGTGTCGAATACATGAGAGATAGGCATAACTTAAGTCCTGTAAAAAACCGGCGGCATAGCCGCCGGAACAATAACTACTAAATAGGATATTATGATTTTCCTGATGAATTGAAACTCCCGAAAGCCAGTATTCATGTTGCCTGGCGGCACACAACCAATGACTTTTATATCGGATGGCAAAGACTCTGGGAGATATTCTACTCAAATTTATTATGGTATCGATTCGATACGGGAGCAAGAATATGTTAAGATATCTTCCGTTGTCAACTTAATTAACGAATGTTTATATAGGTTCTATGGAAAAAGTTGATGTATTTGAGCTGATCGAACGGATGGCCGCGCTGATCCGTTCGGAAGAGCGTAAAAAATGTACGGAATTAGGCCTTCAGCCGGTGCATTTACAAGTGCTGGACTATTTATCGCGCTGCAACCGTTACAGCGATACGCCGGCCGCTGTAACCAATTATCTGGGTATGACCCGGGGGACTGTTTCGCAAACACTGCTATTGCTGGTGAAAAAAGGCTTTATAAAAAAGACGCCTGATGCCGATGACCGGCGCATGGTGCATCTTGGCCTTTTGCCCGATGGCGAAGCTACCCTGAAACAAGCCAGGCCTTCGGAATTATTCAATCAGGCTTCATCAATTTTGAGAGAGATTGATTTCAATATTCATGAGGAGGTTTTTGTTAAAGCGCTCTCGGCGTTGCAAAAAGCCAATAAATCGCAGTCCTTTGGTCTGTGCAAGACCTGTAAATATTTTACGGAAACTCCGGGAGGTTATAGGTGCGATTTAACCAAAGGACCGCTAAGCCAAAGCGATAGTGAAAAAATCTGCCAGGAGCATACTGTTTTATAAGCTGTGAGGGAGTTGAGTGCTGTAGCCCCGCCATGTTCTGTTAGTGCAGGATGTTGGGGAATTGAATTTTTGATAGGGCTGCTCCTGCTGCTAATTTTTACTGTTTCAGGACTTACGCAAGCCTGTGGGGCGACTTCGCCTAGAGCGCCTACTGTTGGTAGTCGCCTTTTATCTGAATGGGCGACTGAAGTCGCCCCCACAGGTTTTAAAACCACTTGTTTCGGCGGTTGAACAGGCAAACTGCTAAGTTCTGTGTTTAATGGTTTGTATTAGCCAGCCTTACTATTCTTTGTTCGTTGTATATAACTTTGCCATTCTCAATTTTGATAGCAGATTGATTTAGCAATAAGCCTAAAATGTTTGTTGCAATAGATGGCGTATCATTAAACTTACTCTTTATACTGTTGACAAGCGAGGCCTCTTTGGTCGGACGATTCTTGCTGTGCGATATTAAATGAGCGCAATAAGCGCTGAGTGGTCCATTGTTTTCACAGACTTTTGCTTGAATCTCTTCTTTCTTTTTACCTATACGTTCAGCAGAACGCTCCTGGCTAATTAAAAGCCTTACCACATGATCTAAATCGCTGTCATTGGACACAATAACAAAATGGGTTTCCTTAGGCAGGCTTTGCATGAGTACGCCAGCGAAAAAGCAGATTCCAAAATCAGCAGAGTTTTTGCCGCCGTTCTCCATTCTGACTATTTTCAGCTTATTGTTGTTGACTGCTGCCGATAATGTAATCAGCCAGTCCAGAGGAATTTTAGGCGTATGGTTCGCATAGCAAATCATGACTTGCTGAAAAGTCGACAAATCTTCTTGTAACTGTTCGATCTGGCTGGGGCAATTTTCAAGATCTATGAGTAAAACCTTGGGACGCAGGTTTGTTTGATGATTGTTATTTTCGGATTCGGTTGACATAAAATCCTTTTCTATCATGCCATTTTTGTATTTTGTTGGGTAAGAGATATTTTTTAGTGCTTTTGGCAGATAATTAACCTGAATTCGGAATAAGAAGAGAGAAACTGTAGGGTCGAATTCATTCGACCTGACGCCCGAGCTCGAGAGATAGAGCGAGCAGTTGCCGTGCGAATGCCTTGGGGCACAAGTGAATTCGCACTACACGAGCATCGGGTCGATTTATTAACATTTCTTCTAAGACTTAAGCCGAACCGAGGCTAATTATAGTTTAGTCTGAATATTTCGCCACGAAGTACGCGTAATATGCGAAGATTTTGAAATTCAAATACTTGTAAATATTGCCTGATGAGCTTCAAGGCGTTATAAGGAGATGATGGTAAACCCGTGATTTTCTTCAGGGGCTTTATGATTTCGGTGAAGTATTCGGATTAATGATGGGCACTTATTTTTCGGTGCCCACCATTAAACTATTCCACTGACTGATGATTAAACCAAAGCCCTGCCAATCTGCTCACCCAGTCTAACCGTCTTGCCGGCCTTGAATTCAGCATCCCACTGAATTTTATCCTTGCCGAACAAAACAATAATTGTGGAGCCCATATTGAAGCGGCCCATTTCTTCGCCGATTTTCAAAGTCAGAGCATCTTCATTGTATTGCCAGCTGCGCACGGAGGTTATGGTGGGCGGCGATACGACGCCGTGCCAGACAGTTTCAATGCTGGAGACAAAAATCGCGCCAACCAGCACCAGCGCCATTGGGCCCACCTCGGTGTCGAAGATAGCTGCGACGCGTTCGTTTCTGGCGAACAGACCCGGTACGGAATTGGTCGTGGCGGCATTGACGCTGAACAGACGGCCTGGAATGTGCACCATTTCTTTTAGCGTGCCGGACAATGGCATGTGCAGGCGGTGATAGTCTTTCGGCGACAGATAAATCGTCGTGAAGGAGCCGTTGTTAAACGGTTCGGCGCGCTCCGGGCTGCCGCCCAGCAGATCCGTGGCGGTAAAGCTTTTGCCCTTGGCCTGAAAGATATCGCCGTCAGTAATCGCGCCCGCCTGGCTGACGGCGCCGTCGGCAGGGCAGGCAATGGCGTTTCTGTCGGCGCAGAAAGTCCGGACGCCCGGCTTGAGCTCGCGTGTAAAGAAATGGTTAAAGCTTTTGAAGGCATTGATGTCCTGCTCCAGTGCTTCATCCATGTTGACGCCGTAATGTCTGATGATCTGTTTGATGAACAGGTTTTTCCAGATCCGGTTCTCAGAATGCGTCAGTACGCTCATCATCTGGGATAAGGTATGATGAGGCAGAGCGTATTGCGGTAATGTCGTCAGGGCTTCTTTTATGTTCATGAAGGTAGTGTCAGATATTTTGCGGCTTATTGCGCTTTGTCAGTCATTTCCGGAGCGATATTGCCGACGCATCATAAAGCGACGGCAATATCGCTAGTGTAATCAGATTCTTCCGATTAAGGCAGATGGACCAGTTCCGGCGCGCGCCAGTCTCTGTTTCTATGCTCTACGACGACGGTCGTATAAATGCCGCCCCGGACGTTGAATTCGGCGCGGATGCGCATGAAATTGGGCGATATGGCTCTGACGATGTCATTCAGGATTTCGTTGGTGACGGCTTCATGAAAAGCGCCTTGTTCGCGGAAAGACCACATATATAACTTCAGCGATTTCAATTCCACGCATAGCGCCGCCGGTACATATTCGATCGTGATCTTGGCGAAATCCGGCTGGCCGGTCTTAGGGCACAGGCAGGTGAATTCTGGAATGTCAATGCGTATCGTATAATCGCGGTCCCGTTGCGGGTTATCGAAAGTTTCTAGGTCTTTGCTGGGTCGTGTTGTCATCGTTGCTTGGTAGATAAAAGTAAATAAAAAAGTCGAAACTCAGCTGAATATCGTGAATAATAAGCGGTTATTTTAATTCAAATACAGGGATATTCATACCAGTTATGAAACTGGAAAAAATCAAGCTTTCAGGTTTCAAATCGTTTGTCGATCCGACGGTCATCCCGATCAACGGCAATCTGACGGCGATAGTCGGGCCTAATGGCTGCGGTAAATCCAATATTATTGATGCGGTGCGCTGGGTCATGGGCGAGAGCTCGGCCAAACATTTGCGCGGCGGCAGTATGACGGATGTGATTTTTAACGGCTCATCCGGGCGCAAACCGGTCAGCACGGCTTCGGTCGAACTGGTCTTTGACAACAGCGAAAGCAAGCTGGGCGGCGAGTATGCGCAATACGACACCATCGCCATCAAGCGCCAGGTCAGCCGCGACGGTCAATCCTTGTACATGCTGAACGGCTCGCGCTGCCGGCGCAAGGATATTACCGATATATTTCTGGGCACGGGGCTGGGCTCCCGCAGTTATGCCATCATCGAGCAGGGCACGATCTCGCGTATGGTGGAAGCCAAGCCCGAAGATTTGAGGATGCATATCGAAGAAGCGGCCGGCATCTCCAAATACAAGGAGCGGCGTAGCGAAACCGAAGCGCGCATGAAGCATACGCGCGAAAATCTGGAACGGCTGAGCGATCTACGCGAGGAAGTCGAGAAACAGCTCAAACATCTGCAAAAGCAGGCCGAAAAAGCCGAAAAATACACCGAACTCAAAAAGCAGGAACGCCAGTTCAGGCTGGAACTGCTGGCGATGCGCTGGAATGCTTATCATCAGGCCGCGCAACAGCTGGAAACAAGACTGCAGGACATTGCGGCCGAGCATAATCGCTTGTTCGTTCAGCTGCGCGATATCAATAACAGTTTGGAAGACAAGCGAGTAGAGCACAAGGTTCAGCAGCAGCATACCAACAGTTCGCAGGGCGAATATTATCAGGTTGTGGCGGAAGTCAGCGGTCTCGAACAGGCGATCAAGCACAATGAAATGAGCCATGAAGAAACCCAGCTGGAAATCAATCGCTCGCGTCAGCAGGCCGAGCAGGCGCTGAGTGAGCTTCAGGCCGATATGCAGCAGTTGGAAGAAATCAGACAGGCGCTGGAAGAGGCCGAAGAAGCGCTGATTGTTGCGGAGGAAAGGCAGGACGAGGTTGTGCAACTCCAGCAGGAATCGCAGCACCAGAGAACATCCTGGCAGCAGCAATGGGATGCCTACCGGACTGAAAGCGCGAAATATAAAGAACAGGCGGAAGTGCACCGTGTAAAAACCGTGCAGCTGGAAAACCAGAGCCGGCAATTGCAGACACGCCTCGATAAGTTGCACGGTGAGCGCGATGAGCTGTCATCGAGCCAGCTGCAAACCGATATCGAGACGCTGGATGCCGGCATCGAGCTGATTGAATCGCAGCGCGCCGATCTGCACAGTCAGCTGGAACAGCTTCATCAGCAAATTCGAGAGCAGCGGCAGCAGGTCAAGCACCTGCATGATGAACTGCATGCGCGCCGTTCGGAAATGCACAGCGTCAAAGGCAAGATCACATCGCTGGAATTGCTGCAGCAGCACGCCATGGGCAAGGACAATAAAAATCTGAGTGCCTGGCTGGAACAAATGAATCTGGTTAAAAATCAGCGTCTGGCCGAATTCCTGGAAGTGGAATCCGGCTGGGAAACGGCCGTGGAAACCGTGCTGGGCAGCTATCTGGAAGCGATCTGCATCGACAGCGCCGATCAAATCATCCCAGGCTTGCCGCATTTGGCAAACGAATCGTTGACACTTGTCGAAACGGGCCGCAGAAAACCGGCTGAAGCAGGCGCGCCATTTGTACGGTTGGTCGATAAAGTGAGGGCGCCGTGGGACTTAAGCGATCTGCTGTCCGGGGTTTACTGTGCCGATACGCTCGAAGCGGCAAGAAACTTGTCAGCCGAGATCAAACCTCATGAGTCGGTCATTGCGCCAGACGGGACCTGGTTCGGTCCGGGCTGGCTGAAAATCATCCGTACCAAGGACAGCAAAGCCGGCGTGTTGCAGCGCGAGAAAGAGTTGCGTCTGTTGAAACAGCGGCAGGAGTCGCTGCAGTTTGAAATCGCAGATTTCGAAGATCAGCTGGAAGCGACTGAGGCGAGCTTGAAAGAAGCGGAAGTCAATCGTGAAGCGATGCAACGTCAGGACAGCAGTCTCGGTTCGGAGCTATCGCTTAAAAATGCCGAATTCAGCGCCTATTCTGCACGCTGGGAACATCAGCAACGCAGGCTCGCCCAAATCAGCAGCGAAATAGAAGATATTGTCCATGAAAATACCGAAAACGCCGCGCTGATCGCAGAGTCCCGCTTACTGCAGGAAGAAGCCGAACAGGCTCTGGCAGAGCTGGAACAGAAAAGGCAAAGCCTGGATTTGCTGAATCAGGAGCTACAATCGCGGCAACATGACGCCGAACAGTCTGTCCATGAAGCCCGGCAGCAGGTCTACAGTATCAGGGCGCAGGTTGAATCGTTAAAGTCTTCGGAAAGCCTGACTGCCAGGCAGATTGAGCGACTGCAGATGCAGCATCAGCAATCGGTTGCGCGCATCGCCGAGCTGGAGAGAAAGTTACAGCAGACTCTGGCGCCGCTGGATGAAGAGAAAAAGCGACTGGAACAGCTCTATTTAAATAAGGACAAGCTGGAGGCAGATCTTAAAACGCAGCGTCAGGCCCAGGAAGAAATCGAATCGGTGATTGCGCAATTATCGGAAGAGCAGGTTCGAGCCCAAAGAGCGCTGGACATGCAAAAGGAGGCGCTTGATAAAATCCGCTTTGAACTGCAGGAAAGCAAGGTCCGTCAGCAGACAGTCAATGAACAGCTCAAGGAAATCGATGCCGATGCCGAGCAGGTGCTGAAAAATCTGTCCGAGCAGGCCGAAGAGCAAAGCTGGAAAAGAAAAGTCGATGATTTATCGGCTCAAATTGAGCGCTTGGGCACGATTAACCTGACGGCCATAGAAGAATACAAATCGCAGTCGGAACGCATGAATTTTCTTAATGAGCAGCATGCGGATCTGATGGAGGCTCTGCAAACGCTGGAGCAGGCAATCAGTAAAATTGACAAGGAAAGCCGACTGCGTTTTAAGGAAACTTTCGATAAAATCAACAACGGCTTGCAGGAAAAATTCCCTAAGTTGTTCGGAGGCGGCCAGGCCTATCTGGAACTGACTGAGCAGGATTTGCTGGAGACCGGCGTCAATATCATTGCTCGGCCTCCCGGCAAAAAGAACAGTTCCATTCATTTGCTGTCAGGCGGCGAGAAAGCATTGACAGCGGTAGCGCTGGTGTTTTCGATCTTTGAGCTCAATCCGGCGCCTTTCTGTTTGCTGGATGAGGTGGATGCGCCTTTGGATGATGCCAATGTCGGAAGATTTTCACGAATGGTTGAAGAAATGTCGGCATCTGTTCAGTTTTTATATATTTCCCATAACAAGGCCACGATGGAAATTGCAAAACAGTTGGCAGGTGTTACTATGAAAGAGCCGGGTGTCTCCCGGATGGTCGCGGTTGATATTGAAGAAGCAGTGAGTTTGGCGGAAAACTAATGGATAAAGAAATATTGAGAATTGTAATTATTGCAACCGGGTTGCTCGTCATAATCGGCATGTTGCTGTGGGCTTACATCAGAAACAGAAAAGCGCAGCATGACATGGAGGGGTATGAGGGTGAAGATATCTTGAAAGGCGCTGATGAAGCGCTGGCATTCCAAGAGGATGATGACGACTTTGATATTGCATCTTCCGATAAACGCGGCGCTCATGCGGCAAAATCAGCGCAATACGAAATTGATGACGATTATTATGAGTCGGATGACGAAGACTATGGCGAACCTCAGTCCCGCTTTGTCGCGCCCAAGATCATCCAGTTCAGCCTGATCGCCAGAGACGAGGAGGGCTTCAACGGCGTTGATCTGGTGAATGCGCTTGAAATGGTCGGCCTTGAATACGGCAGTCTGAAAATTTTTGAACGCCTGGATGCTAACCGGCTGGTCGATTTTGGCGTCGCCAGCATGGTTGAATCAGGCACTTTCCCGTCCAAGAATCTGGACACATTCTACACGCCGGGCATCGTGTTTTTTATGCAGCCTGAAGCGGTAGATAATGCGCAGGCTGTTTTTGACGATTATGTGCAAACAATTCAGTTATTGGCGGCGGAATTGAATGGCGTGATCCGGGATCATCAAAGACAGCCTTTGACCGAAGCTACAATTCAAATGATTCGGCAGAGTTTGTAAGCGCCGATGCTTAACAGTGAACAACTAAAAATCCTGCATGAAGCGGATTTGGATAAAGTGCTGTCACTCGAATTTATCGAGCAGACCGCCGCGCAGGCCGATGCCAGCCAGCTTACGGATGAGCAACTGCTTGAATTTTTGAAAATCTGCAATGCGTTATATCGCGGCGGCGAGCCAATCATTTCTGATTATATTTATGATTCGGTTTTTCTGGCCGAGCTGCAGCACCGGCATCCGCATCATCCTTATCTGGAAGCGGTCGAGCCGGAAAAAGCTTTTGTCGGCAAGACGGTCACTTTGCCAGAGAGAATGTTGTCCACTGACAAAGCCTACAGTCAGGAAGAGATTAACCGATGGCTGACACGCATTGAGAAGGCTGCTGAAGAAATCAATGTCGATCCTTTCTCATTGATTTTCAGAGCTACTCCAAAACTGGATGGTTATGCAGCTTATGATGACGGCAAAATCTTGTACACGCGTGGTGATGGGCGTAAAGGCACTGATATCAGCCGGGTTTTTGAACGCGGGCTGATCGTTGGCGGCAACGGCAAAAGAGGACAGGGAGCAGGTGAAATTGTTGTAGGCCAGGCCTATTTCAATACCTACCTGGCTGATTATTTCGAAAATGCCCGTAACTTCCAGGCCAGCATCATCCGGGAAAAAGAGCTGGAGCCGCATGCTCTGGAAGCCATACAGAATCACGCAGCGGTCTTTTATCCGTTTTCACAACTGCCCGACTGGTATGGATCTGCTACGGAAATTCGGACAAATTTCCATGATATTGTCGAAAAAGTCCATTATCTGGTTGATTATGATGTCGATGGCGTTATTTTTGAGGTAACGCATGATGCAGTAAAAAGGCATATGGGCGCAACACGGCATCATCATCGCTGGCAGATTGCCTATAAAAACAATATCGAGACAGCTATTGTCAAAGTATTAGAGGTTACGCCGCAAACTTCGCGTTCAGGGCGTGTCAATCCGGTTGCTGAACTGGAGCCTACAAGGCTCAGCGGCGCCATGATTTCCAGAGCAACCGCTCACCATTATGGAATGGTCAAGGCTCAAGGCATAGGCCCGGGCACTGTCATTGAGCTGACCCGTAGCGGCCTCGTTATACCCAAAATTGAACGCGTCATTACGCCGCAATCCCCGCAAATTCCCGATAAATGCCCCAGTTGCGGCAGCGAACTGGTCTGGGACAGCGATTATCTGTATTGTTTGAACACGACGCAATGCCCTGCACAAATTGAAAATACGATTGAGCATTTTTTCAGGACCTTGGCCAATGTCGACGGATTCGGCCTCAAAACGATCGAGAAACTGCATGCCGCAGGGATTAACTCGGTGCATGCGATTTATCGATTGAATTCAGATCAACTGCAGAGCATGGGATTCGGAGAGAAAACCGCTCAGAACTTATTGGATCAATTGCAGCGCAGCCGAACCGAAGCGATAGAAGACTGGCGTTTCCTGGGAGCATTCGGCATCTACAGAATGGGGCTGGGCAATTGTGAGCGGCTGCTGCAGCATTACCATCTGACGGATATCTTCAAATTAACGGTTGAGGATATCACCGCTATTGAAGGCTTCGCGGAAAAAACCGCCGTAGCGGTGGTCGAGTCTCTTAAAAAAGTCGAGCATGACTTTATGCAGATTTATCAATTAGGCTTCAATCTGATCCGTACCGCTTTGATAAGGGAGCAGTCGCAGACAAGTAGTCCGGTTGCAGGCAAGACAATCGTTTTTACCGGCACGATGCAGCATGGCAAGCGCGACGATATGAAAAAAGAGGCCAAGCGCCTGGGCGCCAAAGTTGCGGATTCAGTCACAGGAAAAACCGATTATCTGGTGACAGGCTCCGAGGTGGGCGCTTCAAAAGTCAACGCGGCTATGCAGAAAGGCGTCCGCGTGATCAGTGAAGAAGAGTATCTGGCCTTGGTAAGAGGATGATTTTCAGTTTGCATACCCAATAATATTTCTAATTCCAATCCTCAATTATAAGTCTTGGAATTGCATGCATAAATTAATCAAATAAGTTTTATTTTTGCATTGTGTCGTATTTTTGCAACACAGTTTATGTGTTCTTTTGCGTAATTTTTTGGCTGTTGCGCTTAAACTACACTTTATTATTTTTAAACAACGGTTATACTATCCCACAGGAAGAACTACTGGTCGAGCATCGGCATTTGGAGCAGTGCTAGCCGAATAGAAATTAACGTGCAAACGCAAATCAACATTTAAGGATTAAGTCTATGCAAACACAAGATGAAAATAAAAAACAAACGGCGCAAATGCATGAGTTGAGCGTTAAAACTGACGCTGGAATTGCAAATAAAAATGGTAAGATAAAAACACGTTTACTTGCGCTTGCATTATCAGGCATGAGCATTGTATCGGTTGCGCAGGCCGATGATACTCAAGATTACGACTCTACCGTTGATAAACGCTGGTATATTGCGCCTTTCGGTACTTTTATCAAAACCGGCGGTGATCGAGCTGCGAAAGATGGCTGGGGCGGCGGTATGGGCTTCGGCAAAATGTTGAATGAACATTTTAACATCGAGCTGAGAGGCTTTTATCAGGGCTTTGGCGGTTATTCCAATCCTACGACTGGACAAGGCGGACGTTGGGATCTGACCGGCGGCTCAGCTGATCTTCAATATTATTTCTTCCGCGATAAATTCTCGCCTTATGCAGTGGTTGGTTTAGGCGGCATGAACACCAGCGTTCTAGGCGATAGCGGTGCATCCATTACTGGCGAGACGGGTGTCGGTTTTACCTATGAACTGCACGACAACTTCTTGATCCGCAGCGATGTGCGCTACCGTTACAACAACAATTTCAATGCGCATTTGCTTCCCGGCACCGACGAGTACCATGACATGACAGTTAATGTTGGTTTCGTCATGCCGTTTGGCGCCAAGCCGAGATCTGCAGTGAAATCAGAAATACCTGTGGCTCCGCCGGTTGCGGCAGTTCCAGATTGTTCGACCCAGGATTCCGATGGCGACGGCGTCAACAATTGCCAGGACAAATGTCCTGATACGATGAAAGGCAGCAAAATTGATTTCAATGGCTGTCCAATGAGTATCGAACTGAAAGGCGTAAACTTCGAGCACAACTCAGCCCAGTTGACCGAAAATGCGAAAACTGTTCTGGATGGCGTCGCTGCGAATCTGATTGCCACGTCAGATAAAAAAGACATTGAAGTACAAGGTCATACCAGCAGCGAAGGAACCAGTGCTTATAACATGAAACTGTCGCAGAAACGCTCGCAAGCGGTTGCCAAATATCTCAAGAGCAAAGGTGTGACCAACAAATTATATGCTAAAGGTTACGGCGAAGACTTCCCTGTGGCTGACAACAGCACAGAAGAAGGCAAAGCTCAGAACCGTCGCGTTGAGTTAATCTGGATCGGCGATTAAATAAAGTCTTGAATTCGAAAGTTTAGTTGTCTTTCATGTAATAAAAAAACCCGCTGTTAAGGCGGGTTTTTTTTATTATTCGGGAAAATAAATTCTTCAGAGCCCACCTTCACGCACAAGCGCAGCAGCCGTCAACGCATAAACTCCAGGGATATTGATAGTGCTTCAACAGGCAGGTGCCCGGCTACTTCGGTAAATTAACGAAGTGCTCTTGGCTGAGGGCAGGACTGGTGATTTCCTTTAAATTGCCATTTTCGCCATAAATGAAGAACGCTTTCAAACCTTCCGCCGCGGCCAGCTGAGGCCCTTCTTTTTCACCCAGGCATAACAGCGCCGTGGACCAGGCATCGGCCCAGGTGGGGTCGTCGTGCAGCACGCTTACCGATAGGAGATGATGATCAACAGGCTTGCCGGTCGAAGGGGAGACAATGTGGGAATAGACTTTGCCGTCGCTCTCAAAGAAATTGCGGTAGCTGCCTGAAGTCATGATAGCCATAGCGCGGTCAGTCGGTACTTCGATAATGCGTTGCAGCTCATGCCGTCCTCCGGGCACCGGTTTTTCTATCGCCACACGCCAATGAGAGCCATCGGCTTTCTTGCCGCGTACTTTCATTTCACCGCCAATTTCCAGCAGGTAATTAGTGATGCCGCGGCTTTCCAGCAGGGTCGCCACTTGACCAACTGAATAGCCCTGGCCAATGGAGGAGAAATCGATCTGCATGGCGCCGTCTTTTTTGCGCAGGCGTCCGCCCTTGCTGTCGGCTTCGATCTTATCCAGGCCGACTTTGTTTTTAGCGGCGATAATTTCCTCATCACTGGGCATGCGCTCCTCGTGCTTGAAAAAACCCCAAGCTTCCAGCAACGGTTTGACGGTCAGGTCATAGCAACCGTGAGATTTGCCATGCACCACTTGGGCAATGCTGACCAATTCCGGCAGCGCCGGCGAAACCGTCACCCAGTCAGTGCCTTGCTGCTGATTGAAACGGGATGCTTCCGAGTCATCCCGATAGTTGGAAAGCTGCAGGTCGATTTTCGCCAGCAGTGCATCGATTTCTCGATGCACTGCGCTGGCATCAGTATTTTCGGCCGGGACGAACTTGATATGATAGCTGGTGCCCTGAGCCAGTCCTTCCAGTTCAAGCTCGCCAGGCGCGTTTCCGCAGCCGGCCAGCGATAAAGTCAAGATCAGGTTAAGAATGTATTTCATGGCGTGCACTCAAACTAAATATCAGATTCGTATTTACCCGGCAGAACGGCAGCATGGTTCCGTCTCAGAGAAAGTCACCAAGACTACTTGCTGACTTGCGCAATCCAGTCTTGCAGATTGTAGTAGTTGGTAATACGCGCGACTTTGTTATCGCGGATTTCAAAAAAAGCGCCGGCCGGCAGGCGATATTTCTGGCCTTTTGCTTCAGGCAAGCCTTCGTCGGTTTTCAGGTATTCGCCCAATACGACAAATTCAGCTGCGGCGCGGGTGCCGTCCGCAGTTGCCATGATCACCATATCGACGAGCTCTTCTTTGTAACTGTTGTTCATGCCGCCCATGAACTGCTTGAATGCATCCTTGCCGATTTCGCGTCTGCCTTGGTTAATGTCATGGATGACATCGTCAGTGAGCAGGTTTAGAAAAGTATCCATGTCTCCTTTGTTGAAAGCGGCATAATATTGTTCTATCAGTTTAATGCTGTCTTGGTTCATAGTGATCCTATCGGTCAAGTTAAAAATGCCGCCTATTTTATAATTAAACCGCGTTTTTGACTTATTATTTTGCAATAAATTAGTTTTGATTAATGATTGGCAGGAGTTTTGATATGGCTCGGCAAACCGATTTGCAGCCCGTTGCCGGCGGCGGTTTATTGGATCGGCGTTTGTTTTTAAAGCGCGGACTATCTTTTTCGGTCGCTGTCGCTTTAGCGCCTGAAGCTTTAGCTAGCGATGAGGAACGTTTGCCGTGGATGCAGAAACCGGGCGAGCCTTTTTCCAATTACGGCCAGCCCTCTTTGCATGAGCGCAAAACCATCCGCTGGACCATGGGCAACAGCATGGCGCCCGGCAATGGAGTTTCGTGGACGCCGCTACAGGACCTGGAAGGCATCATCACGCCCAGCGGGCTGCATTTTGAGCGTCATCATAACGGCGTGCCGCAGATTGATCCCGATAAACATCAGCTGCTGATTCACGGCCTGGTGAGCAAGGCGCTGATCTTCGATATGCAAACACTGCTGCGTTATCCGATGCAGTCCTGCTACTCGTTCGTGGAATGCGGAGGCAACAGCAACGCGGGGTGGCGCGATGAACCCATTCAGACCGCCGTTGGCTATTTTCATGGCATGGCTTCGTGCAGTGAGTGGACGGGCGTTCCTTTACGGACACTGCTTGATGAAGCCAAAGTCAAGGGCAGGGCAAAATGGCTGATAGCAGAAGGCGCCGATGCCGCTGTCATGAATATCAGTATCCCTCTGGAAAAAGCGCTCGACGATTGTCTGCTGGCTATCTACCAAAACGGCGAGCGCATCAGGCCGGAGAACGGCTATCCCTTGCGCCTGATCGTGCCGGGTTGGGAAGGCGTGCTGAACGTCAAATGGCTGAGGCGCCTGCATGTCACTAACAGGCCGACCATGGCTCGAAATGAAACGGCGAAATATACCGAGCTGTTGCCTTCCGGAAAATCGCGACAGTTTACTTTTGTTATGGAGGCCAAATCGCTGATAACCAATCCATCATTCGGCCACAAGCTCGATAGGAAAGGTTTATACCAGATCAGCGGCCTGGCCTGGAGCGGCCGCGGCAAAATCGTCAAGGTTGAAGTCTCGGCGGACGGCGGCCAGACCTGGGCCGAGGCGCAACTTCAGGAGCCGGTGCTATCTAAATGTTTTACGCGGTTCAGGATTCCCTGGCAGTGGGATGGCGAGAAAACCATATTAAAAAGCCGGGCCATTGATGAGACAGGCTATGTGCAGCCGGAGCGCGATGCGTTGATCGCCCAGCGCGGCCGGCACGGCTATTTTCATTACAACGCCATTGTCAGCTGGGAAATATCGCCGGAAGGGAGCGTCAGCCATGTTTATGCGTAATTTGCTGTTCTGTTTTTGCTTATTGCTCTGTCATGCAGCACAGTCGGCGAATGTCGGCCCCAATCTGGGCAAGCCTGCGCCCGAGAATCTGGTTAAGAGCTGGAACATCGATGTTTTCCCCGATGGGGAAGGGCTCCCTGAAGGCAGCGGCAATGCCGTCAAAGGCAAACAGGTTTACGAAGCTTATTGCCTGTCTTGCCATGGCGTCGAAGGCTCAGGCGGCAGCGCTGACGAACTGGCCGGTGCCCGGCATTCATTGACCGATAATCCTCCCGATAAGACGATTGGTACCTATTGGCCTTATGCGACGACAATTTTCGATTTCACACGCCGGGCGATGCCATTGGATGCGCCTGGCAGTTTGAGCCATGATCAATTGTATGCCGTCACTGCCTATCTGCTCTATCTGAATGGGATTATCACGGAGATTGATGTCATGAATGCCCAAACATTGCCTAAAGTTCAAATGCCGAATAGAGACGGATTCATACGAGATTGGCTACCTCAAAAATAAGCGGTTCTAATAAATTGCCCGCTTCGTTATGTTTCGCTCTGGATGAATAGAATAAAGTTTGAATCGCATAAATTCGCCAGGGAAGAACTGATGATTAAATTCTTGACTTGTGGCGTCTAGAATATAAACTTGGTTTTATTTTTAAAAATAAAAGCTTATTACATGAAATTTAAGTAAATTTCATTACGTTTTCCTTCGTGGCGGCTTAGTTATTGCGTTAAGAAAAATAATCATAAATTAAGGAGAGGAGTATGAAAAAATATATTGCTGAATTCTTCGGGACATTCTGGCTTGTCCTCGGCGGATGTGGCAGTGCGGTACTGTCTGCGGCATTCCCTGATCTTGGTATTGGCTTTCTTGGGGTTGCGCTGGCTTTCGGTTTGACAGTGCTGACCATGGCTTACGCAATCGGGCATATTTCCGGCTGTCATCTGAATCCTGCTGTTTCCATCGGGCTCTGGGCTGGAGGTCGTTTTCCCGCAAGCCAATTACTGCCTTACATCGCGGCGCAAGTCTTAGGTGCTATTGTAGCTGGAGGCATCCTTTATCTGATTGCCAGCGGCAAAGCAGGGTTTGATGTTTCGGCAGGCTTCGCTTCCAATGGATATGCGGAGCATTCGCCTGGCAGCTATTCTCTGTTAGCAGCTTTAGTCACGGAAGTCGTGATGACGATGATGTTTCTGCTCGTCATCCTCGGTGCGACAGATATACGGGCACCACAGGGCTTGGCACCCATCGCTATCGGTTTTTGTCTTACTTTGATTCACTTGATCAGCATTCCGGTCACCAATACTTCAGTAAATCCTGCACGTAGCACAGGCGTTGCAATTTATGTCGGGGATTGGGCGGTTGCTCAGCTATGGCTGTTTTGGCTGGCTCCTATCATTGGTGCGCTGCTGGGTGCAGTAATCTATCGTTTTATTGGCAGTACGGAAGATTAAAAGATTTAATGTCCAGCAATGGCTTCAACGACGCTATGCGTCGCTGAAGCTGCTTCTAGTTCAGCAAGCTTAAAAAATCCTAATCATGCTTTTACGGATGGCTGTCTTAGTTGAACTGATTAAATTCAGCTTGACTTGGTCCTTGTGCAGTTTATTGAGTAATGTGCCGGTTAGTCGGGCAACAATTCCAAATCCATGATTTTTCTTCTTGAGATCATTGGGAATATAGTTACTGGAAATCTCTGGCCTGATGAGGTGTTTTTATTAAGAATACGACAAACAGAACAAATGCCGGTGAGGCTTTTTGTGCAGAATTGAATAGTTTGAAAAATGCTTTATTGTTTGTCTTGTTATTGATACAGCCATCCAGCCAGAATAGCCTGTAGCATAAGGATGAAATAATCTGAGCCGTAAAGTTTTGTAATTTGCCCGGCAACGTAAGCAATCTTTAAATTTGCATGAAAAATTAGTGCACATCTTTGGGGCCGGTCGTCCCATAATGTCGGGCTTCAATCTTTTGATTAACGGATTTTATAAGAAAGAAAATGAACCAAAAATTATCATTGAAACAATCAAGACTCATTGCCGTTCTGGCTGGAGCATTGATTATTTCCATAGCTGTCTCTGTGTTTTTTTACAGTCGGCAAGATGGTCAAGATTCGGCATTTTTGTCGCAAAACCTGTCTGCCGTGCCTGATCATACAGCAGCCTTGAGCGAGTTATTCGGCATTCCCGATTCAGGCGGGAAGGTCAGAATTTCGGCTAATGAATTGAGCAGCATCTGGTTTGAACAATCATTCAGCTTAGGCAACGATGAGCTTCATGTCATTTTCACGAAAACTCAGGAAATCGACCCACAATCCGGCGCGATCGTCAAAGCGCATGCTCAGGGCGTCAAAGTGGGCGCAATCACTTATAAGCAGGTAGATGGACAATGGCAGGCCGTATCGAGACAACCAAAGTTTGGCGATTTTGGGGAATGGGGCGATGTCCCGGAAGTGAAACAAGCTGAAATACTTCAACTGTCGCCCGAAAATATTGCATTTATGATTGATGCCGGAGGCGGCATGGGCGGGTTTTTCGAATCAGGAAAGGCGCTGTTCGCCTACTCGAAAGACAGCTGGCGCGATCTTGGCTATGTTCAAACAAATGCGGATAATTCCGGCGCCTGTGATGAGGCGCCCTCTGATGAAGGCGGTTCGATACCCTGTTGGCGTTATACAGGAACTCTATCCATCGTTCCTGGCGAGAATGCCGAATATCCTGATTTGCTGGTCACCCGCACCGGCACTGAAAGTGGAGAAAACGGCGTTTCCATAGTTCCCGCCAAAAATGTGACTTACGTTTTTAACGGTGAGAAATATGTTGATGCTTCAAAACTATAAGGAACGAAAAAAAATGGTGCGGCTTGGGCAATATGCTCTTGCCTGTCTTTAATGGAATATAAGGGAAAAAATCCATGTACATACCGAAGCATTTTGATGAGCCCAGAATCGAAGTCATGCATGATCTGATTCGGGCCCGGCCACTTGCTACGCTGGTTACGCTGTCCGCAAGCGGACTGAATGCAAATCACATCCCGCTGCTCGTGTCGGCAGAGCCGGCGCCGTTCGGAGTCTTGCGCGGCCATGTCGCCCGTTCCAATCCCATGTGGTTCGATCTGGCAAAAGATGTTGAGGTGCTGGCTATATTTCATGGTCCGGATGCTTACATTACCCCATCCTGGTACGCTTCCAAGCAGGAGACCGGAAAAGTGGTGCCTACCTGGAATTATGCTGTTGTTCATGCTTACGGCAGGCTGCGTGTTATTGATGATGCCTCATGGCTACGTTCCCAGCTCGAGGCGCTGACCACACATAACGAAGCGGTTTTCTCCGAACAATGGGCCGTATCGGATGCGCCTTATGAGTATACGGAAAAGCTGATCGAGGCGATCGTCGGCATTGAAATTACCGTTACAAAACTGTCAGGCAAATGGAAAGTGAGCCAGAATCAGCCGGAGCGGAATCAGGCCAGCGTCATTTCAGGGTTGAAGGCGTGCGACACCTCTGATGCCGCATCCATGGCAACACTGATAGAGACTTTCGCCAAAAACGCGAGTTGATCCTTCATACACATCTCTTTGAACACCTGAATTTCAAGGCGGCGGTTGTACAATAGGTGCCGGATGAGATCGAAAGACTCATGTCCGGCTCTGTAAAGTTGATAAGCGACAAAATTTCCGAGATTAAAAATCTTAAGCAGAACATTCGTAAGCTGAGCTGCTGTGCTGTAAAAACCATCATGGCGCGCAGCGTCATGCCGGACTTATCAATCTAATCTATGACCCCATGGGTTAAAAAATCTTGAACAAAAATTTCCCGCATCAGTCACATCTTGCATAAATGGTTCAAGCGTTTAATCTCGAGGAAGAGGTTTTCGTCCTGTTTCTATCAGGTTCTGCTCAATAATCCGTCAGAGAGGAGATGCCCCATGAAAAAACAGTTTTTTTCTCATAATCACATTTATAGCAATACTTTTTCCTATTAATCTTCACACTGATCACGCTAAAGCGAACGAAGTGTTCATCGAAGCCAACCATCAAAACCAATCCGATTGAAGTTTCGCATCGTAACACTAGTGCAAAAAAGTGATTGAAAACGTCGGCTTTGGTACTTTTCCTTTAGTACATTAAAACGGTGTGTTTAACATGAACGGAAAAAACGTTGCAATCATGCAGCCTTACGTATTTCCATACATCGGCTATTATTGCCTGGTGCAGGCAAGCGATACATTCGTTTTCTATGACGATGTCAATTACATCAAGCAAGGGTGGATTAACAGAAACCGACTGCTTTTAAATAAAGTTCCATACACGTTTACCATTCCATTGAGAAAAAGAAGCTCTTTTCAATTGATTAAGAATATCAATGTACTTGATATTAAAAAATTCAAATCGAAATTCATTAAGCAATTAGAACAATCTTATAGCAAGGCATGTAACTATCAAGTAGGCATGAGTTACGTCGATAAAGTATTGGATACCGATATTGATTTAATCAGCCAATTGGCAATGAAATCTGTGACTGATTTCTTTGAAATGTTAAACATTGAGAAAAGCTTTCTGGTTTCATCCGAACGTTTCGGTGAAACGAAAGGTATCGACAAAGCTGACAGGCTTATTACGATAGTCAAGTCGCTTGACTCTGAAAATTACATAAATCCAATAGGAGGAACGGCGCTCTACAATAAACAATACTTTTCCGACAAGGGTATAAATCTCTCATTCATTAAAGCGAAGTTGGAGAAGTATAAGCAATTGGGAGGCGAAGGATTCGTGGGCGGCCTTTCCATAATTGATCTCATTATGAACAATACCATTGATGAGTTGAAGCCTCATTTAGTGAACTACGAGCTTGTTTGAAGGCAGTATAGGAACCACTGCAGCATATAACTGTAGTGGTTCTGGCTCAATCTTGCACTGTCAGGCCGGGTTCGAGTGGCCTCAGCCCTTCAGCCGAAAATCTCTATGATGGATGTGGCAATTGTTGACGCTCATGATTAGGGATAACTGAACGAGTACACCAGAGCCAAATCACCTGGATGGCGCAAGGGAACCGTGACGGTTTCCATTTTCTCGTCCGGCGTGCCTTCGCCGGTAATCACGGTGATCTTGCCCGTGGTCAGTTGCTCGTCGCTGTCGTAACCTCCGTAATAATTCACGTAGACCAGATAGGCTCCCGGCAGGATTGCGGGCATGGAAAAAATCTCCGGACCGAAGCCTGTGGTCACGTCCACGTCCAGCGCGCCGCCGTTTTCCAACACCCGGTTGCCGTAGAAGCCATGTCCGCCGTCCGGTGTGATCACATGCAGGTCGACATCGGTGCCATCGCTGTCCCAGGACAGCACAACACGGAGTTTAGGACTCGGCTTTTCGCGGTAGGCTTCGTAAAACTGCGTTCGCGCCAGGCTCCTGCCGTCGGGCGCGAGAATTTCAACGCTATTCGAGCCGGCGCCGAAAGCATACGGCCGCTCGAATTCGCCCTGGTCGGTTTTGAGCGGCATCGAGACGCCGTTGACCACCAGTGTTAGCGGCTGTTCAGCATCACCGCCGGATTTCGGGCTGGCGGCGATGCGGCCCTTGATCAGCCCCAGCGGGCTGTCCTCGTCTTCGGCGTTTACGTCCGAGGCCGGATAGGTGACTTTCTGCACGTAGCGCGTCCGTTCACCGGAGGAATTGCGCCAGCCGCCCAAGGGCGCGTCCAGTTCGGCCCGGCCGGGAGCGGCTGGCGCTGCGTCGGTAAAAGCTTTGATCTGGGTTTCGATTTCAGTCAGCCGGCGGCTATAGGCCGAGGCAATACAGGCATTATCCTGGCAGGGATTGCGTTGTTTTTGCAGCCATTCCCTTTGCCCGGCTGCCAATTGCTGCAAGGCTTTCTTATCGCCTGATGCAAGCCAGGCGAGTTGGTCGTAAAGCTCAGCCAAGGCCTCGTCGGCAGCCGAGAGCGTATTATCGGCACAGATTGCGGTTTCGACCGCACTGGCCGCTTTGCTGCAATCGAAGCCGGCCGCGGCGGCGGGCATACCGCAGGCCAGCAGCGCGGTCCCGGCGGCAATCATCTTGAACAATCTCATACGTCTCCTTCGAGGATTTGTCTTGCGGTGGCTTCGATGAAAGCTTCGTCGAGCGCCCGCGGGGAATGCTTGAACGCCAGATGCAGGTATTCGTGCGCCAGACTGCGGCGATCTTCCTCATAATCCAGATAGCGCAGCCAGATCCGGTTGGCGGTATAGTCCGCGCGGGGACTGCCGGACTGGGCGAGGCAGATTTCGATGCCGCCGGGCGCCTCGAATCCGTCGATTACAGCCAGCTGCCTGTTCCAGCGCGGAGTCTGTTTATCCAGCCATTGCTCCATAAGCCGGTTTCTCTGGCACGGCATTTCCTGAGGATCTGCCCAGGCTCCAGCCGTGAAGGCGGAAAATGCCCAGAGACAAAGGCTGCAAGTGTGCTTCAATCTTTTCATCGTCTACCTGACCTTGAGTGTATAAGCTGCCTCGGTCTGCAGCGCTTGCCGGCTGGGATGGTACATCTCGAAATAGCGCGCCCGGCCAAGCTCGAATTCCCCGCGCTGGGAAAACCGGAGCAGGTGCAGGAAGCGGGCATCGCCATTTAACGCTTCGACAGGGACGGTGTATCGATGCGGGAAAGTCTGGTACTCGGTGTTCTCCAGTTCCATAGGCTGGGATTGCGCCTGATCCTGCCCATCTTCCGCTGCTCCGCCGCCAAAACCCGGCCCCGAAATTTTCATGCCCCACGGTGCGGCTTCCACATCGGCTCCCGAAGGCAAGGGAATGTCCACGGCGCCGTAGCGCGCGCCGCTTTCGCCGCTGACGACCACTTCATCAAGGTAAAGGGCCGAGGAATCGATCTCCGCTCCCGGCTGGATTTCTGTGGCGGCATAGACCGGCCCAGAGCTTTCCTCGGCTTCCCCGTTCTCCTCCTGTTCGGTATCCGGCTTTGGCAAGTCCAGTTTATACAGCTTGCGCGTCACTTGGACGTTGGCAAGCGGATTCTTGACCTCTATCTCATGCAATTCATAGCTCAGATAGGCCGCCCCCGGCTTAGCCGCAGAGACTTGAATAGACAGGGGCGTGGAGCCGGCGTCGCGGTTGCCGGCCAGTTTCCAGACCGGCAGGCCGAAGCGGGACTCAGCGGGCTCGAAAGCCGGAGTCGCGGTGAAATCCAGCTTTTCCGCTGCTGCGTAAGGTTCCGCTCCCGCGGCTTTTTGCGCCATGAGCAGCACCAGCGAGCGTTCCAGCGTCGGTATATCCGGGCCGATATCGGCGAGCAGTTCCGAGAGTTGGCCGTCTGCCGGAGGCTGGCCCTTGCGGGCGGCATCCAGCATCAGGGCGGCTTGTTTCAGCCGGCCAGCGCCGGTTTCGGGAATATCGCCTGCGAAGGCATCTACGACCTTTCGGGCCGCCGGATCATAGGCTCCCACATCGCCCAGTGTATCCAGGATCAGCAAGGCCAGTCGTTCGTCCTGGCCCAGCATGGGAAGCCGGGCGGCGGGTGCTTTCTCGTCAAGTTTATCCTCATGCAGGATGTGGGTGAGCAAACCCGGCGTCACGCTGGGCTTGTTCTCGCTGGGCTGCATGATGCGTCTGACTAAAGCGCGTGTCTGGGTTTTGACCGGCAAGCCCATCACGCTGGTCAGCCACAGTGCGGTAGCCTGAGTCAGGATGTCTTCTTTAGCGGCCTGCTGCTTGTACACATCCAGGAGGCTCAGCCAGATGGCAGGCGGCGCGGCGATGCCCAGCGTTTGCTGGGCGTGCCAGTCGGCGAAATAGGCATACGCGGTCAGCAGCAGATCATCCTTGGATTGATTGCCCCACCAGCCGAATGCGGAATTCGGCCCGGCCATTTTGACCAGCCGCAAGCGGGCGCTGGCGATTTCGTCCCGCAGTTCCGCGGTCGTCTTCTGCACGGACGGGTCAGGGCCTAGCGATTTCAGATGACCATAGGCAAGGCTGAGCGGGATCAGCCGGCTCGCGGTTTGTTCGGCGCAGCCGTAGGGGTAATCCGCCAGCGATTCGGCGATGCGCCAGAAGTGCTGCCAGCCTTTCCCGGCGGGCATGAGCCGGATATTGCTGGCACCCTGGGGCAGAGCAACCGTGCTGCCTTCGGGCTTTAGATCCACCGGTCGCTCGTAACGGGTTTGCCAGCCCTTGGGAACCACTTCGATCGTCGTTTCCAGCGCGTCTTGTATTTGTCCGTTGACGGATAGCGCAGTCTTGAATGCGCCGCTGCTTTGGGCTTCGTAAGGCAGTTCCAGATAATTGGCGCCCGGCTTCAATTCCACTTCCCGGTTAAGGTTGATGCCGCCGCCATTGGCCGTGAATGTTGCAATCTGGTTTTTGGCTGTCCGGTTATAGCCTACCAAGGTGATGACCGGCTTTTCGCCGGCCACGAAAGAACGGGGGCCTGTCCATTTAAGATAAATGTCCTTTGCGGAAACCAATTGTCCGACGCTCTGCCCGAACGCGCCGGCATCGGTCCAGGCCCGGCCGGTGATGCGCCAGCGGGTCAGCGATTGCGGCATCCTGAACGAGAAGCTGGCTTTGCCCTCGGCGTCGGTCGCCAGATCGGGCAGCCAGACGGCCGTGTCGATGGCTTCCCGGCGCGGGCGTTCCAGCATTTTCAAAGGCCGGTTGCTGTAGGAGGGCTGCGGCGGGGCGCTGCGTTCGACGGGCAGGGCCATATCGTAGGCATGGAAATTGAGGCTGGATGACGTCCGCACCTGGTTGCGGCGGAGGTGCTGAAAGAAGTCCTGAATGTTCGGCGCAATTTCGGGTTGCAGGCCGTACACCGCTTCATCCACCACGCCCACGGCGAGACGGCTGGAAACGGGGCGGCCATCCAGTTGCGTGCGGACTTCCACCCGCACTTCATCACCGGGCCGGTAAATCGCTTTATCGGCAGTGAAAGCGATTTCGACGGCAGGAATCCGAACCTTGATGCCTTTGTTCTGGAAGGTGTAGCGGCCATTCTTCACGTACAGCACCGAGAACACCCGGTTGGGCGCATAGCCGGGACGTATCGGGATATCCGCCCGCCATTGCGTTTCGCTGATGCGGGTGAGGCTGGCCCAGTCGGTGCCTTCAGTCATGAGTCCCGCACTCTGCACGGAATCCCGTTCCAGCGTGAGCAGGGCGTTGTCCACCGGATCGCGGAAGCTGATGAGGGCATGGGCGGTTTCGCCTTCGCGGTATTCGTCCTTGTCCAGGTCGATCCTGAGTCCGCCCGTTGCCAGTCTGGCGCCATTGCCGGATACCCAATGTTCGGTCTGGCCGACGACTTCGCCGTCGGCGTCCTTGATTCGCACCGTATAGGCGCCGGCCTGAGCGAATTTCACCCGGAAGCGGTCGTTTTTCGCCTCGCCCGTAGCGCGGCTTTGGTCATCCAGCCGCAGTGACTCCCAGGACACGGCCTGTCCCGGTTCCTGCCGAGTGCCCGCCAACGGTACGGCGGTGAAATCGATGCCCTCGCCGGGCTTGGAGATATGGGCGGAAGAGTTGAGTTGATAAAGTTTGCGGCCGCTCTCGATGATGAATTCCTTGACCGCGGTTACCCGATAGGTCGAGCTGTCGGCGCAGGCGACGCGCAGAATGTAATGGCTGGGTTCCTTGGCCGGCGGCAGGTCGAACTCCACCGCGCCGTCGTCACCGGCGATCCGGCTTTCCTGGGCCAGCTTGACCGGGAAATGCACCTGGGCGCCGGTGTAATAATTACTGTAGCCCTCGCCGCCGAGCAGGTTCAGCGCCTGGGTGCGCAGGTTCAGTTCCACGGTGGCGCCCTTGACCGGCTCGCCGCTCGGATAGCGCAACTGGATGCGCGCATGAATGGGCTGGCCGGTTTTGTAGTCCTGCTCGCGGGTCGTAATCTCCACATCGAAATGCGGTTTGGTATAGGCGGCGACCCGGAACGAGCCCATATAGGCCGCCCCCTGATAGCTCAGGTTCAGAGTATAGCCGCCGGCTACGGCTTCCTTGGGCAGGCGGAACTCGGCGTTGGCGCCCTGTTCAGGGGATGCCTGCAATGCCTGAACCGCGACTGGAGTGCCGTTGGGATCGAGCACGGAAAGGGTGACGCTGCCAGCTGCCAGGGGCGAGGAGTTCAGCGCATCCCGGAAGGTTCTTCCCACCAGCTTGACATGGACTTTGTCGCCCGGCTGATAAAGCGGCCGGTCGGTGAAAGCGTAAAGCTTGTCGCCTTCGATTTCGCTGTCGTAGTAGAAATTCTCCGAAACGAACACGCCGCCCCGACCGTCCTGGCCGATGATGTAGCTGCGCTCGGGGACCTTGCGCTGGATCATCAGGAGGCCGCGCGAGTCGGTCTCGCCCTCCTGCATTACGCCCACTCCGTCCGAGAACAGGATGCGGGCCTGTCCTGCGGGACGCCCGGTTTTGCGCTCGGCGGTCCACACCAGCAACTGCTCTCTGGACACCTTGGCGACCGCGATCACATCGGATACGAATACCACCGTTATGGCTCTCTGTCCGCCGATGGCCGCTTCCACCAGGTACAGGCCGGGCGGCAGTTTACCCAGCGGGATTTTCACATCACCCGGTTTGGCAGCGATGAATTCGCTGCTGCTGCCTTCCATGTTCACGGCCGAGTCCTGCTGTATGGGCTTCGCTGCCCAGATCGGATAGCGGAAGCGATCGACCAGCTCGAAGCCGGGCAGGGGCTTAATTTGCGGATCATGGCGGAATTCGGTGTGGTAGCTGTGCGGCGGCGCCTGCTTGAGCGTCGGGATAGCCTCGACCACCTTGGTTCGCGCCTCCTCGGAAAAAATGCGTTGCCAGGCCAGCCGGGTTTTCTTGTACCACACGTCGAAGACATAGTTCAGCGCGTTGGCGATGCCTTCGGGGCGGGATTGCGCCGTCACCTGGATGCGGTGCAGGTTGCGCTGGCTTTTCAGAAACGCTAAGGGGTCGGGCACGCGGTAGATGAGGATATCTGCGTCCTCGTCCGAAGCGCTCGCTGGTCCGTCTAACCTGACCACCGCCATTTCGTCGGAGCCGAACGGGGTTTCTGCGACTAAAAAGAACCTGTCTCCGACGGCTCGTCCATAGCCGCTGGGATCAATGTCGCCCGCCCACGCGATGTTAATCAGCGTGATAAGAACGAGAAACGGTAGATACCGGCAAAGTTGGGATTGTCGGGTCGTGGTTGCCACCGGGTGTCCTTCCAATTCATGAGAGTGTCGAGGGGAACGGCCCGCAGGCCGTTGTCGTTTTTGGCCTTGGAGCCGCGATGGTAGGCGATGTAATCCCCCATCCACACCATAAGGTGCTGACTGTCGCCCTGATCGTAAAACAACAGGTCTCCCGGCAATGCCTGGTTGATATCCGAAGATATGAAGACGCTGTTCTCCTGAACCAGATCAATGGCCGAGGCGTAGGCGCCGCGCTGGCCATCCGCCCGCCTCCAGTGGTTGCGCAGCTCGGATTGTTCGGGCGTCAGTCCGACTTCCGGCGGGAGGAAGCGGTTAGACACCCCGTTGGCTTTGCGCCAGGCCTCGCCATGAGCTTTGAGCGCTTCGCCCACGGCGAACCGGACCAGACCGGCGCAGTCCTGCTGGGCCCAGCGCGGCGTCGGTCCCTGCCGGAGTTGTTCGCCGACGATGCGCACGAACCAGGCGCGGAAAGCATCGGTCTGCCGGGTGTCCAGCACCGGTTCGGCGCAGGCTGCGGAAGCGCCGAGCAGAGCCAGCGCCGCCAGCACTATTCGGACCACTTGAGCGGTTCCCAGGCAGTTTTTCCGGCCGGCGCCGGCAGACGCATGATCCGTCCGTCCTTGAGCTTTTCCAGTTCCGGCAGCAGGCGCTCGGAGACATTGGCCCGGAATATCGGTTCCCGCTCGCCCGGCAGACTATCCAGCAGGGCAGTTGTGACCATGTTGACAAGGCGGTCGGGATACATGACTACAGCGGATTCGCTATTTTCGGGCAGGGCGTCGCCCAGGGCCGGATAGCGTCCTTCTAGGACCGCGATGGCATCATCCACCAGCGCCGCATCCGGCGAGAACAACAGCGTATCTTGCCGCTCTGCCAGGGCGACAGTGAAATAGCGGCCTGAGCGCATGTCTTCACTGTGCTCGCTGTCTTCTCGAGGCCGGATTCCGTAGGGCGAACTGACTTCACGGCGCCAGACCATACCGTTCGCCTGTTTGTCCTCCAAGACTTCGAACGGCGGGTGATAGATGACAACAGGGGGGTCAGCGGCCTCGTCTTCTCCGGCCTGTTGTGCCGGTTTAGCGGCGGACGGCGACTCGGCTTGGGCTTGTACTTCGCCCGCTTCGTGGGTGCCGATGGCGGTCCTGAACAAGCTCTGCAGGGCCGTGTTCAAGCTGGCTTCGGAATTTTTCCGGATCGCCACCAAAGGAGCGTAGAGCTTGGTTTTGTTGTACCAGCACACGGCGGCAGGCGGCTCGAGGGCGTCCGCCAAGCGCTCGGCGTCGTCCGCAGACACCACTTTGGACAGCAGCGCGGCTGTTCGGTCCGGATCGATTGGAACTGCCGCGCATAAGGTCGGATGGTCGGGCACGGCGTTCCATACTTTGGAAGCCGTGGGGAAAGGGTCCGATGCCGAAACCGCCGCAGTCCAGCCGGGGGCATCATAATCGAAGCGCAGCGCGTGCAACGCCGGGAACAGCGCCTGATAGCCCAGGCTGAGGTAATTCGCGGACACCGCGAAAGTATGGACATGGGGTTGAGCTTCCAATTGGAAACTTTGCGCCCAAAGGTCGGCCGGGTTTTCCGCGTTCAGCAGGCGGTTGACTTTCTCCAGTTCCGCCGCCTCTGCGTGCAGCAGGATGCCGGGATCGGAAAAGACCAGCAGGCGATCTCCAAGGCTGGCGAAATATAGCTTCAGGCGGCGTCCATAGCTCAGTTCGAACACTTGGGGGGCGCTGGGGCCGGGGAGCGCGCCGGCGATGCGCAACTGGCTGTCGGCCAGGGCCGTCTTGGCCAGCGCTTCCAGAACCGGCACCAAACCTTCGCGGCGGACCACCGTCAGCCAGCGTCCGAGCCGGCCGTCGCGGCTTTTCCAAAAGGCGATTTGGGCCGGACGGTCGAGAATCGCGGCAAGGAATCGATCGCTCAGGTTGAGCTCGTGCTCAAAGCCGATCCGTCTTAAAGTACCTTCCAGGCTCAGCCGCTCCTCGTTCTCCTGATAATAGAAGAACAGGTCCTCCAGGGCCAGATGTTGCAGAACCGGGGCCATGAGCAGATCTTTCGGGAGTCTGGACAGGCTTTGTGTGTTGAGAAAGGCATCCGGGTTCAGCAGGTTCACCTCGACCGCTAGCGCCGGCTCGGTCCTCGCCCGCGAATACCAATGATATATGCCCGTACCGATGACCATGATGGCCGCCAGGCCAAGCAGGGCCAGCAGTGAATAGCGCCATTTGCGGCTTGCGGCAAGCGCTGATCCGAGGTTGCGCAAGAGAGTCAAGCAATGAATTCCTTTAGAAGTGGGCGTTAGATTTTAAAGATGGTATTTTTTCACTTTAAGAGCCGCTCCATTCTAGACTAAGAATATGGAATTGTCAGCAAAGGCAGAGCTTCAGATCAAATGACGTTTTGTTGTGCATTCCGAGTTTCAGTGAAGAAAAAGGTTGCCCATATGTCAAATGGGCAACCTTTGATCAGGTCCGGTTAGCTGTTTAGCGATCAGTCTTTTTCCCAGCTATCGCGCAGAGTCACCGTCCTGTTGAATACCAGCTTTCCGTCTGCGCTGTCGGGGTCCAGGCAGAAATAGCCGGTGCGTTCAAACTGGTAGCGGCTTTCAGGCTTTGCCTCAGCTAGGCTGGCTTCGACGCGGCAGTCTGTCAGTATTTCCAGTGAATTCGGATTCAATGCGTCGAGGAAATTCTCTTCATTATCCGGATTGGGCACCTTGAACAAGCGGTCATACAAACGCACTTCCGCTGGCCGTGCGTGCGCTTCGGAAACCCAGTGTATGACGCCTTTGACTTTGCGGCCTTCCGGATTTTTGCCCAACGTGTCTGGATCGTAAGTGCAGCGCAGTTCCGTAATGTTGCCGTCGGTATCCTTGATGATTTCGTTGCATTTAATGATGTAAGCGCCGCGCAGGCGGACTTCGCCGCCTTCTATCAGACGCTTGAATTTAGGCGGCGGTACTTCAGCAAAATCATCCTGTTCAATTAGCACGACTTTGGAAAAGGCGACTTCACGCTTGCCGAACTCAGGCTTCTGGGGATGGTTGCTGATTTCCATGTATTCGGTTTTGTCATCGGGATAATTTTCGATAACGACGCGTAAAGGCCGCAGTACGGCCATGGCGCGGGGCGCATTCTCGTTGAGGTCCTCTCGGATGCAGTATTCCAGCATACTCATTTCTATCCATGAATGCTGTTTGGTCACACCAATGCGTTCGCAGAAATCGCGTATGGCTTTAGGCGTAAAGCCTGCACGGCGCAAACCGGCAATGGTCGGCATGCGCGGGTCATCCCAGCCATTGACGTGTTTTTCGGTGACCAGCTGATTGAGCTTGCGCTTGCTGACGATGGTGTATTCCAATTGCAGGCGGGCAAATTCTATCTGCTGCGGATGGCAGGACGTAGCGAGCTGGTCCAGAACCCAATCGTAAAGCGGACGATGGTCTTCAAACTCCAGTGTGCACAGCGAGTGCGTAATGCCTTCAAGCGCGTCGGAGATGCAATGCGTGTAATCGTACATCGGATAGATGCACCATTTGTCGCCGGTGCGCTGGTGATGAACGCGGCGAATGCGGTACAGAGCCGGATCGCGCATGTTGATATTCGGCGATGCCATATCAATCTTGGCGCGCAGCACGTATTGTCCATCGGCAAACTCGCCGTCGCGCATGCGTCTGAACAGGTCCAGGTTGTCTTCCACAGAGCGGTTTCTGTCCGGGCTTTCCTGGCCGGGCTCGGTCAGGGTGCCGCGATAGGCTCTTATTTGTTCGGCCGACAGGCTGTCGACATAGGCTTTGCCGTCTTTGATCAGCTGTACGGCATAATCATAAAGCTGTTCGAAATAGTCCGAGGCATGGCGTAATTCCGTCCATTGAAAGCCCAGCCATTGCACGTCGCGTTTAATGGATTCTACATATTCGTCGCTTTCTTTTTCAGGATTCGTATCGTCGAAGCGCAGGTTGCAAGTGCCGTTATACTCGCGGGCAATGCCGAAGTTCAGACAGATCGATTTCGCATGGCCGATATGCAGATAGCCGTTGGGCTCAGGCGGAAACCGGGTGGCGACTTTTCCGTTATTTTTGTTTTCCTTGAGATCGTTGTCGATGATATGGCGAATAAAATTTGGTGATGGCAGATTTTCGTTTGTGGCCATGAGGTCTGTATGTAATTGTCGCGTTATGGATGTTGATTTAATAGTCAGATAATGCAGCCAGATCAGCCGTTGAGTGATCGGCAGGCTTTCTATAAGTATTTGGCATTTCAAGCTGCTGGATCATTGTCGAGCATACTACTGTACGTGCCCGCTTTAGTAAAGACCGCACCGGGTGCGAAAATACGCGATAGGGAATTTAGTCGGTCGAATCTTTGTTTTCCCTGAGCTGTTGCAGTACGTCGATGCCTTTTTTGCGCTGCAGGCGGATGATTTCCAGTTCGGTTTGATACAGTTTCTTCAAGCATTCATCATCAGCCTGTTCTATTTTATCCGAGATCTTCCGTTCTTTTTTCTTGAGACTCTTCAGGATCTTTTTCAGCTCTTCTCTGTGGCGTTTTTTCCTTTTTTGGGCGGGGTCAAAAAAGGCTTGTAATTTATGCAATAGCTTTTCTTTATTCATGGCGGGTGGAAGCAAGAATTAAAAAAGTACTGTCGAGTATAATCCTAATCTACGGATTGTCTGTTATGGGCGCATCCACCGCTTGAACGACTTCCTTGATCTCGACTTCATTCAGGGCTAATTGCTGTTCAATGTAAATAGCGTTGATATTGTCATTCACAAATAGCGTTTCGGCAGTTTTAATCAGGTTTTTCTTGATGTTGTACATATATGTGCTGTCGTTGATCAAAGACGAGCCGGTTTCAGGCGTGATTTTTCGCTCCCTGATCAGTGTGTCAATTGAGCGGTTCATTCGCATATCCTCGTCTTCAATCATCGCCTTTAAGACATCCAGTGATAATAACGGCAATTCGTTCTCGGCAATCTCTCGCCTGAACTGTTCAATCTGCTGGATCAGCGACACTATCTGGTAAGCGATTTTTTTATACTCGTCGATTGTGGCCTGATTTTTCGAGGTTCTGGAGCGGGCCCAGTTTTTCTGTAAATGTTTGGTGTCTTTGATCGCTTCAACCAGCGTCCGGTTGGCATCGCGCAGCAAGGCGAGATTGGGCGATTGTTTCATTTCCCATGCGGAATTCGCTTGGCCGATAAAAGCAATGATGGCGCTGTAGATGCCTTTTATTCTTTTCTCATAGCCCGCGTCGATATCGTATTCGACAAGGTCGTTATTTTGTTTTATCAATTGTTTGAGATCGGATTGGTCCGAAAGGCTGCGTTTGCGCAAACCAAACGCATGCAGAATGATATGGATGCCATGGTCATATAAATGGATGGTTTCCAGCCTGACCGATTCAGCGGCGGTTTCAGGAAATCCGATGGCGGATGGATTTAAATATTTGGGCCTGAAAAGGTTGGGGCGTTTCTCTGCGAATATTTTTTCCAGCAGCGCGACCAGATGGTTCACGAACGGCAGCATAACGGCAACGCCGACCAGATTGAACAGGCTATGGAAAGTCGCCAGTTTCAGCGTGTTATCCGTGACGGCAATGCCTAGCGCGGCATCGATCCTGTCAACGGCAATGATAAATTCTCTGATGAAAATCAGGGCGATAATGCCGGTCAGCAGGTTGAACAGCAGATGCGCGCCGGCCAGCCGTTTACCCTGGACATTGGCGCTCAGGGAGCCGATGATGGCGGTAAAGGTCGTGCCGATATTGGAGCCGATGGCCAGCGCCAGTGCATTGTCATAAGTGATCTGATGCACGGACAGCGCCGTGATGATCAGCACCAGCGTGGCATGGCTGGATTGCATGATCATGGTGGCGATGATGCCTATTAATGTGTAAATCAACAGCCCCTTTAAGCCCGGCATGGCGTAATCCGCCAGCTTGACGGTATTTTCAAAAGTTTCGAAACTTTCCTTCATAAAATGTATGCCGAGGAAAAGAAAGCCCAATCCGGTCAGGATGTAACCGATCCCTTTTAGCTGCTTGTCATTCTGAAAACTGCATAAAACGCCGAAAACCAGCATGGGCATGGCATAAGTGGAGATTTTGACTTTCAATCCCAATCCGGCAATCAGCCATGCGCCGGTAGTTGATCCGAGATTGGCGCCGAATATGATGCCAATACCTGCGGCTAAGTCGAGCAAGCCGGCGCTTAAAAAAGAAATGGTGATAATCGAAACCAGGGTGCTTGACTGCATCAAAGTCGTTGATACGATGCCAAAGCTGAGACTTTTCCAGATCGTATCCGTGGTTTTTTGCAGAATCCGCTCCAGCATGCCGCCGGTAAAGGCTTTGAAGCCTTGCTCCAGAGACAGCATGCCGAAGATAAAAATCGCGATGCCTGCGGCAATGCCTTTAAATTCATCGCTTAGCCAGAAACCATAAGACAGCAGCGGAACAACAACAAATAGAAGAGTTTTTGGCATGTTTCAATAAAAATAGGGCAAAGGCTGAGATTTGCTTTGCGAGAGCCATGAAAAAAGGCATAGTTTAAAGGCGGGGATGACTTTCGTCGCCTGTTGGCAGTAAAAAAGGCGGCTTCAGCCGCCTTTATGAATTGCGATTAAATCGGCGGTTGGCTTGGCCCGGTCGATTTGACCTGGACAATATCGCCGACTGTCAGTGCGCCGCACTGATCATGCAGGGCATTTTGCCCGAAGTAGACTTTATTTTGCCATTTTCTGACACGGTTAAGTGTTATCAGGGGTTCTTTGCCTGTTTGCGCAGTTTCGGGATCTATGGTGGGCACCGAGCAGCGCGAGCAGGGTTTAGGAAGCCTGAAATCAATAGCGCCAATGCGGATTTCGCGCCAGCTGTCTTCGGCATAAGCGGGGCAGCCGGCAATGACCAGATTGGGCCTGAAGCGAGCCATCGGAAAATCCAGTCCTATTTCACGATTTAATGAAGCCAGCGAATTTTCTGAGATAATCAGAAAAGGAAAGCCATCGGCAAACGAGACCTGGTCAGTAGCTTGTGCATAATTAGGGTCGACTCGACGGATCTCGTTGTCGGGCTGATATACAAGCCGGCAATCGATGTTTAGAAAACGGCTCAGCCATTGATCGGCTTCCGGTGACACGTTGCGGGCATCACACTGATCGTGCCAGATGGTGCTGTCGATGATCTCGCCGTCTTCGGGCGTCAGCGGCAGTATCAGGTTTTCCATGCCGGGCGCGGACAGGATCAGGTCGTTTTCGGTCAGGGCCGTTTTAATCAAGGCCATTCGCGGCAGTTTGCGCTGACTCAGAAATTGCCGGTCTTTATCGATAAGCATCCATTTTCTGTCATGCAAAAGTCCGGTTTTGGTAACGGGCCAATGGCGCACACTGATGCCCGCCAATGATTTTACCGGGTAAATGTATATATCGCTTAATGTAAAATGTGTCATTCGGATTAAGTTGTCTTGCATGATTAGTACAGGATGTTTGCCAAAGCTGTACAGGAATGGGATTCATTTGAATATTAATTCTTTCTGGGTTTCGAGCAAATAATCCCCGAGTGCGTCATTATAACGCTTGAATTTGATACCATACCGGATATTTGAAAGAGGGGGGTTTGCGGACCACGATGCCTTCGACTTCGAAAGTCTTGCCGCTGTCGAGCTCAAGCTCTAACGTTATTTTGTCCCTGATATTGAGTTTTTTATGGCTGCGAATCAAGACACCTTTGCTGCTGATATCAATTAAATCAACCGGAGTTCCGCAGCCAAAACTGAACAGGCCGTTTTTACTGAGCGTGACTTTGATGTCTTTTCTTATGAAACGAGTGGTAATGCGATTGTTGATGGCTTGATCCCCGGATAGATCAAAGTCAAAAAATTCATCGACAGCTTCTGTATCATCAAAACTCATGGGTATAGTGATTACCGTTGTTATCAAGATGATCCCAAGTATTGTCTGTAAACTGGTAAATTTCAATATAACGGTTTTGCGCGAACTTCAAATGAAAAGCAAAAAAGTCGGTGAATCCGTTAAAATTAATGATCTGTTCGTTTTTATTGCCAGGAAATACCGTGTTGCGTAACCAGTCACTTCGGATAGTTGTTAAATTTTTATTCATTATTCAATTGCTTACTGTCAGTCTGGTTTATGCCGAAGCTAAACAGACGGTTGATATCGCTTATTTGGCGCAGGAGCAAAAAGCACCTCCGCCTCTGTCTAATTTAGATCCTTTTATCGAAAATAAGGGCGTTTTAGGGGCAGAGCTGGCGATTGATGACAACAATACGACAGGTCAATTTACCGGACAGAAATTTGTCCTGAAAAAATTCATCGTGCCGATTGGCGGCAATGTCGCTGAGGAGTTCAACAAAAATATTGCCGGCAAGTTTCAGTTCGTCGTGAGTACGCTGCCTGCCGAGCAGATAATCGGCATTGCCGATTTACCTGCGGCCCAGCAGGTGGTGTTGTTCGATGCGGCTACGCGCGACGATGCCTTGCGCAATGAGCAATGCCGCAAAAACGTGCTGCACATGCTGCCCAGCAGAGCCATGCGGGCCGATGCGTTAGCGCAGTATATGATGAAAAAACGCTGGACCGATTGGTTTCTGGTCATAGGACCCAATCCCGAAGATCGACTGTTTGCCGATGCCATCAGACGGGCCGCCAAGCGTTTCGGCATGAAAATTGTGGAAGAAAAAGCTTGGGAGCATACTTTCGACGCGAGGCGCACGGCGCAATCGGATGTGCCTGTATTTACCCAGGTGGATGACTATGATGTGCTGGTTGTCGCCGATGAACAGGGGCTGTTTGGAGAGTATCTGGATTATCGCACTTGGTATCCGCGGCCGGTGATTGGAACTCAAGGTTTAATTGCCACAGCTTGGCACCGGACACATGAGCAATGGGGCGCCGTGCAGATTCAAAATCGCTTCAAGGAGCAGACCGGGCGCTGGATGGAAGAGCAGGATTATGCCGCTTATCTGGCGATTAGGGCCGTAGGCGAAGCGGCTACGCGGACAAAATCCAATGAATTGAAGCCGGTTAAGGATTACTTGTTGAGTGAGCAGTTTGCGTTGCAAGGCTATAAAGGCAACCCTTTGTCTTTCCGCTCCTGGAACGGCCAATTAAGGCAGCCGATTCTACTGGCGGCCCCGAGATCACTGGTCGCCGTAGCACCGATTGAAGGTTTTCTGCATCCGAAAACCGAACTCGACACTTTAGGGTATGATCAATCCGAATCAACATGTAAATGAGGAAGCTGCATGAAAAAAAATTATTTAGCACTGTTTTTGGCAATGGCATCGATGGGTTCAGTACAGGGGGAGACTGTTTTCGTCACGCTGGAAAAAGATAATGCCCTGGCAGTCGTCGATCCAGTGGAAGGCAAGTTAGTCAAGACAGTGCCTGTCGGCCAGCGCCCGCGCGGCATCGCTATCAGTCCGGATAACAAGTACCTCTATGTCGCCACCAGCGATGACAATACCATCAAGATTGTTGATGCCAATACTTTGGCCGTAGTAGGCCAATTGCCATCGGGCGAGGATCCTGAGACATTCGCATTGAACCCGGCCGGTGACCGGCTTTATGTCTCCAATGAAGATGACAGTAGGGTAACCGTCATCGATACCGCCAGCAAAAAAGCCGTCAAACAGATTCAGGTGGGCGTCGAGCCTGAAGGCATTACGGTCAGCCCTGATAACCGTTGGGTGATCAGTGCTTCAGAGACGACGAACATGCTGCATTGGATCGATACGAAAAGCATGGCGATTGCCGACAATACCCTGGTTGATCCGCGTCCCCGCGCCGTCAACTTTACAGCCGACAGCCAGCAGTTATGGGCGACATCGGAGATGGCCGGCACTTTAACGATTCTGGACGCCAATACCAAACAGATCGTCAAAAACATCCACTTCGAAATACCTGGCGTCACTAACGATAAGATTCAGCCGGTCGGCATCGTGATCGATAAGGACAGAAACAGAGGCTATGTGGCGTTAGGACCTGCAAACCGTGTCGCCGTTGTCAATGCAAAGACATATGAAGTCGAAAGATATCTGCTGGTCGGCCAACGGGTCTGGAACCTGGCTTTCTCGCCTGACCAGAAAAGACTCTATACCACAAACGGTATCAGCAACGACATCTCCATTATCGATCTGGACAGCCAGAAAGTGACTAAATCGGTCGGCGTGGGGCTTTATCCCTGGGGAGTTGCAGTCAAGCCATGAGTGCGCCTACAGCATTATTAGTCAAGGACTTAAGCTTTTCCTACGGCAGCAAAAAAGCGCTGGATCAGGTGAGTTTTCAGATTCAGCAAGGCGAGTGCACGATCCTGTTGGGGCCGAACGGCGCCGGCAAGAGCACGCTGTTTTCATTGATTACGCGGCTTTATGACACTCGGGTCGGGCGCATCGAATTATGCGGCTTCGATATCAAGCGGCAGACGCGCAAAGCCCTGGCAAGGCTGGGGGTGGTTTTTCAACAGACCACGCTGGACATGGATCTGACGGTGATGCAGAACTTGCGTTACCATGCCGCCTTGCACGGCATGGGTCGCAAGCTGGCCACGCAGCGGATTCAGGAAGAACTGGAGCGCTTGAATATGTATGAGCGTCGTTTTGAGCAAATACGAGAACTTAACGGCGGGCACAGACGACGAGTCGAGATTGCGCGGGCGCTGTTGCATAAGCCGTCGCTGCTGTTATTGGATGAGCCTACCGTCGGCCTGGATGTGCCCAGCCGCCACGATATCGTGGAATATGTGCACCGGCTGGCCGGCGAGGAACAGATGGCTGTTTTGTGGGCGAGCCATTTGATTGATGAAATTTATCCGGAGGACCGCTTGATCGTGCTGCATAAAGGCCGTATTAAAGCCCAGGGCGCTGTTGATGAAGTCCAGAAAGTCACCCAATCTGCAACGATTAAAGAGGCTTTCTACACATTGACGCAGGGAGAGCAGGCATGAATATACTGCATTACTGGCGGGCAATGTGGGGCATCATCTGGCGTGAGTTATGGCGTTTCGTCACGCAGCGCGAGCGCTTTATTTCCGCTCTGGTCAGACCTTTAGTCTGGCTGTTCGTATTTGCCGCCGGCTTTAGAGCGGCATTGGGACTGGCTATCACGCCGCCTTATGAAACTTATATACTTTATGAAGTATATATCACGCCCGGCTTGATCGGCATGATTCAACTGTTCAACGGCATGCAGAGTTCATTGTCAATGGTTTACGACCGGGAAATGGGCAGCATGCGGATACTGATGGTCTGCCCGCTGCCCCGAGGGTTTTTATTGCTCAGCAAATTATTGGCCGGCACGGCGGTATCCATCTTGCAGGTGTATGTGTTTTTAGCGATTGCCTGGTTTTATGAAATACAGGCTCCGTGGCAGGGCTATCTGTGGATATTGCCGACATTGATGTTGTCCGGACTGATGCTGGGCGCTCTGGGGTTATTGTTATCTTCATTCATAAAACAACTGGAAAATTTTGCAGGCGTCATGAATTTCGTCATTTTTCCGCTGTTTTTTATGTCCACGGCGCTCTATCCTTTGTGGAAAATCAAGGAATCCAGTGAGCTGCTTTATAATCTTGCTAAATACAATCCGTTCTCGCAGGCGGTTGAGCTAACTCGATTCGCTTTGTACGAGCAGTTTAATCAGGAGGCTTTTGTTTACACATTGGTCGCATTCGTTATTTTTATGACAGCGGCGATCATTGGTTATAATCCATCAAAAGGTATGATGACGAGAAAGGGAGGCGGCTGACAGCCGATTCTCACGTCTAAACCGATTTGCTGGTTTGGTCTAAAATTATCTCAACGTCGGAATCAATAAATTTAATTAGGAGAAAGAAATGACTTACGCTCAGGATATTAGTGAATTGATTGGCAACACCAGTTTATTGAAATTGAGGCATATTGCAGAGGCTGATTCAGCTGATGTAGTGGTCAAACTCGAGTCTCGCAACCCCGGGGGCTCAGTCAAAGACAGGATCGGCCTCGCGATGATCAAAACAGCTGAGCAGGAAGGCAAGCTTAAGGCCGGCGGCACAATAGTCGAGCCAACATCAGGCAATACAGGTATCGCTTTGGCGATGGTTGCCGCAGTGCGCGGCTATCGATGCATATTGACCATGCCGGAAACCATGTCGGTGGAAAGACGGCATTTGCTGGCGTTGTACGGTGCGGAAATTGTTTTGACTCCTGGGCCCGAAGGCATGAGGGGCGCTATTAATAAAGCAGAAGAAATCGTCGCCAATACGCCGGGCGCGTTTATGCCTCAGCAGTTTGAGAATCCCGCCAATCCAGAAGTACACAGACAGACGACGGCAGAAGAAATATGGTCGGCCACTGATGGAAATATTGATGCGTTCGTGTGCGGCGTAGGCACGGGCGGAACGATTTCAGGGGTTGCCGATGTTATCAAAAAAAGAAAAGGCGATTTTCAGGTTATTGCAGTAGAGCCCGTAGAGTCTCCCGTTATATCCGGCGGCACCCATAGTCCTCATAAAATTCAGGGCATCGGCGCCGGCTTCGTCCCCAAGAACCTGAGTGTGGATTTATTGGATAGCATTGAATTGGTGAGCACGGATGAGGCATTCGCAATGCGCAAGCGATTAATTGAAGAGGAGGGCATTCTGGCAGGTATTTCATCAGGAGCCAGTGTCTGCGCAGCTCTAAGAGTGGCTAAAAAATTGGGGCCGGGAAAAACAGTTGTCACTATTATTCATGATACTGGAGAGCGTTATTTGAGCATGGGCTAAATGGTCTGGTCAGTTTTTACAGAGCGAAGTCAAAATCGGTGAATATGTGAAGAATTCTTTCTTTCTGGTAATCCCAGAGCAACAGAATGAGCCTCTGCGCCTTAGAGAATTTTCAACCAGGGCATTGCAGCAGTGGATTACCGAATTGCCGACAGCTAATCCTGGTTTAGCTACGCGTCTGCTTTATGATTTTATTGTAGATTGCAATTCCATTGAGATGGATAGCCAGATGAGGCTGGATGCCCTGGAGCTTGTAAGGCCTAGTCTACTGGTTATTGAGGATTATCTTCGCTCAAGACTGACAAGAACCGGCTTTCCGAAAGAAGAAAACGACAAGAAAATTCTCGATGTACTGGTCGCGATTGAAAAGGAATTCACCATCGGTTATTGGATGGTGCTTAAAGAACTGACTCGGCGCAATGTGAGTTGGTTTCAAGGGAAAAATGCGGCGTTGGCGGTTCAGCGCTGTATTAGAGGATTAAGCAGTCTTGTTGTCAGTCATTTTCTTATGGGGATTTCCATTCCTGATTGGGTATGGATAGATCTCCATTCGCTTTATAAACTCAGCGTCGACATAAAAAAAGACAAGACCAAAATAGCCAATGGTATAAACCAGTCCGATAAAGCAAGTTCGCCCGAAGAATGTTATAAACAGATCCTGTTGCTCAGCCTTGCTGATCCAACAGGATTAGTACAAAAAGAGATTTTGTTGGTTTATAACTTCATAGAAACCATAGATTATTTAGTGAGTCTGAAAAATGAGGCCGTTGCCGGCCAGCAGATGCAATGTATTATTTCAACGGATGAAGATAAACCGCCGCATTATCAGGAGAGCATGGGTGTCAGGCATGACCCGGCCGCGCTATATGTGGATTTCACCAAGTTATTTAAGGCATTACAGAAAAAGAATAAGCTGATCAGCGCGACCGAGGCAAGATTCAGCTCAATGTATGTCTCGAAAAATAACAGTGGGAAGTTATCGCCAGAATTACTTGACTACCTTGGGCAAAGGTGGTCAGGAATTGATCTTCAGGGAACTCCTGTTTTCAGCGACAGATTAGACCGATATATCGCCATTGGTCTGGAAGCGTCTTTTGATCTGCAAAATTCATCGGAAACGAATGCCGAAAAAACGCTGGAGTTTTTGGCCCAGTCAAGCTCCGACCAATTATTATCTTGCGTATTTGAAAAAACAGGCGTTTTGTCCGTCGGGAGTCTGGTGAGCTTCAGAAAAACAAATATGCCGGAACATCAACGCTCCCTAGGGATAGTCAACAAAATCATTGTAGCGAAACAAAACGGAAAGATAGATTTTGGCATGCAATTGATAGCACAGCAATCTATCTCTGTAACTTACAGGCAGTTGGACGCCTCGGTAAAAGATGAACTGCAAAAAGCCTTGTTTTATGCAGGAAATGAACACGAAAGTGAAATGACTTATATCATCACCGATACCAGCATGCTGGAAGGCGATATTATCCGTTTATTTATACAACAGGAAGAATTCCCTGTAGTCCTTAAAAACAGGAAAAATATTGGGTTAGGTTATTGGCAATTTGAATTCCAGCGCATAGCGGAAAAACAAACCCCGGCTCATACTAAAAAAGGCTATGATTTTATTTAAGCTGGCCAAAATAAAGACGCACATAGCGCTTGAAAAGTTTTTTCTTCATGGTAAGTTGATAAATTGATTCGGAAATTTGATAATGGACCTTCAATCTTGAAAAATGCTATGGTTGGGTGAAATGAAAGCGCTTGCCCTAATTGAATGTTAGTTGACTATTTCTTATTTATAGTTTAGTGAATTAGTATGGCAAATCTTGCTTTTGGATTATCTGAGCAAGCGGTTGATGATAGTTTGGGCAGGGTCTCAATAAATATAATAAATAAAATTACATTTCGTGAGGATGAAAAATGAGTAACGAAGAAAGCGTTAACAAAACAGAAGAAAGCGTTAACAAAGCCGAAGAAAATGTTAACAAAAGCGAAAGCTCGGCAAAAAATGCAGCAGGAAACCTGATTTCCTCAATATTGAGTTTAAAAGAAAAAAATCCGAAAGTCTTTTTTGGGGCTATTGGAGGCATAGTAGTTCTTCTAATTATTATTATGGCGAGCGGCGGCGATTCCACCCCCTCTGTTTCCGGACCGGCTGCCAAAAATATTGTAATAGGCCAGAAATATGTTCTGAAGAGCCCAAATACCTATGATAAGTCATCGACAATCCGTTTAGTCGCCGTACCAGGCACTATAGCAGCGTATGATGATACAGAAGAAGATGACAGAAACGGCCTCTGCAAGCATATGCCTCAAGGTACTCCTGTAACCGTTACAGATCTGCAGGATTTTTCTGGTAAGAGAAATGCATTTGCTAAGGTTCAAATGCTGGAAGGTGAGTGTCAAGGTAAAGACGGCTGGGTCTTATCAATTAATCTTCAATAAATAAAAACAAATGTTGACATTATTAAGAAAGACTTTATAATGTACGAATAAATTGAAACGCGGGAATAGCTCAGTGGTAGAGCACAACCTTGCCAAGGTTGGGGTCG
>NZ_JADMKV010000006.1:0-41068 GCF_015476545.1 Methylobacter sp. BlB1 | reverse complement strand
TTGAAACGCGGGAATAGCTCAGTGGTAGAGCACAACCTTGCCAAGGTTGGGGTCGCGAGTTCGAATCTCGTTTCCCGCTCCAATGTTTTATAAAAAGCCGCGAATATATGCGGCTTTTTTATTTCATCAACTTCTTGTTTTATTGTTCCATACAGAATAAAACTTCTGCCGCATATCCTGCTTCTTTATCATTTGAAGCCCAATCATAACAATTCAATTGCAAGCCATTAAATCAAGAGCGATTTGGCAAAAGCTTCATGCTAAGCGCTAGTTCATGTTGAACGCGTTGTACGGCGAAAATTGTTCAAATTCAAAAAATGTATTGCATAATCTTCATCCGCTTTATTGTGCAGCTTACATCGATATAAACCGTACGATGCCGATGGTTCAAGGTTTCCGTCAAGTTTCGCTGAGTTGGAATCTATGCGAGACCAGTCCTCAGAGTAACTTCAACCAATTGCCGCTGATCAGTAGCTGTCATACCGCGTCAGTAACTTTGCCAAGTAGAAGTTACTTATCCTGAAAATTATTCTAAATTGATCTGATATTCAACGGTTGATTGAAAACAATTTTGTCTTAATAAAGAAGTGTTAAAATCATTATAGTTAGGACTTATAACTTTTAACAAAGCAAAGGAAGAGAAAAAAGATATGATTCCCGTTATCTTATCCGGCGGTTCCGGTACAAGACTTTGGCCATTATCTCGAGGGCAGTTTCCTAAACAATTTCTGCCGTTGATTTCTAATCATACTATGTTGCAGGAAACAGTGCTTAGACTCAACGGCGTCGAAGGAATGAAAGCCCCGATCGCTATTTGTAATGAAGATCATCGCTTCATGATGGCTGAGCAATTATGGGAAATTGGCATCAAGCCCTCCGCAATAATTTTGGAGCCTATGGGCAAAAATACCGCGCCGGCTGTTGCTATTGCGGCCTTGACAGCGGAATCTGAAGATGATGTTTTATTAGTGCTGCCTGCGGACCATGTCATATCGGACTTGGAAGTCTTTCATCATGCTATTGCACAAGCAAAGGTCCTGGCAGAGCAGGGGAAATTGGTTACGTTCGGTATCGTACCTACGGAGCCCGAAACCGGATACGGCTATATCAAACGGAATGCGCTACAACAGGGAGGCGCTTTCAATGTTGCGGCTTTTGTTGAAAAACCGGATTTAGACACGGCAAAATATTATTTAGAAAGCGGAGATTATTTCTGGAACAGCGGAATGTTTGCCTTCAAAGCGGGTAGCTTTCTACAAGAGCTCAATAAATTCAACCCTGATATGTTATTGGCTTGCAGGCGTGCACTTGAAGCCGCTAAAGTGGATCTGGATTTTATCCGCTTGGATAAAACGCTCTTTTCCGCGTGTCCTTCGGATTCCATTGATTATGCGGTGATGGAAAAAACCGATAAAGCTGTAGTGATTCCGCTGGACGCAGGATGGAATGATGTGGGGTCGTGGTCGGCATTATGGGATGTGGCCGATAAAGATCAGTTTGGCAATGCCATCAGTGGTGATGTACTGGCGGTTGACAGCGAAAATTCCTTTGTACATGCTGAAAATAAATTGGTGGCTATTATCGGAGTACGCGACCTGGTTATTGTAGAAACTGCTGATGCATTGATGGTTGCGCCAAAAGACAGAGTGCAGGAAGTAAAAGATGTAGTCGCACAGCTAAAACAACATAAGCGCAGCGAAGCGGAATTGCATCGTAAAGTTTATAGGCCCTGGGGCCATTACGACTCCGTGGATAGCGGTGAGCGCTATCAAACGAAACGTATTGTAGTCAAGCCTGGAGCCAGACTATCTTTACAGAAGCATCATCATCGCGCCGAACACTGGGTTGTGGTAAAAGGCACGGCTTTAGTAACCAAGGATGATGAAACAATCTTACTCTCCGAAAATCAGTCCACCTATATTCCTTTGGGGACGGTACATTGCCTTGAAAACCCTGGCATCATTCCGCTGGAAATGGTTGAAGTTCAATCGGGCAGTTATCTGGGTGAGGACGATATTGTACGCTTTGAAGATTCCTATGGGCGTAATTAATATTCTATATTACAACGCCATGTTGTTGCGTGGTTGTAGGGTTCAATAAATTTGCAATGCCACAACTGAAATTATCGATTTGTTATACTAAATTGAAGGAAAAAATTGATGAATAAAAAGATTACTAAAGCGGTTTTCCCTGTTGCAGGGTTAGGTACGCGTTTTTTACCGGCAACCAAGGCCAGCCCGAAAGAGATGCTGCCGATCGTTGATAAACCGCTGATTCAATATGCTGTAGAAGAAGCTGTCGCAGCTGGCATTGATACCATGATTTTTGTTACTGGCCGTAACAAAAGAGCTATACCGGATCATTTCGATAAAGCTTACGAGCTTGAAAAAGAGCTTGAAGCAAAAGGTAAATTTGAAACGCTGAATATGATTCGAGACATTTTACCGTCACATGTTTCATGCGTTTTTATTCGTCAATCTGAAGCGCTGGGCCTAGGTCATGCCGTATATTGTGCCAGAGCTGTGGTCGGCAATGAGCCTTTTGCCGTTATATTGGCGGATGACCTGATTGAAGATGCGGGCAGAGGCTGCATGGCGCAGATGGTGCGCCTCTATGAACAAAAACATACTTCTATTCTCGGCGTCGAGAGAGTGGATCCCTCCGAGACCGGCAGTTACGGTATTGTGAAAACCCGGGAATCATCAGGTGCATCAGCCCCTGTTGAACTTATCGTTGAAAAGCCTAAACCCGAGGAAGCGCCATCAAATTTGGCGGTTGTAGGTCGTTATATTTTGACTCCAGCCATTTTTGACAAAATTAAAAAAACAGGCAGAGGCGCAGGAGGTGAAATTCAGTTAACCGATGCGATTGCCGACTTATTGGCCGACGAGCAAGTATTGGCCTATGAATTTGAAGGAAAACGCTACGATTGCGGTTCTAAACTGGGATTTTTAATCGCTACAGTAGAACATGGTTTGCTGCACAAAGAGCTAAAAGATGACTTCTTGGCTTACCTGAGAAATTTGACTAAAACGCATAAAATTTAAATCAATTTCTCTTAGTTATAGATAGCAGTAGAGTCTTGGATAATTTATTATCCATTCCTTAGTATAAAGCAAAAAAGGCCACATTAACGGTGGCCTTTTTAGTGACAATTTTTGCATAAATCATAAGTCTTACACACCGTAATATGATGTTATAGCGAGCTCGGAAATTTTAATCCAAGAGAATTATTTTAATTACTAGAGATGTGTTATAAAAAAGCAAAGAAAGCCATGTATAAAGTGTATTTTATTCCTTGATTTAGAACTGCTTGAGCTTGGCAGGATTTTTTAATGTCTAGCCTTTACTTTATAAAACCAGCTTATTCAATAAGCGCAGAGTAACAAGATCATCTGAGCCACGCTTTCGTAAGGTCTTCCTGATAAGCTCCTACTAACGAACTTATTACGTAATATGTATAAAAAATTCTTTGGACTCAAAAAAAAACCATTCGCTCTTCTACCTGATCCAGGATTCCTGTATTTGAGCTCTAAGCATAAAAAAGCGTTGACTACGCTCCATTACGGGTTAGTGAGCCAGGCTGGTATCACCGTGATTACCGGCGAGATAGGTTCAGGCAAAACAACATTGATCAGATGCATGTTAGGCAAAATTAAGGATCAATGTGCTGTAGGGCTGATCACTAACACACACAGCAGCTTTGGCGATCTGCTTACATGGGTATTGGCCTCATTTAATATCCAGCATGATGCTAAGAATAAATCCGATCGCTATCAAATCTTTGTTAAATTTATAGCCGAGCAAAATCAAAAAAAACGGCGCGTCGTCCTGATTGTTGATGAAGCTCAAAATATGGACATTGAAACCCTAGAAGAACTAAGGCTGCTGTCTAACATCAATTTAAGCAATAACGTGATGTTGCAACTCGTACTGGTAGGGCAGCCGGAGCTGATCGATAAACTCAATTTGCCTGAACTTGCTCAATTCGCACAGCGCGTTTCCATCGAATACCATTTAAAGCCCCTTAATTATGACGAAACAAAAAATTACATAGCGCATCGTATTGAGGCTGCCGGTGGAAGCGCGTCGGTGTTTAATGAATCAGCTTGTGCAGCTGTATTTTATTATACGGAAGGCGTGCCTCGGCTAATTAACAATATTTGTGATTTAGCAATGGTTTTTGCTTTTGCTACCGATACGCATGAAATTGGCTGGAAAACCATTCTGGAAGTAGTGAATGAGAGAAAAACAAGCGGCATTCATCAATTCACAGAAACAGTCTCGCCTGATTTGGGTTTGAGCGAGCGCATAGCCGAAGCGGAAAAATTTCATAGAGCGGTTTTGGAAAAAACGGGTTTTGACATCTCGACATGCTTATAACGATGTGATCTAAGCATTTTTAAGAATGTAAAATTTGCAAAAATTGTTAATCAATCAAATAGCAGTCCACCCTGATAGATAAACTGATTAAAAAGGTCCCAGCAATAATATATGAAATGTTAAAATAATTATTTTTAATAAGTGTAATTTTTTAGGAAGAATATGAGCAAAATCACCATCGAACACAATCCCAGCGAAGAACGATTAAAACAGTTGGGAGTTTCTAATTGGGAAATCTGGGAAAAAGAAATTTCAAAATTCCCAATAAATTTTGATGAGACTGAATGTGCCTATATCTTGGAAGGCGAAATTTTAGTAACTCCCGCAGAAGGGGAACCCGTACGGATTCTACCTGGTGATCTGGTGTCGTTCCACGCCGGATTGGATAGCCAATGGGAAGTCGTCAAGCCATTGCGCAAGCATTATAGCTACGACTATCCTAATGGCATTTAGCCGGCAAATGAAGCTTTTCGAAGCCCATTTCATTTGCAGGCAAAGCCGTTTGGAATAAAACTGACGGGCTGAATTAGCCTGATAGATACTGCTAATAAATCAGTATCTATCAGGTTAATTCTTAACTAATACATGTAATTCATAGAATTGGAAATTTTTTAATCTATGAATACCTAAATAACAGACCGGCTTCGCCTTCACCTTCGCATACTTATAAGCTTCAAGGTCATATTAAGGACAGAATGCTTATGTGTGCCACCGCACAGACCATCTGGGTTTCTTTGACTATATTTTAACCTTAAACGTAAGGCGAAATGCACAATTGTTCGCCGCTAAGCTGAGTTTCCTGTGGTATAGGAAATTTGTTCTTTCACAAACAATGAGGAGAATAGAAATGGCTTGGGACCAAATAGAAGGTAATTGGAAACAATTGAAAGGTAAAGTAAAAGAAGCCTGGGGCGATTTGACCGATGACGAAATCGATCAAATTGCAGGCAAACGTGACGTGTTGCTGGGCAAAATCCAGGAACGCTATGGTATTCAAAAAGACGAAGCCGAACGAAGGCTTCGGGATTTTGAAGATAGAATCCATTAATCAATAGATTCTTGGAAAGAAAGGGGATGGTTTTCTGATGTATTACACATTTTGATTGCAATGCCAAAACATGGACGGCATTACATCAAAGCATCCCCTTTACTAAAGACATCATGATTGAATCTTTGGCTGAAACCCAGCCATGAATGGATAAGTTTGAGCATATAGCTTCAGGAGCATGAGCAGGCCAATAGATATAACCCCTATTGGAACTCTAATCTTCTGATGTGAAAGATAAATGTAATTCTGACTTGGCCAGCTCGTATCGCCGTGTATGGAATTACCCTCTAAATGTTAAATATCGGACTGGCGCTGACTATTTTGAGCCATGAAATGAAATAGCCGATATTTGTCGGCGATAGAGTTTGAGTTCTAGAGCCAACACTGACTTAAGCAGTAACTTAAAGGCCAGGAATGGCTGCAATTTCTTTAAAGTGTAACTTCAGCCCGACGTATGCCGGCCGCAGGGTTGCAAATCACGTCGGTAAAATCGGATTGATGCCGGTCATTTTTAAGATTCTGATCTTTATGAACAGAACTTAGTCATGAATAGGAACTTGGGAATTAGGAGTAACCTTGACCAATTGGCAATCATAAGTTGCAAATAGCCAAGACTTTTAACAACCACTTTATTAAGGAATATCCCATGAAGATAAAAAACGATCAACCAGTGATTTTTTCAAATAACCTGTTTGTAACACTCTTATTAGCCGCAGTAATCGGCCTGACCGGCTGTAAACAGGAAGGGCCGGCCGAAGAGGCAGGTAAAAAAGTCGATGAGGCTACTGAAAGAACGCAGGAGAGACTCGAAGAGGGCACTGAGCAGAGACAGGAAAGCATGGAAAAGCGGGATGAGGCGATGGGACAAAAATCCGGATCTGTCGAAGAATATCTGGACGATTCCGCTATAACCGCCAAAATTAAAGGGGAAATGGTAGCCGATCCCTTATTGAGTGCAACTAAGATTGATGTAGTGACCGATAAAGGCGTCGTCAAGCTGAGCGGTGTTCTTAACTCCCAGCAAAGCGCAGACAGAGCTTTAGAGATAGCCCGCGGCGTTAAGGGAGTGAAATCGGTAGAGAGCAATCTGGTCGTTAGTCCTGTAGCGAAATAAGATGAGTTACGTGCGTTACTACTTAGTAATGGCCATCATTTTTTTTCTGTATCTTCCCGGCGTCAAAGCGGCGCCGGTAGAAGATGCTTATATCGCCGGATATGCTGCCAGTATACTTCAGCGCGAGTTCAAGCTCGCTAATCCGGAATTGAACGTAAGAAACGGCGTTATTAAGATTCGCACCGATGACTTAATGGGAACAGATCGTGCCAAGGTCATGGACGCATTGTCGAGCATTCCGGGAGTTGCCGGCGTTGAGACGGTGGCAAGTGAAAAACAGTTGGCATCAGTCCCGTCACCATGGGTTCGTGAGACTGCTCAACCGAGCGGGCAATTGGCACTGCAGACCGGATTTTTGCCGGAAGGGCATCTGTTCAAGCGTTTACTGGCCGATCCGCGTTGGCCTCATTTTTCAGCTGCTTATCATTATACCAGTGCCACTGGCGATTTTGAGAATGCCAACAATATAGCGACAGTCAGTTTTGGCGAAACCATACCGTTTTACCGTGGAAACCTAGGTTTCGGGCGACGATTTGCGGGACAGTGGGAGGCGGGGCTTCAGGGCGGCGTTTTTAGCGATTTCAATCTCGACGCTCCTTCATCGGATTTAATCAATACCGATTTTTTCGGGGCAGTGTATTCGAGCGTGCGCATAGGTGACTTCTCGGCCTTTGGCCGGATTTTCCATCAGAGTTCCCATATCGGTGACGAGTTTCTGCTGCGTACCCAATTGCAACGTGTGAATCTGAGTTTCGAAGGGGTGGATCTGAAACTCTCTTATGAGTTTCCTTACGGGATTCGATTGTATGGCGGCGGCGGCGGCCTGTTCAATACGGACCCTGCATCGCTCAAACCCTGGTCGTTACAATACGGGATTGAGTATAGAAGCCCATGGCGCCTGGAATTTGGAGCCATGCGGCCAATCGCAGCGGTGGATCTCAAAAACTACGAAGAGAATGACTGGCAAACTGACGTGTCGGCGCGCGCTGGCGTTCAATTCGAAAACCTGGACGTGATGGGGCGGCATTTTCAGATTCTTCTGGAATATTTTAACGGCCACTCCCCAAGCGGCCAATTCTATGTCAATAAAATGGAATATGTAGGTCTCGGCGCTCATTTCCATTTTTGACGGGCAAGCGTTTGAAATGAAGTGCTCGAGGCAAGGTATTTTTATCCTGAAGCCTTTTCGGTCAAGGATAGTAAATTTACAGCAATATTTTTAACCATCTTTGGCTGGCCTTCGCGGCAGCCATTTTGCTCGCTTGAGTTAAAAAACGTCATCCATTGATGGCTTTTTAGAGGAGAAGTAGAAATGCTTGAAACTATAGCGGTCGTCCTGATTATTCTTTGGTTGCTTGGCTTGGTTTCCTCATACACGCTGGGCGGTTTTATTCATCTTCTTTTGGTTCTCGCGCTGATAGTGATCGTGATACGCGTTATTCAAGGTCGAAGACCGATTTAAGCCCTTCAATATTTTTTGCATTGGGCGCGTAAGTTTTAATGAGCTGGAGAAAACAACAGGATTAATGAGTCTAAAATTTGATTAAAACGATCAATAAACTTGCCAAGAACACTTGAGAAAAGAAATTTAGAATCAACTTTGCTATTTCTCGGCTGATGACAAGATTTATCAGATTTGTTCCGTATGGATTAATCAGTGGTTTTTATTAAATGTTCGCTTTTATGTCTTTAAAATTAATCCGGAATTTTTCTATTTGAGCATTGAATGAAAAGTCCGGGCCATTAATTTAGGCTTGAGTTCAGGAAAAGCTCTATTAAACAGTTCATACTTCCTTACAGCCCATTGCACAGGAATCAGTCAGTTTTCTTGCCTGGCCGATAGATAGATAATGCCGGTATCGGGATAGTACGAGTCAGTTCTAAAGGAGCGGAATTACAGACCAATCAGTGTCGAACTCGAGCAAGGAGAATAGCATAGTGTTCAAAGAGTTTGGGTTTTCTACACTTGAGCGGCACAACCATCAGGATGGCAGGGATACTGAGCTATTGCGCTCGGAACTGTTCAGCGTCGAGCAATTGAAGCGGTATGCGGTCGCGCTGGCCGGCCGGCATCGAATCAATCCTAGGCCCGGACCGGACCGTTTGCTGCCTCGGTTGGCCGATAATGAACAGGTTCTGCTGGCAGCCTATGATGTGGTCACAGCGGCAGTCAATGAGGAGCAGCATATTTCCTCGGCTGAGGCTTGGCTGCTCGATAATTTTTATTTAATCGAGCAGCAGATTCATCTGGCGCGCCGTCATCTCCCTCGCACATATAGTCGGGAACTGCCACAACTGGCCACCGGTCAGTCAGCTGGTTTTCCTCGTATTTATGAGCTGGCTCTGGAACTGATTTCACATCAGGACGGCAGGGTCGACAGCGAAAACGCGACCCATTTCATCGCCGCCTACCAGACTGTCGAGCCATTGAAGCTGGGTGAATTATGGGCATTTCCGATCATGCTGCGTCTGGCTTTACTGGAGAATCTTCGACGGGTTGGATCGCGCATAGCGCGCGGGCGCGAAGAGTACAATACAGCAGTCATGTGGGCTGATCGCATGCTGGACATGGCCGAAAAGGACCCAAAACAGCTCGCGCAATTACTCGCCGAGTTTGCGGCTGCTGATGTGCCATTAACGGCGGCGATTGTGGAAGAATTCAATGCAAGGCTCCAGATTCAGGGCACGTCGCTGGCCTTCGTGCAGACCTGGATCGATAACCAGTTGCTCGAACAGGGCGTCAATTCGACGCAGTTAATCCAGGACGCCAGCCACACGGCGGCAGCCAACCAGATCTCCATCGCCAACAGTATTGGCAGTTTGCGGTTTATCAGTTCTATGGATTGGCGGGATTTTGTCGAAGCGCATAGCGCCGTGGAGCAAATCCTGCGAAAAGATCCGGCTGGTGTGTACGGCAGGCAGAATTTCGCCACGCGTGACCTGTATCGGCACATCATTGAAAAAATAGCGAAGGGCAGCGTGCACAGTGAATCAGACGTGGCCCGCGAAGCGGTTGCGTTCGCGCAGGCCGCTGCCGAGCGCTTGACGACCGCCGACCGTTCCGCGCATGTTGGTTTTTATCTGATCGATAAGGGGCGGTATCCTCTGGAGCGCAAGGTCGACTATCACATGAGCTGGATGGTTCGCGCCGTCCGTGTCTTCCGGCGTTTTAGACTGAGTATTTATATCGGCTCCATTCTGTTGCTTACCGCCGTAACGGCGTCGATTGTACTGATGTCGCTGGATGGTATAGATCCAGGTAACTGGCAATTCTGGTTCTTTGCCATCTGCAGCATGATCGGCGGCATGGCGCTGGCTGTGCCGCTGGTCAATCAATTCGCGATGATGATCGTTCCGCCTCGCATGCCGCCTCGGCTGGATTTTTCAAGGGGCATTCCGGCCGAACATCGTACGATGGTGGTGGTTCCGACTTTGCTGAGCAAGCCGCAGGATGTGGATGAGCTTGTTGAAGCTATGGAGATCCGCTATCTCGGCAATCGGGATCCCAATCTGTTCTTTGCGTTATTGACCGATTTCAGCGACGCGCCCGAACAGACGCAGCCAGGCGATGAAGAACTGCTCACGCTGGCGCGCACAGCCGTTGAGGCGCTCAATGCAACATACCGGAACGATAGACCGTGTATTTTTTATTTATTTCATCGGCCGCGGGTATGGAATCCGCATGAACGCGTCTGGATGGGTTACGAGCGCAAGCGAGGCAAACTGGAACAGTTCAATGCCGTGCTGAGAGGCGATGGCGAAGCCGCCTTTTCGGAACTGGTCGGCGATCCGTCCATTCTCCCTTCGATCAAATATGTCATTACCCTGGACACTGATACGCAACTGCCGCGGGACGCGGCGCATAGGCTCGTCGGCAATATTGCCCATCCTCTTAACCGGCCGATTTACGACCATGCGAAGCGGCGCATAACGGACGGCTACGCCATCCTGCAACCCCGTGCGTCGATCAGCCTGTTCAGTGCGAGCCAGTCAAGGTTTACTCGCCTGTTCGCAGGTGAAGCCGGCATTGATCCTTATACCCGTGAAGTATCGGATGTCTATCAGGATATTTTTGGCGAAGGCTCGTTTATCGGTAAAGGCATTTATGACGTCGATGCCTTTCGCCTGACCCTGGAAGGACGCTTTCCTGAAAACCTCATTCTCAGCCATGATCTGCTGGAAAGCGGGCATGCGCGATCCGGTCTGGTGAGCGATGTCGATCTGATAGAAGAACATCCGGCCAGTTACGCGATGGAAGCCAGCAGGAGGCACCGCTGGATACGCGGCGATTGGCAGTTGGTCAGTTGGCTGCTGCCGAAGGTGCCGGGACCGGACGGCGAGCGGCAGCCGAACCCGCTTGCGCCTTTGTCGATCTGGAAAATTTTCGATAATCTAAGGCGCAGCCTGGTGCCGCCGGCTCTGCTTGCCCTGCTGGTGGGTGGGTGGCTGTTCGGTCCCATGCCAGCATGGTCATGGACATTGCTGGTGATTATTATCCTGTTTTTTCAACCACTGCTGGAGGCCGGGATTGAACTGATCCGCAAGCCGGAAGATCGTGAGTGGCTGGAGCATTTCATTCTGGTCAATAAATCCGCTACGCGCTCGGTATTGCTCGCGGTGCTGGCTCTGGTGCTTTTGCCTTATGACACACTGATTTGCCTGGATGCCATTCTGTCTTCGGCAGGACGCATGCTGTTTACCCGGCGGGGATTGCTGCTCTGGCACACGAACTCCTATGTGCGCCGCAATACCCGCAGAACGCTGGGTGACTTTTTCCTGGAAATGTGGATAGCGCCGGTTATGGCGTCAGGATTAGCCGTAGCGCTGGCATTCGCATGGGGCGACAGCCGATGGACGGAATGGCTGCTTACGGCGCCAGTGCTGTTGATTTGGCTGGTATCACCAGCCATAGGCTGGTGGATCAGTAAACCATTGGCGCCGCCAGCCGCTGATTTAACGGCTGACGAGCGGATTTTTCTGCGCTCGCTGGCCCGGCGGACCTGGCGGTATTTCGCGGAATTTGTCGCGCCGCTCGATAACTGGCTGCCGCCCGACAATTTCCAGGAATATCCGGATCCGGTTATTGCTTCGCGTACATCGCCTACAAACATGGGCATGGCGTTGGCGGCCAATCTGGCTGCCTATGATTTCGGCTATATTTCAGCCGGTGAGCTGTTGTACCGCACTGAGAAAACTGTGGCGACCATGGAAAAATTGGAACGCTACCAGCACGGCAAAGGCTGCAATTACAAATACGGCCATTTTTACAACTGGTACGACACGCGCACGCTGCAACCGCTGCACCCGCAGTATGTGTCGTCAGTCGACAGCGGCAATCTGGTCGGCAGTTTATTGACATTGCAAACGGGAATGGCCGAGCTGAAATCCCAGCCGGTATTGTCCGCCAATGCCATTCAAGGACTGGACGATACGTTTCAAGTGCTGCTGGCTGAATACGATCGTCTGCCGCCAACACAGGCGCTGACCAGTCCCATTCAAACGCTGCAGCATTTATTGGCTGCGCGCAAGCCGGATAGCGAAATTCAGACCTTGGTCGAGGTCGATGCTCAGCTGGAAAAAATACAGCACGCCGCAGCAGAACTGTTTGCCGCGTTGTCGGCCGATGCCGAAAGCGAACTCCACTATTGGGCGCAAACGCTGGACCATCAGGTCAGCTCGTTGCGGGAGGACGTTAATACCTTAGTACCCGATCTGCGGCGTTTCAGCGCAATCCCGACTCTGCAGGAATTGGCTGAAACAGGCGAGACAGATGCTGAGCCTGCAACAGGCATACAGCATAAACTGGCGAAAGAGCGTATCAGGTTCATTGATGAACTGATCGAGCGCTGCCGCAAGCTGGCCGATATGGACTTCAAATTTCTCTATGACACCAAGGCGGATCTGCTGGCCATCGGCTACGATGTCGGCGAGCGGCGCCGCGATCCGGCCTGTTACGATCTGCTGGCATCGGAAGCGCGCCTGGTCAGTTTTCTGCTGATCGCGCAGGGACAACTGCCGCAGCAGCACTGGTTCACGCTCGGCCGTTTGCTGACCAGCCAGGGTAGCGACGTCAGCCTGATTTCATGGAGCGGCTCGATGTTCGAATATCTGATGCCCCAGCTGATCATGCCCAGTTACCAGAACACGCTGCTGGAGCAGACCTGCCGGGCCGCCGTATCGCGGCAGATAGAATACGGCCGGCAGCGCAACGTGCCATGGGGCATTTCCGAGTCGTGCTACAACCTGACCGATATGCATCAGACCTATCAGTACCGCGCGTTCGGCGTGCCCGGATTGGGCTTCAAGCGCGGCCTGGGCGACGATCTGGTCATCGCGCCCTACGCTACGGCGCTGGCGTTGACCGTTACACCCCAATCGGCCTGCCGTAATCTGCAAACACTGGTGGCCAACGGTTTTCTCGGCCGCTACGGGCTTTATGAGGCCATCGACTATACGCCGGCGCGGGTCATGCGCGGCAAGAACTGCGCGATCGTGCGCAATTTCATGGCGCATCATCAAGGCATGAGCCTTCTGGCGTTCGAGCATGTGCTGCTGGACCGGCCGATGCAGCGCCGGTTTATGTCGGATCCGCTGGTTCGGGCGACCGATTTGCTGCTTCAGGAGCGCGTACCGAAGAAAGGCTATACCTTGCATCCGCATGCGGCTGAAGTCAGCGCTGCCGCGCGTCCGCCCGTCGCCGAGGAAGGCGAGATCCTGCGCGTATTCATCGATCCCAATACGCCCATACCCGAAGTCCATCTGTTATCGAACGGCCGCTACCATGTCATGGCGACTCAGGCCGGAGGCGGCTACAGCCGCTGGCACGATCTGGCCGTTACGCGCTGGCGTGAAGACACCACGGCCGACAACTGGGGGGCATTCATTTATCTGCGCGATCTCGATACGCGCGAATACTGGTCCAGCGCCTATCACCCAACCCTGCGCAAAGCTGACCATTATGAATCGATTTTCGTGCAGTCGCGCGCCGAATACCGCCGCCGGGATCGGAACATTGAAGCGCATACCGAAATCAGCGTTTCACCCGAGGACGATGTCGAGATCCGCCGTGTGACGCTGACTAATTTGTCTCTCCAGATGCGCCGTATCGAAGTCACCAGCTATGCCGAGGTCGTGCTGGCGCCGCTGAATGCCGATCTGGCGCATCGCGTCTTCAGCAACCTGTTCGTGCAAACCGAAATCCTGCCCGAACGGCAAGCGATACTTTGCTCGCGCCGCCGCCGCACGCCGGAGGAGCACACTCCTTGGATGTTCCATCTGATCACGGTCACGGGCACTGCTGCCGACGAGCCGTCATACGAGACCGACCGCACCCAATTCATCGGCCGGGGGCGAACGGCCGCCAACCCGGCCGTATTTGATGATAGTGACCGGCCATTGGCATTATCCAATACCGAAGGTCCCGTACTCGATCCTATCATCGCGATTCGCCAGGCTCTGCTTATAGAGCCTGATAGCTCGGCGGTCGTGAAAATCATTACCGGCGCGGCCGATACGCGCGAAGCGGTTCTTGAGTTGATTGACAAGTATCGCGACCGGCATTTTATCGAGCGGGCTTTTGAAATGGCCTGGTTTCACAGCCAGGAGGTACTGCGTCATCTTAACGCCAGCGAATCCGATGCCCAGATTTTCGGCCGGCTGGCGACGTCAGTGATCTACAGCAATGCCTTGCGCCGCGCGCCGCCCAGTGTTATTGCGCGCAATCAGCTGGGTCAGCCGGGGCTCTGGCCGTTTGCCGTTTCCGGCGACTGGCCCATCGTGCTGGTACGCATAGGCGATGTCAGCCGCATCGATCTGGTCAGACAGATGCTGCAAGCGCATGCCTACTGGCGCGTGAAAGGCCTGGCTACGGATCTGGTGATTCTGAACGAGGATTTCTCGGGCTATCGCGCCGTGCTGCATGACCAGATCATGGGGTTGATCAATATTATCAGTAATGAAGCCCAGATGCTTGACAAGCCCGGCGGAGTTTTCGTGCGTCGCGCCGAAGACCTGACTGAAGAGGATAGGGTCCTGTTTCAGACCGTTGCCCGCGTCGTACTGACCGATACCGCCGGGACATTGGCCGAACAGGTGGAACAGCGCGTCGCGGCGGAGCGTGTCGCGGAACGCAGAAAACGCTGGCGTCAGGGTTCGATACAACGCCGCATACTGACCGAGCATTTTCCGGAAGCGCTGGTGCCTATACGGCAACCGGCAGCCGAGGTCATCAATCCTTTGCCGGCGCGCGAACGCATTTTTTTCAACGGGCTGGGCGGGTTCACGCCGGACGGGCGCGAATATGTCATTACCCTGGAGCCGGGGCAGAATACGCCGGCGCCGTGGGCCAACGTCATCGCAAGCCCTTATATCGGCACCGTCGTCAGCGAGAGCGGCGGCGCCTATACTTGGGTGGGGAATGCCCACGAGTTCCGCCTGACGCCGTTTCACAACGATCCGCTCAGCGACATCAGCGGTGAAGCCTTCTACGTTCGCGATGAAGAAACCGGCGAGTTCTGGTCGCCGACGCCGCTGCCGGCGCGCGGCCGGTCCGGTTATGTTTGCCGGCATGGTTTCGGTTACAGCACATTCGAGCACTTCGAAGCGGGCATTTATTCTGAGTTGACGACTTATGTGGCGATGGATGAGCCGGTGAAATTTGTCGTCGTCAAGCTGCGCAATGACTCCGGCCGCCCCCGTCACTTGTCGCTGACAGGTTATTGGGAACTGGTCATGGGCGAATGGCGGCACGCCAACCAGATGCATATTGTCACTGAAACGGATCATCACAGCGGGGCGCTGTTGGCGCGCAATGCCTATGGCCGCGAAAGCGCGCATCGGGTCGTATTTGTGCAGATCAGCGAGCTCGTGCACACGGTGACCGGCAACCGCGCGGAATTCATCGGTCGCAACGGATCGCTGGCCAGACCGGCGGCGTTGTACCGCACGCATTTGTCGGGCAAAATCGGGGCGGGCCTGGATCCCTGCGCCGCCATGCAGACCCCTATCGAGCTGGAGAACGGACAGGAGCGTGAGATCGTGTTCGTGATCGGCGCCAGCCACGATACCGAAGGCGCCCAGCGTCTGACCCGGCGGTTCGGCGAGCCAATCAGCGCTCGGCAGGCGCTGGAGGCCGTCTGGGCTCACTGGAACCGGACACTGGGCGCGGTCTATGTTGAAACGCCCGACCGCGCGTTCGATGTGATGGCCAACGGCTGGCTGATCTATCAGACCCTGTCCTGTCGGGTCTGGGGGCGCAGCGGTTATTACCAGTCGGGCGGCGCTTACGGTTTCCGTGATCAGTTACAGGATACGATGGCGCTGATCCATGCGACGCCGCGGTTGGCGCGCGAGCAGCTGCTCCGCTGCGCCGGTCGCCAGTTCATCCAGGGCGACGTGCAGCACTGGTGGCATCCGCCGGGCGGGCAGGGTGTGCGCACACACTTTTCCGATGATTATTTATGGTTGCCCTATGCGACGTGCCGCTATGTCACCGCGACCGGCGATACCGGCGTGCTCGACGAGTTCGTGCACTTTCTGGAAGGCAGGGAGCTGGGGCCGGAAGAAGAGGCTTATTACGACCAGCCGCTGCAATCGTCCGAAGGCGCCAGTCTTTATGAGCATTGTGTGCGCGCCATCAAGTATGGCTTGCGCTTCGGTGATCATGATCTGCCGCTGATCGGCTGCGGCGACTGGAATGACGGCATGAATCTGATCGGACGCGAAGGCAAGGGCGAAAGCGTCTGGCTGGCCTGGTTCCTGTATGACAATCTCAGGCTTTTTGCCGATCTGGCTCGAAGCCGGAGCGACGAGGGCTTTGCCGAAATTTGCCGGGAACGGGCAGGGCAGCTGCTCCTCAACATTGAAGCCAATGCCTGGGATGGCGCCTGGTACCGCCGGGCCTATTTTGACGATGGCACGCCGCTGGGCTCGGCCAGCAATGACGAATGCCAGATCGACTCAATCAGCCAGAGCTGGGCTATTATTTCGGGCGGCGGCAATCCGGAGCGCGCCCGCCAGGCCATGGAAGCGGTTGATGAACGGCTGGTAAGGCGGGAGGTGCAGATCGTCCAGCTGCTGACGCCGCCTTTTGACAAGTCCGATCTCGAGCCTGGCTATATCAAGGGTTATGTACCTGGCGTACGCGAGAACGGCGGGCAATACACGCACGCTGCCATCTGGACCGCAATGGCCTTCGCCATGATGGGCGACAAGAAGCGGGCCTGGGAACTGTTTACCATGCTCAATCCCATTAATCGCACAGGTCAGGCGCAACAGAGAGAACTCTACAAGGTCGAGCCGTACGTCATAGCGGCCGATATTTACGGCGCACCGCCGCATACCGGCCGCGGCGGCTGGACCTGGTACACCGGCGCCGCCGGATGGCTGTATCGGCTATCGGTGGAAACCCTGCTGGGTCTGCAGCTGAAAGTTGACAAGCTGCACATCACTCCGTACATGCCCGACCATTGGCCGTCTTACAAGATTCACTACCGATACCGCGACACGCTATATCGCATCACCGTCAAACGCATAGGCGAAAAGCCGGAGCAGGTGATTCGTGTTCTGATCGACGGCGCTGAGTCTGAAGAGCCGGGCGCCATATCGCTGATCGACGATCGGCAGCCGCATGATGTCGATGTGGAGTTGGGTCGGCGTTAGACCTCAACAGCGGCCGGATTCCGGCGAGTTTGATCATTCCTTCGAATGAGGCTTTTTATGGCCGGCGGTTATGGATTGGCCGGGTTTATCTTCGTGCTCTGCAAGATTTCAGCTGATTAGTTTGGCCGTATCTTCCCCGAATAGTACGTAATATAATATTCAGTTGATTTTTTTAACCGGTAAAACTATGAAGAAAATAAAAGTTCTCTTTGTCTGCATGGGCAATATCTGTCGTTCGCCGACTGCTGAAGGCGTTTTTGCAAAACTGCTGAAGGAGCGTGATCTGGAACGGCATTTTCTGATCGATTCCGCCGGCACGCATGCTTATCATGTCGGCGAAGCGCCTGATTTGCGCGCGCAAAAGGCGGCCCGCGGTCGCGGCGTGGAATTGGCTCATTTACGGGGCAGGAAAGTCGTGATGGGCGATTTCGAGGATTTCGATTTTCTGCTGGCTATGGATGACGATAATTATTCGATATTGCTCAACGCCTGTCCCGAACAGTATAAAGATAAAATCAGATATTTTCTGGAATACGCGCCGCATCTGGGAACGCGCGAAGTGCCGGATCCCTATTATGGCGGGGACTATGGTTTTGAGCGGGTGCTGGATATGGTGGAAGACGCGTCGGAAGGCTTTCTGAAGAGTCTTCGGGAAGCGGGACATCTGTAGCCACATCAACACATAATAACAACTCATTGAATAGGACGACAGTACGATGGCAATCATATCGAATACCGTAGGTTACATGGATGGCGATGTACAGCTGGAAGCATTTTTCGCTTTTGACGATTCTGTGTCAGGCCGTCGCCCGGCGGTTTTAATTAATCACACTTGGGTCGGCCGGGATGAATTTGTTGCCGAGAAAGCGCGCAAGCTCGCAGGATTGGGTTATGTCGGCTTTGCCGTTGATATGTATGGCAAGGGGATTTTAGGCTCCGGGCCTGAGGAAAACGCCAGGCTGATGCAGCCTCTCATGGACGATCGGGCCATGTTGCAAAAACGCATGCAGGCGGCGCTGTATGCCGTCAAACTGCTGCCCTGGGTTGATGATGCTAAGATAGCCGCGATCGGCTTTTGCTTCGGCGGCTTGTGCGTGCTGGATCTGGCCAGAACCGGCGCCGACATAAACGGCGTGGTCAGCTTTCATGGTCTGCTGAGCGCGCCGGGCAATACCCAGGGCAATGCCATCAAAGCAAAGGTGCTTGCACTGCACGGCCATGACGATCCATTGGCTCCGCCCGAGCAGGTGCTGGCGTTTGAACAGGAAATGACCGTGGCCGGCGCGGACTGGCAACTGCATGCCTATGGTCATACCATGCATGCGTTCACCAATCCGGTCGCCAACAATCCTGATTACGGCATGGTTTATCAACCTGTTGCCGACCGGCGCTCCTGGCAGGCGATGCAAAATTTTTTGGCGGAGTTGTTCCTTTAACTAATAGCCGCAACACTTCGACTCTACAGCGATAATTTGTTATAATCGACCGGTTATTAATCTCATGTAACCGGTGCTGGCTAAAAGGAATTTTGAACGCGGCGCGGTTGCTTTATGAAGGAAAATCATGCCCGCGCCGTGCGCGGCATTTACGTATATATACGGATCAATGTCAGACTTCGCTAAAGAAATTATCCCGGTCAATCTCGAAGACGAGATGAAACAGTCGTACCTTGATTACGCGATGAGCGTGATTATAGGTCGAGCCCTTCCAGATGCCAGAGACGGCCTTAAGCCGGTTCACCGTCGTGTTTTATATGCGATGAGCGAACTGGGCAACGATTGGAACAAGCCTTATAAAAAATCAGCGCGTGTGGTCGGGGACGTCATCGGTAAATATCATCCGCACGGCGATACGGCCGTATATGACACCATCGTCCGCATGGCGCAGCCTTTTTCCTTACGCTATATGTTAATCGACGGGCAGGGCAACTTCGGCTCTGTCGATGGCGATTCACCCGCCGCGATGCGGTATACCGAAGTACGCATGTCGAAAATTGCCCATGACCTGCTGGCCGACCTCGATAAGGAAACCGTCGATTTTGCGCCCAACTATGACGAATCCGAATCCGAGCCTACTGTACTGCCGACCCGTATTCCGACATTGCTGGTCAACGGTTCATCCGGTATCGCCGTTGGTATGGCGACGAATATCCCGCCGCATAATCTGTCCGAAGTGATCACTGCCTGTCTGGCCTTGATCGACCAGCCTGAAACCACGATTCACGAATTGATGCAGTATATTCCGGGGCCTGATTTCCCTACCGCGGGCATCATCAACGGCGCTTCCGGCATTTACAGCGCCTATACGACCGGACGCGGCAAAATTTATCTGCGCGCGCGGTGCCATTTCGAAGACATAGGCGACAGTAGCCGGCAGGCGATTATCGCAACTGAATTGCCCTATCAGGTCAACAAGGCGCGTTTGCTGGAGAAAATCGCCGAGCTGGTCAAGGAAGGCAAGCTCGAAGGCATCTCCGGCCTGCGCGATGAGTCCGACAAGGACGGCATGCGCATGGTGATCGAGCTGCGCCGCGGCGAAGTGCCGGAAGTCATCTTGAACAATCTCTACAAACAGACGCAGTTCCAGACTGTTTTCGGCATCAACATGGTGGCGCTGCTGGACGGCCGCCCGCACTGCCTGAATCTGAAAGAGGTGCTCAATGCTTTCATTGATCACCGCCGCGAAATCGTCACGCGAAGAACGATTTACAATCTGCGCAAAGCACGCGAGCGGGCGCATATTTTAGAAGGTCTGGCTGTCGCTTTGGCCAATATCGATGAGATGATCGATCTGATCAAGGCTGCCAGCAATCCGACTGTCGCCAAAGAAGGGCTGTTGGCCAGAACCTGGAATGCAGGATTGGTTTCATCATTGCTCGAGCGGGCCGATGCCGACCGTTCACGGCCTGAGGATCTGCTTCCCGAATTTGGCCTGGTCAATGGCGCTTACCGGCTTTCCGAAGCACAGGCTCAAGCTATTCTCGACTTGCGCCTGCATCGCTTGACGGGGCTTGAGCAGGACAAGATCGTCAATGAATACAAACAGCTGCTGGAACAGATTGACGAATACTTGGCGATCCTCGGCAACGATGCGCGGTTGATGGAAGTCATCAGGGAAGAACTGGTCGCCATCAAGGAGCAATATGCGGACGAGCGGCGCACTGAAATCATTCAAACGCAGCTGGATCTGTCCGATGAAGATCTGATTACCGAGGAAGACATGGTCGTGACCATGTCGCACGAAGGCTATGTCAAGGCCCAGCCGCTGAGCGATTACAAGGCCCAGCGGCGCGGCGGTCGCGGTAAATCGGCAACGGCAACCAAGGAAACCGATTTTATAGATAAGCTGATCGTTGCCAATACGCACGACACGATTTTGTGTTTCTCCTCGTCAGGCAAGGTTTACTGGCTTAAAGTCTACCAGTTGCCGGTAGCCAGTCGCGCCTCGCGCGGCAAGCCGTTTGTGAATTTATTGCCGCTGGAACAGGGCGAGAAAATCAATGCGATGTTGCCGATCCGGGAATTTTCCGACAATAAATTCATCTTTATGGCAACGGCCAGCGGCACAGTCAAAAAGACGCCGTTAATGGAGTTCGAGCGCCAGCGCACCAGCGGCAAGATTGCGATTGAATTGAAGGAAAACGATGCGCTGGTCGGCGTGGATGTGACCGACGGTCAGCAAAACGTGCTGTTGTTCAGCAGTGACGGCAAAGCGGTCTGCTTCAACGAAACCGATGTGCGCTCTATGGGCAGAACGGCGTCCGGTGTGCGCGGCATCCGGCTGCAGGAAGGGCAGAAAGTCATTTCCCTGATTATCGGAACCGAAGGCACGGTGCTGAACATTACCGAGAACGGTTTCGGCAAGCGGACCCGGCTTGAGGAGTTCACCTGCCACAGACGCGGCGGCCAAGGCCTGATCGCCATTCAAACGTCGAAACGCAACGGTGCGGTGATCGGGGCTGTATTGGTCAACGATCATGATGAAATTATGCTGATTACCGATGCCGGCACACTGGTGCGTACACCCGTTGACGGCATTTCGGTCGTCGGCAGAAACACCCAAGGTGTCACAGTCATTCGTCTGGATAAAAAAGAGAAAGTCGTCGGAGTCGATCGCATTGAAGGCGGACTGGCTGGCGAAGAAGACGAAGATGTGATGGAATCGGAAACGGGAGCACTTGATGAAGTTGAATCCGGAGAAGAATCCTAATGTCCAGAGTATATAATTTCAGTGCAGGTCCATCGACGCTTCCTGAGCAGGTATTGCATCAGGCTCAGGCAGAATTAATGGAATGGCGCGACAGCGGCATGTCCGTGATGGAAATGAGCCATCGCGGCAAGTTTTTTTCCATCATCGCGGAAGAGCTGGAAAGCGATCTTAGAGCCCTGCTGGCGATTCCCGACAATTACAAGGTTCTGTTTATGCAGGGCGGCGCAACGGCCCAGTTTTCGTTCATTCCACAGAATATCCTGCGCGGCAAGACCAAGGCCTGTTATGTCAATACCGGCGCCTGGTCGGAAAAAGCCATACAGGATGCGAAAAACTATTGCGAAGTCGTCGTCAGCGCGAGTTCGGAGGCGTCAAACTTTACGACTATTCCCGATCCTGTTGGCTGGGTTCTGGACGAGCAGGCGGCTTATCTGCACTATACGTCCAATGAAACCATTCACGGCGTGGAATTTTCCGGCATCCCGGAAAGCCACGGCTTGCCGCTGGTTTCGGATATGTCCTCCAATATTCTGTCGCGCAAATTCGATCTGAGCCGATACGGTTTGATTTATGCCGGGGCTCAGAAAAACATGGGGCCTTCCGGCGTCACGGTCGTGATCGTCAGGGACGAGCTGATAGGCAATGTCGACAAACGAGTGCCGCCGGTCTTCAGTTATGCCGAACAGGCGAAAAATCATTCCATGCTGAATACGCCGGCGACTTATAACTGGTATCTGGTCGGGCTGGTGCTGAAATGGCTGATAAAGCAGGGCGGCGTTGAGGCTATCGAGCAGCGCAATATTGCCAAAGCCGAACTGCTGTATCAGGCTATCGACCAATCTTCCTTGTACCGGAATCCGGTGGAGCCTTCCTGTCGATCAAGAATGAATGTGCCGTTCATTCTGGCTGACCAGAATCTGGATAAGGCGTTTCTTGCCGAAGCCGAGGCGAATGGGCTGTTTGAATTGAAGGGACATCGTTCAGTCGGCGGCATGCGCGCCAGTATCTATAATGCCATGCCCGAGGAAGGCGTGCGGGCGCTGTGCGATTTTATGGCAGAATTTGAGAGAACCCATTAAACGAGAGCCGCCCTGATGACTTCAGTCACCCCACTTTCCGAATTAAGAGACAAAATCGATGCGATCGACAAGCAGATTCTGCAATTGATCAATCAACGCGCGTGCTGTGCGATGGAAGTCGCCAAAACCAAAATTGCTCAAGGCGAGAACGGCACTTTTTACCGACCTGATCGCGAATCCTTGGTTTTACGGCGCATCAAGGAATTAAATGAAGGGCCCTTGTCCGATGACACCGCCGTGCGCTTCTTCAGGGAATTGATGTCGGCATGTCTGGCGCTGGAAAAGCCGCTGGATGTGGCTTTTTTAGGGCCTGAAGGCACGTTTACCCAGCAGGCGGCTTTCAAGCATTTTGGGCATGCCGTTAAAACCGTGCCTTCCGCCACTATTAATGAGATTTTTAGTTCGGTCGAGAGCGGCAATTGCCAGTTCGGCGTCGTGCCGGTCGAGAATTCTACCGAAGGCGTTATCAGTCATACGCTGGACCGGTTTCTGTCGTCACCGTTGAAAATCTGCGGCGAGGTTGAAATCAGGGTGCATCATAACCTGATGGGGAATGTGGAGAGCCTGGCCGATATTACCGAGGTCTTTTCCCATCAGCAATCGCTGGCCCAATGCCGGCAGTGGCTGGACAGGCATTTGCCGCATGCTCAGCGGATTGCCGTCAACAGCAATGCCGAGGCGGCAAGGCTGGTGTCGACCAAGATACAGGCGGCCGCCATTGCCGGTCAGGTGGCTGCCGAGTTGTATGGACTCAATATTCTGGAAAAGAACATTGAAGATGAATCCAACAATACAACGCGCTTTATTATCATAGGCCAGCAAACGTCGGCTTCCACGGGCAACGACAAAACCTCGCTGGTAGTCTCTACAGGCAATCAGCCCGGCGCTTTGCATAAAATTCTCGAGCCTTTCGCAAGATTCGGCATCGGCATGATGCATATCGAGTCCCGGCCTTCAAGGCAGGGCTTGTGGGATTATGTCTTTTTTATTGATATTGAAGGCCATTGCGAGGATAAGTGTGTGGCGCAAGCCCTGGAGTTGCTGAAAGGCAATGTGCATATGCTCAATATTCTGGGCTCTTATCCTAAAGCCGTTCTTTAATTTTTTATTCCTATGACATGGCGCATCCTTTTAAGCAAAACCAATGAACAACACTAACAGTATTTACAACCTTGCCGTACCCGGCGTGCAACAACTTGTTCCTTACGTGCCCGGTAAACCCATTGAAGAACTGGAACGGGAACTGGGACTGAGCCGGATTATCAAGCTGGCTTCCAATGAAAATCCCTTGGGTCCGGGAAAAAAGGCGTTGGAGGCTATTGAGGCTACTTTGCCGCAATTGGCGCTGTATCCCGATGGCAATGGCTTCAACTTAAAACAGGCACTGGCCCGCAAATATGACGTCCAGGCCACTCAGATCACGCTGGGCAATGGCTCCAATGAGATTCTGGAACTGGTTGCTCGCGCGTTTTTAACGCCGGAACTGGAAGTGGTGTTCTCGCAGCATGCTTTCGCGGTCTATCCGATCGTGACGCAAGCAGTCGGCGCCAAGGCTGTGGTCGTGCCGGCCGTAAATTACGGCCATGACCTGGATGCCATGCTGCAGGCCGTTACCGAAAAAACGCGGCTCGTTTTTGTTGCCAATCCCAACAATCCAACCGGAACATTGGTCGATCAGGCTAGCCTGGAGCGTTTCATCAAGGCTTTGCCTGAAACCTGTCTGTGCGTGCTCGATGAGGCCTATTATGAGTTTGTCGATAGCACAGATCCTGTCGATTCGATAAGCTGGCTGAAAAAATATCCCAACCTGCTGATTACCCGTACTTTCTCGAAAGCTTACGGATTGGCCGGATTGCGTGTGGGGTACGGACTGTCGAATCCAGAGCTTGCCGATATACTGAATCGGGTCCGTCAGCCTTTCAACAACAACATGCTGGCTTTGGCGGCCGCAGAAGCCGCTTTATCCGATGCCGAGCATCTGCAGAGGACGATTGCCGTCAATGCGCAGGGCATGCGGCAGTTGACGGATGGCTTCAAAGCCCTCGGCCTGGAGTGGATTCCTTCGCACGGCAACTTCGTTTCGGTTGATTTAAAACAGCCGGGCCAGCCAGTTTATGAAAACCTGCTGAGAAAAGGCGTGATTGTCAGGCCCGTAGCCAATTACGAAATGCCCAACCATTTACGTATCAGCATAGGCACAGAAGAGGAAAACCGAATTTTTCTTGATGCATTAACAGATGTGCTGAGCAATGTTTGACCGGCTCTGTATTATTGGCGTCGGCCTGATCGGCGGCTCGATGGCGCGGGCCGCAAGGCGATGCGGATTAAGCAGGCAGATTGTCGGCTATGGGCGTGAGCAGGATTTGGAAAATCTGCAGACGGCAAAACGGCTGCAGGTTATCGATGATTACTATCTGAATATCGGGCAGGCGCTGGAAAACGCCGATTGCGTGGTGATTGCCGCGCCGGTTGGTTCCATGGCCGGCATATTGGCTTTGTTGAAGCCGTTCTGGACGGAAAACGCCATTTATACGGACGTAGGCAGCACCAAGAGCAGCGTCATCGAGGCGGCAAAACAGGTTTTCGGCGCCGTGCCGGATAATCTGGTGCCGGCTCATCCTATTGCCGGGGCGGAGAAAAGCGGCGTAGAGGCTGCCTTGGATGATTTGTTTCTGAACAAGCGCCTGATAATCACGCCGATGGAAAATACCCGGCCGGATGCGTTACAGAAAATCCAGCGTTTTTGGGAAAGTCTGGGGTCTTTAGTATCCATCATGGATGTTGACCATCATGATGCGATCTTGGCGGCGACCAGCCATCTGCCCCATATCCTTGCGTATTCATTAGTGGACATGCTCGGGCGCAAGGATGAGCAAAGCGAAATCTTCAAGTATGCCGCCGGCGGCTTCAGGGATTTTACCCGTATCGCCTCCAGTGATCCGACCATGTGGCTGGATATCTGCTCGGCCAATAAGGAACAAATTATCCCGTTAATCCAACAATTAAAGAGTGAACTGGATAAAATAGAACAAATGCTGGCAAACGATGACCGCCGGCAGCTTTTTGAAACTTTCACGTATGCCCGAAATGCGCGGCAACGCTTTCTTGATCAGTTTGAAGGTAATAATGTCGAAAACAATAACATTTAAAGTTCAGCCGGGCGGAAAATTGCAGGGCGAGGCGCGCGTGCCGGGCGATAAATCCGTCTCGCACCGCTCGATTATGCTGGGGGCGCTGGCTGAGGGCGTAACGTACGTCAAAGGCTTCCTTGAAGCGGAAGACGCTTTGGCAACGCTGCAGGCCTTTCGCGATATGGGCGTACAGATTGAAGGGCCGGTCAACGGTGAACTGACAATTCACGGCGTCGGCAAACATGGCTTGAAAGCGCCCGCGAAAGAACTTTACCTGGGCAATTCCGGCACATCCATGCGTTTGTTGAGCGGCTTGCTGGCAGGGCAGGCGTTCAACTCAGTTCTGACGGGTGACAAATCGCTATCCGGCAGGCCTATGAAGCGGGTCACCGAGCCACTGGCGGCAATGGGCGCCGATATAAAAACGACAGAGAAGGGCACGGCGCCTTTGCACATTACCGGCAAGGCCGGGCGATTGACCGGCATCGATTATGTCATGCCGATGGCCAGCGCCCAGGTCAAATCGTGCCTGCTGCTGGCCGGGATGTATGCGCAAGGCGAAACCAGCGTGACTGAGCCTGCGCCGACGCGCGATCATACCGAGCGCATGCTGGCCGGTTTTTCGTACCCTGTAAAACAACAGGGAAACAAAGTCAGCATTAATTCCGACGGGTATTTAAAGGCGACTGAAATCGATGTGCCCAGCGATATTTCATCGGCGGCATTTTTCCTGGTCGGCGCCTCCATCGCGCCAGGCTCTGACCTGTTGCTGAGACATGTCGGCATCAACCCGACACGTACCGGAATTATCGATATTCTAAAACTGATGGGTGCGCGTATCGAAGTGCTCAACGAGCGCATTGTCGGCGGCGAGCCGGTAGCCGATCTGCATGTGGTTTATGGCCCGTTGAAAGGCATCGATATACCGGAAGCGCTGGTGCCGCTGGCCATTGACGAGTTCCCTGTGCTGTTTATAGCCGCCGCCTGTGCGGAAGGGCAGACGCGCCTGACGGGCGCGGAAGAGCTCCGGGTTAAGGAATCGGACCGTATTCAGGTGATGGCCGATGGTTTGCAATCTCTAGGCGTCGATGCGCAGCCTACGGCAGACGGCATGATCATCCAGGGTGGGCCGATAGGCGGCGGCGAAGTAATTTCTCATGGCGATCACCGTATCGCGATGTCATTTTCTATTGCCGGATTACGCGCTAACGCGCCTATTACCGTTCATGATTGCGAGAATGTGAATACGTCTTTTCCGGGATTCAAGGATCTGGCCAAGAATTTAGGGCTTGATTTGGCTTGCGAGGCGATGTAATGGCAATACCGGTTTTAGCGATCGATGGGCCTAGCGGAGCGGGCAAAGGCACGGTCAGCCGGGCTGTGGCAAAAAGGCTGGGCTGGCATTATCTCGATAGCGGCTCTATCTATCGCTCACTGGCGATAGCCGTGTTGAAACAGAAGGTCGAACTGACTGATGTGCCTGAGATTGTGAAAGTGGCGCAATCCATGGCGTTAGAGTTTGAGTGCAATGATGAGCTGGCGGTAAAGCTCAATGGCGAGGATATTACCTCACAATTGGGCCTTGAAAGCACGGGTAATGCGGCTTCGATCATTGCTGTCTTGCCGCAAGTGCGCAACGTCCTGTTGCAGAAGCAGAAGGATTTCAAGAAGATGCCGGGGCTGGTCGCTGACGGCCGCGATATGGGGACGGTGGTTTTTCCCGATGCCGAAATAAAGGTATTTTTAACGGCCAGCGCAGCCGAAAGGGCGCAAAGACGATATAAACAGTTGATAGAAAAAGGAATTGATGCTAATCTAACTCTCTTAACAAATGAGATAGAAGAGCGCGACCGCCGCGACACGGAGCGAAAAACGGCTCCATTGTCCATGGCTAGCGATGCGCTTTATATCGATTCCTCTAATATGACGATTGATGAGGTCATTGAAGAGGTACTGAATTTAATCCGTTAAGGATTTTTTTACAGCTGCATGCAGACTATGCAGTATTCTTTTAACTTTGACAACGAGAAGGCTTGTTCGAATCTCGATCAGGCTTGGGAAAATTGAAAATGAGCGAAAGCTTTGCGGAATTATTTGAAGAAAGTCTAACCAAGACAGAAATGCGTCCTGGCGCCATGTTAATGGGTACTGTGGTCGATATCGAAAACGATATGATCATCGTCAGCACTCATTCCAAATCAGAAGGTGTCATTCCTAAATGGCAGTTTTTGAACAATGACGGCGAACTGGAAGTTAAAGTCGGGGACGAGATCGAAGTTGCCCTTGATTTATTTGAAGATGGTTTAGGCGCTACACTTCTTTCCCGAGATAAAGCGAAGAAAAACAAAGCCTGGTCTGAACTGGAAACCGCGTTTGAAAAAGATGCTACAGTTACAGGCCGCATCACCGGTAAAGTACGCGGCGGTTTCACCGTTGCTGTTGGCGCGTTGCGTGCGTTCCTGCCAGGTTCACTGGTTGATGTGCGCCCAATCAGAGATACGGCTTTCCTGGAAAACCGTGATCTGGACTTCAAAGTTATCAAGATCGACCAGAAACGTAACAACGTTGTTCTGTCACGTCGTGCAGTTGTAGAAAAAGAATACAGCGCGGAAAGAGAAGAATTGCTGAAAACGCTGGAAGAAGGTGCAATCGTTACCGGTGTGGTTAAAAACCTGACCGATTACGGCGCATTCATTGATCTGGGCGGCATTGACGGTCTGTTGCACATCACTGACATGGCATGGCGCCGTGTGCGTCATCCTTCCGAGTGCGTTGAAATCGGCCAGGAAATCCAGGTTAAAGTGCTGAAATACGACAAAGACAAAAACCGTGTTTCATTAGGCATGAAGCAAATGGGTGAAGATCCATGGCAAAACATCAACCGTCGCTACCCAGCCGGCACTCGCGTATTCGGTAAAGTGAACAATCTGACCGATTACGGCTGCTTCGTTGAAATCGAAGAAGGCGTGGAAGGTCTGGTGCACGTATCTGAAATGGATTGGACTAACAAAAACGTTAACCCATCCAAGATTGTGCAATTGGGCGATGAAGTTGAAGTCATGGTACTGGAAATCGACGAAGAACGCCGTCGTATTTCTTTGGGCATGAAACAATGCAAAACCAATCCTTGGGACGAATTCGCTGCGACTCATAACAAAGGCGACAAGATCACCGGTAAAATCAAATCAATTACCGACTTCGGCATCTTTATCGGTCTGGAAGGCGGCATTGATGGTCTGGTTCATATGTCCGATATTTCTTGGGCGGACGACGGCGAAGCAGCGGTTCGTGAATTCAAGAAAGGCGACGAACTGGAAACTGTCATTTTAGCGGTTGATTCCGAGCGCGAGCGTATCTCACTGGGTGTCAAACAGCTTGAGCAGGATCCGTTCCAGAACTTCCTGGCAACTCATGAGAAAGGCAGCCTGGTTACAGGCACAATCAAAGAAGTCGACGCTAAAGGTGCTGTTGTTACCCTGGCGGATCATGTTGAAGGCTACATTCGCGCTTCCGAGATTCAACGTGACCGCGTTGAAGATGCACGCACTCTGTTGAAGGAAGGCGATGCAGTTGAAGCCAAATTCATTGGTGTGGATAAGAAAAGCAAAACTATTTCTTTATCCATTAAAGCCAAAGATCAGGAAGAAGAGTCGCACGCTATTAAAGATTATTCCCAGCAACAAGCTGGTACACCGACTTTAGGTGATATCTTTAAACAAATGGAAAAATAAAAACCATCCGGGGTATGCAGTCATGCATACCCCCTTTGATTTTATTTATTTGCACAGGATAGAATGTGACAAAATCTGAATTGATAGAAGCGCTTGCTAGACAACAACCTCATCTTGCACAAAAAGATGTGGAGCTGGCAGTAAAATGCATCATTGAGAAAATGAATCAGGCATTATCTTCCGGTGAACGCATTGAGATTAGAGGTTTTGGCAGTTTTTCCCTGCATTTACGCCCGCCGCGCATGGGTCGCAACCCTAAAACGGGTGATTCTGTGGCATTGGCAAAAAAATATGTACCGCATTTCAAGCCGGGCAAAGAGCTCCGTGACAGAGTTGATGAGTCGCGCGCAAGATGCAAAATAATTGATTGATAACCATCAACGCAAGGAACCAAGCCGGAATTTGTAATAGAACCCCTAGGGCATATTTTCTGATGCTTTTTCATTGCGTTGATTTTTTCTTCTTCCAATTTCCCCCATACTCGGTGCAATTTCACCGCCTTCTTTGATTTCTTCAATGCTGATACACACTCTCGGTCTTTTTGCCAATAGTGTTGCTGGCTTCTTGATTAAGCTGAAGTCTCAATTTGCTTTTATTTAAGCAAAAAGTTGCTAAAATTCAGGCATGTCTTTGTGGTGCCGCAAGCCATTCTTTTTATTCTCTCGCCTTTAATCTGACCACTACGCAAATCAATAAAAATTGATTTATTCAAAGCAATGGAACACGAGTTTTTGAGTGTGTTAGGTTATTATGATATAGTCATTCTTAATGAGAACGATTATTGATTAGAGTCTGTTCCATTTATGTATTTCAACAACTCCTAATACCCAAGGCTCAATTATGTGGTTACGCTTAAAAAATCTTGCTGTTGGAGACTCAGGGAAAATAATAGGCTTTGATGCATCAGGCAAAGCCTATCGTAAACGATTGCTGGCCATGGGGTTAACGCCAGGCACTGATTTTAGCATTACCCGTTTCGCGCCTATGGGCGATCCGGTTGAAATTAAGCTGCGCGGGTTTTCATTGACCCTGCGCAAGGACGAAGCCGCAATTCTGTTGATTGAGAAAATCTGATGAGTGCCGATTTCACGGTGGGCGTGGTCGGCAATCCCAATTGCGGCAAGACCACGCTCTTCAATGCATTGACCGGCGCCAAGCAGTACGTAGGCAATTGGCCTGGCGTTACAGTCGAGAAAAAAACCGGTCAATATACATTCGATAACAAAGTTATTGAATTGGTTGATTTACCGGGAACTTACTCTTTAGAAGCCGCCGATGATCAGGTTTCTTTGGATGAAAAAGTCGCGCGCGATTACGTTGCTTCCAAGGAAGCAGATTTGATCATCAATATCATCGATGCATCCAGTATAGAAAGAAATCTTTATCTAACATCGCAGCTGATTGAAATGCGAGTGCCGATGATTCTGGTACTCAACATGATGGACGTCGTAAAACAGCGCGGGATTAAAATTGATGTTGATTTTCTTGCCGAACAGCTGGGCTGCCCAGTCATTCCAATAAGTGCTTCAAACAAGAGCGGCATCAAGGTTTTAAAAGCCGCCATCAACAGTTCGGCCATGGCGAAGCCGATACCGACGGTAAAAGTTACCTATTCGTCTGCATTGGAACAAGCGATAAGCGACCTTTCGCCTTTATTGGCCGATGCAGCCGAACGGCACCAGTGCGACCGCCGATGGCTGGCCGTTCGGTTACTCGAAGATGATACGCTGGCTATAAGGTTGGCTGGAAACAAATTATTGCCGACAGTTTCGGAATTGCAACGGAGAGTGGAGGACGAGACCGGCGATGAAATCGACATTCTTGCCGCCGATGCCCGTTACGGATTTGTTAACCAGCTGACTCAGGGTGCAGTCTGTAAACTGCATGAAGTCAGCCGGCACATGACCGATAAAATCGACCATATTGTCCTGAACAGATTCTTAGGCATCCCGATTTTCTTGCTGGTCATGTACGCGATGTTCATGTTTACGATCAATATCGGCAGCGCTTTTGTTGACTTTTTCGATCAGGCCGCGGGCGCTTTGCTGGTCGATGGCCTGAGCCTGGTGCTGGCAGGGCTGAACTGGCCCGAATGGCTGATCGTCATGCTGGCCAACGGTGTCGGCGGAGGCATCCAGGTCGTTACCACCTTTATTCCTATCGTCGGCTTTCTGTTTATGTTCCTGTCGGCTCTGGAAGATTCCGGCTACATGGCCAGGGCGGCTTTTGTCATGGACCGATTCATGCGCATGATCGGGCTGCCGGGCAAATCCTTCGTGCCGATGATTGTCGGCTTCGGCTGTAATGTGCCGGCGATTATGGCTACACGGACTTTGGAAAATCAGCGGGACAGAATCCTGACCAATCTCATGAATCCGTTCATGTCCTGTGGCGCGAGATTGCCTGTCTACGCCTTGTTTGCGGCGGCTTTCTTTCCTGTCGGCGGCCAGAATCTGGTTTTCGGCTTGTATCTGCTGGGCATCATTGTGGCTGTAATGACCGGCCTGATCATGCGTCATACGCTGTTTAAAGGCGAGTCAGCGCCATTTATCATGGAATTGCCGACCTATCATATGCCGACGTTGAACGGCGTTTTTATCCGCACTTGGGATCGGCTCAAATCCTTTTTATTCAATGCCGGCAAAGTTATCGTGCCGATGGTGCTGGTGCTCAATTTTCTTAATGCCTGGGGTACGGATGGCAGTTTTGGCCAGGAAAACAGTAATAAATCGGTGTTAAGCGAAATCGGGCGAAGCCTGACGCCCGCTTTTAAACCGATGGGCATTGAGAATGAAAACTGGCCGGCAACAGTCGGCATTTTTACCGGCATACTGGCGAAAGAAGCCGTGGTTGGCACATTGGATGCTTTGTACAGTCAACTCGGAGCGCCTGAACAGGATGCATCTGATAAGTCAGAGTTTGACCTTAAAGAGGCTTTGATCGCTGCTTGTCTGACTGTGCCTGAAAACTTGCGGGCGGTAGCCGATAATCTTTTAGATCCTTTGGGGTTAAATATCGGTACGGTCGACAATATCGATACTGCCGCCGATGAACAGAAAGTCAAAACCGCTACCTTTGCCGCCATGCAAAGCAGTTTTGACGGCCAGGAAGGCGCTTTTGCCTATCTATTGTTTATTTTATTGTATGCGCCGTGCGTAGCAGCAACTGCCGCTATTTACAGAGAAACTAATCTGGGCTGGACTGTGTTTGTCGTGCTCTGGACTACCGGCATGGCCTATATGACGGCCACTCTGTTTTACCAGGCCATGACTTACAGTCGGCATCCGGAATATTCCCTGGCCTGGGTGGCGGGACTGATGCTGGCTTTTTCGTCTGTCCTGATCGGATTGTGGCTGGTCGGACGAAACAGCGACGTGCGAATTAGCCGGGAGTCTTACCATGATACTGTCTGATTTAAGAAACTATTTACAGCAACAGCGCCGGGCTGCCCTGGTAGACTTGGTCAATCATTTCGGCACCGATGCCGATGCGCTTCGCGGCATGTTGAGCAAATGGGTCAGCAAAGGCAGAGTGCGCAAAACGTCGCTGGAATCGTCCTGCGGCACCAGTTGCTGCAAATGCGATCCGGCTTTGACAGAGCTTTATGAATGGATTGATGAAAAATAGCTAATTTCCATCCTTATCGATTAAAACAGAAAAACCACGAAGGACACAGAGAGCACGAAGATTTTATTCTGGTTGGTTCTTCGCGGTTATTAATCAAATGACCTTCACTTTCCATGGGTCGCTAATTCTAAAGTACTTTTTTGATAGGCGCCGAAATACGCCGGTTATAGGGGGAGACTGATGCCCTGTCTCTTGTGCCTTTCGGAAACTGGACTAAGCTTGTTATATTTACTTCATAGACGAGCGTAACAATGTCCGAGCAACAATCCGATATTCTGATCGGCTATTTATCCGAAGTCCGCGGCGACGGCATGGATGCCAGAATAACCGAAGAGCATTCAAATGATTCACCTATCATCAAAGTAGGCGATGAAGAAATACTGGCCGGTCATATCGGATCTTATGTCGTTATCCGGCAGGCCAATATCGGTGTTCTGGCGCTGGTCTTCAAGATGTGGGAACAGGATCGTTTCGACAATAACGACAGGCGCAAGTCCGATCGGTTTATTTCCCTGATTCCGGTTGGAGAGATTCAGGATAACGGAACCTTCATTCGAGGCGTGCGCCACTACCCGACACCGGGTGCGAAAGTCTATGCCGTGGGCTTGAATGAAATCAACGCCATTTTCTCGAAATTCCGCGAGTACAAATTTTTTATCGGCCAATTGGCTTCGCATAAAGATTATCACTTAAGCTTGGATCCGCGCGCGCTTTTCGGCCGCCATTTCGCCATCGTCGGGCAGTCGGGCTCTGGTAAATCATGGACCGTCACGAGTCTGATTCAAAATACGATCAAGGCGATGCCCAAAAGCCATATCATTATGCTGGACCTGCACGGCGAGTATTGCTGGAAAGATAATGACGGTATGATTCAATCGGCGTTTCCTAACGAATTGGTCAACTATGTCGATGCCATGGAAATGGAAATGCCGTACTGGATGATGACCTATGCCGAACTGGTCGATTTATTCATAGACCGGGACGACAAGGGCGCCACGCTGCAAATGTCTTTCCTGCGCGAAGTATTGCAACAACTCAAGCGCAAGGAAGCCAGAAGGATCGGCCTGCCGACGGTTTCGATTGATACGCCGATTTATTTTTCGCTGGCCGAAATGTATATGCAATTCAAGGCCTCCAATGAGGAGCGAAAAGACTTCGGCAAAGTGCAGGGCGCCTTGTTCGGCCAGTTCGACGAATTCCTGATCCGGATGCAAAGCCGTTTCAACGACGTCCGCTATGATTTCCTGCTGAAACCGAAATTACGCAACACCTCCGAAAGCATGTCCGATTTGTTGCGGCAGTTTGTTGGTCTTGGCGATAAGAAAGCCAACATTACCGTCGTCGATTTAAGTTCCGTGCCGACCGATGTCAGGCCCGCCGTTTCCGCCCAGGTCGGCCGTCTGGCTTATGAATTCAATTACTGGAATCCGCGCCGGCGCGATTTTCCGATCACGCTGATCTGTGAGGAAGCGCATGCCTATATTCCGAGAGAAAAGAACGGCCCGTTCGAAGGCACTAAAAGGATGATGGAGCGCATAGCCAAAGAAGGGCGTAAATACGGGGTATCGATCGGCGTTGTCAGCCAGCGGCCCACTGAACTGTCGGAAACGATGCTGTCGCAATGCAGTTCATTTATCTGCCTGCGCACCACAAACCCGGACGACCAGGCTTATATCAGAGGGCTTGTCCCTGAAGCCGAAGGTGACTTAACCGATATTCTGACTTCGCTGGGCAGAGGCGAAGCGTTGGTGCTGGGCGAGGCGGCGCCGTTGCCGACGCGCGTACAGATTTATCGGCCCAGTCCGGAACCGAAAAGCAATGACGTCGATTATTTCACCAGCTGGCGGGAAGGCCCGACCGATCTGAATGTCGATGAAATAGTCAATTTCTGGCGCACGCAGAATAGGAAATAATACTTCTATCTTTTGGAAATGGCGCAGTTTGGCGATCTATTCCTGCAATGCCGTTTGGCATGCGCCGGAAACCAAATAGGCTTATTTCAGCCTCCAAGATTGAAAGCCGGGGTTAGCCATTGCGTGAATAAATCAATTTATTGGATGAGTTGTTAAAAGTTGACTAAACTTGATTGCTTTGTTTCCTAAAGACGAGATTGTATGGTTATGAAATTTACTCAAGTGTTTTGCTTGGTGATCGCGATGTTATTTTCCAACATGGCTTCCGCCGAAACCCAGGCAATAGACGGTTATGACGTGCTGGCCGATGTGGGTGTGGTCAGGCCGCTATCATTTGTCGGCATGATAGTCGGAACTGCAGTATTTGTTGCCTTATTGCCGGGCACCGCATTGGCGACCATTCCAGCGCCGCATAAGGCATTTGAACTGATGGCGGACACCTTGATTGTCAACCCGGCGAAATATACTTTTGCGCGGCCGGCCGGAGATTTCGATTATAACGAGTAGCTTGATGAGACGAAGCTGAGTCCGGGGCAATCGGAGAGACGTTTTCCGGATTTAAGCCCGGAAAACGCGCGATTTGCCCCAAATTACAAACATTCTGGCGTACTTGCCTAGCCCCGGCACTATTGCTTTTCCATGGTTCTGATAAAGGCATTGGCTTCTTGAATCGATTTTTCCATGGCTGTGATCAAGGTCGATACATCGGATTGCACCAGCCCTAATTGTCCTTTTAAGGACGCGATCGCCTGAGCGTTCAGATTGTGCTTCAAATATAACACCTGATCCTTGAACACGCTCAGCACCGGCGCTATCTTGGATTCGGCGCGTTTCATGGCGGCAATCAGCTGCTTGTAATGCGCCCTGGTAGCAGTCAGTTTTTGCTGGCTGCTGCGTTTCAGCGATGCATTGCTGTATTGGTTTAATTCATCTTCCCATTCGCGGAATAAGGCATCGGAGACATCCTCGATGTCGCTGATGCGTTGTCTGACTTCCTCGGCTTTCCTGACGCTGTCTTCATATTCACCGTTCAGTTTGTTATAGGTTGCTTCGAGATTTCCGCCTTTAAAATTGGTTAGGGCAGTGAACTGTTCCAGCGCCGACTTGAATTGCTCCTTGGTTTCTTCCTGCGTGTCGCGAGCTTTTTCCACGCGATAAACCATGACCTCGCGTTTAGGGATGCCTATTTTTTCCAGGCCGCCGTAATACATGCTCGAGCAGGCAGTCAAAGAGCACATTGAGCCGATTAAAATAAAACGCCGTAAAAAAGTCATAAAAACTCCTGTTATCAGATTGATGCATTATATTGGAAATACATCACCTTGAATAATAAGTTATAATTAGCGGTTTCGTTAGCAAATTCCACTAAATCAAAGGCATGTCAGAACTACTTTCAGAGCTGCGGCGTCGGCGCACGTTCGCTATTATTTCCCACCCTGACGCAGGTAAAACCACACTGACTGAAAAACTGTTGCTGTTCGGCGGTGCCATTCAGCTGGCGGGTTCCGTAAAGGGGCGCAAAGCCGCACGCCATGCCACCTCAGACTGGATGGAAATGGAAAAGGAGCGCGGGATCTCGGTCACGACCTCTGTCATGCAGTTCGAGCACAAAGGCTGCATTATCAATCTGTTAGACACGCCCGGCCATGAAGACTTCTCCGAGGACACCTACCGGACCCTGACGGCCGTCGATTCGGCTCTCATGGTCATAGACGTTGCCAAGGGTGTCGAGGAAAGAACGATCAATCTGATGGAAGTCTGCCGCCTGCGCACGACGCCTATCCTGACCTTCATCAACAAGCTGGACCGGGAAGGGCGCGAGCCGATCGAACTGATGGACGAGGTCGAGGATGTCCTGAAAATCAATTGCGCGCCCATGACCTGGCCTATCGGCATGGGCAAGCGTTTCAAAGGGGTTTATCATCTGTACAAGGATGAAATTCACTTGTTCAGCCCGCAGCACGGCGGCAGAATCGCCGAAGCCGAAATCATAAAAGGCCTGGACAATCCCAAACTGGACGAACTGTTAGGCGATCAGGCGCAGGAATTAAGGGATGAAATCGACCTGGTGAAAGGCGCCAGCCACGAGTTCGATCTGGATGCCTACCTGGCCGGCCGGCTGACGCCTGTTTTCTTCGGCTCCGCGATCAACAACTTCGGCATTCTGGAACTGCTCGATGCATTCGCCGAGTATGCGCCGCCGCCCAGATCGCGCGAAGCCATCCAACGCACCGTTTCGCCTGAAGAAGACAAATTCAGCGGCTTCGTATTCAAAGTCCAGGCCAACATGGACCCGGCCCACCGCGACCGCGTGGCCTTCCTGCGCGTCTGCTCGGGCAAGTTCGACAAAGGCATGAAGATCAATCACGTCCGCATCGGCAAAAACGTTCAGGTGTCCAACGCGATCACGTTCCAGGCCGACACCCGCAAAAGCGTCGAGGAAGCCTACCCAGGCGACATCATAGGCTTGCACAACCACGGCACGATTCAGGTCGGCGACACCTTTACGCAGGGCGAAGTCCTCAAATACGGCGGCATACCGTATTTCGCGCCGGAATTGTTCCGCCGCGTGGTGCTGAAAGATCCGCTCAGAGCCAAGGCCCTGCAAAAAGGCCTTGTGCAGTTGACCGAAGAAGGCGCGACGCAGTTGTTCAGGCCGCTGAAAAACAATGACCTGATCCTGGGCGCCGTGGGTGTGCTGCAGTTTGACGTGACCGCTTACCGCTTGAAGGCCGAGTACAACGTCGAATGCGTGTACGACGCCGTATCGGTTTCGACGGTGCGCTGGGTCAGCTCGGACAAGCCCGGCAAACTGGAGGAATTCAGGAATAAAGCTTTTGACAACCTGGCCGAAGATGGTGGCGGCTATCTGGTTTATCTGGCTACCAGCCGGGTTAACCTGCAACTGACTGAGGAGCGCTGGCCTGATATCAAATTCAGCGCGACAAGGGAATTATAAAACAACATAGTGATGAGCTACAGGTTGTAGGTGCGAATTCATTCGCACTGTGCAGCTTGGGAAGTTACTTTGTGCATGTTCCATGGCTTGCGGGATATGAGAGATCGAGTATGAGAAACTCTGGTTCCGCAAGCTTTTTCAATCCGCCTGCAAGAATTGATCCAGCGGGCTGATAACACCTTTGCCGCCCTTGTTCAGCACATGGGGGTAAATCATCGTCGTCGCCACGTCGCTGTGGCCTAGCAGCTCTTGCACGGTGCGAATATCGTAACCGGCCTGCAGCATATGCGTTGCAAAGCTGTGGCGCAACGTGTGCGGCGAAGTCGGCTTGGCGATGCCGGCCGCCAACGCCGCCTTTTTGACATACCGCTGTATCTGTTTTTCCTCGATATGATGGCGGCGCTCCGCCTTGCTGCGAGGATCAATCGAATAATTTTTTGCCGCAAACACGTACTGCCAGCCCCATTCCCTTGAGGCATTGGGATACTTGACTGCCAGCGCGTCCGGCAGCCAGACGTCCACCTTGCCCAGCGCTAAATCCTGCTCATGCCATTGCCGGCGCAACGCCAACTGAGCACGCATCGCATCCAGCAAACTATCCGGCAGTATTGTCACTCTGTCTTTGCCACCCTTGCCATCGCGGACAATAATTTCCCTGCGCGTCAATTCCACATCCTTCACGCGCAGGCGCACCGCCTCCATCAAGCGCATGCCGGTGCCGTACAGCAACTTGATGATTAGACCGATTGGCGGCGGAGCCATTTCGGCTTCCTTCAGCAATGCCTGCATTTCCAAAACCGTCAATACTACCGGCAAACGTCGTGGTTTTTTAGAGCGCTCAAATCCATCCAGCCAAGGGAGTTCCACTGCCAGCACATCACGATAGAGAAACAAAATGGCCGACAATGCCTGATTCTGAGTTGAACTGGAAACATGGCGTTCAGTGGCAAGATAGGTTAAAAATGCCTCCACTTCAGCTGCGCCCATTTCAGTTGGATGTCGCTTGCCGTGGAAGATAATGAATTGTTTAATCCAGGCAATATAGGTATTTTCAGTGCTTAGACTATAGTGTTTGAAACGAATCTTGTCCCGTACCAGGTCCAGTAATTTCTTTGGCTGAGGTAGTGTCGCATTTGTTTACATGGTTTGTCGTATTTGCTTATACTTTAGTCAATATCAACAAATAAATAATTTTAATTATGTATGATTATACGACGTATTGACTGGATTATTGGACAAGTAATGTCGTATATATTACGTTGATCAACATACCCGACAGATTGGTTGCATTTCTGGATTTTTGACGCAGCGCTGAAAAAATGCTATTAAAACCGCCTTGCTGTTGTCGCATAACAACGTTAATGACGAACAACAGCAAGGCGGTTTTAGCCAGATAAAAGATTTCACCGCTGAGTTCAACGCCAATGCACCACTTGAAAATGCCGTCATGTATGTCGTTCAACGCTTCATTCAAAGGTACAAGTCAGGGGAAAGCTCATCTCATGATTCAACATCATTTGGCCTGACTTGACCTTTAATTCAAACGTTAGACGTAACACTTCAATAATGGTCACACTCAACCCACATACATACGAAATTGAACTGCGTAAGTGCACAAAGTGCGCGCATTTACTTTTAAAACATCAAGTTGACCCGGCAACCTCAAATGAGCCTGTAGTTCCGCGTCCCATCATCAGACCCATTAGATGCTGTCCTGTCATGCTCATCGGACAAGCTCCTGGCTTAACTGAGTATCGAACGGGAACTCCGTTCTCAGGCCAAGCTGGACGAGATATACGAGCACTCTTTGAAGAGTGCGGCTTCAATGAAGCCCAATTTGAACGTCTCGTTTTCACTTCAGCGATAGCTAAGTGTTTTCCTGGTAGCAAACTTGTGCCACGCCGACGAGGCTCGGGAATGCGACGAGAGGACATCAAACCTAGCCCGGAGATGCTCAGAAACTGTAGCCCTTTTCTTCTCTCACAACTCGACTTAGTTAGCCCTGAAACTGTCGTTCTGCTCGGAAAGATGGCACTTGAAGTATTCATAGAACTCAAGACAGGACAACGCACGAACGTCCGACTCGAAGACCACGTGGGTCAAGTTTACGATTGGAATGGCCGTAAGGTCATACCACTTGCACACACATCTGGGGCTTCAACCTGGCTTAACAAACCAGAGAGGAAGTTGCTGCAAGAACGCGCAAAGCTACATCTTAAAAAACAACTATTACAACATACGTGAGGTAATGTCTAACATGGCAGTCAAAGGGACGCGCAGGACGCAGGTGTTTTTGAAGGTTGGTTATTTATCTGGGTACGTCGGCTTCCCTAAACCAAGCCAACCGGCGCGCCCCTTACTTTTACGTTAGGCTTTCGTGAAATATCATGCTAGAAGTTGCCGTTCTTGATGTAGTCCCAGGTAAAGAAGCTGAGTTTGAAGCTGCGTTTCGTCAGGCATCGGCGATTATTTCCAGTATGGATGGTTATATTTCACACCAGCTCCAACGTTGCGTTGAAAATAACTACCGTTATATTTTGTTGGTAAATTGGCAGTCCCTTGAGGCGCATACAGTTGGCTTTCGTACTTCAGCCCAATATTAGGAGTGGAAGCGGTTACTCCATCATTTTTATAGTCCGTTCCCTACCGTTGAGCATTATGAGTTGGTACTTGAACAAAAAGCCTAACATTGCGCTCAAGCAGGACGGTCGCTATCGCGCCCGCCCCTTAGCTTTACGTTGAGTTCCTAGGAGAGGATGAGCAGTGAATGAAGAGAAAAAGAAACCAGTAGATCCGGAGAAGTATCCGTCATTTTTCCGGGTTTATCCAAAAGATGTCAACCTGAAGTTCGTTTTCGACAACCTAAGGAACTACGGAATAGCAGCGTTTCTCTTCTACACCGGCATATTGATACTGAAGAATGGCACTTCGAGCACATTGCTTTCGTTCCCATATGCGGCCGGCATAACTAGCGGCATTGTTATGGCATCTGCCCTCGTCCTTGCGGTACTGAATTTCTTACAAGGAATCGTAGCAATGGTCGTCGTTCGTCCATGGCGAATGATCCCTTATATTCTAATAGCAATGCTATTACATATTGTGCTGTTCGAGATGTTCTTCCAGAGAGGGCTGCATGGAACCGGAATATAACGAATAAGCACATAGGATAATGGTATGGACTCCTCCTCTTCCCTGCGGCATCACGATGTGCCAAA
>NZ_JADMKV010000069.1 GCF_015476545.1 Methylobacter sp. BlB1 | reverse complement strand
TTCATGGCTTGGAATGATCTACTGTACATAATTCGCTTCTATACATAATGGCACTACACTGACATTCAAGTTGAAAAATACCTTTTATTTCTGATACTCAAGATTAAGTAAATTGACATTCTCATTTTCAGTGTTTTTCAAGGCAAATAAATTTATTTTGAATGATTAGGTATAAGCGCCAAACGAAATTCACAAATTTCAGCACCCTATATCTTGAAACCATCAAACAGGATGAGCGCGCGTCCATGCTAATTTATCGCCAAGCACTTAATTTCTATCTGATTTTATAAGCTGATTGATCGACTCATCGTATCGTTGAGCACCCGGCTTTTATGCTCAGTGCTTAAATGGGCATAACGGTCTGTGCTCGCCAGGGATTTATGCCCGAGAATTTCGGCAATCTCTTTTAAGGTTCTACCATCACGGGCCAGTGTACTGGCCACATCATGCCTCATATCATGCCAGCGAAATTTTTTGATGTTGGCGGCTTTCAAGCAATTTGCCCATTGCTTCTTGTAATCGAAGGGTTTGTTGGGATTTGTGCTGGACGGGAACAATAGACCATTGCCGATTTCCCTGTGTTTTTTAAGTTCCTCCATGATAACGCTTGGAATGGGGGTATGGCGTGGCGTTCCGTTCTTGGTTTCAGCTAACAGAGCCAATCCTCTATCAAAATCGATATCGTTCCAGCGTAGCCAATCAAGCTCGCCTTTACGCATGCCGGTTGTTAGCGCCATCAGCACTTTCAGATAGAATTTACCGCCAATGGCTTTGGCCGCTTTCAGTAAACGTTTTTTTTCCTCATCGGAGAGATAACGAACGATCTTGTTATCAACCTTGAGAGAACGAACGCGCTTGCAGGGATTTTCCTCAATGTATTGTTCCAGAACACTGTCATCCTCCTGCTGCAGAGTAGCGTAATCCAAAATGGCTGATAAGACAGCCAGATGCTTATTGTAGGTTGCTGCAGCTTGTGATTTTTTTGGCTTGAGTGTGTCGCGGATCAACTCGGGGGTAATATCGCTGAGCAGATATTTGCCCAAGCGTTGTTCCCACCATGACACCAGCCTGGCCCGGTCATGATCCTTGCCGGTCCACCAGCGCATGTATTCATCAGACAAACGACTGAATTTGATGGTACAGAGTTTGATGCCTTTGGCTTCGTATTCCTGAGATTCAAAAACGGCACGATTGCCCCAGATACGAGCATCTTGCTTACGCCTGAAGGTTTTGGTTTTGACACCCTTACCGGATTTGGTAAGTATGGTGCGATAACGGGTTTCCCCGCTCTTGAGATCAACTTTGATGATGTGGAAATTAAGCATCTGTGTATTCTCGTTCTTGAGAGTATAAAACAAGACTACCTATAAAATCACTGTAGTCGACGGTTTTAGTACACAGTTACTAAGGCTGTTCATCCATGTAAGCCCTTGACTTGCTTTAGTTTTGTTGGTGGGTCGTGTGCGATTCGAACGCACGACCATCGCATTAAAAGTGCGATGACCGTCAAGACGATCTCTTTTGATTTTTTGCGTTTTGGCGAATATTTGCGAAGATATTTGGGAAGGACTTTTTTCGTTAGGAATAAATTATGGTTAAGTCACATTTTAATATCTTCGCAATCCTCATCACTGTGTTTCTGGTCTCAGGTTGCGGCACTTTCAAACCCTATGCGCAGAATCCATTCAATCCTGATGCTCGGATTAAGCCCATTTCCACGGCGGAAAGCGCAGGCGGTGGAGGAAGGTCGCTGGCATACCGGGCAACAGATCTTGGCTTGACGGCGGCCAGCCGCCCTGTTCCCGGTACGATTCCGCATGGTGCCGAGGTCGGCATTGCCGCCGCAGCCCTGCTGCTGGGAGGGCCCTCCGGATCTGGGATTGTGCCGGATAATGACAACTACCTATTAATAGGTATGCCGCTGACCTATGCGACAGATGAAGCCGATGCACAGTTGAAAATGGGAGCTTTGATGGAAAAAGCGATTATTCAATCGCTTTCGCCCGAATATCAGACGAAAATAGAGGAGTACGATGATCACCATTCTTTTAGCAAAGTGTTAAGGCCGCGCTGGATTCGTGTCAATGGCCCGCTGTGCGAAAATTGGTCATGCCAAGTTACTGCCCCCATACCGACCCAAAGTGCTGGGCAATGGGAAGGCGAGATTGTTAAAACGACGAATAATGGCAGGGAAATTTACTGGTACCAAAATATTTTCAGGGAAAAAATTGGCTTCGTGAAAATCACCAAAGAATTTGATAAGTCAGCGATAATTGCCGGCTCTCGACATTTTGTGGAAGGTCAGGAACTGTCCTATTTCGATTATGCAGGATTTTACCAGCGGGTTTCAGCCAATCTTCCGGAGTGGGTCAGTTTAGTCATAACTAGGAAAGGCGATAAACCTTATGCGCTAAGTCAGGGTAATCAAATTGAGTTACACGTTAAATAATAATTTGGCATTTTCTTGTTGAATTATAAGGAATCCGATAAGTTGAGTTATCCACAAAATCTGTGGATAACTCAGCATTAGCGCCCCTTTCATTCCGCACTGTTCTTATTGTCCAGTCGGATTGACTAAAAAGTAGACAACAATCACATATGGTCCAACAAATACTGTCGATGGGCGTCAATATTTGTTCCTTGGGTTTGGGTGTTTAACCGATCCTGCACGTTGCTGGTTCGGGTATCGTTCGGTAAATCTTCGCTAGTAGCCATTCCTTCACTATATAATGACTCTGCCACAGTGCCGCTAAGCGGCATGATATTGGCCACTTTCAACATATTGATCCATTCCCCAAAATCCATCTGGTCAAAGTCCAGGCTGGCAACTTGATCAATCGTAAATCCGTCGCAACTGGGCTCGCGTGGCAATCCAAAACTTGTATTTAACTGTTTCCGAGCCTGCTCCTGAAATACGCGTGCAAATGGACTGGTAAAACAACAGTAGGCTTGTTTTTCCGCCACACAGCCAAAGAAGGTCTCTGCTGAACAGTATGTCCCAATTTCATCAGGCTTGGTGCACATTTTTTGGTCTTTCAGCATGGCTAGTTCCATTTCTTCTTCAGTACAGGCAAAAATCAGCTGCACGACCATTTTCGCGATCTGGAAAATCGCATAAACGATGCCTACAACCGTCATAATCGAGGATAACATTGAGCCTGCCATTGTATAGGTTGTTTGTGCCGCTGCTCCAGCTCCTGTCGTCGTCGCTGTAAGTAAGGTGGAAGCGGCCGTTTCTCCGAATGTTGATGCTATCCACTGGCCGAGCCAATTGGCCACTTGGTTTTTGATTGCTTCCATTGATAAATTGGTAACCATGTCTTCACCAAACATGGACACTACAGAATCGTACATGGAGGAGAATGGTTGGGTTATAGCCGTGTAAGTGTCAGAGATCATATTGACGGGCGCCTGAAATACCGTTCCGTCAGCCACTAATTTCCAAGCGCCCAAAGATCCACCAGCGCCTGCATCTGCCAAGCCAAATTCATAGATTTGGACCGATTTATCCGCCAAATTCCATGTACGACCTGCCAACCAAAGATAATCAATCCAACTTCCCTGGATAGGCATATTGCAGCAATCGACGTTCCCCAAGATGGAAAGATCCGCCATCTGGCACCACATCGCTTCGCCTTTAAACAGCTTGCACTCCCCGGATGCCGGATCACAATCCTTCGCTTTTTGCGCCTCATTCAGCGTCTGAAGCGCGGTTGCCGCCTTGATAAAATCTTCATTCGATTCCTGTGGCGGATCAACGCATTCGCCGCCCATGCAGCGTATTTGCGCATCGCAAATGGTCTTCTCGCCGTCATTTGACAGATCACAGGCCGCCTCGTGATCGGTCCCGCAATCATAGGTGACGATGAATTCCTTGCAAGCGCCGGTAATGGCGTCTATGCGATCATTGCCGTTATCATCCTTGGCACATTGCTCCTGGACATAAGCGCAGTAGGGATTGGATGCCAGCGATTCGCAGGTATCATGGGCGCTGAGTGGATAATCGTACTCCGGACATATCTCATAGCCCTTATAGTCGGTATAACAGGGTTCGACCACATGCGTGCTCGGCACGCGCGATTCTGCCTGATAGCAAATGGGCGCCAGCGGCGAGGCAGGCGGATCAGGCAGTATAGGCCCCGCCAGTGCGCCGTATTCTTGCGGGGTAATGGTGATGGGCCCCACCGCTCGATCATTCGACGCATCCAGGCATTGCCACCAGTCGGTCGAGGCCTGATCGTTTAACGAACCGGTTGATGACCAAATGGGCGGCGACCAAATGGGCGGCCAGGCTTTGAACACCCGCTCTCTGCATCCAGGCGGTTGGTCGATAAACTGTTCACTCAAATCCGAACTGGAGATTACTTTTAACGTCGCGGCGGCTTCACCCAGTCCGCCCACTAACGTTTCCTGCCGTACCACAACCGTTCCGCCCTGTGCGGCATTTTTAAACGCGGCCGTAATATCGGTACCGGGATACTCGACCCAGTTTTGCCCTAAATCGCAGCTGCTTCCTCCCCAGCCGGTCCCCCCTGTGTAAACCAGAGTATCGTTGACGTAGATGCGGGTATAGTCGTCGTATTTAACACTATCGATCGTGACCTGAGTGATGGCTTCCGGGCGCAGAACCACATAACTGGCATTCCAGGTATAGAATGCGCACTCCCCTTCCAGGGTGTTATTGGTGTCAGGACCCACGATCAGATTGGTACAGCCGGATCCGCAGTTGGCAATCTTGCCGTCTCCTGACCCGAAGCCCATGACCGGCGTATAGGAAACCGCGCGCGTCACTTTGCACGTCTCGTTCCCCAAGACTTTTTTGCACGTTCTCAGGTCTTCCACATGGATGGGACAGGAGGTCTCGGCCCAGTTCGTGGTTTTAGTGCAGCCGCTGAACATATCGTCGATCAAAGGCGACTGCCGGGACAGCACCGCATCCGATTGTTGCCAGATCGGATCGTTGTAGATATTCGGCATTGCCGTATTGGCGCCCATTAGGGTCTGGTAGGCGTAGGCATGCGTGGACGATCCGGTGGACAGCGCGCTGACGGTATTGTTGACGTAAGTGCCTTGCGCCGCCGAGTTACCGTAGGCCTCGACTGCCGCATCCATCGAGCCGGGCTGTATCTCCTGGAACATTTCGTTTTGCTGGAGCTTCTGGCCGGCAACCTGCCCGTTGGTCAGGGTTATTTCCCCGGATGAGGCATCGACATTCGGTATCGTAAACTCGGACATCAGGGTTCCGCCGAACGCTTCACCTTCCGCCGCCTTGTCCATGAAGGCGTCCGCAAACGCTGGAAACGGCGTAAAGAAGGCGACTCGAGCGGCAAGGTAAAATACAGCAACTGAGTTATGAAAAATGCAGAAAATGAGAATTTCTGCGACGGCTTTTCTGATTTTTTGCATGGGTGCTTGTTCTTGTTCTTAATCTGTTGAGCAGCAGTCGGCGTGCTGGATTAGTCTTCGTGATCGGTTAAACAGCAATCCGTGTAACGCCAGATCAGGTAGACAAAATCTTCGCCCGTGCCCGGAATATTCCGCCACTCGCCCCACGTGAATGGTGTCTCTCCGATGTAGTGACAGCAATTCTCGCCAGGAACGACTTTTTCCACTATGCGGGTATTCCCTTCGGCATCCGTTTCTTGTGTGCTGATTTTTTCCGCTTTGGCTTCGGTCACCGGAAACAGCATGCTCATCTTGTATTGCTGTTTGGGAATCATCGGATAAATGGTGCCGCTGCACAGTGCGTCATTACCGTAGGTTTTATGGGCCAGGCCACGCCGGTGCAGGGCCGCCAGCACCCTGGCAGACAGTAGGCTACTGTCTCTGGGCGGCGAGCCATCGGAAGCGATATTGCCGGTGAACGGGTATAAGTTGCCCCAGCAGCCTGCGCACCACCATAAGGAGGTCGAAGGCTGTGTTGTCGATGTAACCGCGCAATCCACCGTGCAAGCCGCCACCGCCAACGGATTGGCAAACGCCACGGCCTCCGGATTCAGGAAGAACGCCAGCTCGTCCACATTCCAGGTCGGGTCGATCTCCGACATATACATCATGTCCATGTTTCTGAAACCGCCGGCATTGCAGCTATTCTGCACGAACAGGTCCAGCATCATGTACAAAGGGAAAGCCCAGTAATGGTAGTTGTAAAAGGTCTTGTCGGTACCGTCGCCTTCCACTTCTTTATGCCCGCCCCACAACCGGACACTGTTGTTGAAGGAAATGCCGCCCAGTGCCGGCGAGCAGTAAGGTTTACGCACGACCTCAATCAGTCTGGCAGGCAGCCAGGCGCCGCCGGTGATGCCCAGCGAGGGGATGCCATCGGCGTCATTGCAGAAACAGAAACTTTGGTCAGTCGCATCATCAGGCACATCCTTATCGTCGTCATAAATGGTGAAGCCCAGGAGCCTGACCGGAAACAGACAGGTCCAGCACACGCCGGTAATCATTTTTTTGCCCCACAGGTCTGCATCGGGGCACAGCAGTTTCTCGGCGGAAACAGACTGGCTTTCAGATGTACTGATGGGGGCGTCCGCCATAGCGTTATGGCCGGCCATCAGGCCGAGCAGAAGCAGTAGGTTAGAAATAATCTTTCTCATCAGTAAAGCTCCCGCGCGGCGATTTCCCTGACCACCACATGATCGCCCTCGCCTTCGATCACGGAAGGCAGCGCTTGGATCTTGAAGCGGTTAATGATGTCTTGGTTCAGCTTGTACAGCGGGCCGTTCACGACCTCGCCGGTCTCGTTGAAGTGATCCCAGCCTCTTTCCTGGTCGATTTTTGAAAACAGATAAATGACGGGTTTGTGCTTTCTGAGCGCGTCATCGCCGGCTTTTTTGGCGATTGCCACCTGTTTTTGGCTGGTCGCGTCAAAGACAATGTAGACATTGCGCATCGGCATGATGGCCTGCGGATTGATTTTGTCCCCTCGGGCAATGATGAGCCGGCCATCCGGATGGAAAATATCCTGCGTCGACACGATGCTCATATCGACATGGCGGTCGCGATTTTTCTCGGCCGCCGGCAGATTGAACGCATCCTGTCTTTTCCAGAAATTGGCCATGGCCTCGCGTCTTTGCCTGTCCCAGTCCATGTGCTCCATCCGGCGCTGGATCTCCTCGATCATATCGGGCTCCAGAATGCCAAACGTGGGGCCTCGCTGACCGTGATCGCCAGGCTCCTGCTTGCTGAGCCACTCAAAGCCGGGCAGACCTCGCGCTATGCGGGTCTTGCCCGCGGCGTCCGTCTCGATCAGGGTGGGGACAACATTCACGTTGAAACGCGTGAACAGCGTAGGGTCAATCACAGCGCCGGGCACCGGCTTCATGTCTTTGACAATCGGGATCAGCTTCTTCGTGATTGATCCGGTGTTAGTCCCGGGTTCCACGCCCCGGAACACCAGCACGGATTTCGAGGCGGCCGCTTCTTCAGCCGCTGCTTTCATTTCGTGCGCTGGCATGGAAAAGGACACGAAAATCCATCGGCCCTGCACCACCCCGACCTGAGTTTGCTTGAGATCACCGGCATTCTGCGCGGTTTGGCTGGCGGCCTGATTGCCGTTCTTCAGTATTTTTTCCAAGGCCGGGCTTAGCTGGGCCGGCTGGGTTCGCAGCCAGTCCGGGATCCTGCGGTTCATGTTGGGCTGTTGTTGTTTCATGAGTTCCTTAAGAAAAAAATCGTCCTCGCCCGCCTGGGCGATTGAGGACGACAGCAGCATCGCGGCTAAGAGGTAACTAGAAAATCGGGTAGGCGCGGCCAATGACATCTTTTTTATCCACTAATCCAAGCAGGTTGTAACGGGAATCCAGGCTGTATTCGTGATCGCCGGCGACGAAGTATTTACCCAGCTGAAGCGTGTTCTTGCCTTCGTGGAGTTCGTCGTTCGGAAACAGCTTTCTGAGGCTGAGGCCTACTTCCTTGCCGATCAGCGTGCGGCCACCGACCGCGAAATCCCGGCCGTTTCGGGTCACGATGTCGCCGGGGCCTGCCAGCAGCCGCTTGGTGAAGGTGTAACCGTCCGGATAGGGAGCGCCGTTGTGCCACCGGAATGCGATCAGCCCGCCGGTTTCGACTTTTTCATCCAACGAAATCAGGAACAATTTGTAAGGCAAGCTGGGCGTCTGGTTGATGGCCAGTCGATAATTGGCATGAATCACGCCATAAAGCGCAATCAACAGTGCCCAGGTAATGGCATGGGTCTTTATATGATTCAGCAAGACAGGCCCGAACGTTTTGCTGCGTGCGATAAAGAGATCGACAGTCAAAGGCTCTCTTGCAGGTTGCGAATTATTCAATGTTGACATAGGCTTCCTCAGGGGCATGCAGAACGGATTGGGCGTCGAAAATAACAATGCCCTGTTCGATTAAGGGTTGGGTCGCTGACTTGATTTTGGTCATGAGCGCTTTGGCGTCGTCTTCGGTTTGCGCCTGGTTGTTGTCCACGGCTTTCTTAACCAGCGCCTGCACATCGACGACGGCTATCTGGGCCGGAATGGGCGAGAAAGAGGCGGCATAATAGCCGCCTCCTGCGCCGCAAAGGCCACAGGCCAATAACAACACGACCAGTTTGACGGGAGAGAGTGGGTTCATAGGAATCAGCCCACCGATAGTCCGTACATACTAACGAATTCCTTCAGTCCGCCCGTCAAACCGGTGCCGATGGCTTTAAATTTCCAGTCTCCTTGGTGGCGATAGATTTCACCGGGAATGACCGCGGTGTACTTCGAGTAATCTTCGGTCAGGTCGTAGCGCCTGATTTCCTGGTCCGTATCAGCGTTCAGCACGCGCATGTAGGCATTCAGGACCTGGCCGAAGTTTTGTTTTTTCTCGAGCGCCTTGTAGATCGACACGCACACGACGAGCCGGTGCTTACCGGCAGGCACCTGATCCAGCTGGATAAGAATGGACTCATCATCGCCCTCCCCTTCCCCGGTCCGGTTGTCGCCGGTATGACGGATTGAGCCGCAAACTGAGGTCAGGTGAGCGGGATTGTAAAAGATCAAATCGCGCTCGCTAATGGCCTTGCCGTCGGCGCCAACCATGATGAGCGACACGTCCAGGTCGAAGGTTTCCTGATCGGACGCCCTGACATCCCAGCCGCATCCGATAAGGATGTTTTTTAAGCTGGGCTCGTCTTTGGTCAGGTTGATGTTTTCACCTTTTTCAAGGCTAATGACTGGCGTATTCATATACTTCTCCTAAATAAAATAGAGGTTGTGGAAGGGGTATGGGCTTAAATTTGAGGCAGATCGGGTGAGCTCGCCCTGTCTTTACTCGGAAAAAGCAGCGAAGCGATGACGCCGAGCAATAACGTGCCTGCCACAATCAATACGCTTGCTTGCGGTGAAATATGGATGCCGGTGTCGCCGATCACGTGGTTCCAGGACTGCAAAGCCATTTTGCCGGCCACGAAAAACAGCAAAACGATGACGGCCGCCTCAAGATGCACCAGATAGCGGGTCAACGCTTCCAGCACGAAATACAGGCTGCGCAAGCCGAGGATGGCAAAGATCATGGCGGCATAGACCAGGATGGGCTGCTCGGTCACTGAAATGACGGCCGGCACGGAATCAAAGGAAAAGGCAATGTCCGAGGTTTCGTTCGCCATCAGGCAGAGAAATGCCGGTGTCGCATAAACCGATCCTTTTCGGGTGACGGCGTGGGAAAAACCGTTTTCGACGATCTCCGCATGTTTCAGGAAGAACCGGTCCAGATGCAGTTTGGTGTAGATCGGCATCAGCTTACCGGTCAGGCGGATGCTCCAATGATCGGCATAGTCCTCCCTTTCATCGCCGGCCTCGTCGTCTTTATTGCCGAGCATTTTGATTGCGCTCCATCCGACAATGGCGGCAAAGACAAAGCCGATCCAGGGGCTGGCCAGAAACAAGCCGGTGCCAATGACGACAAAAACAGCCCTGAAGACCAGGGCGCCGAGAATGCCCCAATAAAGAATGCGGCGCTGCAGTTGGCCCTTGATGCCAAAGGAGGCGAAGATGGCCATGAACACCATCAGGTTGTCTACGGACAGGCTCTTTTCCAGCGCATAGCCGGCCAGATAGAGATCGGCCCACTCCTTGCTGACTCTCGCCCACAGGTAACCATAAAAACCGAGCGCCAGCAGTATCCAAAAGGCAGACCACTTGATGGCGCCGTAAAGTGTTTCCTCCCTTGCGTGCTTGTGCCCTCTCAAATCGATATAAAGAGAGACACTGACAATGGCCAACAAAATGCCCAGGGTTTCGATAGATGATCCGAACGCTTCCAATTTTTTCTCCTCGATAAAAATGCTCTAACTCAACAAGAGAAATCTTACGAGAAAAAAATAGTTTGCATCGGGTCGAAAAACGCCCAAAAACGGCCTGTTTTGATTTTGGCAGGGAAAAATGGCTGGGAAAGTGGTGATTTTCGGACCGGACCTGAGGAAAAAACCGGCGCCGATCAAAAAACTAAATAATCAGTATTTTTTTCAATTCGCCCCCCTTGCATTATTTTTTTTGTGAGTATTATAGAATCAGCTAAGACTCTAAAATCCCTATTCCCAAAGGGTTCCGCCGGATCGTTGCGTTTTTCGCAATCTTTTGGCCTTTAGTTTTGGCGTGTTTTCATTCAAAATTTAAGCGCTTTTTAAGGGCGCCATATGTCGTCGGGTAATAAAGACTCCTATACCGATAAAAACCGCTACGTCGAAATCAAGCCATTTGATTCAGTAGCACCTTTGTTATTCGCTCAATGGAACCTTGAAGTAACTTTCGTTTTAGTAAGGGAGCAAACTATGAACGCAGTAAACCAAGATCTGACCACCATTAATTTTCAATTTCTGATGTTGGTCCGTGAATGTGCCAAACGCAATCTTCTCGAGGCCATCTGGCGATTCCGACTGGATAAGTCTGATGCGGAGAGAATATCTGATATGACCCTCGAACAGATCCAGGACCTGGCCGCCTGCGGCCGGTCCACTTTGGCCATATCCCCATTACCCGAAACGCCGGCCCATATACCAGCCAATGTTGTCGCCGCGTTATTACCCATCCCGGAAGCGCTGGATACTGCCCAGTCCTCGGAAGAGGCTGTTGTCCAACTCCCCGTGTCACCCACTGACGAGGGAGTTGCACGATGAGTCGTATACTGAAAAGTACTTTACGTTTACCGCCGAAAGAGACTGATCTTCTTGGCTGGACGCGAAAGGTGAAGCTGGCTACCGGCATTATCGAAAAAGGGGGGCGTCCGACGATCGTGCAATGTGTTTGCCGACTTCCCAAAAACTTTACGCTGCAGCTGTATAGGGAAATTCATGGCAAGGGCCCTAGTTCCGGTTTGCTGCCTTACGATCCGGACTGGGTCATGAAATCGCCAGAAAATTGTCTGCACGCGTCTGTCTATTGCAACATCCATGAAACGCTGGTTCGCGCTAACACAGGCGCTTGGCGCGGGGAAATTTTTCTTGAAGCTTATAACCGCTATGAGGAAACGTTTGCATTTAAACGCCAATCCGTGCTGCTCAATATCAATCGCGCCTGGTGCATCGAGCGGCAAATCAGTGTGGAACAAGTTGAGCGAATTACCTGCGGCCGATGCAATTACACTTATGCAGTCCTAGCCGAGTACCCGGAAGGCTACAAGTCTTGCCCAATTTGTGATGCCACTATTGATTCGATCGGCCGACAGAAATGGCGTAAGGTGGATTTTGGGGTATGCGGTGTCAAAAAGTCGCTGTACCTTGAAGCCGTTTAATCGGGGAATGGCCATGATCTCTCTGAAAGAATTTTTCAAGCGAAACTCCAAAAACGCCCATGGTTCACGACTTGCCAAACTGGTATCGACAGAGCTGTATTTGTCGAAAGAGCCGTGCGAGATCGATTTTGCCGAAGTCTCGCACTTGTCGCCGGTTTTTTTTCAGGACTTTATCTTTCCGTTAGTCCTTGAATTTGGCTCTCAAACGCTGAGCACTCGGCTGAAATTTGCCAATCTGCAGGAGCAGCATATCAACGCCTATGCCGAGGCCTGCAATCAAACCACGGACTATATCGACAAGCTGTTATTACAGGATGTCAGGCCGTTTGGTGAGATATCCGATTTAACCTGCGAGCTGCTGATCAAGGCAAGGGAACTGTCAAGAAACGATCCGGCCGCGGCGAAAATCATTTTCGGCATCAATAACAGCATGATCGATTTTTTCGCCAAAATGGACATGGAACAAATCCGCCGTGTGGCCGGCTCAGGCGTTATTTGCTTCGAGCCCCGGTTTACGCCTGAGTTTGCTTCGAAGCTGGCGGCATTGGAAGCCGATGAGATGGATGTCCTGCTGCATGTGGTAGGCGGACTCGAGGACATGTATGAGCCAGCCTACGCTTGACCAGTACCATTTGGCTTTGGAGATGCTGGCTTACAAGGCGCGGATCTCCGTTGTGGCGAAAGCAACGGGGCTGCCGCCGGCTCTTTTGCGCCGGGAATATGTGAGAATGCACCAGAAATCGCCGTCCTGTGGGGCGATGAAAACGACGCCCCAGTTTTTTTTCAAGAAGTTCTCGCGCCATAAGGAAGCCACACTGTTCACGTTCTTTTACAGTCTTGAGTCCGAGCCGAATATGTGCAGAAAGTTGATCAATGCCTACAAACGGTATACCGTTTACATCAAGGCTGTCTGGCGCGATGAGCCGCTCATCGATTTCTCGGATGCCTGGTTTATCGCAGGCTGGCATGATTCCGGTGATCTTCGCCTGGTACGCTGCAGCAATTGCCGCAGCGTAAAACTGGTTAATAAAGATCATAACCTTTGCTGCGTTTGTCATTTCTAGTCTACCTGAACAAGCCCCAAAACGGACTTGTTCAGCTAATAGTTCGGGTAATGCGTAACCGCCAAGCTGATCAGGATGCTGGCTGAAACCAATACGGTGGGTATGATCGACAGCGGGAGAGGTAACGGGCATACCAGCCACAGCAGCAGGAAGCCAATCAATGCCAGCAGCATATGCGCCGAGGTGTTATAGAGCGGCGGGATCGGCGGACTGAAAGTATCGGCTTTCAGTCGACGCCCCAGCACACCGGCCACGAAACCCATGGCGATAGGCGCCAGAAACCAGCTCCCGTACAGCGAGATAATGACTGTGCGTAGCGCCAGGTTATAGGCTTGCAGCTTGACGGAGGCGGCCCAGTCGCCGGGAATATCCGCGATGGCCTCGCCGATGTGGTCGCCGCTCCGCCTAAACTTGTCAGAATCATCCCCGTTGTCTCTGAATTCATCCACCACTCTCGCGACCACGGCCAGGTTGTCCCGGTAGAATGCGATGAGTTCATGATCGAGCGCGTCTTTGTTGCCAAACGTGGCGATCGCCTCCTGATAATCGCGCTGGATAGACGACGATATGGTTTTGGGACTTAACAGCATGGGCAAAACCAAGGGCGTGAAAAACATGATCATCAGCCAAATAAGAAAATGCTTGCCGATCATGGGTTAAATCAGGCCAGCCAGCTTGAGCTCTTTCATGGTGAACACCCGGGAGGCGCATAATACTTTGGCCGATGGACTGTTGAACGCCGCCTGCGGTTTTTCGACCCAGCTTAATTCCTCGCTCATGGAGGCATTCACGATCTCGTCAAGATAGCCATGGGTGATCACATCGTGAGGCGTCCATGACCCTTTAACCTTCATCATGAGCGTTAACTCCAGGCAATGGACCAACTCCTCGGACACCCGGCCAATGAAGGCTTTTTGTTCGGCGATATCGTCATTGTTTTTCCGGATCGCTTTGTCGGCCTCGACAAATCCGCTGGACAGGCAATTCACCAGCAGGCTTTCGCCTTCTTTTCTCGGATCGGGGTAATGCAATGTCAGCAACGACGTCAGCCGCTGCGAGGATTCGCGCAAATTAGGCCAGCGGGCGAACAGTTCCTGCGCTGAGGCATTCAATCGGGTGTTTCTGCAGGCTTTTTTTAATTCCACCGGCGCTGACAAAATGGGTGCCTCGCGTCTTAAATAATGTACGTTTTGTTGGTCTGTCATGGTTTCCTAGTGCGTGATAATGGGCAGCCGTCCTTTGATGACCCGGCCGCCGGCGATGGATGCAATGTAATGAAAATTCGGCAAATGCCCCAGCAGGTGCTGGGGGAACAGGTCGTGATCCCCGTAAACCAGTGACTGGCCGCTATTGCCGGAGTAATTGATAATGTTCTCAGCGGAATTCACCGCGCTGGAAATAGTCTGTTGTACGGTTTTGATCCAGGTCTGCCCGAAGGTCTCGACCACGAATTTCTGGGTTTCGCCATCCTTGATGCGCAAGGTGATCAGGTTGTTGCAGTTGCCGACCACCTGCCGGGCGCGCGCTTCATCGCCCAGCCGCGCGACGATATCCGGTAAGGTCTGGGTCGCCATGACCACCTGGAACCCGGCGCCACGGCCTTTGTTGAGGATCTGGATAAACGGCAGGTTGACCACTTCGGCCGCTTCATCGACGTACATCGAAATGCGCCCGGGCTTGTTGCCGCTGTTGTAGATCATGCCGGCGACCGAAGCGAAGTCGGCCAACACAATCGAGCCTATGGCCGAGGACACGATGGAGTCCGACAAGGAATCCAGGCCCACGTACAGGACGTGGTTGCCCGAAATAATCGTCGACGTGTCCATGATCGGCCGGGGATCGTTAGCATCTTCCTCATCCGGCGACAGCAGGCCACCCAACTCTCCCGAGGTCAGCATATTCAAAACTGGAATTAATGAGGCAATCATCTTGGAAAAGTGCATACGGTTGTGTTCCACCAGTGACAGCAAGCCATCGATGCCCTCCGCCCCTTTTGGCCCATTGCTCCAGGTGGTCCGGTACCATTCGATGATGGCCAGCCAGTCCGGATTGGCAATGGTTTCCATTTTCTTGGCTTTGCCGGCGCGCGCTTTGGCGAAGAACGGTTCAGCACTGGTTTTCCATTCCGGATCCGTGCGCTCGGCGTGCGCCTCTATCGCTTTGACCAACAGCGACTCAGCGCCGCCTTCAATGAAATAGCGCAGTTGCTTGATCGATGGCCGCTTGCCGGTTTCAATGAGGCCCTGCGCGACCAGGTTCAAGGTCCTGAAGGCAAACGCCGTGAAGGCGTCAGAGCCGCCCGTCTGCGACGGCATCAAGGCCGCGATGCGCGAGGCCAGTTCGGTCGCCCGGGTGAAATTGCGCATGGTGTCGAGGCGGATCGAGGAGCGGGGAAACGCCGGATGGAAAAACAGGAAGGCATCGCGTCGGCCGGCTCTTTGGCATTCCAGCTCCATGCGGTCGCGCAGCTCCTTGTCCCCTTTCGGGTCGATCATGATCACGATGTCGCCCCGATGGATGGCCTGCGTCACCATCACTTCGAACGCGCGCGTTTTACCGGCCCCCGTCGTCCCGAACACGATCGTGTGCCCTTCCAGGGATTTAAGCGGGATATGCACCTCTTCTTCCTTGCCCCTGTTCAGCCCGTGAATCCAAGGGCCGCCGGGATTTTCCTGGTCATGGCTCATTTTCGCACCGGACAGCATGTAATCGACCGCGCGCTGCGTATGCGTAGGCGTCCAGTCAAATCCCCAGCCGAGCCACATCTTTTCCGGCTTGGCCAGATTCAGCAGCGCAGCGACTTCCAAAAAAGTCAGCATTTCGCCGATTTTACCTCGTCCTAGCAGACTCAGCCCGCTTACCGCCGACCTCAGCGCCATCGCGGCGAATAGGCCGCTGGCAGCCAACAGGGAACTGGCGCCGGGCAGTATCAAATAACCGGCCAAAGTCACCGCAACCGCTATGAACCAGGTGCCGGCGATATAAAACTCGTAAGGCTTGCGGATATAGGGATCAAAATTATCGCTGGCCATTTGATAGGTCCGCCTTGACCAGAAAATAACGGGATTTGGCTTTGCCCGTGCTATCCAGCCCTGTCTCATAGCCGTCTATTAATTCGAGCAGGCCCGCCGCCCTTAACACCGTCATACACTCCTTCAATTCCAGCTTGGTATTTTTCAGCCCGATCGCAGCCACTTTAGTGATGCCGCCGGATCGGGGTTCCAGGTGTTCGGCCGGCAGTTTTTTCAGCCGAGCCAGGATCAGGCCGGCCCGGGCTGCTGGATCGCCAGTGCTCTTTGGGGGCGCGCTGCTAAACAAATCCTCCACCCCAACAGTGTCATGACGTCGGGTGGCCTCTTGAGGCTTGCCCGGATCGGCTTTAGGCGCTTTTGGGCCGGAGCCGATTAATGCCGCCAGCAGATCCGCATGATCATCGTTATTATTCGGGTCGGCCCGATCGATTTCTGTGCTCTGGGTTTGGGCTGATTTTGGGTTTTTCGCATTTTCCTCTGGCCGATTAGAGTGCTTGCTCTTCAGGGATTTTTGACCATCGTCTTTGAGGGGCTTTCTTGTCTGTTCGGCTTCAGCTACGTTCGGGCTTACAGACTCAGGAGCTTCCTCTGCTTTTGTTGATACCGAATATTGGGCCGCCACTGACTGAGACAATAAAGTGGCAGCATCAAGCGTTTCTCCTTGCGGTTCTGGCCTGGCGTGCGCCTGTGGAGCCGCATTGGTCAAGGGGACAGACTCAACAACCGTTTCCGCTTGCGCAATAGCCGGCGTAGCGGGCGCAAGCGGCTGAAGCGTTTCCTCCGCTTTTTCAGGTTCGACCGCTTCCGCTGATGAGTCTTGGGATTGGTTTTGATCGGCCTGGCCACTCTCTACCCACTCTGGCACGTCAGTCTCTGCCAAAGGAAAATCACGATAATCGATCGCGTCGGACTGGTAGTCGGACGCATAATCGGCATCGTACAGGTTAACCGCCGATGAATCCGTCTCGCCATTGAATAGCGCCTCAAGATCGGGATCTTCTTCACGGGCAGGCTGCGGCAGCTCTTCTTTTTGCTCGACGGCTGGCGCTTCGGGTTTGCCAAACAGAATAGCGAGATCGATCTTTTCTGAGGTCGAACCTGACGATTCCGTAGCGGATTTTGTCGTGATGCGGGTGTCATAATCGATATCCGGGTCATACTCATCGTGTGAATCCTGTGGACTTGCTGTTTCTTCTGCCGGCGGCGCGCCGCTGGTGTCAAAGGAGGCATTATCCTGGCTGGCCACCGCTGCCGTCTGCGATTGTCCTGTGGCCGTCTTGCCGGCCGATTCGTTACCCGCCAGATCTTCATCATCGTCTTCTTCTTCGATTGCAACGAGCAGGTTATCTTCGATCGGTTTGGGCTGGTCTTTTACGAACAGGATTTCATAGCGGGCGAGCTTGAGTGCCTCCAGCGGTTTCTTTTCGGCGCTCTCGGCAACCGGTATCGCGATATCGAACAGGTAGCTTCCCATGGCGTTGCTGACAATGATGCCGGCATCGAGCATGATTTCGGCCAGAATCTCCTGCGTGCTGGGAATGAACGGGCTTTCCGCTAATTTGAGTTCTTGCTGCATATCGCTGGCCGCCAGTGGCCAGACCAGAAAAACGCCGTCCAGGCCGTGCCATATCCGGCCGTTTTCCTCGTTAGGTTGCCAGCGTTTCTTCTGAACCAGATGGCGCATGGCATCGATCAGCCAAGGCTCAAGGTGCATGCCAGCCAACGGTTTGCCGTAACGATCGGCATAGCTCCACGCATCACGCTCCATGAGCTTGTATTTGACCTTCTCGTTGATCTTGGCCAGCGGGTTGTTGAAGTTTTGCTGCTCGCACAAAGCTGAAAACAGAGTCGTGTAAATCGCTTTCTCGCCTCTCGCCAGGATTTCCACTTGTTCCGTTTTGATCGCTTTGCCGGCCAACGTGAAGACCATCGAGCTGTTTTCCGTATGGCTCCAGCGGATCTGGTAGCGCTTTAAATTGTTGCGCTGCAGCCATTCATACAGCGATTCGATGCCCGGATGCCAGTCAATGCCGAGTTCGTCGGAATAGACGGCCAGTTTCGAGATAGTCGTGATCGCTTCGCTGAACAGGCCGGTCAGAAACGCCGCGTGCGCCCAGAGCGATTCCTCCTCTTTCCGGATTTCGGGCGTTGCCCGGGTCAGGATGCGCCGCTCGGCATAGCGGATGGCAAACAGCGCCACCTCCAGGCTAAACGCGAACAAGCCGCCCGGTAGTTTGAAATGATGCTTTTCCGAGGCCGGCAACAAGTGCGTCATTTCGGCCAGGTGCCGGATCGGCGCCATGATTTTGGCTTCCACGTCCGCCTTGTTATGCGGCCCTGACAGCCCCCGGGCCAGAATGATCTGTTTGATCATGGCCTCATTTTTCTGTATCAGCAGATCGACGGGAATAACCGGAAAGCCTTGCGGAAAGCCGGGCAAGCGGTGGAAATACTCATCAAAAAGCGGCTCGCTGGGGGCTGCCAACTGTTTTTTCAGGCTCAGCGTACTCTTCGGCTGAGGCTTCTTTCTGAATAATGAAGCGAGGGAGGCGATTGTTTTGCGCATGGGCTTAACCGCGTTATCTGGTATGCTGATCGATCAGTTGCTGGATGCGGCGGCGCATGTCAACCGGGTTGCGCATGTTTCTCAGCTCGATATCGACCGTGCCGTTGGTGCCGGCCGAGTCAAGATGCACGGCCCCGATGCCGAGCAGGCGGTCTAAAACGCTCTGCTCCACGCCCACCGTTTTGATGTCGTTGAAGCGGATCTGGACCTGGGATTGCGCGATGATCCCTTTTTTCAGCATCACGCCATCCTGGTCGAAAATCATTTTCACGGCAAAGTAGCTGTAGATGAAGCGCAAGCCATACAGGACCAGGGCCAATCCGGCATAAGCGACAACGGTGCCCAAGCCTTTCAAATCCAGCCAGTCGGGTATGCCCTGAAGGTTGAGCAGAGCGAACAGCCAGCCGATCACCTTGAAAGGGCTGCTGGCCAGCACGGCACCAAGGATAATTTCCAGATAATGCGGAATGAAGCCCCGGAAGGCCTGGCGGTACTCCATCACGTTCGGCCGTTGCCTGTCGGCCGGTACTGGTTGTTGTTGAGCCGTTTGCGTCATGCTCCGTCGGGTCGTGAAACCCAGATAATGGTCCGGCATGACGGTATAGGCTGAGCCGGTCTCGCGGTTCAATAGCTCGCACATGGCTTGGGCATCGTCGAGGCTGGCAAACGAATTGGCGGCCAGGTCAATGGGGCTTGTTGTCATCATAAATAGCGATCGCCTTGTTTCTAAGTTGTTGGAGATAAGGTCCTGTATAGTCGATGTCGAGCCACGACAGCCACAACCAGAGCGTGGTGTCTTCCGGGGGCGCGGTGAAAAATCGCAACGCCCTGTCGCGGACCAGTCGGTTGCCTGACCGCAGATCCGTCCGGGCGGTCGTAATGACCGAAACGGCCAGTGCTTTGTAGAGCGCAATTTCTTGGTCGTACATTGAGGCGCTGTAAGTTCCTGATGGGTTGTTCATCATTGTTCTTTGTGTTCTTTGGGCACCCTGACCATGGTGAATTTGGAGCGCGTGTCGCCCTTGTTGCTCATCTGCACGCCGATCACATGGAAAGGGCGAATGTACTGCATCAGCTTCGCTTCGATTTTCATCTTGCGCACCAGGTTGTCCCAGTACATCTGGTCCACGCCCAGCACGACCTTGGTGGCGACGTTGGAAAAGAAGTCTTCCGAAAAATGAGTCGGCGATTGGCTGGCGCATACCAGCCCCAGGCCAAACTTCCGGCCTTCTTTGGCGATGGTGTTGATGATGTTGTTCTGGTCGTCCCGGAAAAACAGGTGCGCTTCGTCGATGATCATGATGTCGCGCAGCAAGCCTTCCTGTTCCCGCCGGACAGGGCCTTTTTCCATGGCCGCCGAGAACAGCTCCTGCAGCCTGAATTCCACGAACATGCGCTTCTCATCCTCACGCAAGGCGGTGATGTCGTAGTGCCAGACGGGGTTGGCGGGATCGAAGGGCGGTGGCTGGTTTTTGAAGATGCCGCTGGCCTTCAGGTTATCGAAGCGCTCGACGACCGATTTCAGGACTTCTTTCGATTCATATTTGATGAAGTCTTCCAACTCCTTGCCGGTTTCCAGGTTCTCGATATAGGCCTTGTAGAATCTCAAGGCATCCGTGCGCAGCTCCATGGCCTTTTCAGTCAGCTCATCGTCTGCTTTGGCGCCAGACGCGGCATGCTGTTTGGAGATTCGGTACAGTTTTGTGGTGACTTTGTTGAGCTCTTCGAGCGCCCTGCCCGATTTGGTGTCGCTGCCGATAATGAGCTGCTTGAGTTTGCCAAAAGCGAAACGGCAGGCGTCGTCCATGGTCGGGTATCGCTTGGGGTGTCTTCTGGAAAAACCGTCATTAAGCACCCAGGATTTGTAATTGTCCGCAAAGAATCCGTTGGCCGAATAGAGGTCATTAATCAAGTGGCGCATGACTGCTTCCTGCCGTGAGCCTATGGGCCGGGCGCCGTTGATGGTGGCGATGAAATCCTGAGTTCGCTTCCTGACGCCGCCGAAGTGCCTGTCCGGGCTGACGACGAAAGGGTTCAAGCCATATTCGGTGGATTCCGAGAATCGGACCGAAGAAGCGCCCTGGATATCGATATCGCCATGCACATCCATGATATGGATGCGCGGCGCGGGCGAGAACCGGCGCATTTGCTGTATGGCCCGTCTCAGGAATGTAGTTTTGCCCATGCCAGTCTTGCCCATGATCAGCATATGGGCATTCACGACGACATCAAAATCGCAAAAGATCGGCTGTGTCTGATTTTTGGATAACAAGTAGTCATCCTGACCTAACTCTATTTTCATTTTCTAAAATGGCTTCTAAGTAATGAAGCCGCTATTTTAGAAGAACGATTTTTATTGCGTCGGGTCGAAAAACGCCCAAAAACGGCCTGTTTTGATTTTGCGCTGGCGTCAGCCCTATAAATGTTTAGATGTTTTCCTGCGATGAAAGAAATCCCGTGATGCCCACCCGCGAGGTTTTATCTTGTCGCGTTGGCATACCCGCAGGTAGTTCCAGACCGTGCGCCGGATTTGTTTTTCCATAAAATATGACATTTCAGTGATACAATCATGGAATCTCCGGTAGAATATGTCATCATGTGCCGCTTCGCGACTGTCTCCATCCCCGGCGTGACAGGCTTCATGTACCATGATGTGCATCAATTTCAGAAGACCGGTTCGACCATCAGTCAAGATTTCTTCCAGCAGCGTTTCGTTGATCGCTACATAGTTTTTTGAATCGGTCCACGCTGCATAAATATCCGCACGCCCGATCTTGATTTGAGGGACAAAATAAATCCCATTTCGCCCTGCGGCTTTCCATAAAACCTTTCGGGCGGGCGCCTTGATCGCTCTGAAAATGCATTGCAGGTCCTTATTCACCTCATTCAACTCAAGAAGCTTGGATTCCTCGAAAAACGATTGCCTTGCCTCCGTAAACGGCGTGATTGCAAAACGGGATAGATAATGTTCCTCAAGATAATGAGCGCTTTCCTTGCCAGCGTTGCGTCGCCACGCCGTTTTAAGAGCCTGTTCCAGACCTAAAGAGTCTGAGCAATCAAAACGGTAGAACATGTCTGGATGAAGAACAACTGCTAAGCCAGATTGTGCAATTTTTTCACCGATGCGAATTTCCTTATCATTAGCGACCACCAATTGACCTTTCTTATACACAAGTTCTTTCAAGGATATATGATCGCGAGGCAGTATCGTGATAGTTCTGGCTGTGATGTCCCCATTTCCAGACAACAACTCGCGTGCAGCGCGAATGCGTCCATTCTCGTCCAGGCGACCATTCTGATTGCGGCGAATCTTTTGAGATAGCTTCTTTACCTCTTTGGCGATCACTTGCCAGACCGGGCAATCTTTCCGCAGAATTTCCGTTCTGCTGATATTGAGTTTGATGGCTTTTTTAGTGACGACAATGCCGCCGCAACCCCAGTGATGTCCGCTGTCCTCACGCACTAGAATGCCTTGGTTATAGATGATAAGTGGCCCGGTCGGCTTAACCCTGATATACGCATTATCAGTTTCAACATCCCATGGCTCCGCATCAAGACTGCGCGAAATCGTATTGCCATTCAGGATGACATTCAGCGGAGTGTAGCCAACTAAATTGCGAATTTCCCCCAACAGGGTTTCATACTGATCATCTTCAAAGCCGTATTCCTCATCTTTTTCGAGAATCAGCGGTTCGTACCACTCCCCTTCAATCTTGCAGCCAGGAAGTATTTCGGTCATAGATGACAAGTCAAATCCGTATCCAATCGTTTTGATGTCCACGGCCATTTGAAATTGATTCGATTGCCACACTGTCGATGCGAATCCCATAATCTGTCCCCGGCCAACTCTGAAGCGCCCAAACTTCGCGTCACCCTCGATATGTGGGGTGCCGAATGTTGCAAAGAACGACTCTACATCCTGAATAGTTGCGAAACCATGTCCATCATCGCGCAAGGAAAATCCCATGCGGCTGACCTCAATCGAGCATTGCGTCGCTCCTGCGTCAATACTATTTTGGATTAACTCAATAATAGCCTTCCCTGCGCTTCCGGCCTGACTATGAATAAAGTGTCCTAGGACGGCAGAATGAATTTTGAATTCCTTACGTTCAACAGCAGTTTGATATGTATTCAACATTAAAAATACTCCTAATTAGTATGAAACTTTACGCGAAAATTTGCGTTATGCGTCTTGTCAACAATCGGTCTCCAATGTGTAAATAGGCTGGTATTCATCAAAATAGGATGGCTTCTAACAACGTCATCTTTTTTAAAAGTTCCATTAGGTGCATCTTGACCGGCTAAAAATTCGACAATTTCAAACTCCATCGGAGCGCGTCATAAGCGTAGTCGATCGGGCCGGCCGCATCATTTTTCGAAATCAGG
>NZ_JADMKV010000068.1 GCF_015476545.1 Methylobacter sp. BlB1 | reverse complement strand
TTTAGTACAGCCTTCTGAGCTACATTTGGGGCATCTAACCATGATCACTGACTCGTAAAAATGGATTAGCTTAGCTCAAACCACATTAAATTAACAATGCCCAAAATACTATCCTTGTTGACTATTTGTTGATTTGTATAAGAGGTTATTATCTAACGGCCTATTGATCGTTATGAACCATTTTGTCTAATTCCTAAAATCATTCAACAATAACAGGGACGCTTTTAGTGCCGTCGAAAATACCTAAACATTAGACAAAACATTGTGACCGTTTGCAATTGGATGAACTGCGTCATTCACGAAAGACCGAGTGCGACCCACAAGCGACAATCAGTAAACCGCTAATCGGTTGTCCGGTTCAGATATCAAACGAGACAGTCAGATTTAACTTAACGAATATCTAATCAAAAGAAAGACAATTGCGTCTTTATCCCTCTTAAGCAATGTTGCATCAGAAGGAAGCGAAAGCTCAAATTCTCCTTTTTCCTTTAAAGTATCTGTGACGTTAAGATCTGATAGCGTTTTTGATTCGATGTTATTCGCTTTCACAGCGTGTAATTGCAACGCATCGATAGTGATGTCCTTACCCTGAGTGAAATAAGGGAAGTGATCATGCTTCACTATAGTCTCAAAACTCTCGGATCCGTTTACAAACCGATGCCATTCACTTGGGAAATCTTGCCTCAAGTAAAACCCGAGTGCGAGTCCAGATGAGTTGGCTTCACCTATAATTTCCTTTAGATGTTCCAAGGCCTTATCCCGCATTTGACCGCCACCCTGCCTAGCCGTGTATCGAAAATGTAGGATAACGTCCGTGATGGTGTTGTAGTCAAACTGGCGGAAATCTGAAGGTAATTCCAGTTTCCAGGTGCTTTCGGCGCCGGCGCCTTCAAAAGGCAATAATCGCTCTTCGCGCAGATTAGTCTCAAACATGCCGCTGTCGTTATTCCCACTGCTGGTGACGATCGACTGAACCGTACCAAAATAATCGATAAAGCGATCATCTTCGCTACCCTGGCGGGCGTATTCGTCATCCTTGAGCAATGGTGATTTACGGAGCGAACTTTTAAGCAACGATAACGTGCAGCTGACGCTGGTATAGGGCCCGGTTACCGACGGGATAGATAGACTGACGTTCTTGATACGGCGTATATAATGGCCAGGTCCGTCGAGATCGAACAACCATTCAGGCACGTTAACTTCACAAATCCCTGTAGCTTTCAGGGCCAGAAGGGCTAAAGGATTAAGCTGTCGCAAGGACACATGTTTGGTCAGCTCAAACTCACGCTTGTTGTTTTCATGATAGGCCATCTCCAGTCGTTTGATATCCAAATAGAGTGCCTCGCCGGAAAGCACCCCCTTGCGTCCACTGTCCCAGTAGTTAAACTTGATATAATCAGTGGCGTCTACCTCGGGGCGCATCAGTTCCCGTTTCATCGTCTGTTCAGCTTTGCGTGCCGTATCGAAGGTGAAGCGGTAGTATTCGTAGAAAAGTCGCGAGATTTCACCTTGCATCCAGCCATAGAGTTCGGCATTGGTAAATTTGTCGCGCAGGAACCGATCGACTTCCTGGGAATTTTCGATTTGTTTCTTGATGTTGAGATACTCTCGGTGAGCGATCTGTTCGGCTATCAGCGAGGAGAGGATTTGCCGTCCAATTTGCATCAATTCGTGAGCGGCGAGGTTGTATTGCAGTAACCATTCATCGGCGCGGCGTTCGTATGACGCAGTTTTAGCAGCCATGCCAGCCTGTTCACGCTCCCAGGCTGATATGATCCCAAGAACATTTCCGGCAAATCTGGAAATTGATGAGAGCGCAGTCCCTACCTTTACATCCATAGTTGCGCCAAGCCCCCAAAAATGCAGGTTGGCTTTTGCGTCTGGTATTGAAACAAAGCTGGCTGCAAGAGCATGTGCTGAAGAGCTAAGCAGGCTGGTATCACGTGCCCTTTTTAAATGAACAAACTCGTTATCTTCATTGGTCGTCAAATGTAGCCTAGCTCTTCCTTCATCGGTAAGATTTAGTTGCGGAAAAGCCTGGGTTGCAATGGGTTTGTCGTATTGCCCGACCAATTTCCCATATATCTCATCGAAGTTTTCCTCGTTTAATTCGGGATGAATTAGGATTAAGGTATCCGGCGCATTCGGATCGGCAGGCGCTCCCAATAAACGCTGATAATAATGGAGCCGCTCCAACGCTGTTGCGCGGCTAGTGAGAAGCGATGTAGTAGACTCTTGTGCCGATTTCCATTGCAAAAATCGCACCTCCTGCTGCAGTTGTTGGATATTGATCTCATGGCTTTGGCGAAGGAGCGCCAACCGCTCACCATCGCCTTTTTCGATCGCGGAGAGCAGTGCAGAGCCTAGACCACGCACTTCAGAACACAACTCAAGCGCTTTTTGAATCAAGAACAAGGAGCGTACCGGGCTAATCGGCTGGTTCATCCCATTGACTATCGACCCTATATCGATACCCGCTGCCGCGGCTTTGACCAACATTCCGGGATCAAGTGGCGGATCAAAAAGGGCAAGCTGGCGCACTACACCTTCGATATTCATGCAGTTACGGATTTTGAACAGCCGGTCGGCCACCGTGTCCCAATATCCAAGCAGTTTGTCGTTGCGCGGGATACAGAAGTAAAGCGTGCGCCCGATGCCGAAGAGTGACCCGGTGGCGCTTGGGTCTGCCCCTTGCTTTTGCGGCAAACCGAAGTTGAGCGTCAGATTGCCTTGAAGTTCGACAAAGGTATTACCTATAGAATCGAGGTCTCGTTTCTTAAGTTCGGCAAACGTTTTCGGGCGCACCCGCCCTTGTTGCGGGATTTGCTCCGGACGCGCCCCCAGAATGTTCGCAGCCAGCACATAGCGTTGAGTTGCTTCATTGAGGGATTCTATCGTGTCTTGCCGGAAAAGCTGGTCACCCCAGGCAATGAGGTTATCTATATACTTCATAACAACACAGTACTGATAAGCAACCGGCCGGGTCCTAGCCACTTTATGTGGCTTAAAAGGGTCATTCATTATCGCTTTGAAACCACTCTCAATGTCACCCTTACATCTGCGTTCATCGTCGTTACACTCTGCATCTGGCTTACTTAACAGCGTTAACAGTTGGTCAATCTGCATAAAGCAACCAGGCTTGCGGAAAGCAATAAACTTCCAGTAGCGCTGCAGCGGGGGGATTGATGTGTCATTGCAAGTGGGGTCGAAGATGAAGTGAAACCAGCGCTGCGCCTCGGCAAAGCGTTGATTCTTGCTCAGATGCACCGCAATGGTGAGAGGGATATGAAAGAGCAACTCCCAGTTGTAGTTCGCGTAAGGGCCACTGACGCTGACGTCGATTTCCTTTATTGGAAATTTCAATTTCACAGTACCACTTGTTTGAGGCGTGTAATGGGATTTAAAGAACGTCTTGTCAGTTAGTTCTTGATGGAAATTGGGATCCAGTAATCCTGGTAATGATTCTTTGTTTAGCTTTTCAATCAGTTCCCCGACAAATGGGTGGAAAAAGTTTTCGAAGGTATAAGTAAATTGAGTATCCTGACGCTGCGTGAAATTTTCAATCCAATGGCTCATATCCTTAATTTTATGGAAATCTTTAATTTTTTCGATACTCATCGTCTCTGCCTCCTAAAATTTATCTTTTTTGGAAAGTATTGCGATTTCCAGTTGCGCCAAGCTCTGTGCCACCGAATAATATTGTGCCTGCCGTACTGATGCTCTTCTTGATATAGGCATCCTCGCTGACAAATCGCTCGATCTGAGCAGTATTCACCACTTCCATATTCCGCCCAGAGATTTTTGGACCAAGCAGATCCGTAACGACAGAAACCTTTTCTAGTACTAGAGGGGGAATTGTCAAATCCAATTTCGATCGGAATGTTATGGGGATATATCCAATCCACTTAGGGATTGCCAAAGGCTGTTCTGTCGTAGAGACGAAGAAGACATGGTGGCGATCTTCGTAGAAGAAGGGGGTATCCCGCGGGCTCTTTACGGAATGGCGTGGCTCAATCGTTTGATCACCATAGATCTGGGTCTTTAGAACGTCATGGGAAAAGTCCGGTGCCATACCAACACCAGGCTGGAATTTGTCGTACGAGATCGCCAGAACATCATTCTCGGTAGACAGGCGCCGCTGGTGTTCTCCAGACAGGCCGAAAGCGATCGGCGTATCCTCCTCCTGTATCGGCAAACTATGGGTGTTATACAGAAGGAATGAACCACTGCCCTCACCACGGATGAAGATGCGCAGTTCCCCAGCGTTATCTTCGAAAACCCTAAGCCACAGATTAGATCGGTTGAAGGCATTTTCGCCAGCGACTGGAAACGAACCCAATTCAGTCGGGCGGTTGACATCTGATGTTTTGGTCGGTTGCCACTTTCCGTTGTAATATTCGCTCCAGCAAAGTACGGCTTGCACCTTTAAAGTAATATTTCGCTTAGCATCCTCCTTGGCCGCTCCCTTTGCTTCACTCAAGGACATTTCAGAAAAATTTTTTTCTCTGCTCTTAGGATCATTCGGATCTTTTTTGGGCGCAGGAGTTGCCGCTTGTGAGTCAGTATTAGGAGGTGTTTGCTTGATAATTCTGAGCCAGAAAAGAAACAGTCGGCCTTTCCATACCACCGGAATGACTGGGTTATCCTCGATGTCGAGTTTGATATGCTCCCAAGGCGTCCAGTAACCGCCCTCGCGGCGGCGGTAGAAGTATTTCCGGTTGCCCCCAGAGGTGCGGGCTACTACATGGGCGATATCGTCCGAGGTTTCCACATCATTCTCGACATAATGGATGCCGCATGGTTCAAGCTTGGCGACTTCGTCAAGTTTTGAAAGGTAATTCAACAGTGCGACCGCCGCGCTGTCTTCGGTAATGTCACTCTGCAGCAACTCACTCATCGTCTCTTTGAAAAATGGTGACTGGTCATCGCGCAGCTCTGGCTCAAGCCAGTTTTCCGGCCAGAGGAATACTTTGCGATTGGCTTCCCAAACCCGGTAGCGTTTCATCCATTCCCATTGCTTTGCTTTAATAGACGATGGGTCAACTTTGTTTTTTTCGAGATTCATCAGGCAGCGCTCGATAAACAACTGGACTGATGACAGAGCATGACGAATCCTTGAGGTTTGCATGCAAGGCGACATCTGCACATCCATGAGGAAATATTCAAAAAGCTTATCCGGCGTATCAATATGTGCCGAATTAGGATTGGCACGCATTTGATGCAAAATGTAAGTGACCAGAGCATCGCGCTGTAACGCACGCATTTCATCGTTGATAGGCTTTAGCACATTGAGCCAATCGTTCTCCTCATAACGGGCACGCAACGCGGACTGTAAATCACGAATAATAGTTGCGTTTGGTTCGTTAGTAGTAGCTTTGATCAAAGCGGATGCCGGAATACCTAACTTTTTCATAACTGAATAGGCCGTATATACTCGGCTAAACGTATCTAAATCTTTCAACGTAGTTCGGTCTGCCTTGCCGTCTTTTATTTTTCCAAATCGAACAAGTAATGCGTCGAGCGATGCAGGCTCCCAGCGCGTGAGGGAAATCAGCAAGAGCTCAGGTTTGGCAGACACTGCGGTAAGATTCTTTATTATCGTTTCCGGATTATTGAGGACGGTGAGCAGACGCTCATCGTCGGGAGAAATCTCGGCTTTGATGTGGGAAAAGCCAAGCAGTGCCATGAGCGCTTTGAGAAGCGCAGTAGATGTGGCGTTATCTGGATCGCCTGTAACCGGTAGATTATTCAGCCAGCCTTGATCAACAATACGGTAATCGCTATGGGAAGCAAAGTGCACGGTTTCGCTCGCGGTCAATTTGAGTGCTTCTGCTAATGAAACAGCCTTCAAAAAGCGAACATAGGTAGTACGCAGGTGGGCGTTAAGTGTCTCCGAATAGAGATAGCGGGCCGGAATGATCTCTCTGCCACGTCCTTCGGTTTCCCAGCGCACCGTGAGCGTGTCCTTCACTCTCTCTACTTTGAGAGAAATGGAATAAAGTGTTCCCGCGCGCAGTTCTACGGCATCTTTGTTGCTGCGTACGTTGCCGTTCTGTACCAAATCAATAGTCTTGCCGTCGAGGGTCAATGTGACGAACGCTTCCGCATCGGTCTCGACATGAAAATTGTAAAAAGCGTTCTCCGGCATCTCCAAGTATCCGCTCCAGATTCCTGAAACGGCGTTGCCGCCATTGGCCGGCATCTTTGCTTTGTCTTTCGCGGCGGATGAATAGTCCAAATTGGCTTCAGCGTCGCTGGTGAAATCCACATCACTAGTCGCCGTGTCGCGGAAAAAGAACTGTGTCGAAAGCCCAGGTGTCTCCACGGCCGTAAGATCATTTAATGCTGGCTGGCTGACATCGTTGGTTGCATGTAAGATGTACTTACCATACAGTTTATTGTCAAGCAAAGCACTGGAAAACCCAATATCGGTCTTTGCGGCCACACTTATAGCCTGTAATGCCTGTTGCCGCTTGCGCCTGGGTTTGAGCGTCCCTAGAAGCGATGCTAAAAGGTTAGAGCGCCTTTTCTCTGGAAGCTCGTTCGAGGCGAGATAAGCATTGTAGAGCGGTAACAGTTCTAAGAAGCGATCGAACAATGCCCGCGATTTTGTATGAAGTTCGTCCACCGCATTCTTGAACGCGTGGGTCACTCCCGGAACGCTTTTGAGGGAATGTCGTATTGTGTCAGGCAGCACACCACCGGTGTAGGAAAGGCGTTTGCGTAGATTGTCATACGAGATTTTGCTCTGCCCCGCATCCAATATGGCCTGCTCCAAAGTGGCTTTGTCGTGGCTGTATGGTACGTTGGTAACCGTTTTTTCATCCAGAAGGCCGAAAAACCGATCAGTGATGTCGTTATCATAGACTAATGCCATTCTTGCTCGCGTAATTTGACCGTCCGGATCATCTACAACCACGAACTCGCTTTCGATTGATGCGAAACCAGTGCGCAAGGTGCGTCCGAATGCCAAAACTTCGTCGTCGTCCGGAGCCGACTTTCCGCTGACATCCTGGTTCCAAATGAGATAAAGCGCCTGTACTGGTTTCAACGATGCAGCGCGAAGACGGTTTAACATTTCGATCAGGCACATAATGGATGGATTTGGCGCATCCGGTGCGGTAAACGGATCAAACCCGGTGAACCGCGTCAACAATAAGAACTCGCGAACACTGAGTTTTAGTTTGCGCGCCAACCAACTGCGGCGAAATACCGAGCTAACATTGTCCATAGTGAGTGGCGTATTGGCATCGTAATTTAATGCTGTGATTATCTGGCTCAACTCATCGTCGGTGAGCAGGAATGCGGCACGCAGAGTTTCCGTATGCATCAAAAGCTTTTGTTTCTCGTCCGTGAGAAAGCTGCCATACCCGTTGTCAGCTAATATGGGATCTTGCTTCAGCAGCGCCGGGCTCAAGAACATCTGCCGGTAGAGAGATACAGACCCGTGCGTATCAATGGGGGCAAAACAGGCCAGCAGCGGCAGCAGGTCTTTTTTTGGCTTCAGCTTGAGGGACGCCATCACACGCTTGATGATCCCCAGACGCGGCAACAGCATCCGAAACCCCGCATCGAGCCGTTGCAGATTCACCGCATCATCTGTATGGTTCGGCGTTTGGTCTGCCGGGTAGAGCGCCATGATTGTTTTGTCGGTCTGCTCGATGGTCCAGCCCAGCTTCTTCCAAAGGCGAATGAAGCGGAGTAGCCGATAAAACTCGAAAACACTAATTGGCTTATCGATCTTGCCGGGATCCGAGTAACGAAACTCCAGCTTATCGAAACTGCAAATGTCCTCTACACCAGCGGGGTTTGCAAGTGTGATAAGACTCATGATGTTGGCATAGTTAGCTTCGTTTCTTACCCATGCCTTGATATCACCACCGTATTGAGCGACATCGAGCCCCTGCGGTAATAATTTATCGAACTCGGCATCGTCAATCGTGCCATCTTTGAACTGCTTTAATGTGATGAAAGGCACATACAACCGCTCCAGTTTGGGAACTAGCGTTGTGCTGGGATTGACGAAACGGGTATGCAGAATTTCGATGATGTCTTCATACGAAATACCCATTCGACGAGTGAAGGTTTTTGCATTCGAAAGACCAACTAAATACACATTGAGTGTATTGTTTTCATTCCGGATGTCATATACAAAAGCATCAACAATTGCCCAATTGCGTTCGGCTTTTTTAAGCTCCACTCTGCATATATCTGAAAGAGTCTTGCCATGTTGTTCAAACTGCTGACGTAGGCTCTGGGATATCTCCCCCTTGTTCAGTTCCTGGATAAAATTCAGCCCAATGCTAAATAAATACCCACCTAAAACATCCGCTTCCGAGATTGTCGTCGGGTAGCCATAAAGTTGCTGCAATGTCAAAGTGCCATCGCTGAGCACTGCATGCTCTGCGCGGGATAGTCGAAGCTCCTCCATCAGAATATCACGCCAGCCGTATTCAATAGGATTGGTCGGATCAGCTGGATTAGAGCGTTCAAGGTTGTCGCTCTCTCGAAGAGCTTCCATAACCTCGGGTAACGGGGACTCAAACCGGTCGAAATAACGGCGCAGGTATTCCAACGGCTGATGGAGTGGCGGCGGAAAATGTGCCGCCGCGAGGATCTTATACGTCTCTGCGCTGGCTAAAGTATTACCAAACTGGGGATTTGCCATCAATTCTTCTGCCGTGGCATCGTTATCGGTGTTGTGCCCTTCATATTTTTCAAGTGAGAGCTTGTTGAAAATGAAATACTCTAGCGTCTCGTTCACTAGGTCAATATATGGCAGAGGCTTGTTAGTGTTCTCACAAGTTAACTGGAGATACTGAATATCCGGACGGCGTTCGAGAAGAACATCTAACGGATTTTCTCCTGCATAAGTCTTTGGCAATTCGACACCCTGATTGTTGTATCGCTTTAGATCAATGAACTGCAACAGACTCACCAAATAAGCTGCCGGACTCAGGATGGAGCGGCAGTGTTCGCAGGCGCAGTAATCCATTTCGCCGAAAAGACTTTCAAGGGTCGGATAGGCAATAACATCACCAGCATTAGCAGGTACGTTGGGTGCTGGTGCCACGACTTGGGCAGGACTGTGAACTCCGATTGGGGTGGCGCTTTTGGCGGTTAAGTACGATGTCGCAATGTTTATAACTGCGTTGTGTACCTGCAGTGACTTGGCGTAGATTAATAAAGCGTTCTCTTCCCCCCCAACCTCATCCTTGAAGAGCCGAATAAAATCATCCCGGTCATAACTGACTACTGCATATGCCGAATCGATACCCTTTTTCAGTAATCCAATCATCGCGCTATCAGAAGGCGTAATTTGATAAACCCGCTGTATTTGCTTAACAGTTTGAGTGACCTCCTCGGTTACCTGAAGGGTGTTCCGGGAAATATACTGTTCAATTGGCTGCATTCCAAGCTCGAACTTGCCGTGATGTTCGCGCAAGAAACTGCTGGCAATACTGAAATTAGAGCCCTCAATATTTTTAATGGTTTCTGCAACCACAGCAGTGGGAAAACTTAATCTAACTTGCGCCGCCATAAGCTCTGCGTAATTAACCCGTTTCTCCGTATCGTCTTTGCCGCTGATCTCAGGAGGGATTACGCTGTCACCGATCAATTCAGACCACTTTTCAGCTTGGTAAAACCCTTGATCCACCAGATCGAGGGGCTGCGACAATCCATTCTGACCAGCGGTTAAATGTAGCTTGCTGATCAGTGGCGCGTTGTTAAGCGTCAAATAAGAGAGCTGTCCATCGATCCGTAAGCGTTTTTCTGCCGACTCCCCGAAAGTCTCTCGCACAGCAGTCCAAAGTTTGTCCGGTTCGGCGCGATGCTGAGTGTACAAGGTAGCGAATTGCTGTTGCCTCGCTGAATCATCGCCAAGCGACACTGAAAGCATTTCCTTGAGAGAGGATACTCCGGCCAACGCCGGAGTATCCAAAGAGCGCTGCACGGCAAGACTCTGGAAACGCTCACACACCTGAGGAAGTCTGCTCTCCAGCGTGGAGGAAATTACGCCCTGATTGATAGCCTGCTTCCAAATGGCTTCTGCAGTACTGGCGTCGGTTTGGTAGATCGCACCGTCATTGGCTGACAATCCGGCGCGAAAGAGCGCGTAGAAAAAGGCGGGCTCGATCGTTGGACTATTTCTTTCGTCCAGGGTCCTGGCGCTGAACTGATCCGCCAGTGCGGCAAGAGCAACTGCACGGGCATCCCATCCTGTTTTATTGGCCAAGTAGGTTATATCTTGCTGATCTTCAGTCTCCTTGAGGTCTTTCAAACTTACATGACAATTATCGGTAAGCTCACTAGTCAACGTTTCATATTCCGATGCAAGCGCAGAGGATGCTTGTTCAGCTAAAACTATATTCAACGTCTCGCGATTTGTCGCGTTGTAACGAACCTCGGAAGCTCCGAGGTATGTCGTTTCATCCTTAAAAACTCTGGACTGAAGATCGGGTCGTTGTTTGCAACGTTCTTTCAAACCTTTTATGAGAAAGGTGGCGTTATAGGAACCACCGCTTTCAGTTACGGTTTCATAAAGAGGTACATCGCCGCCAATATTTTTATCGACAATGACAACGCGCAGCCTGTCGACCCCTGCCCGTGTGGTGCTCAAAACCTTGCCGTCGACAGTGAATGTTTCTTCTTCATTTTGTCCTAAAGCCAACGCTCCTAATTCTTTTAGTAGATTATTGAGCGCATCGGCAGTTGGTGAATCCACTTCGCCGCTTTCAGTTAGGTGGAACTTGGTTGAGAATTGTTGTTGGAACAACCCAATCAATTTTTCAGTGTAGTCGTTGTATATCTGCGTTTGCTGTTCGCTTTTTAACCCTCCATAAAGCAAAAGTCTCACCCGTTCGGGCAACTGCACTACCTGTCGTTCGATAAGCAATAACAAGGTATCCTGTAAATTTACTACCTCCGCACCTTGATCGTTACGGCGAAGCGGTGGAATAATCATTTTCAACGATCGTTTCACGGTCGACGAAGGCGGTGGCTCTGTTGGATGAGGCTCGTTGGGGATTAACGGAACTGAATCGACAATATGCCCTGGCGATATCGCCGCATCAATAGCGGCCATCGTTGCTAAGTCAACCACACCTGTACTGTTTAACCCGTGCTCCTTCTGGCATTTTTGCACGGCTTCTTGCGTGACCGTGCCAAACATGCCGCGGTCTAGCTCTTCTCTAGGTATACTAAAACCGTGTTTGAGCAGTTTTTCCTGCAATATTTTTACTTCTTGGCCGTAACGTCCTTTAGATAACGGTTCATTTGGCATACAGGTTCTCCTTTATCCGGCGTTGGTCTGCTATAGCAACAGTCAGTGCATAATTCGTTTTCTTATGGTTGCGGCAATTCGAAGTCGAATCTGACGATGGCACTAGAATTGTGTACGATGAGCTGGCTACGCTGAAAAATGCGGAAGAATGAACGGGTTGAATCGCTTCCATCCCGAACAAATCCGACCATCACATCCGGTCGATTTTGGTCTGTTCCAGGAACTTGGAACACATGGCGTGTTATCGGTCTGCCTCCCAAGGAAATTAGCAATCCTTTATCTGGAGGGAGAGCGCCGGTTAGATGTATTCCGCCTTTTAATAGCTTTTCGAGTTTGTCGGATGTAGACGTTAAAGGTGTTGAAATCAATTGCGTGGTTGCATCACCATACCGTGAAGGATCGAGTATCAATGCATACGGCCCACGATGTTCGTCCAGTATGGCAATCGCTTTTTGCACTGCATCATGTATCGCTTCACCGAAGAAATCGGGTCGCTCTGGAGACAACGCTTTTACTTGTATCGATTTTCCGGCTGATTTGAGCAATCCTTTCTTTATTTTATTTTCATCTCCCCGTTGAATTTTAATTTGCTTTGGTAAAAGATCCGGCAAAGCATCCTGCCCGTGGAAAAAAAGGATATCTTCTGCAATGGCAATTAACTTAGCGCCATCACGAACCAGAAGTTCAACGTCTTCATTTGTTTTTGCCCCAGTTACCTGGCCACTCGTTAGCGAAAAACGGTAACCAAATTCATATAGCTGAGCAGTATCGGAATTCGAAATGGAACTAACGTCAATTTGCTCATCGTATTCGACAATTCCAGCTGGAAAACTTTCATCAGGCTGCGTGTGCGATATGGCTGGTTTGAATAAATGGGCGCCTACACGGAGGAGGTCAATTTCTTCTTGTACCGCGCGGTCTATGACATCCGTCCAGACCGATGAATCATCCTGCCATATCTCGTCACGTAATAGATAGTCGCTCATGGTACACCTCGCAAATAAGTTGTTGGTTGATCCCAAGACAGGCTTCGCTTGCCTATAGCAAATTGTAAAAACAGCTTCCATCATCCTTGGGTATTTCGATCACGTACTCTGGCGCAATATCCAAACAGCCGATAATTAGCCATCCTTGTTTTCCTTGTCCTTCTGTTTATTATTTATCGTCAATTCCTACTCATAGTTTCCCGGCCCAGCATGGGATTACCGCTCCGCTCTAAAGCCAGTGCGGGCTACATACGTCTCATCATCTCGATAGCCCGTCAGAGTGGGCTATAAAAAACGATGTAGTTAACTCGAAGAATGATGCCAGTTGCCCCCCTGACGGCCAGGTTGCCCACCACCTCCAAGTTTGCAGTTCCTCTACCTCTGTCCACCTTGACGAAGCCTTGCACGTTTGCGCTATCGACGGCCCATAGCGCATCATTAACGGTGCCGTCATAGGCGAAACTCGCCAGAGACATTGTGCAACTCGCTATCGGCGGTGCGTTTGTCAAGTTCACAGGTCCAACATCGAAAGTCAGTGTATCCCGGGTAACATCGCCTGAAGCATCGCCAGTGAAAAGACATTCAACGATTCCGCTGAGGATCGTGAGACCACCTCCTGCCAGACTTTTCGGAATCGTTTGATTGGGATGTACTGCAATCACTGAAATTGCCATAAAGTTCTCCGCTGTTGTTAAGTTTTGACCATTTATTGCTAAGTACCTTAGTGTTTGACGGGGTATTTACCCTGTTCGAAACATTTTCCTCAGGCAGGACAGGATATTCATCTAGTGCTTTCTCCTTCCATGCATCAATAACGCGCACACTCAACACCGATGCGGGGTTTGCCGATGACCAAACCCAGTGTTCCGGATAGGCCACATAACCCTTTCTTATTGGGGTTTTGTGGATATAGTTCAGCTTCTGCCGATAGAAATCCGGATTTTCAATCTTCTTCGGTGCATTTGGTATCCCTCCAGAACCGATATTTTCCCTTATCGTCCATGAGCAACCTCAAAACACCGGGCTCCGTGGTTTCAAGGTTGCTCTTGAACTGTGCCGATATAAACCGTTAAAATCCCATAGGCATCCAGCCATGTCAGGTGACGTGGCGATCAGGCGGATAGGGTTCAGCATGAACACATAGCCATTCAATTCCAGCCCTTTGTTCTCCTGGCAATAACGCAGCGACTCAGCCAAAATCTGCCAGCGGTTGTGCCGATCAAAGAGGTAATACCAGCGTTGTATCGTCAGCGTAAGGTAATACGTCCCGGCATTCAGATCAGCGTCGACACGGCGCCATAGCATTACATTGGTTTCCTTTAAATTTTCACACTGTGTCTATACCGACCTCGTGTGCTGGTATGCTGGACGGAATATTCATCCCATCCTTAACGTTATATTGCGACGTCGTACCACGGTCATCCATTTCATCATCCCACCATATCCAAAACGTTCGGGACGGGGTACATACCCGTCCCGCTCGGGAGAGCCCGAAAAAATCAAAGCCGAACCGCTATGCCTCGGAATCACTCCAGAAAAAACCGTCCGGCTAATCGCTCCGTATCATGTGGTGGATTGCTTCGCGAATCCGCCGTACATGGTTCGTATCCTACGCGGGCTTCTCACCATTATTTCTTGTTCGCCCAGGGCACTTTTTCGTGCGTCTTGTACATGGGCTTGCTCTGCTCGCTTGCCATCCTGGCAAGGTCTTGATTTGTGAGGGTATCGAGCGGAACTGCCGGTCTCCCCGAGCCCTGCGAAACCATGGCTCCCGGCAGAGCTAACCCAGCCTGGCGCGCGGCAAAAGCGCAGTTAGCACAAAGGGGAATGCTCGGGTTGACGTACAGAATCTTGTAACCGTTGTCGACGGCAAAACGAATCTTCTGGATCTCGGCGTGCCCGCCTGAATAAGGCACGAGCACTTCGCCCGGCTTGAGGTGTTTCTGGTCGATCTCGACCGTGGCGGAAATCAGCGTGACAGTCTTGCCGCTCTTGTCGACGGCCGGGCCGACGTCGATCGTGGTTTTCGGCTGCTGCTGCTCGCGTACAGCGGTTCTCATCAAATCTGCCGCTCGTGCACTGTATTCCTGCTGAGACAGCTGCGCTGAAGTAGTCGCCGGTGCGGATGCACCTATCGCACTTCCGCCGCCAGAGGTAGCAGGTTTCGGTGATGCTGAAGCCGGAGCTTGGGCTGGCTCGGAAACGATCGGCGTCCGTCCCGTCGTTCCAACCATGCCGCCTGGATTGTTGACGACCACATTGGCTAACGCTGCGTTGGACGCTGATCCCTTCTGAGCCCCTCCGGCCGCGGTGAGACCTTGAAGAACGATGTGCCGCGCCTGCTCCTGTCCGGCGGCTTTTCTTCGCGCTACGTCCTGCCTGGTTCCAATAACGGCCATGCTGACCATTCTATTTTCTTGATAGTCGTGCGGGACTAGGACTTCATCCATGACTTTCTGTGGCGTCCGGTCCAGCCGCGCCTCATCAATCCGTTCAAAGTCATCGGCCGTCACCCCTTTGCTAATGAAGTATTTGGCCAGGTACTCGGTAGAGGTCATCGGACTAAAGCCCAGCTTCGCTATAACGCTCGGCAAATCCCTGGAATGACGCATGATTTCCACAATCTGTTCACGATTGAGTTGAGTCGGTGACGGATGCTCTTCATCGGTTCCATTCGAGTCTATCAGCCTTATCGGGTTTTGAGAGACATAAGCAAATAAATTGATTCCGGCACTTACGTCTTTCGGATCACAACTCACCCACCTCCCCAACCATGGGGCATAATACCTCGCCCCGTGATAGTTAAACCCCGTCTCCTCATCCTGCTCCTTGCCGGTATACCGATACCGCTTCGGCGTATCGGTATTATTCCGCGCCGCCTGATAAGCCGTCGTGCCATGGGAATGATATTCCTCATAGGAAATCACCTGCGCCTGATCGGTCAGCTCCAGCACCGCAGAGCCTAAGTGATTGCCAAGCTGATACCGCACTAGTCGCTGCGGAGCCGGATCAATGCCGCGCGTCCGCGTTTCGATCAGCGCGACGCGCTGTTTGTCGTCCATGATGTGCAGCGTCTCGCGCTCCAGCGTGACGGCCTGCCCGTTGTATTTGCGGTACACCTCGAAGCCGCCGAGGTAAATACGCTCATCTTTCGGCTTGCCGTTCTGCGTTTCGGTGATTTTGCGCACCCGCTGGCCGCCCGCGTCATAGACGTACCAGGTTTTCTCCCCAATACCGCCGTTGACGACCTGGCGTTGTGAGCTGCGGATCTGATCCTTGAAATCCCACTCCATAGCCGGCAGGTGCGGCATAGAAGTCATGTTGCCGTGCGCGTCGTAGCTATATTTGGCGCCATAACCGGGCGTAGCCGTGTAGTCTTCCAGATTGTCGGGCTCGCCCGGCAAACGGGTGGCAAGCAAGCGGTTGCTGCCGACGGCATACTGGTAACAACGATTCCAGATCGCCTGTCCGGGTTGGTCAAGGTCGCGGCCCGGGTGGTGAAGCATCTGCAAAATGTTGCCGACGGCGTCGTAACGATAGTTCTCGACGTAGTTCCGCAGTGCCTGACAGTCATTAGGGATGGTGGGGACGATGCGCTTGCTGTTGTCCCAATCGGTTTGCTGGTCCCCACCCTTGTGTTCGCGACCGCTGGCCGCGATCAGCCGGTATAGCGCGTCGTAGCGGTATTCGGCGCCGGGTTTTACGCAGACATTGCTGTGAAACACTGTGTCCTGGGCCTCGTCGCGAATCTGGGTGATGTTGCCGACCGGATCGTAGGTGTAGAAAAGGTTTTGTAATGCCTCGGCTCCTCGCAGGGATTTCAAATGGTTCAGGCGGAAGGTGAATTCGTCGTACTCATACCGGGTGGAGACGCCATTTCCGTATACGATTAATTCGCGCTGGCCTTTGGCGTTGTAGTCGATGTCCGTGACGATGTGTCGAGTCGCGGTGTCGATATCGAGCAAGGTTTGTGGCTCGCCCTGCTGTTCCAGCCAGACGTCCATGCGTTCCAGCAGGCCGGCCTCGTTGTAGCTGGGTTGGATGATATTGAGTTTGGCGTCGGGCCGGTTGCTGTGTGCGGCAACAAGCTGAATCGGGCGATTGAGCGCGTCGTAGCGGGTGCTGCTGGTGAATATCTCCGCTTCCAGCGCCGGTTCCTCGGACCAGTCGGGTGTGGCTTTGTAATTGCTGATTAATTGGCGCGTGCTGCGGAGCGGGTTGCCTTTGAAGTCGAAGGCTTCGTCTTTATCGGTGACCGGGTTGTGCCCCATGCTGGTAACTAAGCCTGCGGTGTCGTAATGCTTGTAGGGTTTGCCGCGCAGGTTGAGCTGTTTAGTTTGATCATTTTCTGGATGATCCGGATCAACAAACAGGCCGTTATTGGGTGTGTCGCCGTAGATCACTTTCTCGAACTGGATGATTTTGTCAGGATCTTCCGGATCGGCGCCCCTGACGAAGGAACCTATTGGCCGGTGCAGTGCGTCGTAGTCGGTGCGGAACGTATGGCCTCGACTGTCCCAGGCCAGCATCGGTTTGCCGGCGGCGTCGTTGAGCATCCAGCGGTCGCCGGCGTCCATGCTGTGCTGAAACAGAAGATTGCCGGTGATGTCGTAGCAGGGTGTGAAATCAGTGACCGGGTCGGTTGCTTGATTGTTTTTCACCGGAGGATTGATGTATTGCATCACCCGATTCTTGCGGGCATCGCGAATCCATAGCGGCTTGCCCTCGGCATCGAGCTTGGTAAAGGTGAGATATTTTTCATCCTTCAGCACGCCAGTGACATCTTTGTACTTGTTATGGGCGACAGAGATCACCTCGCGGCCGAGGCTATCGAGAATCATGAGAGCAGGAGTGTCGGCATGCTCGGCCGCCAGTTGCGCGGCGCGTCTTTCTTCCGTCGTGCCGACGGATTTGCGTGCGAACCAGGCGTTGCCCGTTTCCTTGACGGTATCGTTCTGGTCGAAGCTGCGGACATACCAGGGCGAAAACTCGACCCGGCTGTAGCTGCCATCGGGCATTTCGGTACGCACGACGCGCCCCACGGGGTCGTAGTAGATAACCGGCGTAACGCCCACTTCGGGAGGATCCTCAAAGCGGTGGCCTACCCCGGGCGCGCAGAAGTAGGGTTCGTACTGCTTGACCGGTTTGCCTTTATTGTTGAGAATGGTCTTGCCGTTGGCAACCCAGCGCTGGGGCTGACCGTCGGCTTCCGGCTCGGCCTGGACTTTCTTCACGATCACGCTGCCCATGCCGTCCGAATACTCGAAAGCAGTTTGTAGCGGGCTTTTCTGGTCCGGCGCTAACTGGCTTACGTGTCGCTCCCGCAGAATACCGCAGGCGCAGGCGGGATTTTGCCCCCATCGAATAGCGGGTTTTCCATCCGGTCGAATAACGGGTACTCCATCAGGGAGCTTTTCTTCGATTTCACCAAAGTAATAGACATGGCGAGCAGAGGCATTGCCTAGCCATTCACTTGCCTGGGTTTCATCGTACGGCTTTTCCGTCACAAAAAATTCCGTGAGTTTATCTAATGACGGATTGGTAAGGTCGTCATTAAATCCGATTAGATTGTCGCCTTCCGCGCCTTTGCCTTTCACCGCCATGGCTGCGGGTAGGCCTAACACGTCGAAGAACACCGCGGACAGGTTGTCGTTGATGTCCTTCATCTCGCTCGGCGCCAAGACGCGGAAGTCGAAACGGATGACCTCGGTCTTGTTCTGCATCGCGTCGGTGCTCGATTTCACGAAGAGATCGCGCGGGTCGTATTCCAGCTTAGTGACGTTGCCGAAGGGGTCGGTATATTTCTCCGGCAAGTAAAAGTGCTGCGCCGCATCCGGCGCGAAGCCGGCGATGCCGGAGCGGATCCAGTATTGGCCAGCCAGTTCTTCAGTCGGAATTTCGGGCGGCGGTGTAAATCGAGCGATCAGATCAGCCCCGCTCAGATAACCACTCCGTTTTGCATCTTGAAGCTGACCACGCGCTGTTGTGCCGTTGACAACTTCTTCCAGCTTATTTATTCCAGTTGAATCCTTGAACACGGCATCGAGCAAGTTATCGGTCAGCGCCAGTTTATAAGCTTCATAGGCAAGCCCGAGGCGGCCGTGCTGTTTGAACGGCAAAGGATCGATCAGGTTTTCTTTGAAAAACAGCGTCCTTGCATGCTCTACCAGACGCTTTTCGACTTTTGGCCGTATCTCTCGACCAGATAATTTATGGTAAGCAAGTGTCTCCACTTCCTTCAAGTCTGTGCCAGTAGCTGGATAAACTGAGCTTAATTTGAATTTGCGAAGATTTTCCAGGCTGAAATACTCACCTGCCTGAATTTTTATGCCGGTCAGTTCGTAGGTCAACACTTCGCAAGGGACGCGTAAGCGGCGGTTGTCCAGTGCCGCCTCTTTATCTTCAGTCTGAGTTCCAAAATCTTCCGTATAGCGTGTTTCGGTATAGGCCAGATGGGTTTCCTGCTGGACATCGCGGATCAGGGTAATCTCGTCGTCCTTAAGCGATCCGTCCTTGAACTGTTTAATGCGCGGATAGACAACGGCTACCGATTGCAGCACGTTGCCGTATTCGTCGTATCGAAGCTTCAGGGTATGGGCAATGCGCGGATCGGGAAAAATATCGTCTTGCGTGAGATCCAGTTCGTAGTGATAACTGATGGCCTCGCTTTCTGCGACCAGAAATACTGCGTTCGGGTTGGTCGCCCTCGGTTGCAGGCGCCGGATGTGGCAGTTGTGGTAGGCGGTGAAGAACAGCTTTACCGGGCGTTGTTCTCTCTGTTCCAGCGCGCCCACGTGCAGCTCGTACACTTCCTGGCGCAGCATCATGCCTTTGCAGGCCCGTAAGGCCTCTCGCCATTCCTCGGCGTTGAGCTCTCCCGCAGACAGGTCGGGCTCTGGAAGGTCATTTTCCTGAAAATCTCCCAAAACGTTGTCCTTATCCGGCTTCAGGTCCTCGAACCATTTGGGGAAATACTCATTTTTGAATTGCGAGAGTATGTGGTCGCGGTCGAGAAAAGCGCCGGTGTGGTACCAGGTCACGGTCTTGACCGGCGGCTGGTAAAGAGTCTTGTCCGCTATAATGTAAGGGCTGTCGGCATTGCCTTGTTCGAATTTGCCGTAAGATTCCACGTCCAGCTGTTCGACGCGACCGAAACCGCGGAATTCACGTTCAGCTCCATCGAAATAACCATGATGATACGAGTAAGTGCTGGAGAAACGGGTTTTACGCCAATTATCGGAAACGGTGACTTTCTCGACCACATGGACCGGGAATGGCAATTTGGTAATCCAGGGTTTTCCTTTCTCTTTATCTTGGAGGTAAAACTTGGTGGAAGGCGCATAGTCGATTGTGGTTTCTGCTCCGAGATTGTTTTTTATTGATTTCAAGAGATGCGGTTTTTGCCCGCCCATCAGGTCAATATAACGCATTGGGCAATTTGCATAGCTGGGCAATGGCGATGACCATACGAGGCATGCCGTACCGTTCCCTAGTAAATCCATGGCTTGAATAGCGGCCAGATTGTCAACTGCCGGAAAACTGGGCAGTTCCGTCCGCTTTCCCCAGCTATTGCCCGACTGGTTGAAGTAGATGTGGACGCCTTTGCCATGCAAATACAAAATGTCTGTCGTGCCCGAACCGTCGATATCGGCTAGCCGGATACGGCGGGGATTGAACTGATCGCAGGCATCAAACCAGGGAGAATGATCCATGGTCACTTTAGCGCCGAAGCGGCAATAACCGAGGTTGGGCCAGTAACAGACTTCGCCATTACGGATGCGAACAATATCGGTCAGGCCATCGCCCGATACATCGGCTAAAAAGATGGATTGCTCGAGATCGGCGAAGATCAGACGCGGGCCTTTCTCTTCATCGAACTGTTGCTGGACTCGTTGCGCCTGCCCATAGCCTGATTCCGCCAAAGAAGCATGCCAGATGAAAGCTTGATCCTCGGAAATGAGAATGTCGGCATGCCCATCGCCGGTCAGATCGATAAATTTGAGATTCGGATCGCGGGTATCGATATTCGGCCAGGAGGAAAAGGCTTGAAAGGGTTCCCAATCTTGATCGCATGTGCGCTCATAAAAGCCGCAGACAGGGCCTTCCATTATTACGAGATCGGTATGGCCGTCGCCCGCCAGATCCATGAATTGAGCTTGGCCGCCCGCTAGAGTTGAATTGGGTATGAATGGAATTTGTTGTATGGGGCCGAAACGGGCGGTTACTGTTTCTTCGTTTTCGTCTGGATTAGCGCTGAGATTGCGTTTGTAAAACCAGCCGCCGGCCTGCTCGGTGAGAATGCCGGAGAGACCTTCGCCATCGAGATCGACCCATTGAAAGATCGATCCATCAAGACCCTGAGGCAGATTTTCCAAGCTTTTTGGGTCAACTTCCCGAATCGTTTCAACGATGTTTGGCTGGGTGTATTCGAACTCCAAGGGCGGTAGCGATTTTGACCGATAGCCGCCTCCTTGTTTTCGTTTATAGCTGACTTGGTTGACTGACTGCAGCAGGGAATAGAGAGGATCTTTTATTTCGTCTGGGGTGTTTTCGTATGAGTAGTTGAAATCCGTGGAACGCACCAAGCAATTAGCTTCGACTCCCGGTTCGCCTGGGAAATGATGGAACATTAAGACTCGCTGGCAAAGGCGGTAGGTACGAATTTCAAATCCGGCTCTGTAGGTAGAGAACGGATCGTTACGAATCGGCCAGGTCTTGCCGGTTTCTTTCGGTAATGGATTATCTCTATCATGTTCACCATAGTCGAAGACGACTTCAAAAAACCAGTGTTGGTTGACATCTTCTTCAGTGGTAGAAGCTGGCGGGCTGGGCCATGGCAATGTGGCTTGAAGTTTAGGGAGGTAAGGCTTGTGGTTGCCGTAGCGAATCCACTTTAAATACCGGTTGGCTTTACGAGTCGTGTCCGTGCGGTTTTTTTCATGCGTGAACGATTCTACGGTCCTGTTTAATCCATCGACTCCCTCAGAATCCTCAGGTTTGTAACCATAAACGATGACGTTACCTTTATCGTCATGACTTTCGCAGATCAACCAGGAAAAAATATGAGGAGAGCCGGCGTTGGCTGGATCGCCTGTAGTTGGATCAAGAGGAGGCTCAGCAATTCGGCTTTCGGCGGTCTTACCGTACCAGGTCGTGATATTGTCTCTGGAAATGGAGCGCCAAAAGGTGTCGTTAGAGTCGGCTTGATTTGTCCATCTTTCAATGCGGGCGAACAAGCCTTCGATTCGGGGACGGTAACTTTTGATGCGATAGATTTGATTGCCAACAGATCGTGGCGCTATTTGCTCTGGCGCCCAGTTTCCGGTGCCTTGGTCGATCAGAACCGGAACAAGATCTTCGGCGCCGGATAATATGAAAACATCCGGCTCTTCTTCGTCTTGATATCGAGGTAAGCCTTTGTCGGTTTTGCGTGTAATGGACGGAAGAGAAAGACTCCAGCCTAATCCAAACGGGCCATTGCCAGCACCTGAGTCGTAAGAAAGGGTGAGTTGAGGTCCAAAACCAGAACGGCCTGGTGACGCGGCGATAGGGATGGTCATCGAGCCCGTGCCGGTAACCGGATTGGCAGCAAATTTCTCGCCCATACCACGAATTGCGCCACCGCCTTTTGGAAGCGTGATCGAGGGAGGTGCTACACCTTGCTTTTCTGCGTTGGTTTTCTCAGTTTCTACAGCCATAACCATGGGTTACTCCGCTGCTGATACGTGAAAGGCGTTATAAAACCACTCAAGATTAGAATGATTCAAAAAACTGGGAAATCCAATCGCTGAAACTAGTAATCGAGTAGTGATTTGATACTAGTCCTAAAAGCCATATTGTGCAATTTTTCTAACATTTAAAGTTAACTGCATCTATAAGAACCATTGAAAACTGCGGATAATCTCTTAATCCTGGATGTCGGGAAGGGGGTAGATACCGGACATCCAGAAGCGAGATCTTTCGTTCATTTGAACGTCTGAAAGTGGCACAACTGAGACTGTCAATGTCGGATTCGCTCCAAGCTGAGGTTTGAAATTGTCAGATCGAGTCTGAGCTAATACAACTAAGTTACACCTCATATGTTAGCGATATATTTAGCTCGATGGTTCTCACGATATTTATATTCAAAGTGAATCGTCTATTGTAAATGGTTTCATAGAAATAACTGTTCAAGATTTTTGAAATTAAAACCTTATTATATGGACTTGCACTAACTCGGTATAAAAAAATATTTTTTATTCATCCTTGAAATCAAGATAATTTATTTGTATTGAACAAAGATTGTTAGGCATTTTGGAGTTCAGATAATTTCGGTTTTTATATTATTATTTTATTTAACTATTTATATAAGTGAATGGATAATAATTAATAATATTAATCTCATTATTAATCACTCTTCTTTGCCTGCTTAAGCACCCACTAAACCTTGAGTCTTCCTACAGAGAGAGCAGTATACAGTTACCGTATTAAGACTCCTCTGTTCATTGTATGCATCCAGCCCTACCATCTAGCGCTATTTCTGCTTTAGCGTTTCAATAA
>NZ_JADMKV010000067.1 GCF_015476545.1 Methylobacter sp. BlB1 | reverse complement strand
GCAGCGCCCCTGCGGGCTGTTCTCGCCGAAAGCTGCGGTGCTCGGCGCGGCAAACGGGAAAGGGTGCCTATCTTAACCTCAGTTAAACAGGACTTATGCCAGCCTGTTGAGTTAAGTTTCATAGCTTGGGTTACGTGCCAACCGTAACCCAACATCAAGACCAAACTGGATTCCTTAACGCGCAGCCAGTTATTTGGGACGATGCAGACGCTGAAAAAGCCCCATGCCCGCGAACATGGCGGCCGTGAAGACATAGATTTCAATCCGGCCATAACTCAGCGCGGCAATGGCAGGCCCCGGGCAGATGCCGGACAAGCCCCAGCCTATGCCGAATAACGCCGCACCGGTTAAAAGCCGGACATCGATGCGCGCCTTTTTCGGCTCGTTGAAACTTGATGCCAGTATCGGTGCAGTCCGGCGCCGGGCCAGACGTTGCATCAAGGCCAGGGTCGTCAGCGCGCCGGCCATGACCAGCGCCAGACTTGGATCCCAGTGCCCGGCGACATCAAGAAAGCCGAGCACCTTCTCCGGATTGGTCATCTGTGCCAGCGTCAGGCCCAGACCGAACAGCGTTCCGCAAAACAATGCCGAGAGATAGCCGCCCATCACCAACTCCCTGCACCAGGCCAGTGGCGCACGATATACACTGTAACGGCGGCAACGATCATGAATGTCAATGTCGCCGCGACAGAGCGAGGCGACAGGCGCGTCAGTCCGCAGATGCCATGGCCACTGGTACAGCCATTGCCAAGACCGGTTCCGTAGCCTACCAGCAAGCCCGCGATCGACAGCACCGCCAATGACGGACTGATATGAAGGCTTGCCGTTTCGTCGCCGACTGCCCTGAACATTAAAGGGCCCAGCAGCAAGCCGGCAAGAAAGCAAAGACGCCAGCCGATATCGCGGCCGCGGGACGAAAACAATCCGCCCGTAATGCCCGAAATGCCGGCAACGCGTCCGTTGAAAAGCCACAAAAGACCGGCGGAGAGACCTATCAGCCCGCCGCCGGCCAGCGCCGAGTAAGGGGTAAAGTTTTCCATACGCTGCCTTTGAGTAACGAGTGAAAGTGCTAGATTAGAACCACCGCGGCCTAGCCGGCAGGAACGATAGTCGATGGATTTTCGGGCCGGCTATCTGCTTGGGATTCAGCCGATTGGCGCTGCTGAAGAAGCCGGGCGTCATGGAGTATTGTTCCTTGGCTGATTATTCGCGGCGCGGACTGAAAACTTCGGCTTCCAGGTCTGGCGGCAAAGGCCATAGCCTTGCTGCTCGTGTCATTGCCGTGGGTGAAGAAATGGCCGCTTGCCGCTTCCGATAAGCCCGGCACGCCTGCCATAGCCGCTATGGCGATGCCCAGCAGATAATATTTTTCCAGTGAATCCATAAATGCCCCCTTTTATTCAGTGCCGAATTCATTCTCGTTCAGTACGCATCTGGCCTGTCCAGGCTCGAACTGTGATCAGAGAGCACAGTTTATTAGAGTTTTTTTATTCAATAAAACGATCTAAATAGATAAATATATTTAATTAATAGATATATGATTCTGTATGGCGTAACGTTATTAATGTATGCATTCATGTAAATCGGATGCGGCCTTAAGGCTCAGTTGCCGCCCGTTGCGCCCATTTAGTTGGGTATGAATGCCGGCCATAATGGACAACGCGATGTTTCAGCGCCGATATCCAGACCGACCGGCCCGGATACCCGGTTGCTTATACGCGAACTGAATTGAAAGACGAAACCCTGCAGATACAATTATCTAGTCAGCGGTAAAGCCAGGTTTCTGCAAAGCTCCTGTCTTACATAAAAGGAGACGTACTTGTAGATTGGATTGAGGGTTGGAAACCCAGCTTCCATTATTTCGATAAGCTGGGTTTCTTCCTCAATCAAGCCGATTGATTATAGAAGCTTGATTTCATTTATCGCCGCTCCAGCCCTCAGCAGGGGGGCAGGAGCCTGATCTTTCGATCGCTTTTGCTCGCTGATACAATCCTTCCAGTTGTTTTTCAGCGACATCCGGATGTTTATTAGCAATTGCTTGAATTAATTTTAATTTTGCAAGTAATTGATAACCTTGCTTTTCACACAAGCCGTTAGCAATTCTGATAACCTCGTTTTCCATGCTGGAATTACAACCTATAAATTGGCTGCAAGAATAGGCGCTGGTTTCTCCTACTAAAGCAACTAGCTGAGCAAGTTGGGCGCTGGTATTAAAATTTGGATAAATTAAAAAATTAGTCAATTTATAAGGACCATCTTTGCCGCTTCCGCCAATATTGCTTCCCATAAATTGGAGTTTAACAGTATTTATTCCTGCATTCAGACTGAGTTGGCTGATTCCCGTGCTCCCTATCAAGGTATTATCACTGGTCGAACGCAAGTCAGCAGAAATACCGTAATTACCTGAAACCAGGGTATCAATTGAAACATCAATCTCTAATTTATCAAATAATCCATCCGCATCAGAATCAATTCCTCGATCGCCGACAATGTCTTTAACAATTAAAGGATCGCGCTCGAAATGACTGATATCAATATTCAGTTCACCCAGATCGTTCCATACCCCTAAAACTTTGGGGCCCTTCCAGATATTGAGCGAAGAAACATGCCAAGGCTGAGCACTTAATGTTTTTAATTTTTTTACATCAAAAGTGACACTTAGAGGCGTTTCTGGCTGATTAATCAAGGAAGTTTCCGTAACACTCGTACCTGAAGCGTCTTTAATCTCAGCAGTAACTGAATAAGTCCCCGGCAAGCGAGGTTGCAATTCCTCAAACGTTAGAACGACGTTATTAATTAAACTGTTATTGTCAGAATCGACTAACTTGACATTGAATTGGCCTGAAACAGAAACATCTTTTTCTGATACTGAGAAAGCCTCGTAAACGCGTCCTCGATGGTTGTTCCAGTCGGCGTCGATCACCGTCTTATAATCGCCGGTTTTATCAAGATTAGTAAGTGTCGTGTAAACGCCATCGCCCGCTGAAAGGTCAGGTGCTTGACCATCATCTTTTAGCGTTAATTGACGTACGGTCGTTTCCATTGAATCTAATACACCAACGTTTATAGTGGCTCCCGTTGCTGGGAAGCCGGCATAATACAGTATTACTGAAAACGGTATTTCTGTATTAGGTGTTATAGGCTGTGAAGGATTTCCAATGATTGCTCTATACTGCAAACTTGGATCCTCCAAGACAGAAAATCCTGCTTTTTCTTGATCCCGGGCTTTTACTGTAAATGCAAAAGTGCCTGTGATCGCAGAATCTGAACCAATTGTAATTAAGGATTCATTGTTAATATCGCTTGTATCAATTGACCAATTAATACCGTAGTTACTGGCATTGTTTTCATTAATTAATGTGCCATTAGGTAATGTCAAAATAATATCACTGCTATTTGCTCCGGTTACGAAAGCAGAAAAGCTGTTATTTGATATTAAAAATTGTTCGCTAATGGAACCATTCTTTTCGGTTTGAAAAACCTGAGCCATTGGGATAAGGGGTAATGCCTGGCTTGTTATACTTACAGTAGCAACAATTAACCCGCTAATATACGAAAATATTTTCATTTTAGAGCCCCCCATCCAAGTGCGTTTTTACCTTGTGAAATTGCTTCATCTTGTGATTGTTTATCAATTACAGTTCCGTGGTTTTTTCCATTAGCTCCGGTTAGAGATATTGTACTTATTATGCCTAGTGCTCCATGAGCGCTTTCAATGGTAACCATAGTATCGTTGGGATTCGGGCCGTTGCCCATATACTGCACATCAGGGACATAAACTATTCCATTGGGAGTCGGTATCATCGTATAGTCGATGGTAAGCTCGTCATAGTTATATAACATTTTGTACAGTTTGTTTCCCAAACTTAACCAGGGGATCTGATTATTTGCAAGTTCAGAAGCATTTAAATCGCCAGAATTATCCCAATCAGCATCGCTTCCAATAGCGCCGAATTTTGCTCCATTAAGCTGATTCAATGCGGGGTTAGCTATTTTCCAGGTTTCAACTTTTAACTCGCATAAATCTTGAACAAAACTGGATAGGCTGGCGATGGAAGGGAGATAGTCGGCCGCCAGTGAACCTTTATGAGGGGCGCCGTGAGTCAACAAACTTTGCACTTTAATATTTTCATATACAGGCGCACCATCCATCTCACTGACTTTAACCGGATAATCCTGTTCGGAAAGTTTTTTTAATACCATTCGGCCATCTAATCCTCCCATGGAATGGCCAACCAAATGTATATCAGCCGTTCCGATTAACTCGCCATCTTCCGTAATTTGTTTGATGAATTCATCAGCATGGCCGGAAACAGCATCTAAAACTAATGGATCACATGAAAATGATGAGGAAGCAAGACCATGCTCGATAACCTTAGAATATAGCCCTAAAGTTGATTTTATATTATCAGTATAACCCGAGTTTGTAAGTGCTTTTGGACTTCCGAATAGGCCCGTCATTAAATATATGGGTTGAGATGCATCATATTTAATACCTATCCAATCAACAGAAGTCGCCCATACCTGGCAACCTGTACCTCCCTTGGAAAGCACTACATCTTTATTTCCTGCATCAATAACTATATTGATTTCATTATAAGCAACCTCGCCGGGAGCTGATGGAAATTTAACTTTTTCAATAGGTACAACAAAAGAATCATTAAATTTCCAGAGGTTATTATCCCCATCCAAAGTACCTATTAACTCACCATTAAAATAAACTTCATCAATTTCTGGCTGAAGATTATCTACAGTTCCATCACCATCGCAATCAAATGTCGGATATGTGTAAGCATCGACATCGTAGGCTGGTATATATATTTTTGCCGTACTAGAAACGACACCTTTGGAGACCGCTGTAGCTAAATCTCCTACATAACGGTTAATCGGTAATTTAATTGTTATTTGATAGGTGCGACTATCACGGAACATATAATTATCTAATATCCCACCTTGACGGTCAGATATAACGAATTCTCCATTTGGTTCAGCAATATCATCGTAACTGACAGGGGAGGATCCTGAATGGCTAGGATAATTATTTACAGCGTTTGCATTTACTTGAATAATAAAAAGTGAAAATAGTAAAGCACAGTGCTTTAAAAATGCACTATTCGGTATAGAAAAAAGAAATTTCATGTTTACTCCATAATCATAAAATATTAAATAAATACGTGATATTATTGAGCTTTTTTATTACCTATCTCCTTTGGTTTAAAATTATTTGTTAAAAACTATAAGAAAGAAAAACCTAACATTAAAAGTGGGCGGCATTAGCCTTTGTGGCTTGACTTCAGATAGTATTAAGGATTAGCTGGATGGGCTACGGGGCAGGTCACCTAGGAGCGCGATAACGAAATGAACCTAACACTTTTCCTACTTTTATAGACTGATAGCTGAAGTTAGGATTGTATTATTGTAGCGTTACAGAATCATGAATATAAAAATTAAAACTTAATCCATTCTGGACAGGACTTACTAATTAAAGGTATTAATATCTTCAGAGGAGAGCTTGGAACGATAAGGGTTTATAGGTTTTTATTATAATCGTGAAAAATGCGCCTCGGCACATCCAATGGACTGACGAAATCCGACCAATTTAAAAAAGTCGGAGAATCAAAAGATCAAATCTCTGAAAGACTGAGATGACGCGTTCGTTCAAAATTGAGCGAGCATTCAGAATCGTGCGCTCCAGCAAGGAACGGTTGCCCCATGCGAATAATTGCTTGAGGCTGCCCATGCGGCTGGATGCGCCGGCGCCAGAACAATGGCGTAGACGTTATCAATGTATGCATTCATGGCAATCGGATGCGGCCTTAAGGCTCAGTTGCCGCCCACTACGCCCATTCAGTTCGGCATGAATGCCGGCCATAATGGACAGAGCGATTTCATCCGGCGTTTCAGCGCCGATATCCAAACCGACCGGCCCGAATACCCGGTTGCTTATACGCGTAGCGTCGCTGCCCAGGCTTTGCAGCAGTCTGTCCTTGCGATGTGAGGGACCTAACAGCCCGATAAACGGGATGTCAGAGTACATGATCGACTTGAGGTAACGCTCATCGTATTCGATGTTATGCGTCATCAATACTAATGCATTGAACTGATTCAATTCCAGACTGTTGTTCAGATCCTGCGGCATGAGGTGAAGCAGGTCGTCGGCCTGAGGAAAACGCTCTTTTTTGATATGGCCGGGCCGGTGATCAACCACTGAGACGCGCCAGCCAAGCGACTTGGCACATTGCACGAGGGGAATGGCATCGGCGCCGGCGCCCAATACCAGCAATCGCAATGGCGGCTGGAGCGGATCGTAAAATGCCCCAATGACCTGATTGTTGATTACATGCGATTCGACGCGCGATTTTTGCTGCAATAAAGTTTGCAAAGTCGGTGCCATGAAAGGAGAAGGCGTCGTGGTCAACAGCTGCCGGTTGCCTGAACCCAGCAGAAAGAAACTATGGCCGACCGGAAAGCCGGGATGCTCGGATTTATAGATGCTGACCAGAACGCTGGGTATATCGGCTTCGGCGGCATCGGCAATGACATTCAGCGGGCTGAAATCATATTTCGCCTTCAACAACTGCAGCAAAATCCTGACCGCGCCGTTGCAGCCCAGTCCCAGTCCCCAGACTACGTCATCCGGAGAGCGCATATCATAAAAAACCGTCTTGGCTTCGCCAGTCTCGAAAACCGACTGCGCCTGCTCGATCAGATCCCGCTCGAAACAGCCGCCGCCCAGCAAACCGATCAATTTGCCTTGTTGGGTTATTAACATGCGCGCACCGGCTTTTTGATAAGTCGAACCGAAAGTTTCAACGATGGTAGCCAGTACGCTGTCTTCGGCCTGCTGCTTCAGCTGTCGGTAGGCATTGATCAGGTGATTGATTCTATTGGCCATGACTTATCCGGGGCTGTTTCCAACGGTGAATTCATCGATGATTTTATGCATGCTAACTCCAGCTCAGATCGGTTCGCAGCAAGGGCAGTTGGCGCACGCGTATGCCGGTGGCGGCGAAGATCGCGTTGCATACGGCCGGGGCCAAGGGCGGCAGGGCCGGTTCGCCGAGACCGGTCACCGGATGGTCGGTCTTGAGAAAATGCACGTCCACCCGCGTCGGGGCATTGTCGATGCGGATCATCGGATAATCGCCGAAATTGCTCTGTACGATGCGGCCCTTCTCGATATTCAGTTCCTGGAACATCAGCGCGCCGAGACCGTCGACCACCGATCCCTGCACCTGATTTTCCGCGCCGCTGAGATTGACGATTTGCGCGCCGATGTCGGTTGAAACCACGACGCGGTCAACTTTGAGTTTGCCATCTTTGGACACGGTGACCTCGGCGACCTGCGCGATATAGCCGCGATGGCTGAAATGGAAGGCAATGCCCTGGCCCTGCCCGCGCGGAAAGGTTTTCTTGCCCCACTCGGCTTTTTCCGCCACATGCCGCAACACGTGCTTCATGCGGTCGACATCGTAGGGAATGCCTTGCTTGCCGGTACCCAGGAGGAAGCCCTTGTCGCCCAGGATTTCCAGGCGAAATGCCAGCGGGTCACGGCCGGCCGCATGCGCCAGCTCGTCGATAAAGCTGTGAAACACCCAGGCCAGTACGTTGCTGCGCGGTGCGCGCCAGGGACCCATCGGAATGCCGCATTCCAGCGGCGTCTGCTCCAGGAGGCAGTTTTCCACCCAGCGTCCGGGAAACTCGTCGCCGGACAGGTTGGCGCCGCTGCCGGGTTCCAATGACGGCTTGCCGTCCACAACGACCGGGTGGGCGAACGTCACAAAATGGTTGTGCCAGGCGATCAGCTTGCCCTTGCCGTCGAGGCCGCCGCGCAGGAAATGGAAGCCGCCGGCGCGATACTGGTCGTGGCGCAGATCGTCCTCGCGCGTCCAGGTCAGCTTGACCGGCGCCGCCACGCGCCGGGCGATGGCCGCCGCTTCGATAATATAGTCGGGTATCAGGCGCCGCCCGAAACCGCCGCCGCTGCGGGTAATGTGCAGCGTGATTTGGTCTTTGGGGATGCCCAGTGTCTGCGAGACAATTTTCTGGCCGGCTTCGGGATTTTGCGTGGGCGCCCAGATTTCAATCGCCCCGTCCTTGTACCAGGCAGTGCAATTCTGCGGTTCTATGCTGGCGTGCGAGATGAAGGGATAACTGTAAGCTGCTTCGACCGTTCTATCGGCTTTCTCTAGCGCCGCCTTGGCGTCGCCGTCATTGCGCAGAACCTCCGCGCCGGGCTGCCTGGACAGTTCCTGAGCCTTGGCGGCAAAACCCGCCCAGCTTTCCGCCGCCACCTTGCCTTCATCCCAGACAACCTTCAGATGTTTGCGGGCACTGAAGGCCTCCCAGGTCGAGTCGGCGACGATGGCCACGCCGGGCAGCAGGCCTTTGAGATCGGCGCCGCCTTCGATAATGAAGGCATCGCGCACGCCGGGCAGCGACTTGATCTCGTCCAGATTGGCGCTGACGACCTTGCCGCCGAAAGCCGGCGATTTCTCGTAGACCGCATAAAGCAGGCCCGGCAGCTGGACGTCGATGCCGAACAAGGGTTTGCCGGTCACAATGGCCGGATTGTCGACGCCGCCGATGCGCGTGCCGAGCAGCTTGTAATTTTCCGGGGATTTCAATCGGACCGATTCGGCGGCGGGAACCGGCAGGTCGGCGGCCGTGGCGACCAGTTGACCATAGCCAAGCTTGCGGCCGGTGGCCGGATGATGAACGGCGCCGTCCCGGGCGATGAGTTCCGATGCGGGAAGCACCCAGATCCGCGCGGCCGCTTCGACGAGCATGGTGCGCGCGGTCGCGCCGAGCCGGTGGAACTCCTCGTAATTGGTCGGCGTCGAGCGTGAGCCGCCGGCATTCTGGCTGCCGTAAGCGGGGTCGAGGTCGCCCTGGATGATGAGAACATCCTGCCAGTTGACCTCCAGTTCTTCGGCGATGATCATGGGCAAGGAGGTCTTGATACCCTGGCCGATCTCAGGCTGCTTGCTGATCAGCGTCACCGCGCCGCTCGGAGCGATGCGGATGAAGGCATTGGGCCTGAACGCCTCCTGTTCAGTGAGGGCGGACGGCTTGGCGACCAGATTTGCCGCGCTGTAGGCCGTATTCAGATAAGAGCCGAGGATCAGGCCGCCGCCGGCCAGCGCGGATTTGCGCAGAAAGTCGCGGCGGCCGGCATTTTCAAGAAGATCTGTACTCATACTGACTCCTTGCCGGCGATTTCAGCCGCGCGATGGATGCCTGCGCGAATACGCAGATAAGTGCCGCAACGGCACAGATTGCCGGCCAGAGCGGCGTCAATATCCTGGTCCGATGGATGCGGATTTTTTTTCAGCAGCGCGGCGGCGGTCATGATCTGGCCGGCCTGGCAATAACCGCATTGCGGCACATCGAGCTCCTGCCAGGCCTGCTGCAAGGGATGCTTGCCGTCCGAGGCTAGCCCTTCAATCGTGGTGATCCGGTTTTTTCCGACGCTGGAGACAGGGATCAGGCAGGCTCGGGTAGGCACGCCGTCGATATGCACGGTACAGGCGCCGCACTGGCCGATGCCGCAGCCGAACTTGGCGCCGACCAGATTGAGATGATCACGCAGCACCCATAACAGAGGGGTGTCAGAGGCAACGTCCACGGTTCTCGGCTCGCCGTTGACGTTGAGTGTGTATTTGCTCATAGGAAATGGATTCGCTTATTAGATCGAGGGAAAAAAGTTATCCGCGTAGCTCCATTACTTACCGGAGGGATGGTCAAGGTAAAAACCTCAAACTTTCACCTGTTCCTGCCGATCGGATAAAGACAATACGGTGGTTCCATTTGACAAACGCAAAATTCATACCGGATAAGGACGAGCAGACATTAACGTCTAGATGCACCGCCGATTTTTGAACCGATGTTATGCGGTAAATTGATTTCTCACAGCTGGTCGGGGCGTGTTGCCTCGTCCGAGAAGTTTGGCATTGGCCGTGCTCCGTTTGGCTCAGAAATCGTGGAAACGTTAGGGACGGGATTGCAATCCGGTTTTGGCATTGATGGCCTGTTGCTGAATAAACAGTGGAGCAACAGCTCCTGTTTATCAGGCAGCATTATAGCTAGCCTGTCTCTTTCCTTTTCAAGCAAGGGCAAATACAGAATTAGGAAAAAAACTGTACGTTAGCCTTGCCCGATGGCATTGTCCTGGCGGTCTAGTGTAAGCGTTGAAAATTTTATGCATTTTGATTCGGGCTGGACCATTTCCGATCTTGGCAGCGGCTTTTTACCGTGCTAGTGTCATGCTGACCTGTCTTCGTTATTCGAGGAGATTGCTGATGAAAAGCCGTTTGTCTTTATTCGCCATTGCGGCTGCGGTAATGTTTGCCTTTTGCCCAGTTGTAACCCAATCAGAGCAAAGCTCCACTGTTTCAGAAAAAAACGCTGATGCAGCTTCACTATCTGAAATAGTCAGGAGCGCGGTGGGGCCTTTTGAGCATTATTGCGATGGCTACGGCAATCCTGGCGCCAATGGAACTGGATATGTTTCAGTCATAACGCTGCATGTTGGCAAAGTACCCAAGACCTTGAAGTTAGCCGGGCAAAATGGCGAGGGATTGGACGGTACGGCCGTCTTCGATACGGCGGAGGCTTCGGAAGCCTATATCGGGCAGATCAATCTGATCGTTGCCTCATCTTTTTCTGGGCTTAACGGTGTTATATGGGGTTATGACATCGCCAAGGCCGATGAACTGGCCCGTTCGCCCAGAGCACCTCTGTTTACCCTGAAGCAGGGCCAGGCTGAAATCCCTGCCTATGCCATGGAGCCGCTCCTTGATGCGGGAAAAAGGCTATTTGGAACCCGTGAAGAAAAGCGCTTCCCCATGCTGCCAGGAGCCCATATTACGGCTGCCCATAAGGAAATTATCGTTGCCGGCCCCACAACGGCCTGGTGCGGGCTTGCCCTCGGCATCGCCAAGGATCGCAGTCGTGATGCCAATCTGTTCATGGAGTTATGCGGTGAGCTAAAGCCGAAAAGCTATGGGAAAAAGAAATACTTCAGGCAGGTTCTGCGCAAACTTGCCGATAGCGTGTTGCTGGTCGGCAAGAATCAGGGCGTGAGCTATAAGGAAATATTTGTGGGTATCAAACATGAGTTTATCCCTTCAGGCTATGTGGGCGCGGCGCTGGCTACCGCTCCTTATGTCGTCTTGGCAAAGAACGCGATTCCGCAGATAGGGCCGCAAGCCTTGCTGGATATGACTATCAGCGATTGGGAGAATGAACGAAAAATGCTGTTTTTGAAATAACAGTGACGCATTGATCGTTCACGGACGAAGGCATAAAAGCTCAATACCAGACACACCCTAGCCGAGGCTTGCTGTCAGCATCAGGTGTGCCCCACTTCATAGGTCTTCAGGTCTACAGCAACCTCAGCTATCATGTGCGCTATCGCCATATTCGATTCAGGCAATCTAAGAAACAAAAATCGGCAAGCTAGAGATGTGCCAGAGATTCCATTCTGCCTCCTGAACCATGAATAAGCCCGAACTGCGCAGTGATAGTCGCACACCATTACATAATGCCTAAAATCCGGTAAGAACCTTTGGTATTCAGAATGATTGTTACCGGCGATGAGGTTTTGTTTTCCCAATACCAGCCGTGAGGGCCTTCGAAAGGGGCCGTTAAAGTACCGTTGGATTGGTTATCGGTGCTCTCTTTAAAGCTTTTGAAGTATCCGGTCTTATCACCCAGGGGTTCGCCGTGAAAATCAAAATAGAGCTTGGCCCCGTCGGTCGCCCAGGAATACTCCAGGGAGGCGCCTTTCACCAGATGGAATTTATATTCCAGACCCTCGCCGGCGGGCACCCGTATTTTGACCGAATCCTGCCACTGGGGTTGGGGCTGCTTTTGCGTGGTTTCAGTCGAGCCGGCAGCGGGCTTGACGGCCTGTTTCTGGTCCTGACCGCTTGTTTCAGCCACTTGCTGCGGCAGCGTCGGACAAGTGATGGCGAGCGGCTGGCTGGTGGCTTTAGTCTGCATCGATGATAAAGCGGTTAAGCCCATCATTTTACCTAAGCCGGTGGGGTCAATGCCGTATTCGGCAGGCAGCACAGCCGTTATTAAGATAGCGCTGGCCAATACCGTGGCAGAAGCCGTGGCGGTGAACAGCGATTTCAGTGAGGGAAGAGAAGGATTAATGTCATTCATGAGTTTATACGTTAATTAAATAACCGGTTAACTGGTAGCCGAACAGAATCAGGCCGCCTGTCATCAACAGCGTATTGGTCGCGGTCGAAAAAGCATAAAAACTTCTGTGCCTGCGCCAGAAATCGAGTGCAATCAGGATAAACAGCAACGCCACAAACTGGCCTATCTCCACCCCGACATTGAAGGCCAACAGATTTTTCCATAACCCCTCTTGAGGCAAGGAAAAGTCCTGCAATTTGGTGGCCAGGCCAAAGCCATGAAACAAGCCGAATACCATCACGGCGAGTTTGGTGTTCGGCTGAAAGCCGAACAAACGGCGAAAACCGCCCAGGTTATCGAAGCCTTTGTAGACCACGGAAAGCCCAATGATGGCATCGATCAGAAACGGATTGACTGTCACGTTGCTCAGCACGCCGAACAACAGCGTCACGCTATGTCCCAAGGTGAACAGGCTGACATACAGCAGCACATCCCGGGTGCGGAACAGAAAGAAAATCACGCCAAGCAGAAACAGTAAATGGTCATATCCTGTGACCATGTGCTTGGCGCCGATATACAGAAACGGCCCGATAGCGACGCCCTGGTTGGCCAGCAAAAAATGCTTGGTATTGGCATCGACGCCATGCGCCAGAACGCTGGGACTCAGCAGAAATAACAGGAACGGCAAGCCCATAAGCCAGGCGGACCGTCGTATTGTAGGTATCATTGTTTAAAAAGCCTCTTGCAAGTGAGTGGAATAAGGTTATAGCTACAGTTTGACGCCACAGTACTTCAGGATAAGGACTATGATGAAATAACAGCCGGCCGTCGCCGATAGGGAAAACCCCATGCTCAGATAAAAATTAAGCCCACTCTTTAACAATAAAGGCAAGCTGACGAAGAAAACCAGGGAAGGAATGACCAGCCAAAAAATCCCGGATGCCAGATCCGCAACTTTCCCGGCATCCTGGGTATCGATGTACAGCCAGAACATCGCCAGCACGGAGGTGAGCGGCAGCGAGGCCAGCAAGGCGCCGATCAATGAACTGCGTTTCGATAGCTCGGCTATCGCCACGACCAACAGGCTGGTAATGACCACTTTGATGATCGTATAGATCATTTGGTGTCACCGTTATTGATGAATGCCTTCCGCATTGAACCGAAGCGTAAGTACAACGCGGGGATCACCAGCATGTTAAGGGCGGTCGAGGTCAATAGACCGAACAGAATCACAATAGCCATCGGCGCCTGAATTTCACTGCCGGGCTCTCCGCCTGCCAACGCTAGAGGGATCAGCGCAATGCCGGTCGCTAAGGCCGTCATCAGGATAGGCGACAAACGTTCCATAGCACCTTGCTTAACGGCCCGGTATAAATCACGGAGGCCTTCTTCTTGCACCAGATGGTGAATATGGCTGATCATCATGACGCCGTTGCGGGTCGCGATGCCAAACAGGGTGATAAAGCCGATAATGGAGGCGACAGACAATACGCCGCCGGACACATAAATGCCGATCACGCCGCCGATCAGCGCCAGCGGCAAATTCAACATCACCAGTAAAGCGTCGCCCGCCGAACGAAAGGCGACAAACAGCAGCAGGAAAATGCCCACGATGACGATAAAACCGATAACAGATAAGGTTCGGGTGGCTTGCTCGGCGCTTTCAAACTGCCCCCCGTATTCAACATGATAGCCGCTGGGCAGACTGACGTTTTGTTCGATGCCGGCACGGATATCCTTGACCACGCCGGCCAGGTCGCGTTCGGCGACATTGGCCATGACCACAATCTTGCGCTGCGTATTTTCACGACTGATGGTGTTCGGGCCGCGCGTTTTACGGATGTCGGCCAAGGCATGTAAAGGCAGTTGGGCGCCGGAAGCGGTCATGATGAGTGTGGAACGAATGATGTCTAAATCTTCCGGGGCACCGGCGCCGTAACGCACGACCAGATCAAAACTGCCGACATCTTCCATGATTCTGGAGACGGCCTGACCGGCAAAAGCCGTTTCGATCGCTGCCGATACGGTATCGATCGTCAGCCCATAGCGAGCCATCGCTTTTCTGTCGAATTTGACATCCAGGAATGGCACATCCGCGGGATTGTCTATCGATACATCTACCGCTCCACGCACTTTGGCCGTAAGATTCTTGATCTGGTTAGCCAATCGCCGCAGTTCGACCAGGTCCTGGCCAAAGATCTTGATGGCGATATTAGCGCGCGTGCCGGACAGCATGTGATCGATACGATGGGAAATCGGCTGGCCAATGACAATCGCCATGCCGGGAACGGCGGTCAAAGACGTTCTTAATGCGGACAGAAATTCGTCTTTGCTGCGGTCCTGCATCTTCAAGCTGACATCGATTTCCGAAGCGAACACCTGCTGCGCATGCGGATCCAGTTCCGCACGCCCGGTGCGCCGGGCTGTCGAGACCACTTCCGGCTGTTGTAAAATGATTTCTTCCACACGTTGCGCGAGCTGGTCCGATTGCTGCAAGGATGTCCCCGGCAGAGTGATCGCGCTAATGGTCAAGCTGCCTTCGTTGAACTCCGGCAAAAAAGCCCGTCCTGAAAGTGCCAAGGCCAGTAAAGCCACGGTCAGGCCAGCCGCTGAAAGCATACTGATCAGTTTCCACTGTTTCAGGGTGCGCTCCAGCAAGAACAGATACTGTTGTTTCAGCCAAATCACCAAACGGCCCTCTTTATCCTCGCGAATGGCACGGGACGCCGGTAACAGGAGGCTGCAGAGCGCCGGGGTGACCGTTACCGCGACCAGCAACGAGGCGGCGATGGCCACGATATAGGCAAACCCTAACGGCTGTAATAAACGGCCTTCTATGCCACTGAGAAAAAACAGCGGTAAAAAGACCAGAATGATAATCAAGGTAGCGAAGACGATCGAACCTAGAATTTCATGGCTCGCGTTGAACACCAGGGCAGTCACCGGGCGGCGCTCGGCTTCCGGCAAGCGGCTGTTTTCCCGCATGCGCCTGACCGTATTTTCGACGACAATGATGGCGTCATCGACTAAAGCGCCCAACGCGATAGCCAAACCGCCCAGGGTCATGGTATTAATGGTCGCCCCCATGGCTTTCATGGCCAGAATCGCGGCGATCATGGACAGCGGAATGGCCAGCAAGGTGATTAACGTCGCCTGTCCACTCATCAGGAACACAAAGATAATCAGAACCACCAGAATTGCGCCATCCCGTAGCGCATCGAGTAAATTATCGACTGAAACGGCGATAAAATCGGCTTGCCTGAAGATATTGGCATCCAGCACCATGCCTTTCGGCAAGGAACTTTGAATATTCGCCAGTACCTCGTCCAGGCGTTGGGTGAGTTCCAGGGTGTTCACGCCCGGCTGTTTCAGCACGCCCAGGATGACCGCCGGTTTGCCGTTGTGCGAGCCGGTACCGCGTTTGAGCGCGGCACCTATCTTTATGTCGGCAACATGCCGGACCAGCACAGGCTGACCGTTGCGCTCGGCGACGACAATTTCATTGATGTCATCCAGGTGGCGAATCCTGCCGATACCCTGAATTAAATACTCCTGGCCTGAAACCGTGTAAAAGCCGGCAGACGCATTGCGATTACTGTCCCGGACGGCGTTGACTATGTCAGCTAAAGTGAGCTGATAGGCGGCTAGACGCTCGGGTTTAACCTGAACCTGGTATTGTTTGGTATCCCCGCCTATCGGAATCACTTCCGCAACGCCCGGGACCGACAGCAGCCGTCGTCTGACGGTCCAGTCCGCTGTGGTCTTCAGCGTCAGGCTGTCATGCTGATCCGACTGTAGCGCTATAAACAAGATCTCGCCCATCACGGAGGCAATCGGCGCCAGTACCGGGCTGGCGATATTGGGCGGCAGACTGCCGCGTGCCAGCTGCAATTTTTCGGCGACAATCTGGCGGGCTTGGTAAATATCGGTGTTCCAGTCAAATTCGACGATAACCACGGCCAGGCCCACATCGGAGTTGGAGCGCACGCGGCGTACCCCGGTTGCGCCGTTTAGAGCGGTTTCGATAGGGAAGGTAATCAGCCGTTCGACTTCGCTGGGCGCCATGCCGTGCGCCTCGCTGATGACCGTGACGGTGGGCGCCGTCAGATCCGGCAAGACATCCACAGCCATGCGCTGGGTTTCGTAGACACCCCACAGCAACAGCAGAGCAGAACCGACCAGCACAAACAGGCGATTTTTTAATGACCAGGCAATGGCTTGGGCAATCATGGCCGGCAACCTCTAGTGCGCATGGCCGTGAGCGCCTAATTGCGCTGGCGATGAGGCGGCCAGAAAGACCAGGTAGGCGCCTTTCGTCACGACGCGCTCGCCTTCGTTCACGCCGCTGAGTACCTGCACGAAGCCACGGTCCCTGAGGCCTAAACGCAACACCCGGCGCTGGAACGACTCGCCGCCTGACTGCACGAAAACCACGTCCTGGCCGTTATCATCGATGAGCGCCGCTTCCGGCACGGCAATCGAGGTTATTTTCTCGCCGATATAGATACGTGTCTGCGCCAATGAGCCGACCGATATTTGTCGCTGTGGATTTTGGAACTCGACCACCAGCGGCACCGTGCGTGTGACCGGATCGATCACTCGACCGGAAGAAATGAGTTTGCCGTTTTCGCCTAATTGAATCTGGAATTCGCTGGTGAAGCCGTCCACTTTCGCCGCGCCCGTTCCCGACGGGCTTGCGGCATACACACCATCCCTGGCGATAAAACTGACACGTTCCGGCGTTTTCAATTGTGCCATATCGGCTTCGGCAATCCTCGCTTCCAGCCATAAGGTATCCGCATCGATGATGTGGAACAGTTTCTCGCCTTCCTCGACATAGCTGCCTGAAGCCACAGTCACCTGCGCCAAGATGCCGCTGATCGGTGCATAAACAGGTACGCCGGAAGCGCGTCCAACCGCTTGCCTGCGCGTCTGCTCCAGGCGTTTTTCAGCGGCATTCAACTCGGCGCCCGTGACTTTAGCTCTGCTTTGCGCTTCGATAACCCGGCGCTTGGCGACCGCTTCGGCTTCAAACAGCTGTTGCAGACGGTTCAGTTCACTGCGGGCCAGCTGGTCTGCCGCGCGGGCTTTTTGAACGTCGAGTTCCAGTTGAGCCATATCACTGGTGCCGCTGAGGCGTGCCGCCAAGGAGGCTAATATCTGTCCCTGCTGCACGGGCATGCCGACTTTCGGCAACGCGACAGCGGGCGTCAGTAAGTGTCCGCTGGTCGGGGCACTGACAGTGGCTTCGTTTCCGGCGGAAGCTTTTAGGACGCCCAGCGCCCGAACCGATTGTTGCAGCTCATGCTGGCCAATGACTTCGGTGGCAAAATCGATTTTCCATTGTTGTTCTTTAAGGAAGGGAATATCGCCGCTGTCTTCTTCTTGTTCAGCGCCTGCGGCGGCAAGAGCCGCCGCGAGATCCGGATAAACCGGCACTTCGCCTAATGCATGGCGGACCGTAAAGGCCTTCGAGGCCAATTCGACAGTGAGCTGGCGCTGGCCCGCATAGCGAGGCTCCGCTTTTACGACAAAGATGCCCGGCACCGAAGGCGAATCGGTTGAGAATCGTTCCGTAGGCTGATCTTTACTGCTCAAAATGACCGTGACCGTGCCTTCTGCGACAGGCTGGAAATCGCTGAGCCTGGAAAAATGCGCCGCAAACAGGGAGGCCTGCCCGACCGTTAAGGCCCGGAACTCGACAAACAGCTCGGTTTTATCACTGTAATGGGTGAAATCATAGGCTTTAGGCTTTGGGGCTTGATTGCCAGTGCCCGTATTCTGTTCGGTACAAGCTGACAGCAGTATCAGGGCAAGAAAAATAAGACGTTTTATTACATCATTCATGGGGTGATTCCGGCGGCGGTCAATCGGTCCAGTTCAATACTTGCATTGCGGGCCTTGTGCATAAGGTCTAATCTGTCCAGGTCATAGGTTTGCCGTTCGCGGTAGGCGTCCAGTAACTCAAAAATCCCGATTTCACCGGCCTGATAAGAAATGTTGGCGATAGTGATGAGTTCGTCCGAGACGGCTTGCCCTTGTTGTTCGAAGGTCTGCACCGCTTGTAGCAGGCCCGTCAACTCTTGCCACGAGCCGCGAATGTCGCCATACGTTTTTTGATGCGCCAGACGGTATTCGCTGTCGGCCTTTTGCGCCTGCGCATGACAGCGCATCCGTTCGGCGTCATTCTGGCTCCACAGCGGCAACGGCACATCAACGTTGACCAGCAAAGCGGTGTCGGAATAATTGGTGGCGTCAAACGTTTTGGCACCAACGCCGAGATTGAATTTGGGAATTTTCCAACGCTCGGCCGCTTCGGCATTTAAATCGAGGGCGGATTTTTGTTTGGCAAGGCCTTGCAAAGCGGGGTTCTGTTCCAGCTCTGCCAGAAACCGGTCTAAGGCGACCGGTGCCGCTGGCAAGAGTTCGCCTGAGACGCTGGCTTCGTAGTCGGCCGTGTCATGGTTCTCCCACAAAGCGTTCAGTTGCTCCCAGCTGCGACGTAGCGCTGCTTGTTCGGCTTGTTGCTGCGTAATCGCAGAAGCAGATTCGCGCTGCAAGCGTTTTAAATCGTAACCGGAGACATCGCCGGCGGAAGTCCGTTCGCGGATGATCCGCTCCAGTTCGGCGAGGCGTTGCGTCCAGGCGTTAATAGCCTGCAAGCGCTGTTGCTGATGCAACACGTCAAAAAACCGCTGGCGGGTTTCGGCTTTGAACAAAGCCAGACGCGATTGCGTCGTGGCGGCGGCGGACTGTAGACGCAATTTAGCCGCCGACTGCCGCAAGCCACGCCGCCCGCTCAAGTCGACGCTCTGCGTGATCATATAGGATTGCTCGGTTGCATTTTGATCCCGCAGGTGAGGAGCGTCCAGCGCATAGGAAAAGGTCGGGTTATCCCAGTGCGAGAATTCCTCAACATCGCTTTGCGCTTCATTGATAGTGCCTTCGATCCAGTTTTGCACATTCGCTTGTTGCAGCACCTTTTCTACCGTCTGGGCTTCGGTTAAAGGCGGAGCCGCTTGCGCATGCGCCGGCAGAAAAAGCACGAACGCTGTCAGGAATAAAGGCTTCAGCGCATAAAACCGACCGTTAGTCGGTATTCTAGGCAGCCGTCTTTTAAATCGAGCCATCTTATTGGTCGCTCATGAGGATTAGAGTAAATGATGCAGCGGCATGGTTATTGCCAGCATGCTGCTGAAAAGGACGATAAAAAACAGCGCGGTGAAAAACACCTGGCAGCGGTTTACCGGCTTAGGCGGCTCCAGCAGTTGTTGAATCCTGACATCGATATGGCTGCCGTTAAAAGCGATGACACCTATATCCTGTTCCGGAATCCGCGTGTTTAATTGGCGGGCCAAGTTAACAATGGTTTCCGCCACGAAAAGCCGATCCCCGACCTTTTGGGCCGCAGCCTCATCGCAGATCTGTTCCTGCGCCAACGCCAGATCAGCCAGCAAATGCCGACGCAGCGCGGGAAAATGAAACAAGGCTGCCAGATTCAGCAATAAGCGACGCAAGACATCGCGTCGCCGGCAATGGGCTTGTTCATGCGCCAGCACTACATCCAACTGTTTTGCCGATAATTGCTCCATCAGCTGTGAGGAAATGAAAGCGCAGGGCGTAAACAGGCCACAAGAGAAAACAAAAACATGCTCACTGGCAATGCGAAAAACACCGGCTTTATGATCCGGTTGACCGACCAGCCGAAGTGTTGCTTGGAAATGCCGATGCTTGGCCAGTAACTTGATACCTTTATAGACATTGAATAGTGTAACCATCGCCAGCAGACTGCTCCCGCCCAGCCATAACGCATCGGACAGATGGACGATAGGGTCAAACCAGCACAGATGCGCTATGCCATTGGTGTGACTGGCGCAATGTTCAGTCGCTATTTCGTGACTGTCTGTCCAGGAAGGCAGTAATCCGGCGAAAGCCAATAACAATCCGATCAAAGCGGGACTGAGCAACCATAGCGTCACTAGGTTCGACCGGGTACGGCAAGGCAGCTGGGTCAGCCTGTTCCTAAACCAGGAATATAAGGGCGCCGACAACACGGCCACTAAGCTTGCAAAAAAGAGCAGGGCCAGAAATCCTGACTGGAGTAAATGCAGGGTCATGATGCGCTTTCAGTATCGCGCTTTAAGCGATATTCGTTAATCAGTTGCTCAAGCCTGTCTAGATGAGACTCGTCAGTATGGGCGGCAATATCGACGAAAGCGGCCAACATGCCGTCCGTGTTTTCTTTGGAGATGGTTTTGACAACATCCTTGATCATGCGGCCCATGAGTTCGTCACGGCTGACGACGGCATGATAAACATAAGCATGACTGATTTTTTGACGCGTCAGCAGTCTCTTCTTGAATAAGCGTTCGAGCGTCGATTGAATGGTATTGTGAGAAATGCCGCGTGCTTTTCCTAACGCGTTATAAACGCCTTTCGCATCAAAGTCGCCATTGGACCATAGATGCTCAAGAACCGCCATTTCCAGATCGCCTAGATAAGGACGTTTTAAACCGTGCATGAAAAAATCAACTCGCGAGTGGCTTAGATACTGAATAAAAGGTGAGTTTAAGCACCAATAAACCGACTGTCAATCGGTGTTTAATGAGCATCATCTGTTAAGCCCAGGTGGAATCAGTAGCGATTGCAGGGATTACGCATTAAAACTATTTTCTGCTGACACTGGCTTTTTTGTGCATCCGAAAAGTAGATGAGCCATATAGTCATTGTTCCAACCTGTGTTTTGGCGCTGTCCACGCAGGCTGAATTGGTTGCTCGTATCGTTCCTGACGATATTGAGCGCCATCTTGCCCTCACTGGGTTGGGAGCACATCAATTTAACCGGAGATTACGTCTGGCGGCAAAGCCGAAAGATTGCAGCCGGAAAATTCTAGCCCCTACGCAGCGATGAAAAACCTTAGCCACTATTTTTTCCGAATTCTGCAATTACCCCAAGCAAATTAAATCGCTATGTGCCATTGCGGACGCTGTTGATTTTCGGGCAGCCAATCAACAGCGGATGCTGATAATCCAGCAGAGCCAATAGCAAGCCCGCCGGCTGCGCCATGCTCGCCTGACGCTTTGTGTTCATAAAAAATTCTATCTTATCAATGAGATAGCAATATTTAGTGGCTCTTGTCCAAACTTGGCATCGGTTTTGCGTTAACCGTGCAAGTAATAACCTGTAATGACGAGTTCTATCATGACGATACCTATCATGCCGCCCAACAATTCCGCCCAGCAGGCGCCGGGGCCACTGTACGCGCGCATCCGTGACGAACTGCGGGCTGATATCGTTGACGGCACCTACCAGCCTCACCAGCGGCTGCCGTCGGAAAGCGATCTGATCGGCCGCTACGGCGTCAGCCGCATCACCGTGCGTCAGGCCTTGGGGGAACTGGAGAAAGAAGGGCTGCTTTTCAAAGTGGTCGGCAAGGGCATGTTCGTTTCCAAGCCCAAACCGTTTCAATCGCTGGCGCGCCTTCAGGGTTTTGCGGAAGCGATGTCGCAGCAGGGACACGAAATCTACAACCGTCTGATCAGCCTGAAATTCCTGCCCGCCAGCGCGAAAGTGGCGCAGCAGCTCGGCCTGGAGGAAGGCAGTCTGGTAACGGAACTGAGGCGGGTGCGCCATCTCAACCGGGAGCCGGTGTCGTTCGACATTACTTATCTGAGCGTCAGCATCGGGGAACGGCTCGCCAAAGAGGACCTGACTACCCGCGATCTTTTCCTGATCCAGGAGAACGATTACGGCATTCCACTTGGCTATGCCGATTTGACTATCGACGCGGTGCTGGCCGATGCGGAGCTAGCCGGGTTACTGCAGGTCACCGAGGATTCGCCGATTCTGCGCATCGAGCGGCTCACCCACAACAGTGACGGCATTCCGCTGGATTTCGAATACCTGTACTGTCGGGCGGACAACTTTCAATTCCGGCTAAGAGTCGCGAGATGACAAGCACGGCATGGCTCATGGCTGGCAGGATTGCGGGCCGGTTAAAAATCTGAAATTAAAAAATAAATAAAACTGACTGGACAACCGGAGGTTAATTAAAACAAGGGGAATTTAATTGTGATTGTTTTTGAATCTGCGGCTAAAGAGCCCGTAACGGTGCCATTATCCGACTCTTCAAGCCATCAGGAAGGTTTCAGCCGGAGCATAGGAGTGGAGCGCGACAGTTGCCCGAGCACAAACGGCTTTTCATCGGCATTGGCCAAGAGCATGGTTCTTGCATCTTTATGGGGTGTTCAGCCTGATGCCTATGCCGACAACATGGATTCGCCTTACTTGAAACTTGGAAAAATCGATACCTTTTACGACCGCAAGGACAATGGTGATTTTCAGGTCAACAGCTTTCTCTGGTCGCCTGTTTTTAAAGGCGGTTACGGGATCATAGCGCCTGAGAACGGCGGACAGGACACGCATTATTTTGGCGGCTATGCACGCCCGTTGCTGACGCATCCGGAACTGGGGGATGCATTTCTGGGCGCGCAGGAAGTGCTCGTCGGCGACAGCAGCCAGACCGAGGTACAGGGTGAATACCGGCTGCCTTCCGGCCTGGGTTTTGGCGGTGGTTTCGTCGACCGGGAATTCAGCGACCAGGACATTCAGTTTGCCAAGGTCTCTTATAAAAATCAGTGGCAGGGCATCAGGTACATTCTGTCGACGCAATGGCAGAATTTTCAGGGACAGGATTATCCCGGCGGGTATGTCGCACTGTACAACACAGAGCTGATGGCCTCATGGGGAAGCGACGGCGAACAATGGCGAAGCTCCTTCGGTTACGTTATGCCGGACCACGGACAGCTGCTGCGCCCCGCACTCGAGGTTTTGTATATCGACAACACCATTGGCAAGGTTGATGGCTCTAAGGACCTGATGATAAGCGGCAGCCTGGGTTTCCGTAACGGCTTTTTAAGTCATGAAGCGCGCCTGGGGCGGGCCATGGGGCCGACCGGCATGGAGTTTACCAATCCCTTGGGTTATTTAAACCCTACGTTTAACAGGCGTCTGAATACCTGGGAGCTCGGCGAGCTGGTCGATTTTCGCTACATCAACAAAGCGCTGCCTAATAATCGCCGGGAAGAAACGCTGGAGGCGGTTGTCTTTCCGGGCCAATTGCTGGGACATGACAGTTTGCTGAGTTCTTTATTCGTTGGCGCCGGCGTGACCAGTCCGAACCCCGGAGAAAACGGCGTCAGCGGCCTGTTGGGTTATGCCGGGCGCATTAAGCATGTGGGCTCAAACCTTCGCCTCCAGCATGATTTTGACCGGGACGATACGTCGCTCTATTTCGGTTTGATTTATTGGTTGTAACTGATGTCACGCACGGACGATTTTATCCCGTTTGCCGCGCCGAGCACCGCAGTTTTCGGCGAGAACAGCCCGCAGGGGCGCTGCATGGATGCAGCGCGTTGCCAGAGGGTCAAGGATGGCCCTTCTGGCAACCCTCGTCGAAAGCGAGGAGCGCAGGAGATAAGCGGCAATCGGGCGGCCTTTCTTTTGGTTCCTTTTCTTTGGCCGCGCAAAGAAAAGGAACTCG
>NZ_JADMKV010000066.1 GCF_015476545.1 Methylobacter sp. BlB1 | reverse complement strand
ATGGGAATACTCTGCCACTTCCAGTAGCCAATTGTTAGATGCGGTTTATTGAGCGTTTACAAAGCTATATGCGGAGTATTTAAGCCAACTAGAAATCTGAGAGTCATAGATTTATCTAAAAATTTTGATATTCCTAGCCTCTTTGACGAGCACAAACGAGAGCGCCGCAGTGATATAAAATTTCTGATCGACTTCATTTCTGACTTTATCAAGCCAATTGATCGAACTGACCGCGCTCACGTTGATTATGTGCCAATCCAAATCGTCACAGAGTTTATTAGATATATTTTCAAGGCAGAAGATAACGTTAGTGTTGATGGGGTAATATACCCAAGCTCCAAAAACAATGGGAAAAAAAGCTATAGTTATTTTTGCTAATTCAGAGCAGTGCGTGGAGCAATCTGCTTATTTTGATGATGACGCGATATTGAAACTGGTAAATATCGAAACCCGTGAGTTGAAAGGAATTTAACAATCAACGGCAGAGGAGCAATTTTCGTTGCGTAAAAAATTGCTCCTCTGAGCTGCGCGTTAAATTTTGTTCCCAAATCTGAGCAGTAAAAATCCATAACATTCGGTCTGGATCAAACTGGAAAAGTTAATACTAGGTCCAATCAAACTAATATTTGAAGTTATCAAATCAAGTTCAAAATTTTACACATTACCCGTTTTGCTGTCGGTCCAGCTCAGCCCATTAGACGGCAGCATCACCTATCAAATTATCATATTTATTGAAATCCTCAACTACACCAGCATTAACTAACGCAGTCGCAGCAGCGTCAATTTTGTCCAGCAGAGTGAACAGTTCCTTGGTGTCGTGTTTGCCGTCGATTACTTCTTGCAGATAGTCAATGTGTGGTTGCAAGGGGTTTTGTTCTTCACCATTAGAAACGATTGCCAATTTAGTCATTGCTTCCTTCCAGATTGATCCGTTCAACCTTTTCATTTAGCACAAATACGCAGACCAAAATCCGGTGTATCACGTTGTCAACATCACAGAACAAAACCTTACCTGTCAACATTTTAAATCAGCCCACAGCCGCGCCGAGTTTGAAAATAGGCAGATACATGGCAACGATCAGGCCACCGACCAGGATGCCCAAGATTACCATGATAATGGGCTCCATCAGGCTGCTTAAATTATCGACCAGATTGTCGACTTCTTCTTCATAAAAATCGGCCACTTTGGCCAGCATTTCATCGATAGAGCCCGATTCTTCGCCGATGGCAAGCATCTGCATGACCATGTGAGGGAACAGTTGGGTTTGCTGCATGGCAAATTGCAGGCGCTGTCCCATGGCTACTTCTTCACGCATTCTCAGAACCGCGTCGGCGTAAATAACATTTCCGCAAGCGCCGGCCACAGACTCCAGCGCTTCCACCAGCGGCACGCCGGCTGCGGACATCGTCGATAGGGTTCTTGAGAAGCGGGCGATGGCCGACTTGTGCAAGATCATACCAATTATGGGTATTTTCAGGAACATTTTATCCATGAAGTGGTTGAACGGCCGCGAGCGTTTCTGGAAGAAAAGATAGGTATAGATGGCCACGCCGATGCTGCCGAAAAATAGCCACCACCATTCCTGCATCCATTCCGATATGCCGATTACAAACATTGTGAACGCCGGCAAGTCGGCGCCAAAGCTCTGGAAAAGTTCTTGAAAAACAGGCACGACAAAAAGCAGCAGAATGGCCGTGACGATGAATGCGACAACCAATACCGCAATAGGATAAGTCAGCGCTTTCTTGATTTTCTTTTTCAGGGATTCGGTTTTTTCCTTGTAAGTCGCGATCTTATCCAGCAGCGTTTCCAGTACCCCGGCCTGCTCGCCCGCCTGGACCAGGTTGCAGAAAAGTTCATCAAATTGCTGCGGCCGCTTGTTAAGGGCTTCAGCCAAAGTGGCGCCGCCTTCAATATCCGCTTTAATTTCCAACAGCATTTTCTGCATGCTGGGATTATCGTGGCCTTTGCCGATGATGTCGAAAGACTGCACTAAAGGCACGCCCGCTTCCAGCATGGTCGCCAATTGCCGGGCAAAGACCGCTATATCGCCCGGCGTGATTGATTGCACTCTGGCGCCGAATAAGGGCTTGGGTTTTTTCTTGAGTTTGGTGACGCGTATGCCCATGCGTCTTAAATCGGTTCTCGCGATCATCTCGCTCTTTGCAGTAATCAACCCCTTGGTTTTTTTTCTGCTTTTGTCGACGCCTTCCCAGATGAAATCCAGCTGTTCGGTTTGTTCTGCCATAATTATTCCTTCGTTACGCGGTCAATTTCTTCGAGAGTCGTAATACCCATGCGCACCTTGTTCAAGCCCGATGCCCGCAAATCATTGATGCCTTCGGACTTTGCCTGCTCTGCGAGCTGCATGGCATTGCCGCCTTCAAGAATGAGCGAGCGCATTTTTTCGCTCAATGTCATGACTTGATAGATGCCGACCCGGCCTTTATAGCCGTTCGTACAATGCTCACAGCCTACAGGACTGAAGAGTTGCAGATTATCCAGCTCTTCCTCTTTAAAACCTGCAGAAACCAGGGCCTTGGCCGGATAGTCGGCCGGTTTCTTGCAATGCTCGCACAGGCGTCGCGCCAGGCGCTGAGCCATAATCAGATTGACGGCCGAGACGATATTGAAAGGTGGAATGCCCATCTGCATGAGGCGGTTCAATGTTTGCGGGGCGTCATTGGTATGCAGGGTCGATAACACCAAATGGCCTGTCTGTGCGGCTTTGATGGCGATTTCCGCCGTTTCCAGGTCGCGGATCTCGCCGACCATGATGATATCGGGGTCCTGGCGCAAAAAGGCGCGCAGGGCCGAGGCGAACGTCAGGCCCGCTTTGGGATTCATATTGACCTGATTGATGCCTTCTACCGTGATTTCAACAGGGTCCTCGGCCGTGGAAATATTGCGCTCGATGCTGTTGAGGATGTTCAGGCCTGTATAGAGTGAGACTGTTTTACCGCTGCCGGTTGGCCCGGTAACGAGGACCAGGCCGTAGGGCTTATGGATAGCTTCAAGAAACAGTTTTTCCTGTTCCGGTTCAAAACCCAGTTTTTCAATGCCGATTTGGGCGCTGGTGGGGTCCAGAATACGCAAGACGACTTTTTCGCCGAATAAGGTAGGACAGGTGTTGACCCGAAAGTCAATCGCACGATTCTTCGATAAGGACATCTTAATACGGCCGTCCTGCGGAACCCGACGTTCGGCGATATCCATCCTGGCCATGACTTTGATGCGCGAGATAATGCGGTTCGCGGCGCTGGTCGGCGGACTGGCGACTTCATGCAGGATGCCGTCAGACCTGAACCGGATACGGAAGTTTTTTTCATAAGGTTCCAGATGAATGTCGGAAGCGCCTTTTTTTATCGAATCCAGCAGGATTTTATTGACGAAACGCACAATGGGGGCATCGTCAATTTCAGAATTGATATCCTCATTCGCATTTTCATCGCCGCCGGTAATATTCAGTTTTTCCAGATCTTCGTCGAGCAGAAGATCTTTCATGGACGTATCGGATGCCGCTTCTAAAGAGGTTTCTATCGCCTTGACGAGCTTGTTTTCCTCGACCAGTATGGCTTCGGGTTTAAGCAGGCTATGAAACTTGATGTCATCGAATGCCTGGAAATTGGTCGGATCGGAGACCGCTACAAATAGGGTTTTGCCGCGTATAAACAGCGGCAGCACATGATGCTGACGAATCAGTTTTTCGCTGATCACTTTGACGGGCAGGTTGCGGCAGTCTATCGCATCCAGATCGAAAAAAGGTATGCCGAATTCAGTGGAGGCTTTGGTTGCTGCGGCTCTGCTGTCCACAAAATTATTGGCGACCAGATAGGAAATGAGCGGGATTTTTCTTTTTTGCGCTTCCTGAATGTGGATTTGGGCATCATTTTCAGACAGCAGGCCGCCTTGAATTAAGCATTTTGCGAGACCATTGAATTGTAGATCGGTTAATACGGTAGCCATGCGGTAGTCATGCGATTAGTTTAATGCAACTAAAGCAAATATAGATCAAATAGGAGGTTTGTCCAATGAATAGGACAAAAAGAGAGGATACAGGGGAAAGCGTTTTCCCCCTGGGCTTCGGCGCCTTTATAAGGCCTGGATTTTGCGATGCTGTTCTTCGAGGTTGTTCAATGACGAACGCAAATCGGCCAGTTTGGCTTTTTCCTTATCGATTACATCGGCCGGCGCTTTATCGATGAAGGCCGGATTGCTTAATTTGCCTTCGATTCTGGGCAGTTCCTTGATGATTTTCTGAATTTCCTTGTCCAGCCGCGTCAGTTCGGCTTCCTTGTCGATCAAGCCGGCCATCGGAATCAGGATTTTCATGTCACCGACCAGCGCTATCGCCGATTCGGGCGCCGCTTCATCGGCGTCGAGCCAGTTAATCGATTCAAGACGGCCGAGTTTCAGCAAATAGACCTGATTGTTGGCCAGGCTGTTTTTATCGGCCACGGAACCGTTTTGCAGCAAGACCGGCAGCGGTTTGCCCGGCGCTATGTTCATCTCGCCGCGGATACGGCGCACGCCCAGGATGAAGTTCATGACCCAGTTGATTTCGGCAATGGCAGTCGTATCGATCTGAGCTTCATCGGCTTTCGGGTACGGCTGCAGCATAATCGTTTCAGCCTCGATTCCGGCTAATGGCGCAACGCGCTGCCAGATTTCCTCGGTGATGAACGGCATCAACGGATGTGCCAGACGCAGCACGTTTTCCAGCACTGTCAGCAACGTTCTGCGCGTACCGCGCTGTAGCGCCTCATTGCCGGATTGCAGCGAAATCTTGGCCAGTTCCAGATACCAGTCGCAGTATTCGTTCCAGGTAAATTCATAAATGGCCTGGGCCGCCAGATCGAAACGGTAGTTGTCGATGGCATTGCTCGTTGCGGCGATGACCTGATGCAATCTGGCGGTAATCCAGCGGTCGACCTGCGTATATTCGCAAGCGCCCGACAGACCGTTGTCCTGGCCCTCGGTATTCATGAGCACGTAGCGCGCGGCATTCCAGAGCTTGTTGCAGAAGTTGCGATAGCCTTCGGTGCGGGCCAGATCGAAGCGGATATCGCGGCCGGTCGAAGCCAGCGAGGCGAACGTGAAGCGCAGCGCATCGGTGCCGAAAGACGAAATGCCGTCCGGGAACTGTTTGCGCGTGGCCTGCTCGATCTTTTTGGCCAGATGCGGCTGCATCATGCCCGAGATGCGTTTGGCGACCAGGGCTTCCAGGTCGATGCCGTCAATGATATCGATAGGGTCCAGCACGTTGCCTTTGGACTTGGACATCTTCTGGCCTTCGGCATCGCGGACCAAGCCGTGAATATAGACTTCCCTGAACGGCACGTCGCCCTGGAATTTCAGCCCCATCATGATCATGCGCGCGACCCAGAAGAAGATGATGTCGAAGCCGGTGACCAGCACGCTGGTCGGGTAATGTTTGGCCAGTTCGGGCGTGTTGTCAGGCCAGCCCAAGGTCGAGAACGGCCATAAGGCGGACGAGAACCATGTGTCGAGCACGTCTTCATCCTGCTTCAGCGCATAGTCGGCCGGCAGGTTGTGGATGGCGCGGACTTCCTGTTCGGAGCGGCCGACGTAGGTGTTGCCCTGATCGTCATACCAGGCCGGAATCCGGTGTCCCCACCAGATCTGTCGGGAAATGCACCAGTCCTGGATGTTGCGCATCCAGTCGAAATAGGTGTTTTTCCAGTTGTCGGGCACGAACTTAATCGCGCCGGTTTCAACGGCTTCTATCGCCGGCTTGGCCAGCGGCTCGACTCTGACGTACCATTGGTCGGTCAGCAGCGGTTCGATGACGCTGCCGGTACGGTCGCCACGCGGCACCATCAGTTTGTGGTCGACGATTTTTTCCAGCAGGCCCTGGGCTTCCAGGTCGGCGACAATCTGCTTGCGCGCTTCGAAACGGTCCAGGCCGATGTATTTTGCTGGGATCAGGTCGCCTTCCGCGTCCAGATTGCCGCGCACAGTGGCATCGACCGTAAAGATATTGATCAGGCCGCCGTGCGGCAGTTCGTTGATGGCTGAGGCGTTGCGGTGCCGCGTCCAGACCTCGTAGTCGTTGAAGTCGTGGGCCGGTGTGATCTTGACGCAGCCGGTGCCGAATTCGGGATCGACATACTCGTCGGCAATAACGGGAATGCGCCGGCCGGTCAGCGGCAGTTCGACAAATTCGCCGATCAGGTGTTTGTAGCGCTCGTCATGCGGATGAATCGCTACGGCGGCATCGCCGAGCAGGGTTTCCGGGCGTGTCGTGGCAACGATCAGATGCCCCTGGCCATTGGACAGCGGATAGCGCATGTGCCACATCGAACCGTTTTCCTCTTCCGACAATACTTCCAGGTCCGATACGGCCGTATGCAGGACCGGATCCCAGTTTACCAGGCGCTTGCCGCGATAGATCAGGCCTTCCTCGTACAGGCGGATGAAGACCTCCTGAACGGCTTCGGACATGCCTTCATCCATCGTGAAACGTTCCCGGTTCCAGTCCAGCGAAGAGCCCATGCGGCGCAATTGGCGCGTAATCGTGCCGCCCGACTGCTCCTTCCATTCCCAGATCTTTTCGATGAATTTTTCGCGGCCGTAATCATGGCGGGTTTTGCCCTCGGCATTGATCAGGCGCTCGACGACCATCTGCGTGGCGATGCCGGCGTGGTCGGTGCCGGGTTGCCATAAGGTGCTGCAGCCTTTCATGCGGTGATAGCGCGTCAGCGCATCCATGATCGTGTCCTGAAACGCATGTCCCATGTGCAGGCTGCCGGTGACATTGGGCGGCGGAATCATGATGCAATAAGATTCGCCGTCCTCTTTGGCGGCAAAATAGCCTTTTTCTTCCCAGATTTTATACCAGCGTTGTTCAATTGAATGGGGAGCGTATGTTTTATCCATGGATGTGTTGTGTTCTTGTAAAAGTTATGCGTTTAAGAAGCAAGGTTATCGGTTGTTGCGCCTTATATCTCAAATTTTCATGCTAAATCTTGTGCGTGGCAATGGCTAGCCCCAACTGCTGATACTGGCGGTAGCGTTGCCGGCCGGCCTCTTTGGTTTCCTCGCTGTCATCGAGAATTTCCAGGATGCGTTCGATCTGCTCGAGATCCTGCGGGCATTGCGAAGAAAGGTTGATCACGGTTTTCTGCCAGTTTTCAGGCGCCTTCTGCGTGCCTATCAAAATGACATGGCGCTCCCATTCCGCACGCGGGTGCGAGAATGTCTCGCTCGTATAGCGTTCGTGCGGGATGAAACTACCTGCCCGGAAAGTCCAGAGCAGGTTGTCCATGACTTCGCTTTGTTCGGCCGAATCGGTCAGCACATAGCAGAAGTGGCCGCTACGGTAGGCTTTTTCTATCAGTTTGCAGGCAAACAGATACCGTTCCTGTTGCGAGCGTGACGGCAATAGATAAAAGCTGACTTCCGGCATGCGCTGTTAGGCCTTGGGCGTACGGTTAATCAGATATTGGCACAAGAGCGGAACGGGGCGGCCGGTCGCGCCTTTGGCCGGGCCGGTACGCCAGGCCGTGCCGGCGATATCCAAATGCGCCCAGCGGAAGTTTTCGGCAAAACGCGACAGGAAACAAGCCGCCGTAATGGTGCCGGCATCTTTGCCGCCGATATTGGCCATGTCGGCAAAATTGGATTTGAGCAGTTCCTGATATTCTTCCCATAACGGCAGGCGCCAGAGGCTGTCGGTGGCCGTCTCGCTGGCTGCGAGCAGTTCATTGCACAGCCTGTCGTCGTTGCCGAGCAAGCCGCTGGGTACGCGGCCTAAAGCCACCAGGCAGGCGCCGGTCAGGGTCGCCAGGTCAATCACGACATCAGGATTGTAACGTTCTGCATAGGTCAGCGTATCGCAAAGAATCAGACGGCCTTCGGCATCCGTGTTCAAGACTTCGATGGTCTTGCCGGACATGCTGGTCAGAATATCGCCGGGCTTGTCGGCATTGCCATCGGGCAGGTTTTCCGTCGATGGAATCAGCCCGACGATATTGAGCGGCAGAGCCATTTGCGCGGCGGCCTGCAGAGTGCCTAGAACAGCCGCACCGCCGCACATGTCGTATTTCATTTCATCCATGCCCGCCCCGGGTTTCAAGGAAATGCCGCCGGCATCGAAGGTGAGCCCTTTGCCGATCAGGACAATCGGCTTGCCGTTTTTATCGCCGCCCTGGTATTCCAGCGTGATCAGCTTGGCGGGTTGGCGGCTGCCGCGCGCGACGGCCAGCAAAGCGCCCATGCCCAGCTTTTCCATGTCGGCTTCTTCCAGCACGTTCACATTGAGCTTGTCGAATTTTTTGCCCAGTTCGACCGCTTGTTCGGCAAGGTAGGTTGGGGTGCAGATATTGCCCGGCAGGTCGGCCAAGTGTTTGGTTAAATTGACGCCTTCGGCAATTGCCCGACCCTGCTCCAGTCCCGCTTGCGCCAGGGCGCTTTCGCTTTGCGGCGCGCAGATGCTAACCTTCTCGATTTTGCTTTCCGTTTCCTTGTCGGATTTCAGGTGGGTAAATTGATAGACTGCATCGTTGAAGACTTCGATGATTTGGCGCGTTTTCCACTGCCAATCGCCGGTTGTCACATCACATTCGGCCAGACAGCAAGCGACGGATTTTATTTGCGGCTTTTTCAGATTATTAATAGCCGCTGCCAACGCCTTGCGGTAATTCTTGCCCGATAAAGGCTCTTTTTTGCCCAGGCCGACCAGTAAAATACGTTCGATAGTGCTGTCGGGTACGACGTTGATTAGGACGGTTTCGCCATTTTTTCCGCCGATATCTCCACGGCTGACGATGTTGCTGATGATTCCCTGAGTACTGGTATCGAGGGCGATGGCCGACGGACTCAGTTGCTGATCCTCGTAAACGCCAACAATAACACAGTCAGATTGCAGTTTTTCTAAAGGCGTGATTTCTATAGAATAGTCCATAATTTTTATCGTGTAGTTGCGAGAGAATGGTTATCTTAAGCAGGCCGTCTTAGACGGCTGCTGCCAAGATGGGCTGTTTGTTTTCGGATTATACAACACAAATATATTTTGATGGGGAGACAGGCTTTTGGGAGCAGATTGGCCGCAAGGCTATAAAATGGGACGGCGTCCGTGGATCACCGTTCTGGATAAGATGATTATGCGCGATTTGATCAAAACATTGCTAGCTGTTTTGACCGTGATTGTCGTCATAATCGTCAGCCGGAAATTTATCAGAATTCTGGATAAAGCGATTGAGGGGCAAGTCTCCAATGAAACATTGCTGACCATTCTGGGTTTGAAAATAGTCACTGCCAGTATCGCTTTCCTGCCGGCCGCTTTATTCATGGCCGTGTTGATGGTATTGGGCCGCATGTACCGCGATCAGGAAATGTCGGCAGTTTCTTCCGCCGGAGGAGGCGCCAGCACAATTTATCGGGCGGTATTTCTGCTGGTTTTCCCGCTGAGCGTAGTGTCTGCAGGGCTCTCGATGTATGTGTCGCCCTGGGCTGAGGCCAAGACAGAGGCTTTGATGCAACAGGATGAGCAATCCGCCGATATTAGAGGCGTCGCGGCGGGAAAATTCAGCGAATACAGCCAGGGGGATCTGGTTTTTTACGTGGAAAAACTTGGCAAAGATAAAAAGATGCACAAGATTTTTGTGCAACACCGGCAGCGTAATGGCAAGCTGGCCATTATTAATGCTGAAGCAGGACGGCTGGAGGATTTAAAAGATGGCCGTTACATGATTCTGGAGCAGGGCGAGCGCATACAGGGGCAGCCAGGAGCGGTGGATTATGTGATTGAAAACTTTGCCGAATACGCTGTCAGACTGGATGAGAAAAGCTCAGTCATCAATGTGAGCCGCGAGGCGATCCCGATGAAGGTGCTGAAGAATTCTAACGCCATACGCGACATTGCAGAATTGCAGCGCCGCTATTCCATTCCTTTGAGCATGATTTTTCTTACGCTTCTTGCCGTGCCGTTGGCGCAGAGCGCGCCCAGGGGCGGCGTTTACGGCAATATGATGGTCGCCTTTTTGATCTATTTCAGTTATGGAAATCTTATCCGCGTCAGCCAGAGCTGGGTTATTAACGAGACCATTCCTGCCTGGCTGGGCGGTGTTGGGGTTTATTGGATATTGTTGCTGGTCGGCATTGGATTATTGATCAAACTGTACGGATGGCAGTGGGTTAAGATGAAAATCAGGGAAAAGGTGACAAGGTGAATGTATTAACGAAGTATATCGTCAAGGAGATTTTAAAAGGTTCGCTGATTGCGATTCTATTATTATTGACATTGTTTAATCTGTTCACCTTTAGCGATGAGTTAAAGGATCTGGGAAAAGGGCATTATGGCTTAAAGGAGATCTTTTCCTATCTGGCGCTGACTTCTCCCCGGGTTTTTTATGAGCTGATGCCGTCGTCGGCATTGCTGGGCAGTTTGTTCATATTGGGCGCCATGGGCAACAATCGCGAATTGATCGCCATGCGTGCGGCTGGACTGTCCGTTCTGGGCATTATTAAAGCAGTGATGCTGGCCGGTGCTATTTTAGTAGTGATTTCCATTGCCGTTGGCGAGTTTGTGGCGCCTTTGACTGAACGCACGGCGCAGATGATCAAATCCACTGCCCAGAATGAGCAAGTTTCCATGAATTACCGGTATGGCCTTTGGCTGCGTGAAGGCGAGAAGTTCATCAACGTCAGGCAAATCATCGATGATGGGCATCTCGCTGACATCAGTATTTATGAACTGGATGATCAGCGCCGGTTGCGCCAATCTGTGCATGCGGACAAGGCGACTTTTTTAAAGGATCAGCAGTGGAAACTGGAAGGCATCAGGCAATCACAGATTTCAACAGAGCAAATGGCCGCCAGTGCACAGAGCGAGCAGGTTTGGAAATCATCGATTGCGCCAGATTTGCTGAAGGTTGTTGTCATAAGCCCTGATAATATGTCGTTGTATGATCTGGCGATGTACATAGATTTTCTTAAGGAAAATCATCAAAAATCTCAATCCTTTGAATTAGCTTTCTGGGGGCGCGTGGTTAATCCGCTGGTCACCTTCATCATGCTGCTGGTTTCGGCGCCGTTCGTGATAGGCGTTAAACGAGGCGTCAGCGTCGGTGGCAGGATGATGGTGGGGGTGATCATCGGCATGGGCTTCAATATTTTCGATAAAATCGTCGGCCACATGGGGTTAATTTATGACCTTAATCCTCCGTTGATGGCGTTTCTCCCCAGTCTGACAGTCCTGGCGCTGGCTCTGTTCGCCATGCGGCGCGTGCAATAAACGGGCAGGGCAGAATCTAAATTCCGCCCTGCTTAATTCCATCCTCAATATTTCTTCAATATTTTACAAGGACGCTGAAGGGTTAAAAATATAATGAAAACGCTACTGTACTGAATGCCACAGTCAGCGTTACTTGTATATTTATTGAGGGAGGCAATGGACAATTCAAGATTCAGGACGACGCCGGATCTAAGCGATTATAAAATTCCATTTGCACTTAACAGGCAAGCGCTTATCGACTGGCTGCGCGCCTTGTCCATAAAGCGGGATTACAATTCGGGCAAAGAAGTTTTCTGTCTCTTGCAAGCTCACCCGCATTGAGATCGATCCTCAGCAGCATTTGGCTTATTTGCAGGAAATCGATACTTGCCTGGAAGATCTTGTCGGCCAGTTGGAAAAAAGCTATCTGGACGCTGGATTTCCTCTCGGTATGGAAGAGCGGGCGCATGTCGATATTGTTACATTTGCCTACGCGATGCTGGCTGAAAATTATTCACTTTCAGAAATCTTTATCAGTTATTAAAACAGGAAGTGGCCGGTCATTATGTGTTAAAGCCAATAAATCGGCCACTGTCCATGCGCGTGGTCGAGTCTTTGGGCCTGACGCAAAAAAAGAAAATATACCCGAATTGCCGAACAGAGGGATGGCCTGGGCATTATTGGTTTTAATAATTTAATAAGATTCCTGTGCAAGAATAATAAAAACGAAACGGAAAATTTAATTCCGCTTCAAAAAAGATTCCAGAATTGCCGGGAAACTGGCAGGTTCCCGATTGGGAACTGGTGCCGGAAGGCTGTGGCTGGATGCGTCAGATGAAAATGCATTACGGGAAAGAGCATCAGGGTTCAGCAATAAACAGAATCTTGAAGTTCAGCAGGGAAATCTCATACGATAGCCGAGTCTGGAAACCGTCGGATATTGAGAAGAGCAAATTGCTTGAAGATGTGTTCGTTGGCGCTTTTGAAATAATTAATAACAGCGCCCAGGGGCTGTACATATTATGGAAATCCGCTGATTTAAAGATTAGGGTCGGCGATATTTTTGCGCTGATTTCGGCTAAAGATAATAGAGTGGAGACAGGCTTGATCAGTAGGGCGTAGGCTTGGGAATCGAAATGCTTGGCTTTGAATCCGAAGTGATCGGCTTGATGCCGTCCGGCCGGCAAGAACCGTCTTATCGGGCTGTTTTTCTTCCGGGCATTAAGGCATTAAAACGGCAAGACAGTATTGTCTATAGCTCGAGCGGTTTTTCTGTGGGTAAATTTGTTAATATGCGGCATGGAGAAAAAGATATCTCATGCCGGTTACATAAATTAATAAATTCCGCTTCCGCTTCCGCTTCCGCTGTCAGTCATGTGGAGCTGTTGTTTTATGTTACAGATTCAGTCTAAACCAGTTGTTACTGGTCGGTATTATAGTGTTTATGAATACCATCTATATTCCGAATATAGACTTTATTGGAGAAATAATTTTTTGATTATTAGCTCTAGTAATCTCTATGTTAAAATAAATAATTACTTGTAATTTTTTGCAGGTAAGGAAAGTGCGTTAATAACCATATAATAAGAAGGATATGCAATGAAAACTAGAGAAATTATCGCAGTAGGTTTATTCGGTTTGGCTTTATTGACTGGTTGCAATAAAGGAGAGGAAACTACTACGCCTGCAACAGGCAGCTCATCAGAGTCGGCTCCTGCAGCGACTACTCCTGCACCAGCAACTACAGCACCTGCTGAATCAGCGCCAGCAGAACCAGCACCTGCTGAATCAGCACCAGCAGCACCTGCTACTGAAGGCAAATAAATAGAAATAACCGGAAATGCGTCCTGCATTTTCGGCTGCTCATTTTTGAATGAGTGCCGGGTATGGTTTATGCCCGGCAAATCCCCTCGCTTAACTCACCGGACATATCACGCAATGATATGAATTCTGCAGTTTTAATCGGCAAAGTACTTTCCGATAAGCGAAACTACGACTTCTAATAATTCAATTCCCAGGCTCTTGTCCGCGTAATCGGATGGAGATGCGCCAGTATAATCCCGAGTCATTTTGTGACGACCTGTTCTTTTCTCGACTTGAATTGTTCGCTCATGCAGTAGCTGGCCGCCGGCCTTCTTCCATTCCATAAGATGGGTTATTTCGCCGCTGTCGAGCCAGATGCCATGGTTTTTGCAGCGGTCGACAACCACGCCGCTGCGATGGCCGAATACGCGCCGGTTCATAAGGGTGCGGCAGACAGGACATTTGATGTATTTGACTTTTTTATTGGCTTGATGGCGATCCTTATTGATATTGTCCAGATATTGCTGATTTGCATCGGAAACGTTCGGGACAGTGCTTTCAAGCAGGATGTCTATTTCTCCGGGATCAAAAAACAATCCAAAACAATATTCACAGCGCTCAATCAGAACGGTGCCGTTGATATTGATGGTTTGTAAGGGTTTCTCGCAATGAGGGCACAGTCGGTCAGGCCGTCTCTGGATAGCGGTATATGAATGCCTGTTGTTCAGATCGACATCATTGTATGAGCCGCAATATGAACATTTGTTGGTGTTTGCCGGCAGTGGTGCTGCACAGCTGATGCATTTAGCCATAATTTCATGGTTTATCTATGAAGATGATCTGCCCGCATCGCCTTTGATGTATCATGTTTTAATATGTCAAGCCGGAACACGGTGCGTACGAGCATCAATTAGTCTTTTTGCATATGCATTTAAAACATAAATTATAGTCAACAATCAGGAGGTAGTGTGGCAATCAGAAAATTCAATGATAAGCAGCCCAGCATCGGCAGGTCCGTCTATATCGATGACAGCGCTGTGGTGATTGGTGATGTGACGATCGGCGATGACGTGTCAATATGGCCGATGACGGTGGTCAGAGGCGATGTGGAAAGCATCACGATCGGCGAAGGCACCAATGTTCAGGATGGTGCCGTATTGCATGTATCACACGCCGGCAAGTTTTCGCCGCAAGGGCATCCGTTAACGATCGGCAAAGGCGTGACGATCGGGCATCGGGCCGTGGTTCATGCCTGTACCGTCGGGAATTATTGTCTGATAGGCGTCGGCGCCATTATTATGGATGATGCCGTACTCGAGGACTATGTCATGCTGGGAGCCGGCGCGCTGGTGCCGCCCGGAAAAACGCTGGAAAGCGGTTATCTCTACGTGGGCGCGCCCGCCAAGCAGGCAAGACCTTTAAAAGAGTCTGAAAAAGAATTTCTGGAGTATTCTTCTCAGCATTATATGCATTTGAAGGACCAGTATTTGAAATAGGTCAGAATGAAGCGCAGGCCGATTGATTGGGCGCGTGTTTCTTTCACGCCTGACGCTCTGAGTTGAGCAATTCAATAACGGGCCGGGTTTCAGGACGAACGCCGCGCCAGATAAAAAATGCCTCGGCCGCCTGCTCGACCAGCATGCCAAGTCCGTCCAGACTTTTTGCCGCGTTTTGCCTGAGCCCCCAGCGCACGAAAGCCGTCGGTTCGTTGCCATAGGCGAGATCATAGCAGACGCCGTTTTCAGCCAGCAGGCCATCGGGCAAAGGCGGCAGCTGGTCGCTTAAACTGGCCGAGGTCGCGTTTAAAATCAAATCAAATTGCCGGCTCTGCAAGTCGTCAAACCCGCAGCCGCTGACAACTCCCTTGTGATGGAAAGCTTGCGCCAGATCGACGGCTTTTTCGACAGTGCGGTTGGCGATGACTATGGAATGCGGGGCCTGCTCAAGGAGAGGGCCTATGATGCCTCTGCCGGCGCCGCCCGCGCCCAGGATTAAAATCCGGTTTCCTGTTAAGTCGATGGCATGGTTGGCTGTCAGGTCCGTTACCAAACCTTTGCCGTCCGTGTTATCGCCGAGAATAGAGCCGTCCGCCTGTACGGCAAGCGTATTGACCGCCTGGCTAAGCTGAGCCCGCTCGGTTTTGCTGTCGGCAAAAGCCCAGGCCAGTCCTTTCAGGGGTACCGTACAGTTCAGTCCTTTGCCGCCTGCGGTGAAAAAGGCCGTAGCCGCGCTCTGGAATTGTTCGGCAGGCACATCCTGCGCGGTATATTCAAGCGATTGTCCTGTCTGCTCGGCGAAGAGCCGATGGATTCTAGGGGATTTGCTGTGCTTGATGGGATGGCCGAAAACGGCATAGCGATCTATTGTCATCATGGTTATTCTCTTTTTTCCACCCAGTATTCCCACAAGATCGTCAGCAGCACAATGCCGATGGCAATCAGTATTTCTATCCACAGAAAGTGTTCCGTGTAAGCGGCAACAACGGCTGAAGTCCCCATGAACAGCCCGACCAGACTGAAGCGCCAGCCTACCCGCAGGCCATCGAGGATGGTCGATAGCGACAAAATCAATAAAATGACCAATCCCGCGCTTTCAGGATCAATGCGGCCGGATTTTTGCACTAAGAAAGCGCCGCCGACCACTATCAGGGAAGTGAGCCAGTGAATGGACTGCTCGCGCACTATTTTCTTGAAATCGTCGATATTATGCTTGGATTGCAGCCAGCCGATCAGGATCCCGAACAGGCCGAACACGAACACCATAATAATCCAGTAACCCAAACCATCGGCAGGAGAAAAATCGTTGATGCCGATGCCTACCAGCGACAGGATCAGCAGCAGGACCAGGATGGCTTCTTCAAAGTGAAACCTTCGCTTGGGGGGAATTAGATAATCTTCTGACATGGTACGGATTCCAGATTTAGGGTTATGAAAAATGCTTGTTTCAGAGCGTTAAGGCAACAACTGATTAGTCCCGCAACCATTGCGCCACGGATTTGGCAAAATAAGTCAGAATCGCATCGCTGCCGGCGCGCTTGAAGGCCAGCAGGGATTCCAGAACAACCTGTTTCTCATCCAGCCAGCCGTTCATGGCGGCCGCTTTGAGCATGGCATATTCGCCGCTGACCTGATAGGCGAAAGTCGGCACGCCGTACTGGTCCTTTACGCGGCGGATAATATCGAGATAGGGCATGCCGGGCTTGACCATGACCATGTCGGCGCCTTCCTGCAGATCCAGTTGAATTTCGCGCAGCGCCTCATCGGAGTTGGCCGGGTCCATCTGATAGCTGTATTTATTGCCTTTGCCCAGATTGTCGGCCGAGCCGACGGCATCCCGGAAAGGGCCGTAAAAGCTCGATGCATATTTGGCGGAATAGGCGAGGATGCGCGTATTGATATGATTTTGGGCTTCCAGCGCTTCTCTTATCGCGCCGATGCGTCCGTCCATCATATCCGAAGGCGCGACGATATCGGCTCCGGCTTCGGCATGGGACAGCGCCTGCTTGACCAGCACGGCTATCGTTTCGTCGTTCATGACATAGCCGTCCTGATTGATCAGGCCGTCCTGCCCGTGAGAGGTGAAGGGATCGAGGGCGACATCGGTAATAATGCCCAATTCCGGCAAGGCTTTCTTTAAAGCCCTTACGCTACGCTGAGCCAGGCCGTCAGGGTTGTAAGCCTCGGCGGCGGCGTCGGACTTTTTATCCAGAGGCGTTACCGGAAACAGCGCAATGGCAGGAATACCGAGATCATAAAGCGCATGCGCCTCTTCCAGCAACAAGTCCAGGGAGAGCCGCTCTATGCCCGGCATCGAGGTGATGGCTTCTCTCTGATTTGCGCCTTCAGTAACAAACATCGGGTAAATCAAGTCATCAACGGATAAGCGGTGTTCGCGCATTAAACGGCGGGAAAAATCGTTATAACGCATTCTTCTCATGCGTGTGCGGGGGAAATTGATGTTATTATATGTCATCTTATCCATAGTCATGGGTTTGGAAATTATCAGAACCTCTGGCTTGAGTCATGCAGTCCGTCAAGTCAGCTTGACGGACTGTTTGGCTTGGGATTTATTTTATCAGGGAATATGGGTCGCTGATATTCGAAAATAGAAAGTATTCGCTAGTTTCAATTCTTAGAGGGTTTTATGAAGGCTAAACAATATACGGTATTTGTTTTATTTGCAGTGTTGCTCGGCTTCATGCCGATGACAAGAGGCATGGCGGCTGATCTGTTGCCTCCACAACAAGCGATTGAAGATGCCTCGACAAAATTACACGCCAAATTGCAGGACAAAACGTTCGCCCAGGATTTTGTCCAGGTTACGCGATTTGTCAATGAAGTCATTATGCCGCATACCGATTTCGACAGAATCTCCGCACTGGTGCTGGGCCCGATCTGGAAAACCGCGACCAATGATGAACGGGCGCGTTTTAAGCAGGAATTCCAGACGCTGCTGATAAGGACCTATTCCAGAGCCTTCGTTGAGTTCCGCGACTGGACAGTGCGGTTCCTGCCGCTGGAAATGGAACCCGGCGCGACAAAAGTCGTCGTCAAAACCGAAGTTCTGCAACCCGGCATTCAGCCTGTTGCGGTAAATTACCGGATGGTGCAGAGCCAAGGCAACTGGAAAGCCTATGATATTATGATTGAAGGCGTCAGCCTCGTGACCAACTACCGTACGACTTTCACCAATGAAGTCAAAACCAAGGGGTCACTGGCCGCGGTGATCGACGGATTGGCCAAACGCAACGCTGAAGCGCTTGCTTCAGGTTCAACATCCGCCAGGTCTTAATTGCCCGGCTCTCGTCTTTTAGTTTTGACTGCCACGAAGCTTACAAGCTTCGTGGCAATGCCCACTAGCTCCGACCTGCACAATTCCCCGTTTTTTTCAGTTAATGCTGTGCCCGGACGCGGACAGCGCATTTAACTTACCTGAATGATCGATTATCAACCTTTAATTGAAACGCTGCTCGAGGCCAAGGCCGATGCTTGGGCTCAGATATTGCCGCAACAGCTGGCCCGAACATTCGAACCGGCGAATCACGGCACATTGGCCCAATGGCAGGCGCTGATCGAGCAACTGCCGAAACCGGAGCATACTGGCGCATCGTTAGATGCCGATGCCGTACGGATAGGCTGCCCTGAAGATCTGACTGATGAAGCCTGTCAGCAGTTAAAAGACCAGCTCAAGGTTTTGCACCCGTGGCGCAAAGGTCCTTATGATCTGTTTGGCATTAAAATTGACACCGAATGGCATTCGGACTGGAAATGGGATCGCCTGAAAAACCACATCGCGCCATTAGCCAATCGCCTGGTACTGGATGTCGGCTGCGGCAATGGTTATCACTGCTGGCGCATGCTCGGGGCCGGAGCCCGCATGGTAGTCGGCATTGACCCGTTGCTGCTTAACGTCATGCAATTTCAGGCGATTCGAAAACTGCACGGCGAGGCGCCTGTTTATGTGTTGCCGATTGGCATGGAAGAAGTGCCTTATGGCCTGAAACTGTTCGATACGGTCTTTTCCATGGGCGTGCTGTACCACCGCCGTTCGCCTATCGATCATCTGCTCGAATTAAAAGAAAGTCTGCGGCCGGGCGGTGAACTGGTGCTGGAAACGCTGGTCATAGACGGCGGGCCGGGGCAGGTGCTGGTGCCCGAAGGCCGCTATGCCTGCATGCGCAATGTTTGGTTCTTGCCGACTTGCGATACGTTGGTTGGCTGGATGAAGCGCTGCGGTTTCACCAATATCCGCATTGTCGACGTGACTGTGACCAGCACGGAAGAACAACGCACGACAGAATGGATGACTTTTCATTCGCTCAAGGATTTTCTTGATCCCCTCGATCCGAACCTTACCCGCGAAGGCCTGCCCGCACCCAAGCGTGCCATTATTATTGCAAATCCGGCTTAACCCGGCTGTTTAACATTATAGAGATTGAAATGACTGCCTCAAAGACTGCCCCACATATCGGTTTTATTAGTTTGGGTTGCCCGAAAGCCCTGGTCGATAGCGAAAGGATTCTAACCAAGCTGCGTGCCGAAGGTTACACCATCTCGCCGACTTATCAGGACGCCGATCTGGTAGTCGTCAATACCTGCGGTTTTATCGATGCCGCGGTCGAGGAATCGCTCGACAGCATCGGTGAAGCGCTGGCTCATAACGGCAAAGTCATCGTGACCGGCTGCCTGGGCTCCAGAGAAGCTGAAATCCGCGCCCGCCATCCGCAGGTGCTGAAAGTGACCGGCGCGCATGCCCTGGAAGAAGTCGTGGCTTCAGTGCACGAGCATCTGCCGCCGCCTCACGATCCGTTTACCAGCCTGGTGCCGCCGCAAGGCATCAAGCTGACGCCGCGTCATTATGCTTATTTGAAAATTTCCGAAGGCTGCAATCACCGCTGCACGTTCTGCATCATTCCGTCCATGCGCGGCGACCTGGTCAGTCGGCCTGTCGACGATGTCCTGTTCGAAGCCGAGCGTCTGGCCAATGCCGGCGTCAAGGAACTGCTGGTCGTATCGCAGGATACCAGCGCTTATGGCCTGGACCTGAAGTACCAGAGCCGCGACTGGAAAGGCCGTTCCGTACAAACGCGGTTTTATGATCTGGCTGGAGCGCTGGGCGATCTGGGCATCTGGGTGCGCATGCATTATGTGTATCCGTATCCGCATGTCGATGACGTGATTCCGCTCATGGCCGAAGGTAAAATCCTGCCTTATCTGGACATCCCGTTTCAGCATGCCAACAGCCGCATACTGAAGCTGATGAAGCGCCCGGCCGCCAGCGAAAATAACCTGGAAAGAATTCGGGCATGGCGCGAAATCTGCCCCGATATCACTCTGCGCAGCACCTTCATCGTCGGCTTTCCGGGCGAAACCGAGCAGGAGTTTGAAGAATTGCTCGACTTTTTGACCGAGGCGCAAATGGACCGGGTCGGCTGCTTTGCCTATTCGCCGGTCAAAGGCGCAGTTGCCAATGACTTGCCGGATCAGGTGCCTGAAGAAGTCAAGCAGGAGCGTTTAGCGCGCTTCATGGCGCATCAGGCCGAAATCAGCGCCGCACGCCTGCAGCAGCGCGTAGGCCGCATTGAGACTGTGCTGATCGATGAAGTCGTTGAGGAAGGCGCTGTCGCCAGAAGCAAGGCCGATGCGCCGGAAATCGATGGCCAGGTGTTCATCGATGGCGCAACGCATCTGAAAGTCGGGGACTTTGTTGAAGTCGAACTGGAAGAGGCCGATGAGTACGATATGTGGGGGCATTTGGTTTAACATTCCACATATCAAGTTGTAGGGTACTCACCGCGTACCTTTTTAGAGTGCGGAGCCGATAAACGTCGAAAAAGGTATGCGATGCATACCCTACAACTTTTTATTTTCTTTCGGCAAACCATTTCTGGGCAAAGAATCCGGCATAAATCGAAGCGACCATGATCAGCGCTTCCAGTGTGCCCAATCCCAGTCCAGATACTGCAGGCCCCGGGCAATAGCCGGTCATTCCCCAGCCTATGCCGAACAGGCCGGCTCCCAATAACAAAGGTTTATCGATCTCTCGACGTTTGGAAATGTGAAAGCCGTCGTCCAATACGGGAGCCGGGCGCTTCAGCACCCACCTGAAAGATACAAACGCCACCGCAAGAGCGCCGATCATGACAAACATGAGGCTCGGGTCCCAGTTGCCGGTGATGTCGAGAAAGCCCAGCACTTTATCGGGATTGACCATCTGCGACAGCGACAGCCCTATGCCGAATAGAATGCCGCTTAAGAGAGCGAGCAGGATTCTTTTCATGCAGTCAGCTCCAGGACATGGCGGATAATGTATACAGTCACAATGCCGCCGGCCATAAAAGTCAGTGTGGCCAATATCGAGCGCGGCGATAAATTGGCGATGCCGCAAATGCCATGGCCGCTAGTGCAGCCGTTGCTCATACGGGTGCCGAAACCGACCAGGAATCCACCCGCTGCCAATAGTCCTAAAGGATAGTTTTGCCGCATTGCAATGAAGTCAGGCGCAATCAGGCTGAATAAAACTGCGCCGATGACCAGGCCGGCCAGGAAGGCAAGCCGCCAGCTCATTTCGCTTCCAGATGAGTTGAATACGCCGTTCATGATGCCGCTGATGCCGGCCATGCGGCCATTGAACAGCAGCAGGAGGGTTGCGCTGATGCCGATCAGCGCGCCGCCCGTTAAGGCAGAAACAGGGGTGAAATTTTCCACAAAACAAACTCCGGTTAATAATGAATTGGGAATATTCTACTATTTTCCTGCTCATTCTGCTGAGCTAGGTAGAAAGTAGCCGGGTCTTTTTTGCTTTCCCATCTGTTTAGAATAGCAATATATGCCTAAAGGCCGGTTGCAAGCGGAAGGTTCAATGGCCTGCGCATCTAACGGCTCTGAATCCACGCGGCGCTGGTTGCGATGACTTCATCCATGACTGACTGTTCGCTGCGGTTAAACCGCTTCAGTACCTTAAAGGAATGATCGCCGCCTTCGATGATATGCAGGTCGGGATGCATGGGCAGCGTCTTTAAAACCATTTGCAACTTATCGAGATCGCATAAGGCGTCGCGCGTGCCTTGAAAAAACAGCATCGGTGCCGAGATGGCCGGCAAATGCTCCGTGCGCAACTTGCCGGTTTTACCTGCCGCGTGCAATGGATAACCGTACAGAATGACGCCGCCGAATCCCGGACGTTGCGCCGCTACCATCGACGCATAACGTCCGCCCATGCTTTTGCCGGACAGTATCAGTTTTTCCGGCGCAAGCCTGGCCTTTTCCAATACGGCATCGATGACAGCCTGCCAGGCAGCTTCCAGGACGGCAGGCCGGTCAGGCGCCTTGCGGCCTTGCTCCATGTAGGGAAAATTGAATTTGACGGTCAGTATGCCGTGTTCGGCGATGCCTTCATGCAGGGCGCAGACAAATCCGGACTGCATGTCATTGCCGGCGCCATGCGCAATAATCAACGCATGTTGGTATTGTTCAGGGATCAGCCAAACGGAACTGATTTCAGTGCTGTCGTTGACTTGAATCCGATGATTTTCCAGTTTCATAGCGAATAAGCTTGACGAGTTAGTAAAATGTTGTAGAATACGCGCTCTGCAAACGGAGCGGTAGTTCAGTTGGTTAGAATACCGGCCTGTCACGCCGGGGGTCGCGGGTTCGAGCCCCGTCCGCTCCGCCATTCATGCTAGTGACACTAAAGCCCTCAACCGGGCTTTTTTTATGCCCGGCGTTCAAGCCGGGTTGTCGCTCTCGATAAAAAAACAGTCCATATCAAATTGCTCGCGCGTTTTTTCCATCAGAGCCTGTATGCCGAACTGTTCGGTGGCATGGTGTCCGCCCGCGAACATGTGTACGCCGTTTTCCTGACTTTCATGCCAATCATGCTCGCTGATTTCCCCGGTTATGTAGGCGTCCAGTCCTTCTTCCGCCGCCAATCGCCATTCGCTGTTGGCGCCGCCCGTAATGATGCCGACGGATCGGATTAGGGCATTGTTGTCCGGCGTCGCCAAAATAACGGTATGTTTGAGAACTTCGGCTAGCTTTGCCTGCAATTGCGGCGCCGTCAGAGGCGATTCCAGCACGCCTTTGATGCCCGTTGCCGAGCCCTTGTAATCGCCGAATGGCTGCTGTTGCCCGCAGCCGATCAGCCGGCCTAAGACGGCGGCATTGCCGATGCCGGCATGGCCATCCAAAGGCAGGTGATAACCGAACAGGTTGATGTTATGTCTGACCAGCGGCAGCACGCGCTGGGCAAAGGCGCCGGTCAGAGGCCGGGCGCCGTGGAAGCTCCAGAACAGGCCGTGATGCACGACCAGGGCATCGGCCCGGTTGTCGATGGCCTGCCTGATCGAATCGCGCGTCGCGGATACGGCGAAGGCGATGCGCCCGATTTCGCCGGTTCCTTCTATCTGCAGACCGTTTGGACAATAGTCGGCGTAGCTTCGCGGATTCAGCAGGCTGTCGTAAAAATCGTTGAGTTGTTGCTGAGTAATCATGAGCTTAACCTATAGTGCCGCCAGATCGTTTTAAAAGTCTCGGTCAGCGTCTGATCATCGGCGGCGATGCGCGCAGACAGGTCGTGCTCGGAAAACCAGTCGCCGGTCTCGATTTCCTCAGGCGCCAAGGTAAACGGGCCGTTGTGCCGGCAGCGGTAAGCCTGGATGAATTCCATGCCGACAGCGGCCGTAGCTGGCAGCTTGAACAGAGGTTCCAGTCCATCTACTTTGATGCCCAATTCTTCCTCAATTTCGCGGAGCGCGCAGCTATTATAATCTTCGCCGGCATCGACATGACCGGCCGCCGAAGTATCCCACAGGCCGGCATTGAGGTCTTTCAGCAGCGATCTTTTCTGCAGAAAGAGTTGGTTCTGATCGTTGAAGACCAGGATATGTACAGCGCGGTGGCGCAAGGATCGGGCATGGACATAGTGACGCGGCAGCGTATCGATCACGCAGTCGTTTTCATCGACGACCGGGAGCAGTTCGTTGTACATAAAGAAATCTGACAGTGAGAAAACAGGCTATGGATTTTAGACTGTTATGGCGGGCATGCAAGCTCGCTTTGAGAAAATTGCCCGCCTTGCAGGGCGGGCAGGGTAGCGTTTACCGCGCTTTGCCGGCTTCCGTGGCTGCCGGGGCTTCGACCAGCCGGCCGGATTTTACGTCGTAAATATAGCCGTAGACGGGAATGTTGGACGGCACCAGCGGATGATTCTTAATGCGTGTCACATCTTCGAGTACGCTTTGTTCCTGATTCTTGATGGTCAGCCAGTCGATATATTTGCCTTCGCAAGAACCCGGGCCTTCGCAGCAATCATGCCAGCCGTTTTCATCGATGCTGGCGGTTTTCAGGCTGCTGCTCAGCAGATCACGCATGATCTCGTCGTTAAACGTC
>NZ_JADMKV010000065.1:18762-23954 GCF_015476545.1 Methylobacter sp. BlB1 | reverse complement strand
TCAGCGGCACCATGTTGATTTCCGAAACCGGATGCTGGCTTTTGTTTTGGTCGAAACTGCCGAAGGCCATCACGCACCTCCCGGAACAACGGCCGCTGTTGGCATGGCGGCTGACTGCGCGCCCATGGGCGCGCCGGTGGTCAAGAAGGAAAACAAGTCATGCGCGTAGGCATCAAGGCGCGCCAGCATCAGGCGGTTGGCGCGCGCGCAAGCGTTGTAGGCCAGTACCGCCGGTATCGCCACGGCCAGGCCCAGCCCGGTCATGATCAGCGCTTCGCCCACGGGGCCCGCAATCTGGTCGAGCGTGGCGGCCCCGCCTTGCCCGATGCCGAGCAGGGCATGGTAGACGCCCCAGACCGTGCCGAACAGGCCGACGAACGGCGCGGTGCTGGCGATCGAGGCCAAGGCCGTCAGGCCCCATTCCAGGCGCGCGGTTTCCTCGCCGATCGCCCGGCGCATCGAGCGCGTCAGAAACTCCGTGGCGGAGCCGGCCTCATGCAGGCGATGCGCGCCATGAGTGGCGTGATGTCGTGCCCCGGTGATGGCATGCCAGGTCAAATAGGCGAACGGCTCGCTCGGCGCGTGCTGATTCAGATAACGGGCGACCTCGTCGAGCGAGGCGGCGTCCCAGAATGTTTTCAGAAATTGCGCCGAGCGCCGGCGCATCATGGCGCCTTGCCAAGCCTTGACGACGATGAAATACCAGCTGGCGATCGACATCGCGGCCAGCAAGCCAAAAAGCGTTTGTCCGACGCCGTCGCTTTGGGACAGGAAATGAGTGAGATTGTCTTTGAAATCCATGAGTTTATCCTTCAAGAGTAAATAAAATAGGCACGACGATCCAGGCTGCCACAATCTAGCCGCCGCGGTGACCGGGCACGAAGCGCCAGTCCTTGACCGTTTCCAGCGCCGCCTGATCCAGGTCACCCTTCCTGGATGAATGCCACCGTGATTGTCACCGTCATCTGCCGCGGCGGCTTCGCCATCGGCGCGGCGGCCTGTGCCGCCTGCAGCGCCTTTTCATCGAGCAGGGCCGAACCGCTGCTCTTATGAACGGACAGAGAGGTCGGCAGGATGTCGCCGCTCTCGGTAATGGTAAAGCGGATCGTGGGCGCGCCCACGTACCCGGCGTCGCGCGCTTCCCGCGGATACTCCAGGTGATCCTGGATCTCCTGTGTCAGGCCGGCAAGGTACTTGCGGATCAGGCTCACTTCCGATTCACGGGGCTTCAAGGTCTGCTTCACCTGCTGCGCTTCAGCCCCTTTGGGCATGGTTTGTTCGCTTGCGGGTGGTGCAGCCCTTGCCAGTTGCTGCTCCGGCTGCTGTTCCGGCTTCGGCTTGGTCTCGGTCTTACCCGGCTGCTCCTTCATAGGATTCGGAACCTTGCGTGCAGACCGCTCAGGCGCCATCGCCTTCTTCACCATCTTCTTCACTGCCTTCTGGGGCGGCGGCGCGGGCGCCTTCGGCGCGTTACGCTCGATATCGTCGCCCCGCTGCTTCTGTTCGGCCTGGCGGTTGCCCACCATGCCGATATACTGCACCACCAGTTGATCGCGCTGCGGCGCCGGCTTGCGCACGTTCACGTTCAACACACCCATCGCCAGCACCGCATGCAGTGCCAGCGAAGCGAACAGGCCGATACCGACGCCTAAGCGGGAACCGGGCGCGGGCGCCATCGCCCCTGCCGTTGCCACCTTGCGCATCACTTCACCCCCGCCATCGCCCGCGTGCCCGTAGCCGTTGCTGTCTTGGCCTGCTTACCTCCGCCTGTAGGGATTGCCGCCGCGACCACGCCAGCGGCGCTGAGCAAGCCGATCACGCCGTAGTCGATCGCCCCCGCCAGCCATTCCATGTTCATATCGATGTCTCCTTTACAGTTCAATACGCCAGGCCGACCTGCGCCAGCACACGGTTATCGTCTTCGCTTGCTACGGCATGCGGGCGCGGTCCCACGCCATGCGCGTACTGGACCATGCCGTTGAAGGGCCCCCAGCCCACGTAGTAGCCGAAACCGACGTCGGACAGCTGGATGCTGTTCTCCAGCGCATAGCTGCCATTCTCCAGGTTGACGGCTCCGGTGTCGGCGAACACGCCCGCCGTATGCCTGATGCCGCTCCAGTCCGGCAGGGCGTAGCGCAGTTCGACCCCGATCAGGTAGCCGTTGTCGCCGGTCACCGTCTCGCGGTAGGCCTTCACGCCGCCGCAGCTGCTGCAGGTCAGGTTCATCTGCTCGACGGCATCGAGGTTCTTGTCCAACAGCGCTTTCTGCAGGCTCACCGTGGTGTTCAGTTTCCACGACGGCGCCAGAGAGAGCGAGGCTAAAAGATCGACATTGAGCCGCGCGTAATCCCCTGCGGTGTTGGCGCCGGCCCTGTTGAGCGCTTCCTGCTCCGCGTTGCTGAAGTCGAGATTGCCGTAGGTGAAGCCGACCGTCGCAGTGCTGTAGATCCCCAGCCCGAACAGGGAACCCCAGCGCTCGTGGCGCACGCCCAGGTTGCCGGTTTTCGCCTCCCTGGAGGTGGCGAGATCCGCCGCGCCGATCTTGTCGCGCAGCAGCTTCTCCGACAGCCCAAACGACAGGTAGAGGCTTTGCTCGCGGCTGCGCAGCAGCGGATATCTCAGCGCCGCATCGAAGTAATAGGCCTCGCCCGTCGCGTCGAGGTCGGCATAGATGGAGCCCAGCTCGTAGGTCGTCACCGCCGCCGCGATATCCGCCCTGAGGCCATTGTTCATCAACGGTAAGCTGTATGCCGCACGGCCGTTTATCAGCCCCGTGTCTTCGCTCACCATGCCGCCCACGGTGAGCTGATCGGCAATGCCGAGCGGCGAATTCAACGATGCCCCCGCGCTCAGGCGGTACTCGCCGGTATAGCGCGAACCCAGGTTGTCGCCCAGCAGATAGCCCTGCACCCGCTGGTCTGTGGGCACCTCTATGCCGAAATCCGAGGTGCCGGCGGCTTCGCCCGGCGCGATCGTGAGCTTGGGCATGGCCCCGCCGGGCATGTCATCGATGAGCAGCATGGCGCGCTCGAGCTCGTCCCGCGTCACCGCGCTTTCCCCTTGCAGCGAAGCAAAGGCGCCCAGCAGCAGACCGTCGTTCACCAGCGACTTGTTGTCGAGCGTAAACTTTCCATACTTGCCGACGATGATGCGGATGGTCAACACCCCCGAGGTGGCGTCCTGTCGCGGCACATAGGCCCGCGCCACCAGATAGCCCCGGCTGCGGTAAAGCGCGGTGAGCCTGGCAGCGGCTTCCTGAATTTCGGCCATGCTGAGCGCGCGCCCCTTGTAGGGGTCGAGTTCGGCCTGCAACTCGGCTTCGGGAATGAACTCCGCGCCTTCCAGCCGGAACTCGCGCACCATCAGCGTTTCACCCTTGGGCAGGGTCAGCGGGCGCGTCTCCTGCTCGACAATTTCCGGCTCGGGCGCCTCGCGCGGCGGGGGACGGCGCGGCTGCTGCGCGTCCTTGATCGCGTCGCCGATACGGTAGTTGGGTATCACGGGCGTCTCGGCCTGGGCCGCGCCGGAAAAGGTACAGCCCATCCACAGGGCGAAAAAGTTCAATAGCCGGCGGTTTGTGGCGCCGGCGCGAGAAAATCGATTCATTTAATTAATTGATAACAGTGACTGGTAAAAAAGGCCAGCCGCCGCGGGCAGCGGCGGCTGGCGTCCCGGCGAGCGGGGCAGAAGCGTAGCTATACCTTTGACTTGATCGGTACATTAAGCCACGCAAAAAACTCAAAGCGTTTGGTAGCAGTGGTTGGTCAAAAAAGTGTTCCACGCCCCCGATCCAATATCCATATAAGACACCAGGTCTGCCGCGACTGTTTCCTGGGCGCCACTGGCAATATCGATCAGAACGCCATACTGTTGCGTTAAGTAGGAACTATTTGAGAACTTGACATATCGTGCTGACGGATAGGTTCCGGAGTCGCACACTTGAGACCAGCCGACAAATCCACCCGTCACCGAATTGTTATTGATAGCCTGCAAGGTGAGATCAACATTGTTGTATTCGCATTGCCACTGACTGCCAGAAATTAGGCTCGAACAAGCCGTCGTTACGTTTGTACCAGCATTATAAAGAAGTGTACCCGTATTCCAGAATCCCATGGGACTTAATATATAGCCGGCCGCAAATCCATAAGGAGCATTCGTATGATTTGCAACGGCGATCGTACTTGCTGTAGGCGTTCCGGAAGAATGTTTCAGAACCACATAGTCCGAGAGACCGTCGGCATAAGCGCCACTACCTTGTCCCGTCAAGAAATAATCTGCCGCAACATTGGAATTGTAAGCATTAGGGGACAGCAAAAACACAGGTATACCTTTGGCATATCGGAACTCTGAACCCAAGTTTTTACCAGCAGTCACGACATCCGTTGCAAAACCTTGATCGGCGGACAGAAATAGTGAAATGTTATACGGATTTCCGCCGGTAATGCTTGAGGAAATGGTTCCCGACGAACCATGGCACAGATTTACCTTGTATGAAGTTCCAACAACGTAGTCGTCAGCCAATTCCGCCGCAGGGTCTTTGAAATTGGATGCCACCGCAACCGTTATCGTCGTGGTTATCGGTGTTACGGTACCTATTGACTGATGGTAAAAATTGCTCCCTCCCGGACAATCCACGGCATAGGAATAGGCGGATACCAGCAATAATGCTGCCGTACCGATTACTTTGCGGATGTATCTTGAAAATTGATTCATGGTTTTCTCTTCCAAAAGAATTAAATAAAAGCTGACGAAGCTCGTCGAGGCCTGCGCGGCGCAACGATATCGTTTCCTGCAGAACATCTATCCAGTCATCGTTAACTGGCCAACACCAGGATGTGGTGTCTATTCACTAAATTATTCGTTATTCATTTTTTATCCTCCTTATCCAAGTCTTTATCCTCCTCATCCAAGTCATAAATCACTCCATCAACCTCAATACGCCGCACATGTGCGGAATAGCTGCCCGGGTCAGTGAAAACAATGTTATTGTCAATGCTGGGTGGGGCTGCGGCTGACTGAGTATTTGTGCCGGAGCTCTGGGTGGACTGCCGTCGAACCTCAGCCATCCGCGCCGCGCCCAGCTGCGATGCAGTGTTAGCTACAGCCTGTGCCGTGGCCTGTACCGCGGCTTCTGCGGCTGCCTGTGCTGCGGCTTCTGCAGCTGCCTGTGCTGCGGCTTCTGCAGCTGCCTG
>NZ_JADMKV010000065.1:0-18752 GCF_015476545.1 Methylobacter sp. BlB1 | reverse complement strand
CTGCCTGTGCTGCGGCTTCTGCAGCTGCCTGTGCTGCGGCTTCTGCAGCTGCCTGTGCGGCAGCGCGGTCAGCTAATACCTGATCGATGGTCCCATTGGCGTAATACTCCATGTCGCGGACCTGCTCTCCGGTCAAACCTTGACTGTTATCGGTTCCAATCAAAGCCGCATTGCTGCCTTCATTGCCGAAAGCGCCGGAAACGCCCTCGGCGTTGTAATACACATCGGAATTAACGTTTACTCTATACCCCTGCCCGATTAAACCACCGACGCCTCTGAATCCCGTGGATGGTGCAGTTGAGGCAACTTTCCCGCTCGACCATGAGTTACTGATGGTGGCGCTTGGCGTCTTGCTAAAAGCGCCGCCAAGAGAACCAACTAAACCGCCTACGGTTCGGTAGCCCGTGACATTCCCTGTAGCATAAGAACCGCTGATAGTGAGCATGTATCCATCTCTACCGCGGCTAGTCGCTGAGCCGATCAAACCGCCTATAGCGTTTGAGTTGGGCGCGTAAACATCGCCGGTGGCATAGGAATTCGTGATTGTGCCGGCTTTGGTGTTCAACCGGCCTATCAGCCCGCCGGCATAACCAAAGCCGCCGTAATTATCAGTGAGCACAACGTCACCGGTGGCAAAGGAGCCATCCACCGTTAACATCCCGGTACTAACACCTAAATCCGCGAAGCCTATCAAACCGCCGGCACCATCCCCCAGCGCATCCTTCTGCGGATAGTTGGCGGTCACGTTCCCTGTCGCATAGCTGTTTTTGACGGTAATAGGAAACTCGGTGGAGCCACCCGCCTTCATTTGGCCGATAAGCCCTCCAAGCATCTTTCCGCCCGTGACATCGCCCGTTGCAAAAGAATCCTGGACAGGAATGGAAACTGCAGGTTCTATCCGCATACTACCGACCAAGCCGCCCAAACTCGTTGACGGATCAGTACTATCGACGCTGCCCATGGCATAGGCGTTGGCTATACTCGAATTCGCCATCCAACCGACCAAGCCGCCACCGCTGTCAGGTGCGAATCCGTACTTTTCACCCAACAGCGTGATATTCCCGGTCGCGTGGACGTTTTTGAGCTCGGCACTAAACGCTCTGCCTATCAAACCGCCGGAATTTCCCCCCGCATAGTCGGTATTCCCACTAACGACATCGGCGGTCGAATAGGCATTGGACATTGTCCCCATGAACACTCCAACGAGACCCGCTACCCCAGTGGTTCCCTTGATGCTGCCGGTGCTATAGGCGTTATAGATGTTGCCTGGGAAGTAGGGAGTTTCCGGATCATCGTCGTCTCCGACATTGGCGGCCAGAATGCCGCCGCCTCCTTGCGCCGAGCCTGTGACGGAAATGTCGGCGTTGACGACGCCGATGTCGCGGAGCGTGGTGGCGTTCTCCGCCCAACCGATCAACCCCAGGCGCCAGAGGCCAAACGGATTATCGGCTGGGGGTTCCGACACACGGAGGGTCAGATTGCTGACGGTATGCCCCAGGCCGGTCAGCACGCCCGAAAACCGATCGACCACCGTTGGGGCGCCGATATGGGCGTTGCTCCAGCTTGCCGCATCAAGGTTTTTGGCTAACGCGTAATGGCCGTCAATGCCGCTGATCGCCCCCAGATCGTCCATGCTGCGGATCAGCGTGTAATCCTGGTCGTTGAGCATCAAGCTGCTGTCGCTGCCGGACAGCGTCACGCTACCGTATTTCCCGCCGCTGGTATCCTGCTTCGCCACCGGTTTGCCGTCGGCATCCAGCACCGTTCCGCTAAAACTCGCCGGGGTCAGGATGTTGTAATCCCCGCCGTAATTCATCGCCAGCGCCGCATTGTCGCCGCTCAACGTGATGCCGGCATTGACATTGATGTCGTTCCCGGCGGCGAGCGTGAGGCCGGCGGCATCGCCTCTGGCGTTGATCGTTGCATTGACGTTCACGTCGTCGGTGGCCTTTAGGGTGAGCTTGGTGTTGCTGCTCCAGCTCACGGCGTCGTTGACGTTGAGGTCGCCGTCGGAACCGCTGCCCTGGGTCGATTCGATGGTGATGTTCGCCAAATTATTGGCAAGAAAACTGGAAAGCTGGGTGGCGCTGATGTCGCCGCCGCTGTTGGCGATGGTGTAACCGTCGGGATCGATCAGCCACTGTCCGGTCGCGCCGGTTCCGGAGCGGGTGGTGACGTTTGCGCTCTCGGCGATCTTCACCTTGTCGCCGCTGGTTTCTATGAAGCCGCCGTCGCCGCCGGCCGGTGCCGAAGCGTCCAGCGTGCCGGCGATGTTCGCGGTGCCGCCGTAGGCATGGGCGACGATCTCGCCCTTGAGGTCGTCCAGGGTTTGCGCCTCCACCAGCCCGCTGTTGTTCACCTGGCTGCCGAGCAGGTCGTCGGCCGCGCGGGCGGTGAGAAATACCTTGCCGCCGTCGGCGTAGATCGCCGCCTTGTTTTCCACCAGCGCATCGAGCGCGCCCTGGTCGATGCTCACGCTCAGCAGCGAGTCGCCATTGAAGTTGAGCGTGATCCGCTCGCCGGCGCCCAGCGCCGCCGTGCCGCGGGTGGCGACGACCACGCCCTGGTTCAACGCCTCCCTGCCCAGCAGCGCCACATAGCCGCCGTCGGCCGCGCTGAGGGTGCCCATGTTGATCACCGATCCGCTGCCGCCGCTGCCCTGGAAGACATAGCGGCCGGCTTCGAAGTCTTCGTTGCTGATGTCCAGCGTGCTCGCCACCAGCCCGCCGGCATTGACGCTGCTGCCCCGGGTGAACAGTACACCGTTGGAATTGACCAGGAAGACCTGTCCGTTGGCCTTGAGCGCCCCTTCGATCACGCTCCTTTCATTGCCCACCACGCGGTTGAGGGTGATCGACGACGGGTTCGGCTGCTGGAAGTTGACTGTTTCGCCCTGGCCCACCGAGAAGCCCTGCCAGTTGATCGCTGCCTTTTGCGTGTGCTGGGTGATGTTGGTCGCCGCCCCTGACTGGCCGATCGCCGCGCTGCCGTTGACAACCACGCCGCCCGTGGGGGCGGCAAGCAGCGGCATGGGACCCAGAGCCAGCGCCGTCGAAACGGCAAGGGCGAGTTTGTTGCGCGAAAACGGTTCGCGTCCGTGCTGTATTTTTATCATTCGTTATAACCTCATATATATAACGAATGTAATTAGCAACATGCATGCCAGGCAAATGCGTCATGGCTACAATCGATGGCACGCCACCCGGAGCCCCGTCTATACCCACTTATTCTTGCGAGAACCGATAAACTTGCGTCTCTCCGCATCGCCTCCTTTTTTCCGACGTCAGAGAGACACACCTGCTTTGTGCGATTGTCACAAATAAGACAAATTCATCCTGACATTGTCGGTAAGTTAACAAAAAAGGGATATAACGGCTTGGCTTCGAGAAACGCATGCCAATACCGTAAAGATACGCTGGCCTCTTTTTGGATGGCTGCCAGGAATATAGCCCTGCACTCTAAATTGCAACAAGGATTCGATTCATCGATAACCGCGAGTTATCAAGCCATATCTGCAAACGATTAGACGCCCGTCACCGGTAAAGCGGACAATATTGTCATCTGGCCAGGATAAACTCCGGTCCCGATCAATCAAAGATCAGGACCGATCTTCAAAATTCAACTCATGATGGAGATGGAAAAATGGCTAAAATTATTTGTGTTCTTTACGATGATCCGATCGACGGTTATCCGACTTCCTACGCACGGGATGACTGCCCGCAGCCGGAGCGTTACCCGGACGGGCAAACCCTGCCGACGCCCAAGGCCATTGACTTCACGCCCGGCGCCCTGCTTGGCAGCGTGTCCGGCGAACTGGGCCTGCGCAAGTATCTGGAATCAAACGGCCACCAATTTATCGTCACCTCCAGCAAGGATGGCGCCGACAGCGTCCTGGACCGCGAACTGCATGATGCCGACATCGTGATTTCGCAGCCCTTCTGGCCGGCTTACATGACGGCCGAACGCATCGCCAAGGCGAAAAATCTCAAGATGATCGTGACGGCCGGCATCGGCTCTGACCATACTGACCTGCAGGCGGCGATGGAGCGCGGCATTACCGTCGCCGAAGTCACCTACTGCAACAGCAACAGCGTTGCCGAGCATGTGGTGATGGCGACGCTCGCGCTGGTGCGCAACTATATTCCGTCCTACAACTGGGTGATCAAAGGCGGCTGGAATATCGCCGACTGCGTGGCGCGCTCCTACGACCTGGAAGCGATGCAAGTCGGTACTGTGGCTGCCGGCCGTATCGGCCTACGCGTACTGCGCCTGCTCAAACCTTTCGGTGTGAAATTGCATTATATGGATCGCCATCGCCTGCCGGAATCGGTCGAGCAGGAACTCGATCTGACCTATCACACCAGCCTGGACAGCCTGACCAAGGTGTGCGATGTCGTGACATTGAACTGCCCGCTGCATCCTGAAACCGAGCACATGATCAACGAGCAGACGCTGAAGAATTTCAAACGCGGCGCTTACCTGATCAATACGGCGCGCGGCAAACTGTGCGATCGCGACGCCATCGTCCGCGCCCTGGAAAGCGGTCAATTGGCGGGCTATGCCGGCGATGTCTGGTTCCCTCAGCCGGCGCCGAACGACCATCCGTGGCGCACCATGCCGCATCACGGCATGACGCCTCACATTTCAGGCACCAGCCTGTCGGCGCAGACGCGCTATGCGGCCGGCACCCGCGAGATTCTGGAGTGCTACTTCGAGGGCCGGCCCATCCGCGACGAGTATCTGGTGGTTCAAGGCGGCCAGCTGGCGGGCGTCGGCGCGCATTCCTACAGCAAAGGCGATGCCACCGGCGGTTCGGAAGAAGCGGCTAAATTCAAGAAGAAGGGATAACCGTCGCTTGACCTGAAAGCGGGATGCGGCAGTCAATGCCTGCATCCCTTTAACCAACTTGGGGAAGGGCTTAACCTGTGGCGCTCAGAAATAGAACAAGAAATAGCGGCAAAGCCCTTCCGCCAAGCCTCCTACATGAAGTTGGCCCGAATTGAGCCTGGCCTTTGCTTCTGTTGCTGCCCGGTGTCAACTTGCCCGATTCCCGCTCAATTTTGTCAGCGGGTTAATGAAGGAAGCTCTCATGAATCGCTATCTATCCGTACCGCTCATACGCACTTTTTCACAAACCAGGAGAATCCAATGAACAGAATCAACGTTACCGAGAAAATCATTGCCGCCAAAGTCAGCCGAGGGCTGAAATGGGCTGACGTCGCGGCAAAGGTCGGCCTGAGCAAGGAATGGGTCACGGCCGCCTGCCTCGGCCAGATGACGCTCACGAAAGATCAGGCCGCTGTGGTGGGAGAATTGTTCGGTCTGACCGAGGAAGAAAGGCAATGGCTGACGGTTGTGCCTTACAAAGGTTCATTGCCCACCGCCATTCCGGCCGATCCGCTGATATATCGCTTCCACGAATTGATCAACGTGTATGGGACGACCTTCAAGGAATTGATCCACGAAGAGTTCGGCGACGGCATCATGAGCGCCATCGATTTCAAAATGGATCTGACCCGCGAACCCGACCCGAATGGCGACCGCGTCAAGATCACGATGTCAGGAAAATTCCTGCCTTATAAAACCTACTGAAGCGCCCTCCTCCCTGGAAATCAAACCGCCGCCCTTCTGCCTTTCGGCCGAAAGAGTGTATCCGCTTGCATCCCGATGTCGATTTCTATGCTCCTTGTAGGCATTGCTTCCACAGGGGCTAGTAAATGTTTGCAACCCAACATTATTTACTTTCCGGCTCAACAACAATAACCGGTATAACTCAATGACATGTGTCACCTCAATAACCGGCACATTATTTGCTTGAAAATTATTGTCGCTATATACTTACATATATAACGAATTGAGCTAGAGCGATGCTTATTTTTGGGGGCTTCAAAGTAAGCGTTGCGATATAGATTTCGTACTTACAATAATAATTATCAGGTTTGACCATGCAAAAAAAACATACTACCGGCATGACTACCGCCGGCCATACACTCAGTTTGATTATCGCCGCCGGCACTTACATGGGGAGCGGCACTCCTGTTCAGGCGGCGGAAGAAAAGAAAAGCTACACGCAGCCGCCTTTTGCCCCGTTTTCCAGCCAGATGCGCGATGCGCTGAACGGTTTCGGCAAATACGAGAAGCCGGTCTGGAATCTGCACGATGCCCTGAATCTGCCGGATTGGCTGTCGTTATCGCTGGAACAGCGCACCCGCTATGAAACCCTGGACGGCAGTTTTAAAGCCAACAGCCAAGGCGGCGACCAGCAAATCCCGATGCAGATCGACCTGTCGCTGGAAGCACGCTTCGGCCACTGGCGGGTTGGCGGCGAATTCCTGGATGCACGGCAATTCGGCGCGGATGAAGGCTCCGGACTCAACAATACCCATGTCGATGAAGCCGATTTTATCCAGGGCTATCTGGCCTGGGCCGATCAAAACGTCGCTTACAGCGGCCTGGGCGCGGAAGTCATCGCCGGACGACAGACCTTGAATTTCGGCAGCCGCCGCCTAATTGCCAGAAATAATATGCGCAACACCATCAACACTTTCGACGGTTTGCGAATGCGCCTTCTCGACTACGGCAACTGGCAATTCAATGCCTTTGTCACGATGCCGGTCGGCCGTTATCCGAATAATTCGGCTCAGCTTCTCGACCATTTCCACAGTTTCGACGAACCGGAATACCAAACCTGGTTCTCCGGCGGTTTTCTGGAAGTCTACGATCTGCCCTGGAAAACCAATGCCGAGCTATACCTGTATCACCTGGACGAAGGCGACCGCAAACGCAATCCCACCAACAATCGCCGCTATTTCACGCCCGGCATGCGTGTTTACCGCAAACCCGCCAAAGAGCAGTTCGATTTCGAACTGGAAGCCATCGGCCAGATCGGCACGGTGCGCTCCAGTAAAAAAGCCTCCGACGGCAAGGACTTGCAGCACCGGGCCTGGTATCAGAGCTTCAATGTCGGCTATACCTTCGATCTACCCTGGTCTCCGCGCCTGTCGCTCGAATACGACTATGCCAGCGGCGATCGCGATCCGAACGACGGCAAGGATGAACGTTTCGACACCCTGTTCGGCGCGCGCCGTTTTCAGTACGGGCCTACCGGCATCTACGGCACGTTTGCCCGCAGCAACATCAACACGCCGGGCTACCGGATCGGCATTAAGCCGCGTTCGGACGTGCAAGCTTTCTTAGCTCACCGGTTTTTTTGGCTGGCCGAGGATAAAGACGCCTGGACCGCCGCCAACTTGCGGGACACAACCGGCAATACCGGCAATTTTGTCGGCCATCAATTGGAGTTAGCCGCGCGCTGGGATATCAACAGCAGCCTGAATCTGGAAACCGGCTGGGCGCATCTGTTCAAAGGCGAATTCGCCAAAAATGCCCCGTCGGCGCCGGATGCCAAGGATCTTGATTATTTCTATGTGCAGAGTTTGTTCCGGTTTTAGTATCATGTCGCCCACGCGGCGCTTTGTTTAAGGCCGGCATTTGCCGGCAGGCGGAAGGAATACCTCCGCTTCAATAGCTTTTTTATTTTGGAGATAAGCCATGTCATTTAATTCTTTAAAGAGCGCCCTGCTGATTTTGTGTCTGTTTTCTCTCAATGTGATTGCGCATGCCGAAACCACGCTGGTCGCAGTCGCAGCCAACTTCAGCCAGCCGATGACCGAGATCGCCGAGGCGTTTGAGAAAGCCACCGGCCACAGCGCCAAGCTGTCGTTCGGCTCCTCGGGCAAATTTGTCGCTCAATTCGAGAGCGGCGCGCCGTTTGAAGTGTTTCTGTCGGCCGACAACGAAAAGCCGCTCAAGCTGGAGCAAGCCGGCTTGGCTGTGCCTGGCAGCCGCTTCACTTATGCCGTCGGCAAATTGGTTTTATGGTCGGCCACGCCAGGTCTGGTCGACGATCAGGGGCAGATTCTCGACAAAGGCGGTTTCAAGCATCTGGCCCTGGCCGATCCCAAACTGGCCCCTTACGGCGCGGCGGCGATCGAGTTGATGAAAAACAAGGGCGTACTGGAAAAACTCCAGCCCTTGCTTGTGCAGGGTGAAAACATTGCCCAAGCCTATCAGTTCGTCAGTACCGGCAACGCCGAACTCGGTTTGGTGGCACTGTCGCAAGTCATTAAAGATGGCAAAATTGCCAGCGGTTCAGGCTGGATTGTGCCCGGCAACCTGCACAGCCCTATTTTGCAGGATGCGGTACTGCTGAAAACCGGCGCCGAAAACCCGGCCGCGCCGGCGCTGCTGAAATTTCTGAAATCGCCGGAAGCGTTGGCAATCATCCGCAAATACGGCTACGGCATTGCCGGGTAACAAGATGATGCTGGACGCGGCCGATATCAGCGCCCTGTGGCTGACCTTCCAGGTCGCGAGCCTTTCCACACTGCTGATGCTGATGCTGGGAACGCCGCTGGCCTGGTGGCTGACCCGCACGACGTCGCGCTGGAAAGGCGTCTGCAATGCCCTGGTCGCTTTGCCGCTGGTATTGCCGCCGAGCGTGCTGGGCTTTTATCTGCTGGTGCTGATGGGGCCGCACGGTCCCATCGGCCAACTGACGACCCAATTGGGTCTGGGCACCTTGCCGTTCACTTTCGGCGGTCTGGTCGTGGCGTCGGTCCTGTATTCGCTGCCGTTCGTCGTGCAGCCCTTGCAGGCCGCCTTTGCCGCCATCGGCGATCGGCCACTGGAAGCGGCGGCCACGCTGCGCGCCGGTCCGCTGGATACTTTTTTCAATGTCGTGGTGCCTCTGGCCCGGCCCGGCTTTCTGACCGCCACGATCCTGGGCTTTGCGCATACGGTCGGCGAATTCGGCGTGGTACTGATGGTCGGCGGCAATATTCCCGACAAGACGCGGGTCGTGTCGGTGCAGATCTACAATCATGTCGAAGCGCTGGAATACGGTCAGGCGCACTGGCTGGCCGGCGGCCTGCTGGCGTTTTCGTTCTCGGTATTGCTGTTGATGTACAGCGTGTTGAAAACCCACCCTGTCGCCCATCAACTCAAATGACCCAGACTATCAACGCCCGCTTTCTTCTCGATTACGGCGAATTCAAATTCGACGTCGATCTGCGTCTGCCCGGTTCGGGCGTCACAGTGCTGTTCGGCCCGTCCGGCTCCGGCAAGACCACTTTGCTGCGCTGCATTGCCGGCCTGCAACGGGCGCCTCAAGGTTTTCTGAAAATCAACGGCAAGATCTGGCAGGACAGCGAGCGCGGCGTGTTCGTGCCGACCCATAAACGGTCTCTGGGCTATGTGTTTCAGGAGGCTAGCCTGTTTCCGCATCTGACCGTCGCAGGCAACTTGCAGTTTGGCCGGAAACGTATCGGTAAAACATCGGACGCGGTCGATCTGCAACAGGTGATCGAGTTGCTGGGCATCGACCATTTATTGGCCAGAATGCCGGAAGGGCTATCCGGCGGCGAGCGGCAGCGCGTCGCCATCGCCCGCGCGCTGGCCTTGAGTCCCGAGGTGCTGCTGATGGACGAGCCGCTGGCGGCGCTGGATTCCCAGCGCAAACAGGAAATCCTGCCGTTTCTGATCCGCCTGCATAAGGAACTCAACATTCCGGTGCTTTATGTCACGCATTCCCAGCAGGAAGTCGCGCAATTGGCCGACACTCTGGTGATTATGACCGAAGGCCGGGCGCTGGCTTCGGGGCCGCTGGCGGAAACGCTGAGCCGTCTTGATGTGCCGCTGGCGCATGACCGGGAGGCGGCCACGGTCTGGCCTGTTACCGTCGTCGAACATGAAACCGATTACCATCTGACTTATGTTGCTTTTGCCGGCGGCACGCTGAGTCTGCCGTCCATCGATGCCGATGTCGGCGCCCAACTGCGCGTGCAAATTTATGCCCGGGATGTTAGTATCTGCCTTGAGGCGCCAACCGCCACCAGCATTCTCAATGTCCTTCTCGCCACCATCACAGGCCTGGCCAATAGTCACGACGGCCAAACCGTGGTGCGCTTGCGAATCGGCACTCAGGCATTGCTGGCGCACATCACCCGCAAATCGGCAATGTTGCTGGATTTGCAGGTCGGCATGGGGGTTTATGTGCAGATCAAGGGCACCTCGATCTTGAATTAATCAATATTAAACAGGGGGTTTTATCATGAAAGCAAGTGCACGCAATCAATTCAAAGGCACTGTCAAGGAAGTCATCATCGGCGCGGTCAATGCCGAAGTGCATGTCGGTCTGAACGGGGGCGCTACGATTGTCGCCTCGATCACCAAAGAATCAGCGGAAAACCTGGCCATCAAAACCGGCACGGAAGTCATCGCGCTGGTCAAGGCCCCGCAAATCATCATTGTCACCGATTTCGGCGGCTACCGGCTTTCCGCCCGCAATCAACTGTCCGGAACGATCACTCAAGTCAAGCCGGGCGCGGTCAATACCGAAGTCGACATCGAATTAGCCGGCGGCGAACAAATTGCCGCCACCGTCACTAACGAAAGCGCTGAAACGCTGGGCTTGCGCAAAGGCCAGCCTGCAACCGTCGTATTCAAAGCCGGCGCAGTGATCCTGGGCGTTGCAAGTTAAGCGTTACTGATCTTTTCCGGGGATCGAACATCAGAACAGGCAGTTTCCCTTGCCTTTCTCTGTTCGCTCCCCGGCTTTACGTGAATTACCGGAAATAAACATTGTCTTAAGGCAATGCTTACGATAGCGGCTATGTGTAATTTTCCGGAGGTTTGCTATGAACAAAACCATTTTATTGCTGACTTTATCGCTATGGGCCGCGACGGCTTCAGCCTGGGACGCCCGCTCATTCGTAAAGCCCACGCAGGATGAGCTGAAAAAACGGCTGACGCCGCTGCAGTTTGACGTGACGCAGCATGAAGACACGGAGCGCGCGTTCGACAACGAATACTGGGATAACAAGCAGCCCGGCATTTATGTTGATGTGGTTTCCGGCGAACCTTTGTTCAGCTCGCTGGACAAATACGACTCAGGCACAGGCTGGCCGAGTTTTACCAGGCCGATCGGCATGGACAGCATCACGACCAAAGTAGATCATGGTTTTTTCACGACGCGCACCGAAATCCGCAGCCGCCTGGCCGACTCTCATCTGGGCCATGTCTTCGATGACGGCCCCAAAGAGGCGGGCGGCAAACGCTACTGCATGAATTCAGCCGCGTTGCGCTTCATTCCGGCCGACAAGCTCAAGGAAAGCGGCTATGGGGAGTTTGCGCCATTATTTGAAAAAGAATCAAGGTAGCAATGCAACAATCAAAACTTGGTTGTCGTTAATAGAAAAAGTATGGAAGATATACGAAAATTTTTATAGTCTACATCAGGCATCTCGATAAATGGCCCTCATCTGTGTAATCTTTGATTTGGACGGCACGCTCGTGGATAGTGAGAGGCTTTGCAATCAAGCGTTTCTTGATCTGCTTCCGCAGTTGACCGATACCGTGGAGTCATTGATCCAACGATATCGCGGCAAAAAGCTGGCCCAAATTTTTTCTGATCTTGAGCGCCATCTTTGCCAGAATTTACCGGATAACTTTGAACAGCATTACCGTCAGCGTGTTACGGAACTCTTCTCTAGCGAGCTGAAACCCATGCCCGGCGTTATTGAAATGCTCGAAACCACGAATTTTCCCAAGTGCATTGCCTCAAGCGGACCGCCTTTGAAAATCCGTCAGGCGCTCGAAATTAGCGGTCTCGCGCCTTACTTTGGCAATAATATCTTCAGTTCGTATGAAGTTGGCTCTTGGAAGCCAGATCCGGGCTTATTCCAATACGCAGCGAATGCGATGGGCTTTTTACCCAGCCAATGTGTGGTTATAGAAGATAGCGAAGTTGGAATTGAGGCAGCCGCAGCGGCAGGAATGAACGCATTCCAGTATGTATGTAATGGTGAAACCCCGTTAAGCCAAGCCGGAGATGCAGAGTCATTTGACGATATGCTGAAGCTTCCTCAATTGCTCGCCCAACTTGCCCATAGTACTCGCCCCATCGTTCCATTAGAGCGCCGTTAAAACATATCCTCCGTCACATAGACATCGTTGCCTGAAACGGCAACGCCGATGCCTTGCCGGTCAATCAGAGGCGACAGGATATTTTTCCGGTGCGACGTGCTATCCATCCAACTCTGCACTGTCGTTTGTGCGATCTGCTCCAGGCTGTACCAGATATATTCCTGGTCAACGGTGATGCCGTCCTGGATCGTCTTCAATATTGTGCTGTAAAGGCTGTTCTGGAAAATATTTTCCGATAAACCGGTTCTCAATGTGTTGGGGCCGATCTGTTTTTGCCTGTTCCAACCCTGGCGTTTACCGCGCTCGGCCGGACCTTCACCCAGCGGATTGATGTGGCTGAAAAAATTATTCCTCGCCATATCCAGGCTGTGATTACGCGCTATAAACGTCAGATTTTCATCCTGAACCAATGGAGCCAGGCCGTATTTCTGCCGCTCGCGATTGACCTGCAGGTGAATCTGATATTCCAGTTGAACCGGATTTATTCGGGACGCAGTAATGGCGTCAGCTTTTGCCGGGCCGTAAAAAACCATCAGCCATAACAATGGCATTAGCAAGATTTTGTTCATTTTGGGATAGTAAAAAACAGATTTATCAGTTAGAGATTGAGGCAGGAAGATAAGTTGCCTTGTCGGGGCGCAAATTATAGTCAATCGCTACTTTAAAAATACTTAAACCTGTCAACATGCATTGTCTTATTCATTTGATATGCAGGCTCTAACACCAGGATACAAAAGCCATCGCTGCTGTCTTAACAGTGCCTTACCGGTATTTGCTGCCCAGTCAGATCCGGACAGCGATACACTTTCTTGCATGAACTTTTCTTACTATGGCGGAAACGATTTATGTTAAAGACAGGCATTATCAAAAAACCTCATGACCAGCGAACAGGATCTGAATGCCCTGAAGACGATGCTCGCAGGAGAATGCCGTGAGCGCTGTCAGCGCTGTATCGGGCCAGGTCAATTTCATTCGGATTGACGATTCGACCGTGGCTATACAGTTGACCGGCAACTGGGACCATGGCGCGACAATCAAGCAAGCCGAACAGGTGCTCGCGGATTTGGATGCCTCTAAAAATCCAAGCCATGTTTTACTACAGGCGCATGAGCTTGGAAGCTGGGACAGCCGACTGCCGGCTTACCTCCTCAGGATCATCGATTATTGTCAGAGCCATGATATTGAATTCGATGCCTCCGGATTGCCTGAAGGCGTACAGGCGCTGCTCAAACTGGCGCGCGCGGTGCCCGAGCGGGCCGGGGCGCGCCGCACGGCGCAAAAAAAATCCGCGTTGGGCCAAATTGGCAAAACGGTCCTGAAAGGCCTTAAAGATGCAAAGGGGCTGATTGCCTTTATCGGCGAGACCGTGCTGGCTACCCTAACGCTGGTCCGGGGCAAGGCGCGCTTTCGTACTGTTGATATGTTCTTGTGCATACAGGACGCCGGTCCCGCGGCCCTGCCGATCGTAACGCTGATCAGCTTGCTGGTGGGCCTGATTCTGGCTTTCGTCGGCGCCGTGCAGCTGGCCATGTTCGGTGCCCAGATCTATATCGCCGATCTGGTCGGCCTGGGCACAGTGCGCGAGATGGGCGCGCTGATGACGGCCGTGATCATGTCCGGGCGCACCGGCGCCGCCTATGCCGCGCAGCTCGGTACCATGAACGTCAACAGCGAGATCGACGCCCTCAAAACTATGGGCATATCGCCGATGGAATTCCTGGTGCTGCCGCGCATGCTGGCGTTGATCCTGATGATGCCGCTGCTGTGCCTGTATGCCGACCTGATGGGCATTTTGGGCGGGGCGATGGTCACGGTCAGCGCGTTCGATGTATCCTTGATCCAGTACTACAACGAAACCCAAAAGGCCGTGGATCTGAACGATTTCAGCATCGGGCTGTTCAAAAGCCTGGTATTTGCAACCTTGATCGCAACGGCCGGATGCATGCGCGGCATGCAGTGCGGACGCAGCGCTTCGGCTGTCGGCGATGCCGCAACGGCGGCCGTGGTGAACAGCATCGTCTACATCGTGGTGGCCGATTCGGTGATTACGCTGATCTGCGATCGGCTCGGGATTTGACCGGATAAGCCATGAATGCACCGCACATCACGGTAAAGGATCTGACCATGGCTTACGGCGATTTCGTGATCCAGCGGGATTTGAATTTCACGATTGACCATGGCGATATCTTCATCATCATGGGCGGCAGCGGCTGCGGTAAAAGCACCCTGCTCAGGCATTTGATCGGCCTGCAGCGGCCAGCCAAAGGCGATGTGTTCTACGAACAGCAAGATTTCTGGCATGCCAGCGACGAAGAACGCACTCACATCATGCGCCGCATCGGAGTTTTATACCAGAGCGGCGCCTTGTTCAGCTCCCTGACGCTGGCTGAAAATATCGCTTTGCCGCTAGGCGAGTTCAGCGGCATGGGAAGCCGTGAAATCGCCGACATTGTGTCCTACAAGCTTGCCTTGGTCGGTCTGGCGGGGTTCGAGGATTATTACCCGTCCGAGATCAGCGGCGGCATGCAAAAACGCGCCGGTCTGGCCCGGGCCATGGCGCTCGATCCCGAGATACTGTTCTTTGATGAACCGTCGGCCGGACTCGACCCGGTCAGCGCCAAACTGCTGGATGACCTGATCGTCAGCCTGCGCGACACGCTGGGAGCGACCATTGTCGTCGTCACCCACGAGCTGGCGAGCATCTTTGCCATCGGCACTAACTCGGTTTTTCTCGATCCCGATACCAAGACCATGCGGGCGACCGGTTCGCCCAAAAAGCTGCTGGCTGAATCGAACGATGCCAAAATCATTCAATTTCTGACCCGCGGCGAAAGCAATGCCGATAAGCCGGCTCAGAAAGGAGAAATCTTACCATGAGTAAACCTGTCAGTCCTGTTGCTATTGGCGGTTTCACGGTCGGCGCTTTGGCGCTTTTGCTGGTCGCAGTCTTCATATTCGGCGGCGGGCGGTTTTTACAGACCGACAAAGTCCACTTCGTCATTTTCTTTGATTCCTCACTCAATGGGCTGGATATAGGCGCCCCGGTAAAAATGCAGGGCGTCAAAATCGGCCAGGTCACAGAGATCACTCTACAAATTGATCCGAAAGCCACCAAGATATATAAGCCGGTAGTGATAGAGATCGACCGTAATACTTTAACCAGCAAAGAAGGTAAGGCTTTTCCCAAGGCAATGACGCGTGAAGAGCGGGAGGAGAACCGGGACAGACTCGTCGCCGCGGGCTTCCGTGCCCGTCTCGAGATGCAAAGCTTATTGACGGGTCTGCTTTTCATAGATTTCGATGTGCATCGGGATAAGCCGCCTGTGTTTACCGGCCTTGAATATCATGGATTGCTGGAACTGCCCGCCATTCCGACAACCGTGGACGAAATCCGCAATACGGCCTCGGAAGTGGCAAAAAAACTAAACGAATTACCTCTGGAAGACATAGTTCAGGATTTATCGGCCAGCTTGCGCGAAATCAAAGACTTTATCGCTTCCAAAGACGTCAAGAAATCTACTGCCGCCCTGGCCGCTACCCTAGAGGGAATGGAGCAAACGATAAAAACGCTCAATCATAATCTGGAACCGCTGCTGGCCAATACGAACAAAACCATGGTCAGCACCAACACATTGATCAAAGACCTCAAGCCTATCGTCGCCAACACCGACAAGACCTTGAGCACCGCAACCGCCGCCCTTGATAGAGCACGGGATTCGATGGCGAAACTGGGCGGCGCCGTCGGGCCTGAATCGGAATTGACCGAAACCCTGGAAGCGCTCAAAGATGCCGCACGCTCCATGGAAAATCTGACTGACTATCTGGAGCGCCATCCGGAAGCGGTGCTTACCGGAAAAGATAACTAGAGGATGTGGATTATGCATATAAACCGGCTCGTTTTTCTTCCGTTATTGTCTGTTATATTTATATCCCTGACGGCCTGCATAGGCGGTACATCGCCTCCGCCGCAATTCTATATGCTGGAGCCGATCAGTAGCCTCAAACAACCAGCCGGAGCCGCCAAAAAGCCCATTATTATCCTGACATCTATTCGTATTCCGCACTATGTGGACAGGCCTCAGATCGTGACAGCCACAGGCCAGAACGCTTATCAATTGAGTGAACTCAATCGCTGGGCCGAGGCGCTGGATCACAATATCAGACGCGTGCTGGCCCAAAACCTCGCGCTTCTGGTGCCTGCCGAGGTGGAATTCTCCAGCAATCCGAATACGGCTGAACGAGGAAAGTTCCGGGTATCGGTCAATATTCTCGAATTTCATGTGGACCCGCAAAAACAGGCAGGTTTGAAGGCGCAATGGCAGATAACGCGCAATGATGGAATGGTATTGAATCAGCAGGAGTCTTACCGTGTTCCTGCTTCGACCACTGACTACTCAGTTATGGTGAAAGCGCTCAACGAATGCCTCGATCGTCTAAGCCGCGATTTAGCCGATGAACTGCAGGACTTGGCCGTTTAAATTTCTCTCATTCCCACGCTTCACGTCAATGCCGTTAAATTAAACCGCTCGTCGTGGTGAGCTTGTCGAACCATGAATGGCTTAACGACTTGTTTCGCTCACCCTTCGGCAAGATCAGGGCGAACGAAACAAGTCTTAACTTAATGGCAGTGATGCTCCGCGTTGGCATGTATCCCGCACCGCTCCAGCGGTGCTCAAGGTTGCAGAGCTAAGGCCGATGCCGGCTTTCTCCCAGAGTCACGCCGCCGGCTATAAGATGAGCCGTCCGCAGCGGTTCGGGGATATGGCTGTTGACGGCAAGAAACCGTAGCGTCCGATCGGCATCGGCCAGGGTAAGCCCAATCCGTTGCACAAAAACCTGCCGAACCGGCTCCACCGGCCCTGCCCGTTCGATCAGCCGCCATTTTCGCTGGCCACCGGGCACATGATTCAGCAGGGTTTGCCTGATCGTCTGTATATCGGGACGCCTGCGCATGACCACCAGCACCGGCAGACCGAGCGCCTCGTGCAACAGCGGCAGATCGACCACGTTGAAACCGGCAAAGGCGATGCCCTGCAGCATTACCAACTGCAAATGGCCGGCGAAACGTGAGCCGCTGATCAACTTGATGATGGTCTGCGTAGCGTTAGCCCCGTCACGCCTGACTTTGCCGCTCAGCACCGCATCCAGGCGCAGACCGGCGTAAACCGCGCCCACCAGCAGAACATCGCCTTTGTGCGTGCGCGGGAACGGGGCGTCGTCGAAGCCTATGACATGCGAAAGGGATTTAGTCATAATTAAAATTTTTTAATTTTTTAACACAGGCTTATTAACCACAGAGGACACAGAGGTCAGGCAAGCCATTTCTCTGTGCTCTCTAAAGCTCGCTGGCTGGGTTAGCGCTTTGTAGAAACCCGGCACGAGCGGCTTCGAAGCTGGGTTTATCAACCCAATCTACGCACTGAATTTCCGGATCAATCGCCTTCCAGTTCACGCTCAATCTGTTCAATACTAGGCAGCTGATTTTCCAGGTCGGCGGGTAGTGCCTGGGCCAACTGGTATTCCGCCACGCCGATCGGCTTGTTGTTGTCGCGCAAGGCGTATTCCGCGACCAGCTTGTTGCGGGTCTTGCATAACAGCAAACCGATGCTTGGGGCGTCCTGTTCGCTTTTGATCCGGGCGTCTACCGCACTTAAATAAAAACTCAATTGTCCTGCATGCTCCGGCTTGAAATCGCCGGTTTTGAGCTCCACGACCACATAGCAGCGCAATTTCAGATGGTAGAACAATAAATCCAGATAAAACTCATCGCCGCCCACGTTCAGCTCGACCTGTCTGCCGACATAGGCAAAGCCGGCGCCCAGCTCCAGCAGGAACTGGGTGATATGCTGCGTCAGCGCCTGTTCTATGTCGCGTTCGCGCGCTTCTGCGCCTATGCTCAAAAAATCGAAGATATAAGGGTCTTTCAGCGTTGCCTGAGCCAGTTCGGATTGCGGGTCGGGCAGATTCCGGCTGAAATTGCTGACCGCCTGGCCCTCGCGCTGCATCAGGCCGCTTTCAATCTGATGCACCAGCACACTGCGCGACCAACCATGCGCTATGGTTTTACGGGCATACCACAGGCGCTGCTCCGGCGTTTTCAGCTTGGTCAGCAACACCAGATTATGTCCCCAGGGAATTTGTCCAACAGCCTGTTGGACAATTGCATCATTGTCATTAAAGTCCGGCCAGGCTTCCGCAAAAGCGCGCATGTACAATAAATTTGAACGGGACAGCCCTTTCAGATCCGGAAAAGCCTGTTTTAAATCTCTGGATAATTGTTCGATCACCTTGCTGCCCCAGCCCTGCTCGGCCTGGCGCTGTAAAATGTCGGTACCGAGCTGCCAGTACAGCCGGATCATCTCCTGGTTGACGGCTAAAGCGGCGCGTTGCTGGGCCGAGGCAATCTGTCTCTTCAGCCCTGCCAGCCATTGGGGATAGTTATCGGGAAGCTTGTTGCTGTTCATGTTCGGGTGGACCATAGAGGGCATGGAATTGCACAGGACATTGTTCTTTTAGCCTTTGCGGATTCTGTGTTTTTTGTTGGCTGTTTGGATACATGGTTGGAGTTTGGGATTTATTCTTTATTCAGATGCTCAACTAAAGTCCGAAAAAGCATTTAATAATCATTTTTTTATCTGTCGATCAGCTATGGCATATTGCATGCAGCGATTCATTGGAGCTACCTGCTAATGATCAATTCGGCACGCCTGTCTTGCAGACTTCGCGCAGCCATCGCGATGTTTTTGAGTCAAATTGGACTTGATGCA
>NZ_JADMKV010000064.1 GCF_015476545.1 Methylobacter sp. BlB1 | reverse complement strand
CCTGTCCTGAGCGCAGCCGAAGGGCTCACCACGAACGGCTTAACTTAACGGCATTGATCCCTAAAGCTGGCTATACTTTTCGCTGAATCTTTTTATAAAAGCAGGCAATTGCTCTACCGGCAAATGATTGATCCCGGCCGCCCCTTTGCGCCCGCCGCCGCTGGGAAATTCGCTGCACAGTTCATCCGCGCCGGTTTTATTGATCAGCGGCGCGCGAACACTGACTTGGTAACCGCCCCGCTGATTATGCGTCACAATGGCGTGCGCTTTTTCCGGAACCCGATTGGCCAACTCATTGCCATAAACGCCATTAATGCGCCGAGCCCAGATTTTATCCGGCAATATGATCACCGTGACATGATTATTATCATATTCGGGCTTGATACGGTTTGCTTGAACCAGATCGTCATAATAGCCGGCCTGAAGTTCCTTGTAGATTGAGCGTTGATCGCTGATAAAATCGAAAGGCGATTTATAAACCAGCAAACGCTTATAAAGCTGATCGGGAGGATAATGCAGATCTTCGACGCAGCCGCCGTAACTGTTGTAGTTGATGCAAACGCCCAGCTCCTTTAATTGGCTTATCTCCGGCGCCGACAGCTTCAGCGTGCCTGCCGCCTGTTCCGCACTTTGATTCAGATTGTCGCCGAAAGCCGCAACAACGGCCCAACTGCGGTATTGCCCTCGCAGGTAACGGTCAACCAGAAGACTCGTGCATATGTTCGCATCGGTATCAATCAGCGTTTTAAGCGCGGCATGCTCGGGTATATCGCCGGCCAGATGGTGGTCGACATAAAAAATGCGGGCGCCTTGCCGGAGTATCCTTTCTACATGAGGACGGTTTTTCTGCAGGGAAATATCCAGCACGGTCACCTCATCGTCCGGCTTCACATTAACCCGGTCCAACAGCTCTATATCGCGCTTTATTCCCGTCACCAACACTGACGATTTTGGCTCGGCCAATCGAAGCTGCAGCAAGGCGCATATGCCATCGGCATCGCCATTAAAGACATCATAATTCATTAATTTAAAATCTCCTGTTCAATCAGATAGCATTGCATTTGCTCCACATTTTTTCAGCACTTTCCGTTTATTCATAGACCGCACTAATTCCGGTAAGGTTTTTAAATCTCGCCTTGCCGGGTTTTTTATACAGATCTTTCACCGTATTGTTTACAGATTGCCAGAATTTACTTGGTGTGAACTGATAATGCCTTGCATCACCGGCAGCAAAAAGCGACGAGGAATAAGGAGTGCCGCTTTTTGCTGCCAAGCGCATGTGATTGTTAGTGATTCGTACCTTTCTTGAAAAAACGCTGCAAAAGAATGAATGTTGCTGCAGCAAAAATTGGAAAGGCTATAATTGTCGACGCTTCAAATACAGTAGATATTTCTGAATCGCTTCTAGCATATGGAATGTAAATATTGCTAGCTAATGTGCCTACGACCGGGCTTATGATCACACCACAAATTACACTGATCACTAGCTTCCAGAGCTTTGATTTGACCATGCTATTTATCCTATGATCCAGAAGAACCAAACTTCAGCCTTTTGATAGCGACCGCCTCCCATAACAAGAAAATCCCAATAGCTACTAAATCTAGTTAGTCTATTACCATTCCATAAATCGATATGATCACCTTGGTTGCTTGGACCATAATAGTCTTTGAAAAATATTATTCCTTTTTTGCCAGTTTAGGGCTTTTCGGCACACCGCAAGTCCGACAAGGTACGCGATGCGTACCCTACAGTAGATTTTGCCTTGATTTTAGCAGGGCAGCTGGATAGGTCAGGTTGCTAAACCCAGCGTTTCGGCCGCCCATGCCGGGCTTCCGCTAAAGCTCCAGCCCAGCCTACACAGACTGTTAAAAGCAAGGGATTCACCTTCGGGTGCGACAAATCGGCACAGCCGCCTGTCAAGGCGAAAAACAAGGAGGTTTTTCGTGAAAACCCAATTAAATAAAACCGTCGCGTTAGCGGCACTTTGCTAAACTGATCTAACTTCAACTAACTGCGTAACATCAGTTTTTTATATAGACCTTTCGGGCCGCGTTGCCGCTGAAGAAGAACGCTTTAGCTCCGCTTGCGGTAGCTAAGCTCCCAAAAATCACGGAGATTCTATTGAAGTGGCCACCAGTACAGCCATATCCAAAATGATAGCTATCTTATTGCATATACCGGCGGCCTAGAAGATTACTGCTGTTTATCTGTTTTTGCGTCTTTCTTTGGAGCTGCTGCCTCAGGCTTTGGAGCTGCCGCTCCGGAATCACTCAACAAGATGTCGCTTTTGTTTTTTTGCACGGTTTTTTCGCCGATACCGGAAACATTGGCCAGCTCTTCTGCCGTTTTGAACGGACCGACTTCTGTCCTGTATTTAACGATAGCCTCGGCTTTTTTCTGGCCAATGCCAGAGAGGGATTCCGATATCGTTTTGGCGTCAGCGCTATTGATATTGACGGGAGCGGCAACGGCATTGGCGGCGCAAAAGGTGGCAAATAAAATCACTAATAACGTTTTCATGTTTTATCCTTAAAATTGAATGTAAAATTCGAATAGTCTTAACTTATCGCCAACCAAAAATAATTTTAACTATTCACAAGGTAGTTTAGACGTTAGTGTCAAAAATACCAGCCTTCAAGGACAACCAAGCTCTAGCGGCCGATGGCGTAATACTGCAAGCCGCTGCGCCGGACCAGGCGCGGCTCGTACATGTTGCGTCCGTCGAAAATGACTTTATCCTGCAGCTGCTGGCTTAAAAAATCAAAGTCCGGGCTGCGGAACTGCTTCCATTCCGTCACAATCACCAGCGCATCGGCCTGTTTCAGCACATCTTTGGGCGAGTCGCAATAGCTCAATCCCTGCCTGTCGCCATAAATGCGCCGCGCTTCGTCCATCGCTTCCGGATCGTACGCCTGAATGGTGGCGCCGGCCTCCAGCAAGGCTTCCAGCACGACCCGGCTCGGGGCATCGCGCATGTCGTCGGTATTGGGCTTGAATGATAAGCCCCACAGGGCGAAGTTCTTGCCGCTTAAAGCGCCCTGATAGTGCTGATTGATCTTATCGAACAACCGGTGCTTCTGGCGGTTGTTGACGTTCTCCACGGCATTGAGCAGTTCCGCCTGATAGCCGCATTCTTTGGCCGTCCGCTCCAGCGCCTTGACGTCTTTCGGGAAACAGGAGCCGCCATAGCCGCAGCCGGGATAGATAAAGCTGTAGCCTATGCGCGTGTCGGAGCCTATCCCCTGCCGGACATGCTCGATATCGGCGCCCAGCTGTTCGGCCAGATTGGCCAGTTCGTTCATAAAGCTGATTTTGGTCGCCAGCATGGCGTTGGCCGCATATTTGGTCAGTTCCGCCGAGCGGATGTCCATGGTAATGACGCGCTCGTAGCTGCGGTTGAACGGCGCATACAGGGCCCGAAGCAATTCGGCGGTCCGGGGATTGTCAGTGCCGATGACGATGCGGTCGGGCTTCATGAAGTCGCTCAAGGCATCGCCTTCTTTCAGAAATTCGGGATTGGACACGACATCGAACTCCAGGTCCAGGCCGCGATTGTCCAGGATTTTCTGCATCGTCGCCTTGACCTTGTCGGCCGTGCCGACCGGTACGGTCGATTTGTCGACGATGACCCGGTAGCCGTCCATATGCTCGGCAATGCTGCGCGCGACCGCCAGCACGTACTGCAGGTCGGCCGAGCCGTCTTCGTCAGGCGGCGTGCCGACCGCGATGAACTGAAACAGGCCGTGTTCCACGGCTTCCTTGACATCGGAGGTAAACCGCAGCCGCCCCTCGGCCTGGTTTTCGCGGACCATGGCTTCCAGCCCGGGCTCATAAATCGGGATGATGCCTTGTTTGAGTTTTTCTATTTTGGTGACATCGACATCCATGCAGACGACGTCATTGCCGACTTCCGCCAGACAGGTTCCGGTCACCAGCCCTACATAACCGCTGCCGAAGATAGTAATTTTCATGGTTTTTGTCCTTGATGATTAAAAACTGATTGATGTGCCGACTTGGAGCCAATGAATTATTGACTGGCTATGGACTCAAAATCGATGAGCACTATTATCGGCATGGGCTATAGTTTAATGGGTTTATGTTTTAATTTTAATCGGTATTCACACCGTCACAAATTCTCAATTTATTAAATGGCTGTCAGCGAACTGACATTGATAGTCTCGGCCTATCATCATTGCCAAGTTCTTCGAATCGTTTACAATCATCAGATGCAAATACACACCCATCCCAACGAAGCGCTGTTTTCCGGTCTTTCTGCTCCGGATAAGGAGCAAATCGATCAGGCGCTGGCTATCGTCGCCCAAATCCCTGACGATCCGCATTATTACCGCCCTAAAGGCATCGATGTGGCCAGCATTTTGATGACGATCAATATCGACCTGAAAACCATCCTCGCGGCAATTTTAAGTGACCCTCGCCTGGCAAATTTAAATCCCCAGCCCGACATTGCCGAGCAGTTCGGCGAAACGGTCGCAGCGCTGGTCAAGGATGTCAACTGGCTCAATACCTTGACCGTTTACACGCCGGAAATGGCCAGCCAGCCGAATCAGGCCGAAACCCTGCGCCGCATGCTGCTGTCCATGACCCACGACGTGCGCGCCGTGCTGATAAAACTGGCTTACCGCGTGCAGCGCCTGCGCAACCTGCCGCGGGAATCCTACGAAGTGCGCCATTTTATTTCCCAGGAAACGCTGGATATCTACGCACCGATTGCCAACCGGCTCGGCATTCACCAGTTGAAATGGGAACTCGAAGACATGGCGTTCCGTTATCTGGAGCCTCAGGTCTATCGTCGCATCGCCACTTCCCTGGCCGGCAAGCGCGCGCATCGGGAAACCTGCATCAACAGCTTTATTGCACTGCTACAGAAAACGCTGGCCGAGACAGGCATTGCCGCGGAAATCTATGGCCGCCCCAAACATATTTACAGCATCTGGAAAAAGATGCAGCGCAAGCAGCTGGACATAGAAGAACTGTACGACCTGCTGGCGGTGCGCGTCATTGTCGACAACCTGGCCGATTGCTATACCGTTTTGGGTATTGTCCACGGCCACTGGCAAACGATACCCAAAGAATTTGACGATTATATTACCAATCCCAAGGAGAACGGCTATCAGTCCCTGCACACAGTCATTCTGGATAAGGATGGCAATCGCATCGAAGTCCAGATCCGCACGCGCGAAATGCACAACTTTGCCGAGCTCGGGGTTGCTGCGCACTGGTCCTACAAGGAAGGCGGCCGGCACAATGCCGCCATTGAAAAAAGCATTGCCTCGCTGCGCAAGCTGCTGGAAGAAAAAGACAGCGACGAGGCCCTGGTTGAAAATCTCCGCAATGATCTGTTCGACGATCGCGTCTATGTGCTGACGCCGGCCGGCAAATTAATCGATCTGGTCAAGGGCTCCACGCCGCTGGATTTTGCCTATGCGATCCACAGCGAGATAGGCCATCGCTGCCGCGGCGCGAAAGTCAACGGCCGCATCGTGCCGCTGACTTATACGCTGAAATCGGGCGAGCAGGTGGAAATTCTGACGGCCAAGGAAGGCGGCCCCAACCACAACTGGATAGACCAGAACCTGGGCTATTTAAAATCATCGCGCGCTATCAGCCGCGTCAAAAGCTGGTTTAAAAATCAGCAGCAGGCGCAGAATATCGCGACCGGCAAAGCCATCCTGGACAAAAAATGCCAACAGTTGGGGCTGAAAATGGTTAATCTGGAGGAGCTGGCCAGACATTTCAAACAACCCGATACCGATAAACTGCTCGAGGCGATCGGCCGCAGCGATATCAATGTCCGTCAGCTGGCGGCTTTCTTTAAAATACCCGAACTGGAGGAGGCGCCGCCCGCCAAAGCCAGGCAGCCAAAAGCGCCGGCAAAATCCGCCGTTTCCGTGGCCGGCCTCGATAACGTGCTGACGTCTTTTGCGCAATGCTGCCAGCCGGTTCCCGGCGACGACATTATCGGCTATATCTCGCACAATAAAGGCATCACCGTGCACCGCAAGACCTGCGAAAACATCATGCACTTAGGCCCGGAAAAACGATCCCAGCTGATCGCTGTGAACTGGGGCTCGCAAAAATCCAGCCATGCCGTGCCTATCGTCATCCATGCCTTCAGCGCGCAGAATCTGTTAAATGACGTATCGCAAGTCCTGGCCCAGGCGAAAATTCATATTTCCAATGCGGTATTGAATACACATCCTGATTTTTCAGCAGACCTGAACCTGACGATTCAAATCGAAAACACCGACCAATTGAGCCAGGTGCTGACTAAAATCAATCAATTGCCTAACATAGTCGATGTTAAGCGTAAAACTTAATTAGCCGCTCAGGGCGACTGAAATCGCCCTACGCATTGTATCTCTGACCTTGTAACTGCAACTATGCCCCAAGACACACAAAATCACCTGGTTCTCGTCGATGGTTCCTCGTTCCTGTTCCGCGCCTACCACGCCCTTCCGCCGCTGACCAGCCCGAAAGGCGAGCCGACCAATGCAATCCTCGGCGTTACCAACATGCTGCGCAAACTGATCGATGATTATCAAAGCGATTACATTACGGTCATTTTCGATGCGCCGGGCAAGACCTTCCGCAATGATCTCTACGATCAATACAAAGCGCACAGGCCGCCCATGCCCGACGATCTGCGCGTACAGATCGAGCCGCTGCATCAGCTGATCCGAGCCATGGGCCTGCCGTTGATCATCGAAAACGGCGTGGAGGCCGACGACATCATGGGCTGCCTCGCGCAGCAGGCCGAGCAAGAAGGATTTCACGTGGTGATCTCGACCGGCGACAAGGACATGGCGCAGCTGGTCAACGAACACATCACGCTGGACAACACTATGTCCAATGTGCGGCTTGACATTCAGGGCGTCATCGACAAGTTCGGCGTAAAACCTGAGCAGATCGTCGATTATCTGGCTTTGATCGGCGATACTGTCGACAACATCCCCGGCGTGCCCAAAGTCGGCCCCAAAACGGCGGCCAAATGGCTGGAGGAATATGAAACGCTGGAAAACCTGATCGCCTGTGCCGACCAGATCAAAGGCAAGATCGGCGAAAACCTGCGCGCCAGCCTGGACCAGCTGCCGCTGTCGAAGCAACTGACCACGATCAAATGCGATCTGGATCTGCCCTACAGCCTGGAAGACCTGAAGCGCCGCCCCGCGGACAACACTGAACTCAGAAACCTGCTGACCAGACTGGGTTTTTCATCGTGGCTGAAGCTGCTCGACAGCCAAGCCGAAACCGCGGCTGTCCCCGAAGAGCAAGCGGCCGTTCCGGAATCGGTTTATGAAACCGTTCTTACCGAGGACCAATTCAACGATTGGTTCAAGCAGCTCGACCAGGCGCCGCTGTTCGCCTTTGATACCGAGACGACCAGCCTGTACTACAGCAAGGCGGAAATCGTCGGCGTGTCCTTTGCCGTCACGCCCGGTCACGCGGCTTATGTGCCGCTAATGCACGATTACCCCGGAGCCCCCGACCAACTGGACAGAACCGAGATTCTGGAACGCCTGCGCCCGCTGCTGGAAGACCCGCATAAAGCCAAGCTGGGCCAGAACCTGAAATATGACATGCATGTGCTGGCCAACCACGGCATCGCGCTACGCGGCATCGCCCATGACACGATGCTGGAATCTTACGTGCTGAACAGCACGGCCACGAAGCACAACATGGACGACTTGGCCAAAGAATACTTAGGCATCGAGACGATTCATTACGAAGATGTATGCGGCAAGGGCGCCAAACAGATTCCGTTTCAGGAAGCGCCGGTGGAACAGGCTGCGTTCTATGCGGCCGAGGACGCCGACATTACGCTGAAACTGCATCAGGTGCTCATGGCAAAACTGGCCCCGCACAAAGCCTTGATGAATCTGTACTCGCATGTCGAAATCCCGCTGATCAGCGTGCTGGCGCGCATCGAGCGCAATGGCGTGCTGATCGATACGGCCATGCTGGCGCAGCATAGCCTGGAACTGGCCAATCACATAGTCGCGTTGGAGCAGCAGGCGCACGACCTGGCCGGGCAGGCGTTCAATCTGGGCTCACCGCGGCAGATCCAGGAAATCCTCTTTGACCGGCAGAAACTGCCCGTGCTGAAAAAAACGCCGACAGGCCAGCCGTCCACCGATGAATCGGTGCTGCAGGAACTGGCCATGACTTACCAGCTGCCCAAACTGATTCTAGAGCACCGCAGCCTCTGCAAGCTCAAATCGACTTATACCGACAAGCTGCCGCAGCAGGTCGACGACAAGACCGGCCGTATCCATACATCCTATCACCAGGCCGTGACCGCGACAGGCCGCCTGTCGTCCACCGACCCCAATCTGCAGAACATCCCGATCCGCAGCGACGAAGGCCGCAAGATCCGTCAGGCGTTTATCGCGCCGGAGAGCTATAAAATCGTCGCGGCCGATTACTCGCAGATCGAACTGCGCATCATGGCGCACTTGTCCAATGATGCCGGCCTGCTGCGGGCCTTCAGCGCCGGCGAGGACGTGCATCGCGCGACTGCGGCCGACGTGTTCGGCGTGGCGCCCAATCAGGTCACGCCCGACCTGCGCCGCTCGGCCAAGGCGATCAATTTCGGACTTATTTACGGCATGTCCTCGTTCGGGCTGGCGCAGCAGCTCGGCTTGTCGCGCAACCAGGCGCAGTCCTATATCGACTTGTACTTTGCGCGCTATCCGGGCGTCAAGGATTATATGGACAATATCCGCGCGCTGGCCCGCGAGCAGGGTTATGTGGAAACCCTGTTCGGCCGCCGCCTGTATCTGCCCGAAATCAAATCGCGCAACGCGGCGCGCCGCCAGTATGCCGAACGCACGGCCATCAATGCGCCGATGCAGGGCACGGCCGCCGACATCATCAAGCGCGCGATGATCTCCACCGATCAATGGCTGCAACAGAAAAAGCCTGATGCAAAAATGATCATGCAGGTTCATGATGAACTGGTCTTTGAAATCGCCGAAGACCAGCTGGAGCGCTGCACGGCCAGCATCAGGGAACTGATGTGCTCGGCCGCCGACCTGAACGTACCGCTGGTCGTCGACATCGGCATAGGCAATAACTGGGACGAGGCGCATTAAGGTTGCGCCGTTGTAAGGTCGAATTCACTTGTACCCATAGCGGGGCGGGGCTTGTAGCCCCGCCCTAACGTTTTACGATACTCGTTAAGTAAAATTTTATGTGTTTATGAGGAACTTTTTATTTACACATTCGTCTTATTGACGTACGCCTTAAAACGGCGTCGAATCAGTCCAATTCCCCCCTTTTATGATTGGCTGATTTTTCTTCTCAAGCCCCAACATGCTTGTACGCATTTGGGGCTTTCTTTTTCTCATTATTCCGTAAACTATTTCCTCTGTTATCCTGTTTGAATAGCAGACCGCCATTCTGCGCGCATCTTCAATAATGCCTCCATGACACAACAATCTGATGAAGAATTGCTTTTTGCCGTCAATCAAGTCAGCAAATACGTACAGTCTGATGACGGAGACAATGCTATGATGGTGCTTTTCTCCGTCTTCATGGGAGCATGCTTCGGGTTGCCATGCCCCTTACTGATCAATGCATTAGGAGAGATGGAGCTGGTAAAAACAGAAACCCGCTCGCTTAATTGAGTTCTAAGGACAGTAATGAAATTCAAATTCTGGGGTGTTAGAGGGTCCATTCCGACACCGGGACCTGACACCGTTAAATATGGCGGCAATACGACTTGCATAGAGATCAGAACCGACGACAATGAGTTGATCATCCTCGACGCCGGCACCGGCATTCATGCACTGGCCCAAGCGCTGGTCAAGGAAATGCCCATCACTGCGCACATCTTTATTACCCATACCCATTGGGATCACATACAGGGCTTGCCGTTCTTCACGCCTCTTTTCATCAAGGATAACCAAGTCAAGATCTACGGCGGCCTTGATCTGGTCACTCATGAAAGCATACATCGCGCCCTTTCCGTGCAGCTGCAGTACAGTTTCTTCCCGATCCGTGAAGCCCAGCTTAATGCGCACATTGAGTACATCACAATCAAGCCCGGCGAAGTGACCCGCATCGGCAACGCCAAAATTACGCCCATTGTGCTTAACCATCCCGTGCTGAATTTCGGCTATCGGATTGATTGCGATGGACAATCGCTGTTTTTTACCGGCGACTATGAGCCCCTGGTCAATATTTATAACCCGGACGATGAAGAATATGCCGTGCTCCAATCGGCCATCGACGCCAAGCACAAGGAGGTCACGCAAGCCATGAGGAATGTGGATGCGCTGATCGTTGACTCATCCTACACCCGTGAAGAATATGCGTCCAAACGAGGATGGGGGCACGGCACCTATGATTCTGCAATAAAACTTGCCGCCGATGCCCATGCAAAAAAGCTGTTCCTTACGCATCATGAACCGGAACGCAGCGATGCTGAACTTGATGCTATTTATAAAGATCTGCTGAAGAAATACCCGTACCTCGGCTTCGAGCTGTTGCTGGCTCAGGAAGGCGCTGAAATCTCGCTTTGATCAGGCTCGGCGCGGCTAAACAGAGTGTCCAGCGCCTCATGCACCTCATCGATGCCGGTTTTCTTCAAGGATGAAAACAGCTGTATCGTCAATGGAGAGCTGACATCCTTGAGTTCCTTCCTGACCTGCAGCAGCGTATTTTTGGCCGCCCCGTAAGCCAGTTTGTCGGCTTTGGTCAACAAAATATGCAGCGGCAGATGAGTATGCTGACACCATTCGACCATTTGCCAATCGAATTCGGTCAAGGGATGACGCACGTCCATGACCAGGATGATGCCGCACAATGACTTGCGATGCGTCAAATAGTGCTCCATCATCTCATGCCACTTTTTCTTCACGTCCACCGGCACTTTGGCATAACCGTAACCGGGCAAGTCGACAAAACGCAGTCCGGCGTTGATTTCAAAGAAGTTGAGCATCTGCGTCCTGCCCGGCGTTTTACTGATCCGGGCCAGCGCGTTTTGCTGCGTCACGGTATTGATCGCACTGGATTTTCCCGCATTGGAGCGTCCGGCGAAGGCCACTTCCAAGCCCTGATCGGCAGGCGCATTGCGGATGTGCGGCGAACTATTGATAAATTTTGCCTGATGATAAATTGGATTCATCGCTGCCTCGCTTAAGCTTGTTAATTAGAGTAGAATTCGACTGTTAAGTAGCCGTTCAATAACTATAAAGGCTACCATAAATGATGACTTTATTTCGAAGGGGAACCTGATGAAGAAAAAATTGCTGGCATTTTCAATTGCTCTGGCGTTTACCGGCGGCGCTGCACCTATCGTACATGCCGAAGGCTCTATTAAAGCAGGCCAAGAAAAAGCGGCCGCCTGCGCCAGTTGTCATGGCGAGGACGGCAACAGCATGGTATCAACATTCCCCAAACTTGCCCAGCAGCATGAGTCATACATCGAAAGACAGTTGAAATCCTTCAAGGACGGCACGCGCAAGGACCCTGTGATGTCGCCGATGGCGATGCCCCTGAGCGATGAAGACATCGCCGACCTTGCCGCCTACTATGCCTCCCGCAAAATTTCAGCAAACCAATTGCCGCTTCCGGACGAAGATGAAGAAGAAAAACCTGCCGCGGAAGCCGAAAAGCAAGAAGATCCTATTCAAACCCTGATCGCTCAGGGCAGCGATCTTTACCGCAACGGCGACCTGAAGCGGAAAGTCTCGGCCTGTATCGCCTGCCACGGTCCTTTCGGCGAAGGCAACAAGCCCGCGGCATTCCCTGCATTGAAGTCCCAGCATGCCGACTACCTGATCAAAGCGCTCAAAGACTTTAAATCCGGCGCCCGCAGCAATAATCCCGAAAACATGATGCACATGATCGCCAAAAAAATGACCGATGACGAAATCAAAGCCGTTTCTTATCGTATTTCCATGATGAAATAACGGTCTCACTGCCTTTAAGGTTTTGGCTGAAAACAGCTTCCCGGTTTGCGAGTGAAACCGGCGCAGGCTGGGCTGGCGCTTTGACGTCAACCCGGCACAGAAAGCCTCGAAATGCCGGGTTAACCGCCCGGCCTACCGAACTTCCAGTATTTACCAAACATCTCTTTAAACTGGGATGTGATAGTCAACCTATAAATCCATGTCTTCCGTTAGCGCGTCGCAGTCCCTGTCCCGTACTCTTTTCCGCTTTTTAGGTTCCATGAACCTGGCCATCACGCTGTTGGTCGCCGTCGCCATTGCTGCCATCATCGGTACGGTCCTGAAGCAAAATCAGCCTTATGTCGATTACGTGCTGAAATTCGGCCCCTTCTGGTTTGAAATTTTCAAGGCGCTGGATCTGTATGATGTTTACTCCTCCAGCTGGTTTTTGACGATTCTGACCTTCCTGGTCATTTCGACCAGCGTCTGCGTGTACCGCAACACGCCGCACATGCTCAGAGACATGCGCAATTTTCATGAACATGCGCACCAGGCCGCGCTGCAGCGATTGGCCCATCATGCCCAATGGCAAAGCGGCCAGCCGCTCCAGTACAGTATCGATTATGTTAGCGCCCTGCTCCGGCACAAGCATTACAAGACCAAACAGCTCGATACCAAAGACGGGCTGCTGATCGCGGCAAAAAAAGGCGCCGGCAGCCGTCTGGGCTATATCTTCACGCATGTCGCCATCATCGTCATCTGCATCGGCGGGCTCCTGGACGGCAACGTGCCGTTGAAAATCGCGCAGCTGCGCGGCGATATCGCCGTTGAGACGCGCCGGATTCCGGCCAGCGAAGTGCCCGAACAAAGCACGCTGCCGGCCGACAACTTGTCTTTCCGCGCCAATATCGACATTACCGAAGGCAAGGCCGCCAATATCGCCTTCATCGATTTCAAAGACGGCTATCTGGTACAAAAACTGCCGTTTACTATCCATGTCGACGATTTTCGTATCGAGCATTACGAAAGCGGCCAGCCCAAGTCATTCGAGAGCGACCTGGCGATCATCGACAAGGACTTAGGCGAGCCGGTCAGGCGGACCATTTCGGTCAATCATCCATTCAGCTATAAGGGCTACACGATCTACCAGAACAGTTTCGGCGACGGCGGTTCACAACTGAAACTGGCCCTGAACCCGCTGACCGGCGCGGACAGCAAAGTTCAGGACATCGAGGCGACTGTCAAGGGAAGTTATCCAATCAGGACGGCTGCCGGTGAGCAATCTCTGGAAATCGTCGACTTCCGTCCGTTCAACGTCAATCCGGACCCGACCGGCGCCAAGAAATTCCGCAATATCGGGCCCAGCTTCCAGTTCAAGTTGCGCAAAGCCGACGGCACGGCGCACGAATACCTGAATTACATGCAGCCCATCGAACAGGACGGCGCTCGCTTCTATCTCAGCGGCATGCGCCGCTCGCCGGCCGAGCCGTTTCAGTACTGGTTCATTCCGGCCGATGCGGAAAAGCGTCCGGACCGCTTTTTGAATTTTCTGGCGGTCCTGAACAATCCGGACCGGCTCAACAAAATCGCCCTAGCCACGGCGCAATCGACCGAGAACAGCAAAAGTCTGCCTGCTGCCGAACAGCAAAAAGTCGCCGAGTTCATGATCGCCATCAGCCGGCAGTTCATCGAGGGCGGCAACGAGCGCATCTCGGCGCAGATTGAAAAATCGGTGCCGGAAGCCCAGCGCCAGCAGGTCGCCGAGCTGTATGCCACGGTATTGCATCAATTCCTGAGAAACATCTACTTGTCGGTGCTGGAACAGGAGGGCATGGACATTACCCAGTCGGCCAGCGATTTCGACATGCATTTCTTCGAGAATGCCGTCAACGCCCTCGACGTCGCCTATCAGTATGACTCGCCGGTTTTGATAACCCTGAACAGCTTCAAGCACATCGAAGCGACCGGCCTGCAGATTACGCGTTCGCCGGGCCAGTGGCTGGTGTTTCCGGGCTGCCTGCTGCTCGCCGTCGGCGTGTTCTTCATGTTCTACCTGCCGCAACGCCGGCTCTGGGTGATCATCAGGCCCGGCGGCGAAAAATCGTCATTAACCCTGGCCGGCAGCGCCCTGCGCAACCGTTATGACTTCGACAGGGAGTTTGAACTTATCAGGCAAGACCTGACCCAAAAGCTAATCTGATCCAGCCGGATCTCATCTGTAACCAATACCCGCAAATCGCTATGGAAAATCTTTTAGATCAAGAATTCAGGGCAGACAGCTTTTTGAAGCAGCGCTCGCTCTTTGACTGGACCTGGGCACTGCTGATCATGGCCGGCGCCGTATTCGCCTTCAGCCAGTACCGGCATTTGATGGACGGCTTTGAAATCGCCATCCTGTTCGGTACTGGAATGCTGACGGTCTGGCTGGGCTGGTTCTGGCCTTCGCTGAGAACCTTCACCCTGGCGATCGCCGGCCTCAGCCTGTTCGCCATTTCTCGCTACGGCGCGGATCTGTCGACTGCCGATAGCAATTTCTTTCTCAAATACCTGCTGTCCAGCCAGTCGGCCATCATGTGGATGAGCGCGCTGTACGTGATGGCGACCGTGACTTACTTCGGCCACTTGTTTTCCGGCAACGAATTCACCGGCAAGGTAGCCGCCAGCCTGACCTGGTCGGCCACGGCGCTGGGCATGACCGGCCTGATGGTGCGCTGGCGGGAATCGTATTTAATGGGTGTCGATATCGGCCATATCCCGGTCAGCAACCTGTATGAAGTGTTCATCCTGTTCTCGCTCATCACGGCGCTGCTTTATCTGTATTACGAACAGCGCTACCGGACGCGCTCGCTGGGCGGCTTCGTGCTGCTCGTCATCAGCGCCGCCGTAGGCTTTCTGCTGTGGTACACGTTCGACAAGCAGGCCCATGAAATCCAGCCGCTGGTGCCCGCGCTGAACAGTTACTGGATGAAAATCCACGTGCCCGCCAACTTCATCGGCTACGGTTCGTTTTCTCTGGCTGCCATGATCGGCGTCGTGTTCATCCTGAGATCCGGGGCCGAAGCCCAAAACCCCAACGGTTTGATGGCCGCGCGCCTGCCGGCGCTGCCTTTACTGGAAGACGTCATGTACAAAGCCATCGCGCTCGGCTTTGCTTTTTTCACGCTGGCCACTATACTCGGTGCCTTATGGGCGGCGGAAGCATGGGGCGGCTATTGGTCATGGGACCCTAAGGAAACCTGGGCCTTGATCGTCTGGCTTAATTATGCGGCCTGGCTGCACATGCGCCTGACCAAAGGCTGGAATGGCAAACCGATGGCCTGGTGGGCTATCATTGGCTTTTTCGTCACGCTGTTCGCGTTCCTTGGCGTCAATATGTTTTTGTCCGGACTACATTCTTATGGAGAACTCTAAATCATGCTAAAAAAAATCATTCCAACCGGCCTGTTGATCCTGCTGTTTTCATGCTCCACGCTGCTAAAAGCCGCCGAGTCGGTCGGCTATGAAACCCTGTCACCGGCACAGCCGACCAACAATCCGGCTAAGGTCGAAGTCATCGAATTCTTCTGGTACGGCTGCCCGCATTGCTATGACTTTGAACCGCTGCTGGCAAAATGGGTGAAAGAACAGCCCGCCAACGTTGAATTCATCCGCCAGCCGGCCGTTTTCAGCAGCCTGTGGGGCAAACACGCCAAGGCCTATTTCACGGCCGAGGCGCTGGGCGTAGTCGACAAAGTGCATAACGACTTTTTTGAAGCCATCCAGGTCAAAAAACAGAAACTTGAAGACGAAGACCAGTTAGCCAAGTTCTTTGCCGAGCACGGCGTCAGCGAAGAGCAATTCCGCACGGCCTACAATTCCTTCCTGGTTGATACGAAAATGCGCCAAGCCGGCGCGATCGCGTCCCGTTACGGCATTACCGGCGTACCGGCCATTGTCATCAACGGCAAGTATAAAACCAATGGCCCGTTAGCCGGCTCTCATAAAAAGATGATCGAAGTCATGGACCAACTGGTCAAACAGGAAAGCGCCAGCTTAGGCAAGTGATGGGTTAATCATAAAGTAGGGCACGCATTGTGTACCTTTTCAGAGCGACAATGAGTCGGCAAACTTTGAAAATGGTATGCGATGCATGCCCTACGTCTGTCACCAGATCAGATCATCAGGGATTTGGTAAGCCGCATAGGCATCATCGATTTTTTCTTCAGCCTGATCATTCAGCACCAGCACGCAATTCGCATCGCGCGCTTTTATTTTCAGCGCAACATCGGCCGGAACGATCTCGTACTGCCGCTCCCATTTCACGATCGCCAGACGGCCTTTGCTGATCTGCTCGCGCATGGCTTCCGATACATATACGGTCTTAATCTTGTTGTTATCACTGAATTTGTAAGCGATGCCGTCATCATCAGCCTGATCCTTTCGGTTCTGATCGATCAGCTGCTTGATCTGGGCGGAAATCTCTTTTTGCTCCGCCTGCTCTTTTTTCAGCAAACTGAGCTCGCGATCGCGGGCCGCCTGCTCTTCCCTGGTTTTCTGCGCCAGACGTTTGGCTTCATCTTCACCGCCGGCGTTGTTTTGCCGTTGTTGTTTGCGCTTTTCCGAGCGAATCTGTCTGGCCTTGGCATCGGTCGTCAGGCCCGATTTTAACAGCTGTTCCTGTAACGATAATTTTCTTTGGCTCATAGTTCGATCCTAATAATTTATAAATTCCAGACGGGCAAAAAGTTGTTCACTATATGCGAATTTATGCCCTATGAATTTGAATCCATCACATATAAAAATAACATTGCCCAGCCCCTTGAATCGTAACCCTCAAGCTCATCAGCCTTCTCTGCAAGGGCGTCCAGCGCGGATAAAATAAGCCTGAACGGCGGCTCGAAATAATCGCGCCGGCGCATGATCAAAGGAACTCGGCTGTAAGCGCCTGCTGGGCATATTGCTTCTTCAAAAATCGATCTAATGTTTTGTATCAGTCAAAAATAAAATATCTGGAGAACAGCCATTTCCACGCTATGTGGCGCGATCGTTATTCCGGACAAACGCTTATGCTCCCATTTATTTATTAAATATTGATGAAATGAGATAACGAGGCTGACTGCGTCCAACTCAACCGATAAAAATTGAAGCTCGGTTGATTATGCAAAATTATGTTTTATTTGCATAGTTGCTATTCATCCATCTAGAGTTGGGGCTGAGCTTGATTGCTAATAATCTTTAGCTTGTTTATAAGAATCTATTACGCTTGTGTAAGGATCTATTGCATAGCAAAAGTATCTATATCTTACAGAATCGTTACGGCAATAAACCTAAAACCACAATGAATTTACATAATTTGTTATTTTTATTTGATTTTTACTAAGAGTCCAAAACATGGTATTCTTGTCATCATTTTCCGAGACGAAAAGCAATACAGCGAGACCAACATGACAGACCTTAACGGTAACCAAGAAGCGGTACGGAACGCTATCGCCTCTTTAAAAGACAAGCCCGGAGCGCTTTTACCGATTTTGCACAGCGTGCAGGACGCGCTAGGTTACATTCCTGCCGACAGCATTCCAGAAATTGCCAAAGCACTGAATCTTTCCCGTGCCGAAGTGCATGGCGTTATCAGTTTTTATCACTATTTCCGCCAGACACCGCCCGGCAAGCACACCGTGCATGTCTGCCGCGCCGAGTCCTGCCAGGCCATGGGCAGCAAGCAACTGGAGAGCCATGTCAAAAGCAAGCTCGGCATCGACTATCATGAAACCACGGCCGACGGAAAGTTCTCCCTAGAGCCTGTGTATTGCCTCGGCCTGTGCGCCCGTTCTCCGTCCATGCAAATCGATGACGCCGTTTACGGCCGCGTCACTGACGACCGCTTTGACGAGATCGTCAACGAATTGGAGTCTTCCTTATGAGCACCACTGTCTACGTTCCGAGCGATTCCTGCGCCGTTGCCATGGGCGCCGACCAGGTCGCTGCAGCTATTTCAAAGCAGGCCCAAAATCGGGGGCTTGAAGTCAATATCGTGCGCAACGGCTCTCGCGGTATGTACTGGCTGGAACCGATGGTTGAAGTCGCAACGGCAGCAGGCCGCGTAGCTTTCGGCCCGGTTCAGAAAAGCGATGTCGAAGGCCTTTTTGAAGCCGATTTCCTGAACGGCGGCGCACATGCGCTGAATCTCGGCCTCACGGAAGAACTGGATTATTTCAAGCGCCAGCAGCGCCTGACATTTGCGCGCGTCGGCATCACGGACCCCATCAGCCTGGATGACTATATCAAGCACGACGGTTACCGCGGCCTGAAGAACGCGCTGGCCATGAACAGCGCCGATATCGTCAAGCATGTCACCGATTCCGGCCTGCGCGGCCGCGGCGGCGCAGCATTCCCTACCGGCATCAAATGGAACACGGTACTGAATACGCCGGCCGAGCAAAAATACATTATCTGCAACGCCGACGAAGGCGACTCAGGCACCTTCTCTGACCGCATGATCATGGAAGGCGACCCTTTCGTGCTGGTTGAAGGCATGACGATTGCCGGTCTCGGCGTCGGCGCAACGCAGGGCTACATCTATCTGCGCGTCGAATACCCGCATGCCGAAGAAACTCTGAACGCAGCCATCGCGGCCGCCTATGAAGCCGGTTATCTCGGCGACAACATTCTGGGCAGCGGCCACAGTTTCCACCTGGAAGTCCGCATCGGCGCCGGCGCTTATGTCTGCGGCGAAGAAACGTCACTGATGGAAAGTCTGGAAGGCAAACGCGGCCTGGTCCGCTTCAAGCCGCCACTGCCGGCCATCAGCGGCCTGTTCGGCAAGCCGACTGTCGTGAACAATGTCATTTCACTGGCTTCCGTGCCCATCATCCTGGACAAGGGCGGCGACTATTACCGCGACTTCGGCATGGGCCGCTCGCGCGGCACGCTGCCAATCCAATTATCGGGCAATATCAAACACCCGGGCCTCGTTGAAAGCGCATTCGGTCTGACCTTGCGCGAACTGCTGTACGATTTCGGCGGCGGCTCGGCATCCGGTCGTCCGATTCGGGCCGTGCAGGTCGGAGGTCCTTTAGGTTCCTACATGCCTGAATCACAATTCGACACGCCGCTTGATTACGAAGCATTCTCAGCCATCTGGGCCGTATTGGGTCATGGCGGCATCGTCGTGTTTGACGATACCGTCAATATGGCCGAAATGGCTCGTTACAGCATGGAATTCTGCGCGGCCGAATCCTGCGGCAAATGCACGCCGTGCCGCATCGGCTCCACACGCGGCACAGAAGTCATGGATGAGATCATCAACGGTGACAACCTGAGCAAAAATATTCCGCTGCTGCGTGATCTCTGCGACACGCTGCTGAACGGTTCTCTCTGCGCTTTGGGAGGAATGACACCTTATCCGGTACTGAGCGCGCTGAATCATTTCCCCGAAGATTTCGGCGATCATGATCAGGCGAACGCGGCCTAACCCTTTTAAGGAAAAGATTATGTCTAAATTCGAAAAAGATTTTGGCACTCCAGCCAGCCAGTCAGATCAAATGGTCACACTGGAAATTGACGGTTTCAAGGCCACAGTGCCGGCCGGCACCTCTGTCATGCGTGCGGCGGCCTCTATCGGTATTGAAATTCCTAAACTGTGTGCAACCGACAGCCTGGAGCCGTTCGGTTCCTGCCGTTTGTGCCTGGTCCAGGTGGAAGGCGGCCGCGGCTATCCGGCCTCGTGTACGACGCCCTGCGGCGAAGGCATGAAGGTCACCACACAGAACGACAAGTTGGCCGACCTGCGCCGCGGCGTCATGGAGCTGTATATCTCCGATCACCCGCTGGACTGTCTGACCTGTTCATCGAACGGCGATTGCGAACTGCAGGATATGGCCGGTGCGGTTGGCCTGCGCGAAGTGCGCTACAACCCGGTCAAAACTCACCTGAAGGCCGAGAAAGACAACAGCAACCCTTATTTCAGCTTTGACCCCAGCAAATGCATCGTCTGCTCACGCTGCGTCAGAGCTTGCGAGGAAACCCAAGGCACCTTCGCTTTGACGCTGGACGGACGCGGTTTCGACAGCAAAGTCTCGCCGAGCCAGAACCAAGCATTCATGGATTCCGAGTGCGTCTCCTGCGGCGCCTGCGTACAAGCCTGCCCGACCGCCACATTGATGGAAAAATCCGTCATCGCACAAGGCCAGCCTGAACACGCCATCGTCACAACCTGCGCTTACTGCGGTGTCGGCTGCTCGTTCAGAGCCGAGATGAAAGGTGACAAGGTCATCCGCATGGTTCCCGACAAAGACGGCAAGGCCAACCACGGCCATTCCTGCGTCAAGGGCCGCTTCGCGTTCGGTTATGCAACCCACAAAGACCGCATCACCAAGCCGATGATCCGTAAAAGCATTAAGGATCCATGGCAGGAAGTCAGCTGGGAAGAAGCGATCAGCTATGCTGCATCCGAGCTGAAACGCATCCAGGCCAATTATGGCAAAGATTCGGTCGGCGGCATTACTTCATCCCGCTGCACGAACGAAGAAACTTATCTCGTGCAGAAACTGATCCGTGCCGGCTTCGGCAACAACAACGTCGATACCTGCGCGCGCGTGTGCCACTCCCCGACCGGTTACGGCCTGAAACAAACCTTTGGTGAGTCATCCGGTACGCAGAACTTCGATTCAGTCATGCAAGCTGATGTCATCATGGTGATCGGCGTTAATCCGACCGACGGCCACCCAGTGTTCGGCTCGCAAATGAAAAAACGCCTGCGCCAGGGCGCCAAGCTGATCGTAGCTGATCCGCGTGAGATCGACCTGGTCAAGAGCCCGCATGTCAAAGCCAGCCATCACCTGAAACTGCGCCCCAGCACCAACGTGGCATTGATCAACGCTTTGGGCCATGTCGTGGTCAATGAAGGCCTGGTTGATGAAGCATTCGTTCAAGAGCGCTGCGATATGGTTTCCTTCAACAAATGGAAAAATTTCGTCGCCGAAGAGCGCAACTCGCCAGAAGCATCCGAAGCCATAACCGGCGTACCGGCTGCTGAAGTCCGCGCTGCAGCCAGACTGTATGCAAAGGCCCCTAACGGCGCCATCTATTACGGTCTGGGCGTAACCGAACACAGCCAGGGCTCGACCATGGTTATCGGCATCGCCAACCTGGCCATGGCGACAGGCAACCTGGGACGCGTCGGCGTCGGCGTCAACCCGTTGCGCGGCCAGAACAACGTGCAGGGCTCGTGCGATATGGGTTCATTCCCGCATGAATTCCCCGGCTACCGCCATGTATCCGACACGGCAACGCGGCAGTTATTTGAACAAAACTGGGGCGTTACGCTGGAATCCGAACCGGGCCTGCGTATTCCGAACATGTTCGATGCGGCACTGGACGGCAGCTTCAGAGGCTTGTATGTCGAAGGTGAAGACATCGCGCAATCAGATCCGGACATTAAGCACGTGCATGCAGCCCTGCGCGCAATGGAATGCGTAATCGTACAGGATTTGTTCCTGAACGAAACGGCCAAGTTTGCGCACGTGTTCCTGCCCGGCTCGTCTTTCCTGGAAAAGAACGGTACGTTCACAAATGCCGAACGCCGTATCTCGCCCGTGCGTCAAGTCATGGCGCCATTGGCCGGTTACCAAGACTGGGAAGTCACGCAACTGCTGGCTAACGCCATGGGTTACCCGATGAACTACAGCCATCCGTCCGAAATCATGGATGAAATCGCAAGGCTGACACCCAGCTTCACCGGCGTCAGTTACGAGAAAATTGACCAGATGGGCAGCGTACAATGGCCGTGCAACGACGAAGCGCCGGAAGGTACGCCGACCATGCACGAACATGAATTCCTGCGCGGCAAGGGCCGGTTCATGGTAACTGAATATGTGCAGACTCAGGAACGTACAACCCAGATGTTCCCGCTGATCCTGACCACTGGGCGCATCCTGTCGCAATACAATGTGGGCGCGCAAACCCGCCGTACCGACAACGTCGCCTGGCATGCCGAAGACCGTCTGGAAATCCATCCGCATGACGCCGAAGACCGTGGCATCAACGATGGCGATTGGGTCGGCATCAAGAGCCGCGCCGGTGAGACTGTATTGCGCGCCCTGATTACGGACCGTGTTCAACCGGGCGTCGTCTACACGACCTTCCATTTCCCGGAATCAGGCGCCAACGTTATCACGACGGATAACTCGGATTGGGCAACCAACTGCCCTGAGTACAAGGTTACGGCAGTGCAGGTCGCCAAAGTCAGCCAGACTTCGGAATGGCAGCGCAGCTACCAGGACTTTACCGAAGAACAATTGCAATTGCTGGATAAAGCAGCCCAGCATTAGTAACGGGAAGGACCATGCAAACGTTGCCTTCAAATCTGGAACTCGGATGGCCCAGTTATCAACAGAGTACCGTTGAGCGCTGGAAAGGCAATAGTTACTCCCGGCAGTTAGACTACATTGCCGAGGAAGCGCCGGTGTCGCTGATCTATAACAACATGCCTCATGTCGTGATGTTGGCGACACCGAAAGATCTGGAAGACTTTGCCCTCGGCTTCAGCCTCACCGAGGGCATCGTGCAGCGGGCGGATGAAGTGCTTTCGACGCGCGTGTACCAGCGTTCCAACGGCATTGAAGTGCGCATCAAGATCACCGAGCAGCGCTTTGGCTGCTTGGCCGATAAAGGGCGCAACATGACTGGACGCACCGGCTGCGGTTTGTGCGGCTCCAACAATCTGGATCAGGCGATACGCCCTACCAATCCCGTGAACGGCAGACTGGCCGTACCGGCGACGGAGCTTTGCAGCGCACTGGACCAGCTCCGCGAAAGGCAGACGCTGAACCAGTTGACCGGCGCAGTCCATGCCGCCGCCTGGGTTGTGCCGGAACAGGGCATACAGTACGTGCGTGAAGATGTGGGCCGCCATAACGCGCTGGACAAACTGATCGGGCTCCTGCTGCGTTCCGGCAGGAATCCGGCCGACGGTTTTCTGATCATGACCAGCCGCGCCAGCTATGAACTGGTCCAGAAGGCGGCGACGGTCGGCATCACGCTGCTGGCAGCCATTTCCGCTCCAACCGGCCTCGCGATCCGCCTGGCTGAAGATACCGGCCTGACGCTGGTAGGTTTCGCGCGCAACGACCAGCATGTCGTCTACACCCATTCCGAACGTTTAACTCACACGACTTACCCTACCTTATTGTAATAACCATGCATCACACAGCAAGACTGATAAAAATGGCCAACGACATTGGCAACTTCTTCAATTCCGATCCCGACAAGGAAGCGGCCGTAGAAGGCGTTTTCGACCACCTGCGGAAATCCTGGGAACCAAGAATGCGCAAGGAAATCATCCAGTACTACCGGGAAGACGGCAGTGAACTGAGCGAATTGGTAAAGCAAGCCATTGCGCGCCTTGCATCGGAGCAGGGCTGATACGGCATTCAGCAGATTGATTAAGTAATGGGCATGGAATAAATCAGAAAATTGTAGTGCGAATTTACTTATACCCTATACGGTATCCGCACTTGCGCGGATACCAACAGTAGGCACTTTAGGCGAATCCTCACCTACACCAGAAAATCCTCCGCCCGCTTGAGAAAGTTATTTTATGCCCATTCCTTAACCCGTGCGGCATTATCCAGTCAGGGTAAAGTACTTGACGCGTATATGCCCGCAGACTCGATCAGCGCCCATTCAAGCGAGTTAAACCAGCGCCGAGATCGAAAAACTGCAAACCCATCTTACCGATCTTGTGCCGTCAATTCCCGGGGTGACCAATGTCGTCTGGGACTGAATGCCGCCCAACCCGTCGGTCGAGTGGGACTACCAACAAGCTGGGCTTGCCGGTGCCCTTCGCGCTCCGGCGGCCGTTCACCTAGAACGTTAGCTTTTTATATCAGAGGCGAAAATGTCTGAAGTAGATGTCGTTGAACAATTCACATTGCTTAGACCTCAGTATGTGGCGTTTACGGAACGAACTATGTCACTGATTAGTGAGCTTTTGAAGATTCAAGGAATAAAAACCCATTTAATTGAAGGACGGGCAAAAACAGTAGACAGTTTCAGGGAAAAGATAAGGCGCCCCGGAAAATCATATGACAACCCACTAGAAGAACTGCCTGATTTATCTGGAATTAGAATTATTGTTTATTATTTGGATGATGTCGAAAAAGTTGCAAACATGCTCTCTAGTCAATTTAAGGTTATCGAATCTGAGACATCTCATTTGGCTAGCGAGTACTCACCAGACCAATTCGGATATATTTCGCTACATTCAGTCGTGTCATTAAATTTCGATAGAGAAAAGCTCCCGGAATGGCGGGCATATAAGGGATACCGTTCAGAAATACAAATACGTACGGTATTACAACATAGCTGGGCGGCGGTCTCACACGCTTTGCAATATAAACACGAATCTGATGTGCCTAAACAACTAAGACGAAAACTGTATCGTCTCGCAGGTTTGTTCGAGTTGGCTGATGAGGAGTTTATTGCTGTTAGAAAGGAAACCGAAACACTGCGAGCTAAGGCTGTTCAGGCGTTAGATCATGGAAATACAGAGGTTTCTTTGAATTCTATTTCGCTGAGAGAATTTTCACAGCGATGGAGTAAGCTTGAAGCACTCAAACAGTTGATGGAGTCAATAGGCTATATCTTTGATCGACCACCAGGCGATGAAGATGAAGATAAAGATTATTTTGGGGTAATTGCCTCCCATTGTGAAAAACTCGGAATCCGTACGATTCGCGAATTTGAATCCGCTATTGACTATGACGCTGAAACGTTCCTTAAGAGGATACATCCTGCTGGTCATGATTGGTTTGTTTCCGAGGAGTTTGCTTTGTATCTTCTGTTGATTAGAGCCAGAATTGATGAATTTACAGTTGATGAATTGGTCTCGGTGGGCTGGGGCCACAGTACTGCGACCAGAGTTATTGAAGGTGCAAGAGAAGACGAAAAGCTAACAAAGCGCTCCAAAGGACGCCGTCACTAACACGCCAGCGCCTTTGAGCCTTGTAGGGTACGCACCGCATACCTTTTTGAGGCTAGGGATTCGGAACGCATTGAAAAGGTACGCGGTGCGTACCCTACTTTGCTTCGCGTTAGGCCCTGACCGAATCTATTTACGCCCATAAGGAAATTTTCCACAATGGACATCCCGCGAATATTCAACATCACTGAAAGTGCTCACCGCATCCACAACCCCATCACACCCGAAAAGCTCGCCATTCTCGGCGCGGCGTTGCGTCTGAAACCGGGGGCCCGAGTGCTCGACCTCGGCAGCGGTTCGGGGGAGATGCTGTGCACCTGGGCACACGATCACGGCCTCATCGGCACCGGCATCGACATGAGCCAGTTGTTCACCGAGCAAGCGAAACTCCG
>NZ_JADMKV010000063.1 GCF_015476545.1 Methylobacter sp. BlB1 | reverse complement strand
TTTCTCATGCCTCTCATTATCTATCATACTCAGCAGATATTGAACAGGCTCTAAGAATAATTTTCCGGTTTGTCGATGAAATCAGCGCTTATGTAGAAGCGGCTTAAGTCGCGCCTTCACACAATGTTGCTTCTCTCCTTATCCTTAAAAAATCAGGCCAATTCGACGCCGGCAATTTCTCCCTGATCATTCAATATCAACCGCAGACGGCCATAACAGGGTTTCTGATCGCCCTGACAACCGGAGCCTTCCATGATGCTTTCGAGAAAAGTCACATAGATCAACAGACTCTCGGGCTGCCGCTCGATGATCTCGTAATGGATCGACTCGTTTATGATCCCGCCGTTCTGGCTGCAAAAAGCGGCCAATTCCTTACAATTTTGCAGCAGATGAGTAATGGCTAAAGCTTCAGACATGGATTTGCACCTCTCTTTTATGTCTCATAGGGTCCAGATTGCGGATTTTCCGCATGGCTGGCATTTTGAATTTAAGCGAGCTGCCTAAAAAGCGGACTGTACCTTGTAAACGCGGCCTTGAGTAGAAAAATAAGCGCCGTATAGCGGTTACAAAGACCTTGCCTTTTCTGCTAACATCCGCAAAAAAGGCTAGCGTCTTTCCCTTCTATACATGACCCCCGATCATCATGAAAATATCACGCAGAATAGCCGCGAATAAATCAGAGAAGCCGGGCATCTTGTCGGTTTGAACTGATTTCAAATTCAGCCTGAATATCAAATGCAGGAACGCCCCCCGTTGCGCTTGCATTATGCCAATCCAGATCTTGCCGAACTGGCGTAAAATACGGCCGGGATTGTTAAATAAGCGCGTTTATTAGCAAGCGGGCCTAACATTTTCTAAATTCGAAATTTTATAAAAAGTATGTAGGAACAGACGCACGATGACTGTCGAACACTTGATTTACCTTGCGGTGCAGCTTCTTGGAACCGGAGCCGTATTATTCCTCGCCTATCAGTCCTTCCAGAAACGCCGGATTCAGTTAGGCGCTGAGCCGACGCTTCCCCAATACTTTATCCGCAGAAGCACTTACTGGATAGGGACCGCATCTTACTGCGCCCTTATGACAGCGCTTTACTGGCTGCTTACCTGGCAGTGGCTGCCTTTGGAACCGCTGGTGACGCTGATCGTGAAAAACCTCCGCTCCGGGGAGCTGGTGAATCTTCTGAACGGCCTGGACGGAAACACCATCATCCCTTTGATCGCCGCCGGATTGTTTCTTTTTTTGCTGGCGCGGGAAAGCAAGTTTAATCCTTTGCTTATTTTGAGGGACAGCATCCACGACGCGTTCGCGACGCCGGCAAAAGCGGTTGAGATCTACAACGCGCTGATTAACTCGAGATTGTCAGCCGTTGACGACAGCCTTAAAGCACAAATCGCCAATCGCCTGCTGGTGTCGAGCTTCGATCCCGGCGATTTCGAAAAATCCAGCGCCACGGTCGAGTATAAATGGGCCCATAATTGCCTGCTTTTCGACCAGATACAGGATTACGCCAACCAATCGTCTTTTCGCCGTCTGTTCACCGAACCGTCTCTGAAATGGGGGGAAATCTGTATCTCCTATAACGCGATGTCGGAAAAAGTGGCGGTCTGGAAGAAAGCGGAACCGCACTATACCAAGACAATCAATCTGATAAAGGAGCTGGACCACCTCACCAGCCTGCTCTGCCGCCTGCTCGCCTCCCTGGTCGTATTCGGGAGCGCAAGCGAGAATGACATGTGGGCAACCGTGAAGCAGCTCGGCGGCAAAGCCCATGAAGCCCGCCTGAAGCATACCTATAAATATGTTCTGCTTTTTACGGCTGCCACCGCTGTCGGAGTCATCCTGGGCCGGGAGATTTCGGTCCTGCTGCATAATGCCTTTCTGTTTCCGGACAAGCCGCTGCCGCACTTCAGCTACACCACGCTCCGGTGGATCGCCTATGCCATTCCGATGTATGTCCTTCCGATAGCGCTCGTCTTCATTTCAAGGTCGCTCACCTTCAGGCGCCAGCGGGAGCAGGCCGATCGATACTACGGATTTTATATGGCAATGATGATAATGGGCTTCATTGTCAGCACCATGGTATCGGTGCTTGTTCTCGAGCTGACTTTTTACCGCCGGGAGCATTTCGATTTTCTGGACAGCTTCCTGGATCATATGCGCTGGGGAATCCTGCCGGCGCTCATGTGCGGTTTCGTGGCTTACCGCATGGATACGCCGGCAAGCGAATCGGAAACTTTAAGCGATCTCATTACAGCCGCGGCATTGCGCTTTCTCGGCTGGGGATCAATCGCCGTCATCATCATGCTGTACGCGACCGACGATTTGACCATCCAGGAGTCGAACCTGCGTTTTACCCTTGTCGGCACGGCTTTCTTCGTGATCGGTCTTTTGGGAGCGGCTGCCCGTTTCAAAACGGCGGGGCCGGAGGATTAACTGTCCATCCAGTGTTTAACCTGAGAGAGTTTGATAGGATGCAGCGAGGCACGAACCGCATCAATCGAGTTATTTCCAACCATTGCCGGAAATAACTCGACCGCATCACTCCAACTTTCAGGATAAATTCCATGCGCGGCATATCTATGAAAACTGGAATAAGGCCATTCCTTAACGCATTTTACGTGTTAAGCAGGAATCGGTGCTTTCGGCATGGTCGAGATACCTCGCTTAAGCGGAAAATCATAGGTGAGACGAAAGGCATCCCCTTCCGGTTTGAAATCGCCGACCATGTTCTGGCTTGCCGTAAAAACGACATCGTCTTCAATGTCCGGATCCCCTTTGACGAAGATTTGCGTGACGAGCGTTTCATAGCCAGGCGCCGACACGATGACATGGATGTGCGCCGGCCTGATGGGCGGCCGTTTGGCGATCTTCAGGAATTCGCCTACCGGGCCATCGTCCGGGATGCGATAAGTGGTCGGCATCAGTGCGATCAGCTCGAAAGTCCCGTTTTTATCCGTTCTGAAACGGCCGCGCAGATGGTAGTCCGGCTGTTGCTCATCCTGGTTCTCATACAGGCCATTGGCCGCAGCTTGCCAGATATCGAGGATCGCCCCTTCGATGGGCGCGTTATTCTCAAATTCGAATACCCGCCCTGAGATTCGGACGCGAGCGCCTTGCGCATCGTCGCTGGCAATGGAAGCGCCTCGTTCGCGGAAAGGGGCGTCAGCACGAAAGAAAGGCCCCAGCAGCGCAACCCCCACCGGTTGTTCCTGTTCCCCATGATTGAGTATTTCAATCAACTGACTCAGGCCCATGACGTCGGCAAAAAAGAGGAATTCATTTCCGAGAGGGCTGGTTTTCTCGGCCATTCTTTTCATGAAATCCCAGGCAAACTCCCATTCCTGGTCGGTCACCTTCATCTCTTTAACACAGGCGTGCAGGTGTTTGATCAGGATCGAGATGACGGATTTAAGCCTTGGGTTGTCGATATCCGAGTAAGCCTTCAGCACTTTCTCAGTGAATTCTTGATTAGGCGAGGTGCTCATGATTCACTCCCTCTACAGCTAATGCAGTTTTGATTTCAGACCGGGAAGTGACGATATAATTCCTTACATCCAGGGCTATAGAATGCCGAGGCACGAACCGCATCTTATACTTGGATGACTGGTAAGACGCGGGCCTGGAACCAGGCAAGGGAAGATCAACGAGAAGGGATAACATAAAATCGCTCCAGCAGAACGCTGGAGCGACAGGATTTACTGGCTATGCCAGCAATCAATCTTCCAATTGCTGGATGCCGTCCAGATACCAGGTGGGCTGGATGCTGTTTTTGGGTTTAATGAAATGCCAGACTTCGCGGATCTGGCTGGCCTGCGCATCGGCATCTTCGCGCATGATCACGTCGAACAGCACGACCGCCTGCAGTTCCGAGCCGACTTCGCGCACTTCCAGCAATTCCGCGTCCAGTTTCAGAACGTCGGTGCGGTTTTCTTCGCTGGAGGCTTTCAGCTGGTCCTGAATCTCGGCGAATACCTTGTCGGTCGTCAGGCCTCTGATTTCGGCCAAGTCGCGGTCATCCCAGGCTTTTTGCAGCGTCTTGAAGGCTGTTTTGGCGCCGATCAGAAACGCCTGCGTGTCAAAACCAGCCGGGACGGCAATAGCCTGACCAAAGTCGGCATCCTGCTGGAAGCTCTGCACAGCCGGTTCAGCGCCTGACTTGTCTTTTTTAAACAGAATATCGGTATCGAAACCGACCGGGTTCGATGAACTCGATTGCGGCTCCTGATACGGCGTATAGGCCGACGCGCTGTTGTCGTAATGGCCGGCGGTCCGGTCGTAAACAGGTTGTTGTTCGCGCGCTTTTTTGGCTGCGAAGAACTTGTACAGCATGAATGCCAGAGCGCCCAGCACCAGGATATCGAGGAAGTTGATGCCCTGGAAAGCGCCGCCGGCCAGCAGTGAGCCCAGCAGGCCGCCCAGCGCCAGGCCGCCCAGCAGGCCCATCAGTCCGCCGCGGTTAGCCATGCCCGGCCGGGGCGTCTGGTTTTGTTGGGCGGCTTGCTGCTGTTGAGTGGCCGAACGAGCCGGCGCATCAGCAGAACGTTTGTAAGGCTGACTGAATGAGGATCTGCCGCCGAACGAACTGCCGCCGCCGAAACGTTTGGCTTCGGCATCAGAGATACTGCCCAGCGACAGCGACAGGCCGATTAATAAAGTGGCTACTATGCCGGTATATCTGTTCATAATTTTTTGGAAAGTATGTTAAATAACATCAAATTGAGGTTTAACTAATATAAGGTTGAATAACCAAATTACAAGTTGTGAATTCTTTTTTATTAGCATAGCATTATAAGCATGTTCTCAGCACTGCGCGTTTATCTCATTTTCTTTCTGGCCCTGCTGCAATTGATTGCACCGCTGGTGCATGCGCATGCCGGTGAGAACCTGTCGAACAAAGGACTGCATGTGCCCGGCCTTGAGATGTATACGGCAGAACAGCATGCCTTTCTGTCTCAACCGACAAACCATATCGCCGGTTCCGAAGCGCTGATCATCAGCGTCGATGCCGGCATCAAGCACAATCAGGCTCAGGCCGATACCGATACGGACACCGCCGACCACGGCTATTATCTGCACCAGGAGATAGCCATTTCCAATGCGCCGATTTCGGCCTTCGATATCAACTTTTCTCCGCAACCGTCGCCGTTTGTCTGCCGGTTATTCATCCCATCGCTTTCGCCGCGCGCGCCTCCCGTCTCCTGATCTCCATTGTTTTTTAAGTTCTGTCGCAGAACTATTCTCTAAATTTAAAAAACTACAAGCGGTACTCATCCGCTAACGGAGCTTTACTATGTTTGCCCTTAATCTTATTAAAGGGTGTTTACCTGCGTATCTGCTGGCCACTTCGCTGGTTTTTGCCGATGCGCTGCCTACTGTTACTGTGGACCATCGCGATCCGATTGAAACCGATGTCAGCATGAGTCTGGCTCAAGTCATCGATTTGACGCTGGAAAAACATCCTGACAACGCCTGGCTCAAAGCGTTGGAAGAAGAATCCGCTGCCCTTGAGCAACGCAGCAAGAGCTGGTTTGCCGGTGCGCCCAGCGTCGGCCTGTTCTTTCAGGAAGCTACCAGCGGTACATTGCATTATGGCGATGCCAGCGTTAAAGCACCGCTGTGGAACTTCGGTCAGCGCGATGCCGAGAAGGCCGTCGCGAAACAAGCCGAAATCAGTGCGCATACCCAATCAGCTGCCATTAAATTACGCGTGGCGGGACTGGTCAGAATGGCATTGTGGGACATGGAACTGCAACAAATCCGTCTTGATCAGGCACACAACGAGGTCCATGTATTTGAACAATTGCTGGCCAAGGTTGAGCGTCGCGTCGAGCTAGGCGACCTGCCGCGCGCGGATTTATTGCTGGCGCAGACCGAATTGCTGCAAAAACGCGCCGTGCTGACGCTGGCAGAGGCCGAAGTCATGCATGCGCGCAAACGCTACTCCACCATCACGCAAATGACGAAAGTGCCTGGCAATTACCGTGAAACCCTGGCCGATATAGCCGAAGTCCAGCAGAATCATCCAGACTTGGTTGCCATTAATGACCTGATCGCACGTATGCAGGCCGAAGTCGAGGCCATCAGAGCAGTAGGATCGGGCCAACCCGACGTTGCGGTCGGCATCAACACCGATCATGGCCCTGACGAACGCAGTAACAAGACCGAAAGCTTCAACATCAGTGTGACCGTGCCGTTTGGAGGTCAAGCACATCTCGCTCCACGAGTGGCGGCAGCCAATGTCGAGCTGAACAGATTGGTAGCCGAACGCGAGCAGCTCCGTAGAGATCTTGATCAGACCCACCATGAAGCCGAGCATAACCTGGAAGTCAATCGGGCCGAGCTGACTATTGCTGAAAATTTAAAGCAGGCGGCCGTAGAGCATTTAAAAATGACGGAGTTGAGCTTTTCGCTGGGCGAAATCAACCTGCTCGATTTGCTGAAGATCCAATCCAGAGCTCAGCAAGCCATCCTGAATGCCAAAGAACGTTCAGTCATACTGGAGCGCGATAAGGCGATGTACAACCAATCCGTCGGAGTTACACCATGAGAGTCATCTTATTATTACTGTTGAGCCTGGTTGGTGTCAGCGTCCAGGCGGCAGACAGTGTCATTCAAATAAACCAGCCCCAGATTGACAGTCTGGGCATCAAATTAGGCAAACCGGAACAGGCCAGCCAGGTCCCGGTCCTGTATGCGCCAGCCAAAATAGTGGTCCCGCCTACGAACGAATACGTCGTCAGCACCACGCAGGCCGGTTTGGTCAATAAATTGTATGCAGCGGTCGGCGATAAAGTCCAAAAAGGCCAGGCACTGGCTGAACTTCATAGCCAGGACCTGTTGGCCCTTCAGCAGCAATATCTTAAAGCCGTCAATGAACTGAACTTAGGCCAGGCTGTTTATAACCGGGATAAAAAGCTGCTGGAAGAAGGTGTCATATCAGACAAGCGCTCGCAGGAAACGCGCAGCCAGTATCAGCTTTATCTGACCGAAGCGAACGAAACCCGGCAATTGCTGGAAATGGCCGGCATGTCAAAACCAGAAATCCAGCGTTTGGCAAAAACTCAGCGCTTAAGCAGTCTACTGACGTTGCGCGCGCCCTTGTCAGGCGTCGTGCTTGAGCGTATGGCCTCTGCCGGCCAGCGTATAGACAGTCTGGCGCCGCTGTACCGCATTGCCGATCTGAGCGAGCTCTGGCTGGAAATCAATATCCCTCAGGAGCGTATAGGCGACATTAATGTCGGTGATCAGGTGACGATCGAAAATACCGATGTCACTGCGCACATCAGCCTGCTCGGCCAAAGCGTCAACCCGGAAAACCAGACATTGCTGGCCAGAGCCGTCATCAAAGGCATACCAGCAGCCGTACGCGTCGGGCAAAAAGTCAATACGCGGATTATTCATGGCAGCGACAAGACGGCGGCATTCAAAGTCCCTAACGCGGCCATCGCTCAGCATGAAGGCAAGGCTTATATCTTTATCCGCACGGACCAGGGTTTTCTGGTCAAGCCGATCACCGTTATCGGCAAGCAGGACAGCGATTCGATCATTACCGGCGAACTGACCGGCGCTGAAGATATCGCCGTCACGGGCGCGGTGGCGCTGAAAGCCAACTGGCTGGGGCTTGGGGGCGATGAGTAATGGGTGGTTTGATTCGCTTTGCGCTGAGCCAGCGCCTGTTGATGCTGATTGTCATAGCGCTGCTTGCGGGCGGCGGCTATTATGCCTTTAAAAACATTCCTATCGATGCCTTTCCGGAAGTCTCGCCGACCCAAGTCAAGATTATCGTAAAAGCGGCGGGCATGACGCCGGAAGAGGTCGAGGCTCGCATTACGGCGCCGATAGAGGTCGAATTGCTGGGCATTCCGCATCAGACCATGCTGCGTTCGATTGCCAAATATGCATTGACCGATATCACGGTCGATTTCGAAGAAGGCACCGACATTTATTGGGCGCGCCAGCAGATCGCCGAACGCCTGAACACGATGTGGAGCGACCTGCCGGCCGGCATCGATGGCGGCATTGCGCCGATGACGACGCCGCTCGGCGAGATGTACATGTTTTCGATCGAAGGCGGCGATCTGAGCCTGATGGAGCGTCGCAACCTGCTGGACTGGGTCATCCGCCCTGCCCTGCGCACCGTGCCCGGCGTGGCTGACGTCAACGCGCTGGGCGGACTGGTCAGAAGCTTCGAAGTGATACCGGACAACGTCCGCATGGCGGCGCGCGGCATCGATATCGACAAGCTGATAACAGCGCTGGAAAGCAACAACCGCAATGACGGCGCCGGGCGTCTGACCGAAGGCGAAGAGGCGCTGATCGTGCGGGCCGAGGGCCGCATCAAGACCCTGGACGATGTCGCCGCCATCGTGGTCGATAACAAAAACGGCGCGCCGATCAAAGTCAGCGATGTCGCCGATATCCAGATCGGGGCCTTAACCCGCTACGGCGCGGTCAGCAAGAACGGCAAAGGGGAATCGATCACCGGCCTGGTGCTCAGTTTGCGCGGCGCCAATGCCCGCCAGACCATCGAGGGCATAGAGAAGAAAATGGACGAGCTTAAAGCCGGCTTTCCGCCCGGCGTCAAGGCCACGGTTTTCTATAACCGCAGCAATCTGGTCAATAAAGCCGTCGATACGGTTCAGCATGCCTTGCTGGAAGCGATTGTGCTGGTCGTGGTCCTGCTGATCCTGTTTCTAGGCAACCTGCGCGCCGCGCTGACCGTTGCCTTGATCCTGCCGCTGGCGGCCCTCGTGACCTTCATCCTGATGCAGCAGATGGACATGTCGGCCAACTTGATGAGCCTCGGCGGCCTGGCCATCGCGATCGGCATGCTCGTCGATGGAGCCGTGGTCGTGGTGGAAAACATCATCACGCACATGGCGCACACGGAAAAGGCCCAGCGCCTGCCGCGTCTGCATGTGATCTACCGCGCCGTGCGTGAAGTATCCGTGCCCGTGACTTCGGGCATCCTGATCATCATCATCGTGTTTCTGCCGCTGCTGACCTTGCAGGGCCTGGAAGGCAAGCTGTTCACGCCGGTGGCCTTAACCATCGTGTTTGCGCTCAGCGGCTCGCTGCTGCTGTCCCTGTCGGTGATCCCGGTGCTGTCTTCGTATCTGCTGAAGAAAGTGTCCCACGAAGAGCCCTGGCTGCCCCGGCAACTGCTGAGGCTGTACCAGCCGGCCCTGCTGTGGTGCATCGCCAACAGCAAGAAAGTCTTTACCGGCGTCGGCATCCTGCTGGTCCTGACCGCGGCGGCCTTCACGCAGATCGGCAGTACGTTCATGCCGACCATGGACGAAGGCGACATTATCGTACAGCTGGAAAAACTGCCGTCGATTACGCTGGCGGATTCGGTCGCCTTGGACGTGCAGGTGCAGAAAAACCTGCTCAAGAATATTCCTGAAGTGGTCGATGCCGTCTCGCGCGTCGGTACCGATGAGCTGGGCCTGGACCCGATGGGTTTGAATGATACCGATACCTTCCTGATCCTGAAACCCAAGGAAGAGTGGCGCATGCGCAGCAAGGAAGCGCTGATCGAGCAGATCCGGCGGGTCATGGCCGCCACGCCGGGCATTGCCTTTAAATTCACGCAGCCGATCGAGATGCGTGTCTCGGAAATGCTGACCGGTACGCGCGGCGATGTCGCGGTCAAGCTGTTCGGCCCGGAGCTGAACGTACTGAATGAGAAAGCGGCGCAGATCGCCGGGGTTCTGAGAGACATCAAGGGCTCCAGCGATGTGTTCACGAAGCAGAACGAAGGCATGCAGTTTCTGCAGGTAACGATCGACAAAACGGCGGCCGGACGACTGGGCCTGGACAGCGACAGCATCGAGACGATGCTGCGCTCGCAGATCGAAGGTCTGAAACTGGGCGTCGTGCAGGAAGGCATCAGACGCACGCCGCTGATTATCCGCGGCGGCAGCAATACCACCAACTTTGAAAACCTGCAGGTGACTCTGCCCGATGGCGGCCATGTGCCGATCACGACCGTCGCGCGCCTGGAAAAAGTCGAAGGCGTGGTGTCGGTAGAGCGCGAACGAGGCCAGCGTTTTGTCGTGATCAGCAGCAATGTGCAGGATCGCGATCTGGTCGGTTTTGTCGATGAAGCGCGTCAGGCGGTCAAGGACAAGGTCGATTTGCCGACCGGCTATTTCGTTGAATTCGGCGGCCAGTTCGAGAATCAGCAACGCGCCGCCGCGACGCTCTCGGTCGTGATCCCGGTGTCGCTGGGCCTGATCTTTTTGCTGCTGTTCTCAACCTTCGGCTCGGTGCGCCAGGCCGCGCTGGTCCTGTCGAATATTCCGCTGGCCATGGTGGGCGGCGTTTTCGCCTTGTGGCTATCCGGCGAATATCTGTCGGTGCCGGCTTCGGTCGGCTTTATCGCCCTGCTGGGCATCGCGGTATTGAACGGCGTGGTCATGGTCAGCTATTTCAACCAGCTGCGCGCGACCGGCATGGCCATGGCGCAGGTCGTGGTCGTCGGCTCCATGCGCCGCTTGCGGCCCGTACTGATGACGGCCAGCATCGCAGCCTTCGGCCTGATTCCGCTGCTGTTCGCGACCGGCCCGGGCTCGGAGATTCAGCGCCCGCTGGCTATCGTTGTGATCGGCGGTCTGGTTTCATCGACGTTCCTGACGCTGTTTCTGCTGCCTATTCTATTTAAATTATTCGGTCAAGCACCTACTCTGCAGACAGAGATGAATTCGATGACCGACGGAGTCAAACCATGAACAACGGTAAAGAATACTTGGTGACCTTGAATGTTCCGCCCGATCTTGAAGAGGCGGTCGTCGACAATCTTTTGGTTCTGGAATCGGAACACGGCTTCAGCAGTTTCATTGTCAACTCGCATGACCATAGAAACGAGGGACTGTCGTTGCTTGAGCAGGTAACGGGCCGGCAGAAAAAAATCCGCTTTCAGATGTATGTGCCGGAGCAGGGGTTGCCGGTACTATTGGCGCAGTTGAGGCAGGAGTTCGAGGGCTCGGGCATTCATTACTGGGTCTTGCCGGTCATTGAAAACGGCTTTATCTAACCGGACGCCTGTGCCGGGCTTTATCCGGCGCAGGCGCTCGCATCATGTTCAATAACATAAAACTTACTGTTTATAATGTAGAAATTATTGCTGATGCGCCGGATAATAACTCTTTAGGCTTTATTATCAGGGCCAGTTTAAGTCTCGGCAATTGCAAAGCATAGCCGGCGCCAGGCAGTTTTTCCTAGCGGCATCCAAATGAAGAAGTTTACGTAATGATCATTATCTTAAAAAACATACCGGCCAATACCCAGACTAAAGAAATAGAAGAGTTTATCTGGCCGGCCGTCAAAGGCGGCTTTCTCAGCAAAAGCGGCGAAATAGAATCCATTCAGATTAAAGGCCAAAGAGACATCCAGTTAAATCTGACTGAATTTCATGCCTTGGTAAGAATAGAACCTGATGCCGTAGCGGTAAGGGTCATCAAAAAGCTCAACAGAAAGCCATTTAAGGGCAAGCATACCGCCATCGATGAATTCCATCACCGGAATTGGCACAATGATCGCAGAGCCGATGCCCAGCAAACGGTCAAGGACAGGCGCCATGCGGACCGCAGGCGCTCTCATCTGGAAATGATTGAAAATATTTCACATCTATTCAGCGGCCAAAAAAGCTTTCACAGAAAACTTGACTGAGCCTTATTCTGGCTCCCGGCTTTATTGGGAGAGCAGCGCTTTTAATAACGGCTCCAGATGATGCTGTTGCCGTTGCCTCGTCAACCGGTTGGCGATCAGGATGCTTTTTAATTCCGCCAGCGCCTGCTCAAATACGTCATTGACGATCAGATAATCAAACTCATCATAATGGCTTATTTCGGCAACGGCATCGCGCATGCGGCGGGCGATGATCTGCTCATCGTCCTGGCCGCGGCTTCGAAGGCGCTGCTGCAGAATATCGGTTGAAGGCGGCAGAATGAAAATGGACAGGCTGTCCGGCAGCAGTTTTTTTATCTGCTGGGCGCCCTGCCAGTCGATTTCCAGAATCACATCCAGGCCTTGGCTCAGGTTTTCCTCCACGGTTTGCCGCGCGGTGCCGTAGAAGTTGTCAAACACCTGGGCATGTTCAAGAAATGCCTGCCGCTCCAGCATGGCCTGAAATTCCGCCACCGGAACAAAGTAGTAATCCCGGCCATGTTCCTCACCGGGGCGCATGGGGCGCGTCGTGTGAGAAATCGATACGGTCAGACTGTCGAGATCGGCGATCAGTTGCCTGACCAGGCTGGTTTTGCCGGCTCCGGATGGTGCGGAAATAATGTAAAGTTTTCCGTGATTCATGGTATTTTTTATTAATAAGGATATTGGACTGATGCGCAAAACTCAGGGCGCCTTATTCAACATTCTGTATCTGCTCGCGCATCTGCTCAATCAGCACTTTCAACTCGATGGCGATCTGCGTCATTTCCTTGTCGGCCGATTTGGACCCCAGGGTATTGGCCTCGCGGTTTAATTCCTGCATCAGAAAGTCCAGTCGCCTGCCGACGGGCTCTTTTTGCTTGAGCACCCTCAGCACTTCGGCAATATGGGTTTCCAGCCGGTCCAGTTCCTCGGAGATATCCAGTTTTTGCGCCAGAAACACCAGTTCCTGTTCCAGGCGATCGAAGTCGGGCTCGGCGACCAGTTCAGTGATCCGGTCTTTCAACTTGTTGCGAAGCTGAGCCAGAACTTCCGGCAAGCGTTTGCCGGCCGCAACGACAAATTCCTGCATTTTCAGGCAGCGCTCCGCGATCAGTTCGCCGAGCTGGGCGCCTTCCCGCTCCCTGACTTCCAGCAATTGGTTCAGTGTCTGATCGACCAGCGACGATACGCCTAGCTTAAGCTGCTCCCTGTCATTGTCGGACTCTTGCTGTACGCCGGGAAAAGCCAGCACATCCAGTGCCGAGAATGACAGCGGGGCCATCATCTGCTGTTCGATTTCATTGGCGGCCGCCAGCAATGCCGCGACAGCATCGCGGTTAATCATAAGAGTTTGACCCTCTTTAGCCTGTTTTTTGCAATTTATGATACATTCCACCTTGCCGCGCTTGATTTTGGCCGCGATGAGCGCGCGCAGATCAGACTCGATAAAGCGCAAGCGATCCGGCAATTTGAATGTGATATCGCAGTAGCGGTGATTGACCGTGCGCAATTCACAGCTGAGGGTCAGGTTGCCGATTTCTGCTTCATTACCGGCAAAAGCGGTCATACTTCTAATCATTTTTCACCTATACTTGCAGGGTCTTAGCCCGATAGAATTTTTGCAATGGCCGAATACTACGACCCCGACACCTATCCGAAGCAGTGGAACTATCTTCAAACCGGCACTATTATAGACCAGTATATAATCGAGCGGGAATTGGCGCACGGCGGATTCAGCTCGGTCTATCTGGCCAGGCAAATCAGCGATCAGGTTCAGGTGGCGATCAAGGAATATCTGCCGCGCAAGCTGGCGCATAGAACCTGGAACAACATGGTCGTCGCCAACAATGAAGAAGCCCAGCCCTTGTTCCGGCGCGGCCGAGCCTTGTTCTTTGAAGAAGCCAAGGTTCTGGCGAAGCTGAAGCATCCCAATATCGTTGAGGTCATCAATTTTTTTGAAGCCAACGCCACGGTTTACATGGTCATGACTTATGACTATGGCCTGACGCTCAATAAGTTCCTGAAACATAAAGCCCAGCCTGTTACCGAAAAATTCCTGCTGGCTTTATTCACTTCACTGCTGAACGGCATCAACCACATGCATGAGCATCATTTGCTCCACCTGGACATCAAGCCCGCCAATATTCTTGTGCGCCCCGGCAATGATGCATTGCTGCTCGATTTCGGCGCCATCCAGAGTTATCCACTCAAACGATTGAGCAAGCAAGGCAAGGTGCTGACTAAAGGTTTCTCTCCGATAGAACAGCATGATCTGAGCGCGCCTTTAGGCCCCTGGACGGATATTTATGCCGTGGGCGCCAGCATGCGCGCCTGTCTTGAATATAAGCCATTGATTCCTGCAACGGATAGAGTGCATCAGGATGCCCTCGTGCCCGCTGTTAAAGCCTTTAAAAACAAATTTCCGGAACCGCTGTTGAAAGCAATAGACTGGGCCATGGAAGTGTGGCCGGAACAGCGCCCGCAATCGGTTGCCCAGCTGCAGCAGGCGCTTGCTGCGGGAAAATGAACGCGCGCTTCATGCCTATAAATTGGCCCCGTACGTCCTGCATTCGGGTATACTGTGCGGTTTTATTTTAGTGGAACAGATAATGAGACCTAGCGGACGTAACCCGGATCAACTGCGAGACATAAAATTCACCTGCGGCTTTACAAAACATGCGGAAGGATCTGTTCTGGTTGAATTTGGCGACACGCGCGTGCTGTGCACGGCCAGTGTCGAAAACCATGTGCCGCGTTTTCTGAAAGGCAAGGGCGAAGGCTGGGTGACCGCGGAATACGGCATGCTGCCGCGCTCGACGCACAGCCGCATAGGACGGGAAGCCAGCAGCGGCAGACAAGGCGGCCGCACGCTGGAAATTCAGCGCCTGATCGGCCGCTCACTGCGCGCGGCAGTGGATTTGAGAGCCTTGGGCGAAAACACCATCACCATAGACTGCGATGTGCTGCAGGCGGACGGCGGCACGCGCACGGCATCGATCACGGGCGGCTTCGTCGCCTTATCGCTGGCCGTGCAGAAAATGCTCAAACGCAGGCAAATAAAAGTTAATCCGCTGCACGGGCAGGTCGCTTCCGTCTCTGTCGGCATCTACAATGGCGTGCCTGTGCTGGATCTGGATTATGCCGAGGACAGCAACGCCGAAACCGATATGAATGTCGTCATGAACGATGCCGCCGCTTTTATTGAAGTGCAGGGTACGGCCGAGGGCCATGCTTTCAGGAAGGACGAACTGGACGCGATGCTGGAACTGGCCGGTTACGGCATCAGGCAGTTGATCAAAAAACAGCGCGAAGCAATAGAAGACTTTACATGAGCTTGAACCCATCACGACAAATCGTGCTTGCCAGCAGCAATGCCGGCAAGATCCGGGAAATCCAGGCCTTGCTTGCCGGCTACACGATTGTTCCGCAATCCGCATTCAATATTATCGAGTGCGAGGAAACCGGCCTCACCTTTGTGGAAAATGCGATACTGAAAGCCCGAAATGCGGCGCGCCAGAGCCAGCTGCCGGCCATTGCCGACGATTCCGGTCTGGTCGTCGATGCTCTCGACGGTGCGCCCGGCGTTTTCTCGGCCCGATATGCAGGCATCGGCGCCAGCGATCAGGACAACATCGAAAAACTGCTGCGCGAATTGCAGGATGTGCCCGATCAGCAGCGCAACGCGCGCTTTATCTGCGTCATGGTATTCATGGCGCATGCCGATGATCCCTGCCCGATTATCGCCCAAGGCGTCTGGGAAGGCCGCATCTTAACGCATGCCGTCGGTGAAAACGGCTTCGGCTACGATCCGGTATTCTGGGTGCCGGAGCAGAATTGCGCATCGGCCGAACTGGCGCCGAGCGTCAAGAATTCGCTGAGCCACAGGGGCAAGGCGCTGAAGGATTTGATAGCGGGACTTACGCAAGCCGCCTAATTAAGGGCAGATTGCTGAGCGGTAGGATCAGGCAGTCATTCAGCAAGCGCCGTTATCTGTTATCGTGCAGATGGCAGTGACAAACCATGCCAACTTAAGCTGGCATAAACCCTGCTTTCCAGAAACAGGAACACACCCTGAATTCTGGAAAGCGAAGGTAAATATGGCCCTCATCGAAAAAAACGGTTTTCTTCTGATTGGACATGCTCTGATTGATCACGATCATGATGAATTCATCACCCTGCTGAATCAACTCGATGCCGCCGATAACGGCGATTTCCCGGCATTGTTTCAGCAATTGCTCGCCCATACTGAACAGCATTTCGATCGGGAAAATCAGCTCATGGAACAATCGGCTTTTCCGGCGGAGGCCGAGCACAAAGGGGAACATCAGCGTGTTCTGGGCGAACTCAAGCAATTCAAAAAGCGGGTGGACAAGGGCCTGATCGCATTCGGACGCTCGCTGGTCAGAGAACGCCTGCCGCAATGGCTCGAACTGCACGTCAGGACCATGGACAGCGCGCTGGCCGCACACATCAAGACACAATCTCAAGCATGATCGAGGGGAATCTGTCTTCCTGCGCCGAACTCGAGCTTATCGAAGGGTTTTACACTGTCGCCGAGAGCGAACGGCTTTATCAGCGTTTACTTAAAGAACAGAATTGGCCTGACAACCGATACACTGTCGCCGGCCGGCAATTTGTCCTGCCCAGATTGCAGACCTGGCATGCCGATCCGGGAATAGTCTACAGCTATAGCAACAACCTGCTGCAAACCCGGCCATGGACGCCTTTGTTATCCGGCATCCGGTCAAAGGTTGAGGTTTTGCTGAATTACCGCTTCAATTCGGTTCTGGTTAATCTGTACCGGCATGGTGAAGATTATGTCGGCTGGCATGCGGATAATGAACCGGAGCTGGGCAGTCAACCCTTCATTGCTTCATTGACTTTCGGTGCAGAACGGCAATTTGCATTCCGACATAAAAAATCATCCGAACAGGGCCGTCTGCTGCTGCGCAGCGGTTCCTTGCTGGTCATGCAGCCTGATTTCTAGCACCATTGGCTGCACAGTGTGCCCATCGAGAAAAGCCTGGCTCAGGGGCGAATCAATCTGACCTTCCGTAAAGTTGTTTCATTGGTGAACTAGAGCAATGCTTTACACCCTCACCGGCTCCGTAGCATTTGCGACAATTAAAAGTTGCGTTGGCCGCGGGATGCATGAAACACAACAAATTGCTTTCCGAATCACATGGCCCGATTCAACGGTTATTCGGGCAAAGCGTCTGTCAGGCCGGAGCCGACGGGCTTTCGAATCCGGCCGCTTTACGGCTGGCATTCTGTTTGCTTTGCACTGATTACCATGAATGAGAACCGTACTATGAAAACCTGGCCCGGCCGGCTACCCGATCAAGATGCGGAGGAGGCGCCATGACGGCGGATTACGTCGCCCGGTGGCTGGCCGATAACCCGCTGTCCGCCAGCCATGTCGATTGCGCCATCGCGGTAATGCTCAAGATCCTCGACGGCAAATGCAAGATGAAGACAGAGGAAAAAGTCGTCATGACACGGCTCTATGACTTGGTGAAGGCCCATCCCGGCGAACTTATGGGAAATGAAATGCATCGGTTGATCGCCAGCGCCCGCGACAATCCCGATGATGAAATGAAAAATTTTATCTATGAAAAACGCGTGCTGGCGGAGACCATGATTTCCCGTCCCGTTATGAAAGGTTTCAAAGCCATGATCCGGCAACGGGGACTGTTCGAGTATGGAAAAGAAATATAAAGGCGATCACCCTAAAAAATACAAGCGCGTTTTTTACCTGACCGTCCGGCGTCGCATGACCACATTGACCAATCCAGCAAGGAGAACCTCATGAACAACGAATCACTGCCCTGGGATGAAGAGGCGCTCAAACGCCTGGAAAAAATCCCCGCCTTCGTTCGCAATATGGCCAAAAGCAAAATCGAACAGGCCGCCAGAGCGGCCGGTGAAAGCAAAGTCACCGTCGAATTCATGGATGCCAATAAAGCCAAATTGATGGGCTAGATGCCATGTCGAACCTGAAGCTCTATATGACCCCCGGTTCCTGCTCCACGGGCATCCATATCCTGATGGAAGAACTGGAGCTCATCTTCGAGGCCTATATTGTCAACCTACCGGCCGGCGATCAATTCAAACCGGATTACGTGGCCATCAATCCAAAATCCACGATTCCGGCTCTGGTCAAGCCCGACGGCACGGCCATCACCGAATTCTGCGCCATCGCCTACTGGCTGGCCCGCAGCTATCCCAGATCCAGGCTCATGCCCGGCGATGTGGACGGCGATACCCTGGTGCTCGAAACCATGAACTATGTCGTCAGCACCCTTCACATGCAGGGCTTTACCCGTATTTTCACCACCGACCAGTACGCCTTTAACGAGAGCGACAGGGAACGGGTCAAGGCGCAGGGCGAAACCATCGTCAAAAAGGGCTTTGCCATTCTCAATAAGCAATTGGCGGACAGGACCTATTTGGCCGGCGAATTTTCAATCGCCGATGCCGCGCTCTTTTATTGTGAATTCTGGGCGTCGCGTATCGGCATCAAGCTGCCGGAACACTGCCTGGCCCATTACCAGCGCATGCTGAAACGGCCGGCGGTCAAGCAGGTATTGATGGAGGAAGGTTATTCGTCCTTGTTTCAATAGCACCCGTTGTGCTCTTAAACATTCGTAAAAACTTTGGGTTGCTCCTGCCCGCTTACGGGAATGAATCATGAAAGAAACGGTAAAAAATATCTGGAGTCTGGATAAAGATCCCTCCATCAAAGCCATTCTCATCATGCTGCAGCATGAAGTCGGCCCGAACGGATTCATGCTGCTGGATGAAAACCTTCTGGATGCAAAGGCGGTACGCATCATATTCCCGCCCACGCAACGGGAGCTGGCCGCCTACGTCTACAGCTATGCCCAGCGCGAAGCGCATTACGGCCTCGACCTGGAATTTCCCTACCTGATCGAAACCCGCGCCGATGATCAGACCATTCGGCTCAACGACCTGACCGCCGAAGAAGTCTTGAAAAAAGTCGTCGAGCACCTGGAGATCAGGCTGCCGGCGGCATAGCCCGTCAGCTACAGAGTAACCGGCGGCACGGGCTTTTTCAGATGTGGGGGCGACTTTAGTCGCCCAGGGCGAATGAATTCGCCCCTACATTCATCGACAAATCGGAAAGTTATTTTTAACCGAATCCTTAGGCCGTCTCCTGCAGGGCAGGCAGCAGCTGCGGAGTGATTTGCGCCAGCCAGGTTTTGATCCGCTCCTCGGTCAAGAACGGCTGCGTGCGCTGATCCAGCACCAGGCCGACAAACCGATTGTCGATTATCGCATCGGAGTGCTCGAACTGATAACCCTCGGTGCTCCAGGAGCCGACGATATCCGCGCCGTAGCCGTAAAACACCCGGTAAAGCTGGATCAGCGAACTGGCGAAGCGCGAGGCGTAACGTTCCTGATTGCCCAGCCCGAACAAAGCCACCCGTTTGCCGGACAGATCGGCATCGTCCAGATAAGGCACGAACTCCTGCCAGTTGCGTTCCTGGCAGCCGACGGCCAGCCCCGGCAAATCGCCGACGCCATAACTCGGCGTGCCGAGTATCAATGCCTCGTACTGCAGGAATTCGTCCAGGCTGGTACGGTTGATGTTTTTAGGCTTGTCCGCCAGTTCCTCGCCCAATAAGCTAAAAATCTTTTTAGCTACCAGGCGGGTGCTGCCGGTATCGGTTCCGAAAAAAATGCCTATTTTGCTCATAAATCACCTGTGGTCGAGATTGCGGGACAAGTCGGTATTGCCGTTACTGCAAAAATAAGCAAATTCCGCTCCAGACTCAGGTAAGCCATTTTTTATCTTAAATATTAGTCAGATAGCTTGCCCACACCTATCAACGGCTCCAGGTTCATGCAAACACTGCCACAATGACGGCCTCAACTGTAGAGTTTGCGACATAGACTTAGGGAGCAAGACAAGGCACGGCATGGGCGGCCCCGAACTAAATGCCGGATTTAACAATCCGGCCTGCTGCAGGCGCGAATTCATTCGCACGGCGCTACCGCCCGCCCAGAAAATAAGCGTTGACACTCAAGGCAAAGTGTCGCCAAAGCCCGGCGATATCCCGTTTCACCTCGTTGACGTAGGTCTTGTCCGGTTTGTGTTCGTCGGGAAAATTGGACAAGGCGCAGGATGTGCGATGTTTATCGACGACAAACTGCAGAAAATCGTCGGTGAATCCGTCGAAAGCCGCCAGCGCTTGTCTGGTCAAATCCGATAATCCGCTATTGACCGGCGTCTCGCGGCTATCGAACGGCAGTTTCTGTAATTGCGCCAGCGCATCATCGTAAGCCTGTTCCAAAACGGCCAGCACATTGCGCTGAAAACAGCCGTCCCATTGCTGCCGGGAAAGATCCTGGGCGAGAGCTTGCTGGTATTGTTTTTTCAGCACGTTTTTCTGCTCGGCGATATATTGACTGAACAGGGCGAGACTATCGGCGTTTTTTCGGTTGTTGATCATTATGGGTGTCCTCAATGTTATTCGGCCTGGAAGGCCTTATCCCTGGTTCGGTATTGCTTCAAGCCCAATATGACATTCAATAATGAGGCCAATTTACCGATACGCCTATTTCGATGCGCTATCGCCCGCTTTAAGTTAAGCGCCAACGCTTCTGCGGCAATTTCGCACAGATGGTCGGGCGCAAAAGCCCGTCCTGAACGGTGTCATAAAGCTGACAAACCGCCGCGTTTCGCAACACTTGGTTAAGCCTAGAGGAGATGCCTTTCGTCTCATCCTTGGCGAAGACAGTTGTCTATATCTGAAAAAAGCCGCTTATAATAGCCATAATAAAAACTTGATCATGGCTGACGTGAAAAAACCGGCTGTGAGCCGCTTCATCGGATTTAGAAAAACGCCATGCCAGACTTAGAGTCGCTGTTTCCTGTTGCCCGCCAATTCACCGGAAGCCAAGCCGTCATAGCCATACAACCGCTGGGCAATGGCCTGATCAATGACACGTTTCTGGTCACGACGGATTCATCGCCGTTCGTCCTGCAGCGCATCAACACGGCGGTTTTCCCGCAGCCAGAGCAAATTATCGAGAACCTGCACGCATTAAACGAACATCTCCTGCAGAAAAAGCCGGACTCAGTCAAATTGCAGATCCCGGACATTTTATCGACGGCCGAAGATGGCTATTGCTACGAAAAAAACGGTGATTACTGGCGGGCGCTGAGCCTTATCGATAATACGGAAAGCCTGGAAGTCATCGGCAGCATACATGATGCGGAACAGGCAGGCTTTGCTCTGGGCCATTTCCATCGCCTGCTCAGCGATCTTGACCCCGGCGTGCTACACGATACCCTGCCCGGCTTCCATATTACGCCGGGCTACCTGAGCCGCTATGACCAGGTTTTGGCGGCTACACGGCTTTCAGAACCCGAAAGCCGCTATTGCGCCGATTTCATCGATCGGCTCCGGCATATTGCCGGCGATCTGGAAACGGCAAAACAACAGGGTTTGCTGCCTCTGCGCGTGATACACGGGGATCCCAAGCTCAATAATTTCCTGTTCGACAAGGACAGCAAAAAGATAGTCAGCCTGATCGACCTGGATACCGTCAAGCCTGGGCTGGTGCATTACGACATCGGCGACTGCCTGCGCTCCTGCTGCCAGACAACGGACCCCGTCGGGTTCGACAGGGATTGCTGCGCCGTTATCCTGGAAAGCTACCTGGCCGAGGCCGGCGCGTTCTTTTCCGAATCCGATTACGATTATCTGTACCCGGCCATACAGTTGATTCCTTTTGAACTGGGCATCCGGTTTTTTACCGATCATCTGGAAGGCGACCGTTATTTCAAAGTGGCGGAGCCCGGGCAAAATCTTCGGCGCGCGGCCGAGCAGTTTCAGCTCTGCGCCAGCATCGTACAGCAGGAACCGGCCATCAGGCAGCTGATAGCGCGCCTGAAAAAACAGACGATGGGAGCGCGATCATGAGCGCCGCCTCGCCCGGGCAGCGCAACCTGCTCATCGGCTGCGGCCTGGTGCTGCTCGGCGCCTTGGGCTTTTCCGCCAAGGCCATTTTTATCAAATTGGCTTACGCGGCCGGCGGGCAAATTGATGCAATCAGCCTGATGACTTTGCGCATGTTGTTTTCGCTGCCGTTTTTCCTGGCGGTCGTACTCTGGCATAACAGGAAATCGCCGGCCGAGGCGCTCACCAAAAAGCAATGGGCCGTGATTGCCGTGCTGGGCCTGATGGGTTATTACATCGCCAGCTACCTGGATTTTATCGGCCTGCTGTACATTTCGGCCGGGCTGGAGCGGATCATCCTGTTTTTGTATCCGACCTTCGTCGTGCTGTTTTCGGCATTGATGCACAAAAAAGGCATTTCATTGCGCGAAATGGTCGCACTGGCTTTGAGCTATGCCGGCATGATCATGGTTTTTGTCGAACAGCTGTCTATGGAATCAGCGGGCATCTGGCTGGGATCGTCGCTGGTACTGGCCGGCGCCGTGGTCTTTGCCTGTTTCACCATGGGCAGCGGCGTCATGGGCCGGCGCATCGGCTCCGCGCGTTTCACGGCTTACACGATGACGATCGCCAGCATCGCTACCATCGTGCATTTTTCAGTCGGTCATGGCCTGGCACTGACCGGCTTTCCTGCCGAAGTTTACAAACAGGCCTTGTTGATGGCGGTTTTCTCCACCGTATTGCCGTCGTTTTTCATGAATGCCGGCATCAGGCGAGTCGGCGCAGGCTCGGCGTCCATTATCAGCATGATCGGCCCGATCGCGACACTGGTGCTGGCATTCTTATTCTTAGGCGAACCCATTACGATCATGCAGCTGTCCGGCACGGTTTTTGTGCTGGCCGGCGTGTTTGTGATCAGCCGCGCCAAATCCTGACTCAGGCGATCATTTCGGCGCGGTAGCGGTATACCTTGAGGGTATCAGACCAATAGTCGGGCGCGAATCCGGCTTTCTGTTTCAAATGCCGCAGAAACTGTTCGGGTTCCGGCAGTGATTCCCATACCGAAGGCAGAAATGTGCCGCGCCGGAGACCTTCCATCAGGATCAGCCCATCCACCCCTGCCTGCAACTGCTGCAGCAGATCCTGCTCCGAAGTAAACGACATCGGCTCGGCCGGCGTCAGAAGGGAAAGATGGATGTCCAGATCACTCAATTCATGGGCCTCCAGCGGCGGAAACCGGGGATCTCTGAAGGCCGCCGAAAAGGCGTTTTCAGCGATATCGACCGCCAGCGGCCTGATCGCGTCCAGCGTGCCGATGCAGCCGCGCAACAGGTGCTGCCTGTGCAGTGTCACAAACGTGGCGCGCTGTTCTGCCAGTTCGGCCGGGTATTCGTTTAAATCGATGATCAACGGCTTGCCTGTTTTCAAGCCATGATGAATGGAATTGCTTGCCAGCTCCATCAGCCAGCGGTGGTGTTCTTTATTCAATGACATAAGCTCCATAACCTACAACTCTGTCTTTATCGCCTGCGGTATCGCCGGAGTTACGCAAATCGATGGTTTTAATTGAGAGTGAATTATCCCGCGCCAGTTTCAGCAATCCGCTGACCGGCACTTTGCCGCAAGCAGATCCAGAAACGAGATGCTCATATTGCAGATGCTCTATCGCCTCGCTGGTCGATTTGTCCAACTGTTGAGCGGTCGCGTAATCATGGAAATGGCTCAGGTCCGAGCTGACCACAATCAGCGTTTCACTGCCTCCCCACAACATCTGTATAACCTGGCTGACCTGGTCCGGCGTAGCGTCGCCAGCCACAATGGGGATCAGTCTGAAATCGTCGAGCATCTCCTGCAGAAAAGGCAGATGCACCTCCAGACTGTGTTCATAGGTATGCGCCTGTTCAATGTATTCGACAAAAGGCAGCTTGACCAGCGCCTGCACCGCCTCCTCGTCAACAGCGATATCGCCCAACGGCGTGGAGAACGTTTGCGCCCGGCTCACGGCCAGTCCTCGAAAGGCAACACGATGGGAGGGACCGATCAGCACGACCTTCTGGATCTGATGGCGCGCATTTTTCAAGCGCGCATAAGCGGTGGCCGCGACGGGTCCCGAATAGATATAGCCGGCATGCGGCGCGATGATGGCTTTAGGAACTTTCGCGTCGGATTTAGCCTCATTTAAGTATCGATCTAGCATTTGGCGAAGTTGTTGCGGATTGGCTGGGTAAAAAGTACCCGCCACAGCAGGTTGCCTATTCATGAGATATCCTGTTATTTTCCGGGAGAAGAATGAGTTAGCGTGAAAACTGTTGAAACAGAGCTATTGCGCTGAAAATTAATCAATACAACTGGCGTAAATGTTAGTAACCAATTTTTACCAAAATGTGACCATACGATTTATGACATGGTTCCAGGAGACTATTCATGACTGTCTTCATTACGCCTGATACGGTGAAAACGCGGCATTGGCACCGCCTGAAAGATGGCCGTGTCCAATGCGATATCTGCCCGCGATTCTGCAAGCTGCACGAGGGACAGCGCGGCCTCTGCTTTATCAGACAAAATCTGAACGATGAAATTGTCATGACCAGCTACGGCCGCTCCAGCGGTTTTGCCATCGATCCGATTGAAAAAAAACCGCTGAATCACTTCCTGCCCGGCACGCCGATCCTGTCTTTCGGTACGGCCGGCTGCAATCTGGCCTGCAAGTTCTGCCAGAACTGGGATATCAGCAAATCGCGCGAACTGGATACGCTGATGAGCCAGGCCTCGCCGGACGCGATTGCGCAGGCGGCGCTCGAGCATGGCTGTACCAGCGTCGCTTACACCTACAATGATCCGATAATCTTTCACGAGTATGCGATAGATACCGCTCAGTCCTGCCGCGCGCTGGGCATAAAATCGGTGGCGGTGTCGTCCGGCTATGTCTGCGCACAGCCCCGCGCCGAATTTTATCAATGGATGGATGCCGCCAACATCGACCTGAAAGCGTTTACGGAGCATTTTTACCATCAGATTACCGGCGGCCATCTGGAACCGGTACTGGAAACGCTCAAATATATTAAGCACGAAACGTCGGTCTGGCTGGAACTGACGACATTGATCATCCCGGGCGAGAATGACTCGGAAGCCGAGCTGGAAGAGATGGCGCAATGGGTCGTCGAAAACCTGGGGCCTGATGTGCCGATGCATTTCTCGGCCTTCCATCCTGACTGGAAGATGCGCGATAAGCCCCATACGCCATTGACATCATTATTGCTGGCGCGAAACATCGCGCTAAAGAACGGCGTGCGTTATGCCTATGTCGGCAATGTGCACGATAAATCGGCCAGCAGCACCTATTGCCACAATTGCGGATCGCTGCTGATAGGCCGCGACTGGTACGACCTTGACGAATGGAACCTGGACGCATCGGGCAATTGCCGTTTCTGCGGCGAGCGCTGCGCCGGCGTCTTCAGCGAAAACCCCGGCGGCTGGGGCGGCAAGCGCCGGGCCGTCGCCATGTCCCGCGCGGGGCATGGCCTATGACGAACAGGCTCGAATTCGCTTGGCTTCAAACAGCCATATCTCAATCGAATCCGCCGCAATCCACAATGCGCAATATCAGCAGATCTCTGGTTCATGTGGGGGCGACTTCAGTCTCCCTGGGCGAGACTACCAAAGGGCACAAGTAAAGTCGCCCCCACATACCTGAAAATTCAGGGAAGTTATTTCTCACCCTATCCCTAACCCATCAGGCAATAAAAAAGCTTGTCATTCCAAATGATAATCATTATCATTTAAACAAGGCGATAATTTGACCTCTCGCTGCTTTTCGTTTAACGCGCCTGCTGCACGACAGCGCGCGTTAAACCTTTTTTCAATCGACTACAAACCGAGGAGTTTTATGCCTGAACAACCATCTACT
>NZ_JADMKV010000062.1 GCF_015476545.1 Methylobacter sp. BlB1 | reverse complement strand
CGAGGCAAGCAAGGCATCGTAGTGACTTCTACCGGCGATGTGAATGTCGGATCTAATGAAGTTATCTTTCACTGATATGGTTCTCGCTTGATGCGGGACAAACGCTTTTTCAACATTTTCTTGTTTGCTCTAGTACTCAGTCAGTATTGATATGCCTGTAAATAGGCTTGACGTAAATCCACTCATCCTTCGACAAAGCCTTTAGTCCTGAGCGTAGCCGAAGGGGCAGGACGAACGGATTTACTTTTATCCGTCAAGTAAGGATTGATTGAGTACTAGGCATAGGTGAGATGCATGATGAACGCCATGACCAGACAATTCGCGCCCGGCAAGCCGGGCTTGCCAAGGTCGGCCGGCACTTTGGCCAACAAGCCATGCGGTAGCGGGCACTAAGTTACATATTGGCTTTGTAGTATTAAATGCCCTTCCTCTTGATAAACGGATTGTCATCCAATACAAAGCCGGCGGCATTCTTATGCCCGCCTCCGCCGAAAGCTTGCGCCAGATGACCGACATCGTAATCGCCGATGGAGCGAAGTGAAAACTGCCATTTTTGCTTTCTGCCGTCATATTGATAAGTCATGCCGAATGTCCCCGATTTCTCGGCCAAAACGTGCCCGAGCTCGCTGGAGAAAGAGGATGACGCATTAACGGCCAGCCCTTTTTGCCCGTTCAACATGACCGGGTGCGCAATTTTCTCCAGCCTTTTTACTATCTTCTGGTGGAATTCGACGTACATTCTGCCAATTTGCAGAAGCTCATCCAGATCTATCGTCCCCATTTCGGGCAACGTCATCGGCATCCGTTCGTAAAGCGCGCTGGTTATTTCGCGTGTACCGGCTAATTTGAATTTCCAGAGGTCGCGATCCTCGATGTGCAGCAGGACTTTTGGCGGCTGACGTTCCGGGAAAAAATGTTGCCACGCCAGTACGCAGCCGCTTCGGGCCATATCAAAATATAAGGCAAGGTTCTCCGGAAGAGGCTGAGCCATGACTCTAGATTCAGACCGCGTCTCATGGGCTTTCGAAACGGAAGGGTCCGCGGAGAAACTTCTGTGAAAAAAAACCTCACACTGCTCCATGGCGGTAATATGGTGATCGATCAGGATGATCTGGCCGGCCCGTCCTGCGGCAGCAAGCAATTGTTCGGGCGGATAGGAGAAATCCAGTATGTAAATCACAGCTCCCGCTTCAAAGGCCGGGAACTCATCACCATGGCGTGCGGGAATGTAACGGGCATGGTTGCCCAGCCTGCAAAAAGCGCTCCAGGCGGCGCCTAGCCCATCCAGGCAATCGGCGTGATAAATGACCAGGGTTTCGTATTTTTCTATCATTATTGTTAATTAAAAACTGCTAAAACCTATATGAAGCCTCGGAGGCGCCTTTATGCTGTTGTTGCGCCGACGTACTCACACCCCTGCCCCAACGCCCACTTCTGTTAAGGATAGGGCGAAAAATAACTTCCCTGAATTTTGATGCGTAATCTGTGTGGGGGCGACTTCGCCTACCAACAGTAGGCGCTTTAAGCGAAGCGCCTACTGTTGCTAGTCGCCCAGGGCGAATGAATTCGCTCCTACATAAGCGCCGGCAAGTCGGGAAGTTGTTTTTTAACCGAATCCTAAACATCAATCTTCACTTTATTATATTCTGATCAAATTAGCCATCTGCATCCATATCAGGCGTAATTTCTCTTTGCTCCTGCCTTCGGGCAGACAGCGCAAATACTGGGCCCGTTTGCTTTCAGGCCATTTATACGCAAGAGCCGCCCAGATAGCGTCAATGTTATAGACGCCGCTCGTTTGCAAGCTGACCGGTATACAATCAGACATGGCAATGTGCAAGGCTTCAGACACTGTTTCCAGCGCATCCCGGATATTGCGCGCTTTCTCGTTTTGCGGCGCCTGCACATCATAGGGCGGTTGCCATTCCCGCAGGGGCCGCAATTGATCGATGTGCGTAACTATGGCTAAGACCGGCGGCATGCTGCGGTGCAACCGTTGATCAAACCAATTGCGCAAATCGGTCAAAAACTGGGCATCGGCTTCGCGCCCTGCCTGTGTTGCCGAACAAACCAGCAGCACCAGATCAAAGCCACCCAGCGCGCGTTCCGGCTCCTTCTCGAACCAATGAATTTTATCGCCATAGCCTGGACTGTCGAAGATCAACAGTTCACTACTGTCATCCGGCGCCAGCTTATAGATTGTCAATTCGTCAGTGAGAGGCAGCACATTCGTCGCGGCACGCAATTCGCCAAGCAATGCATTGATCAGGCTAGATTTTCCCGCTTTCAATTGCCCGGCTACCAGAATACGTAAAGGCTGCTTCGTTTCGGTCGCCGATTCAGGGGATGGCCCAGACTCGGTTAATACCGGCGGCGCTAACTGTCCGCTATACAGCGCAATGGCATAGTAACCGGTCTTCTTTATCAGCGTCCGCAGCAGCCACTGCTCCAGAAGTCCTTTCGGATATTGCGCAACCTTGCCCTGGAAAAAACCGGAGAGCTCGGCCGGTATGGCGGTGGCAGGGCTGAGCAGCATTCTGCCCATACGGTAGATGAAGTGGCCTTTTTCCAGCCTTTGTTTCCATTTCCAGAGTTTCAGGCCTTCATCGATGGTCAGCAAATGGCTGAACGGGATCCTCTCATCCAGTAACTGCCGCATATCGCGGCTGACTTGTTCGGTAATGAACAGGATATTGCGCAGCGGGATATCGAGTTCGGCCTTACCCGCTTTGGGCCGGAAATGCCGCGCCACTTTGCGGATGACCTGCTGCGCCAGTAGCAGCAAACGCGCGCTATCGGTCAACGGATAATCGGCCGGATTGATCTCGTCCGCCATCTTATCAATTTCAGCCCAAACAGTCTCTGCGGCAGGCGACCAACGCTGATCCGCCTGCACATCCGGCAGTTGGAACGGCTCTATTTGCCGATGTTTCAACCAGTGGTTCAAAAGTGTGGCTGCGCCGTAAAACGAAGCCAGTGTTATGAACCCTGTGACCAGATAGTGGTGTTGCCACAACCAAAAAATGCCCAGCCCGATTAAGGCAAGCCACGGCAAAATCAACAGCAGGAATACAATGGTCCAAAGCCAGTTTGTAGGAAAGCGCATTATTAAACCTGTTTTTTTATGGAACTGCGTAGCACTTCCCTGCCGCGGGCTAATTCCGCATTGAATACTTCTCGCAGCTTATCTGCGCCTAAAACCTTGCCTTGCTGAGTTTTGCTGAAATAAAAACACAGCGTTTTACCCAAGGCGTAGGTAGCGGCAGCCGTATACACACCGGCAACACTAAGCGCGACTGTCTGCCCGTAAGCCGGAATCAGCTTGAGCAGTTCACGTCCTCCCATACGCGCTAGCGCCCCCATGCCAACAGCACTGACGATTTCCCTGATGCTCTGCTTAGTTAGCGGCAAGCCATACACATGGGCAATACTGTGAAAAAGTTTGCTCTGAATTGCAACCACGGTGCCCAAACTGGCTGCCGGCACCGGAATCGCGGCGGCCAACCCGGCTGATATCGCATAGCCGATGACATGAGGATGCGCGGTCTGCCAGTACACATCATTGATATCGCCAATATGGTCTTCCAGCATGGCCCGAAGACCCAATGGCAAGGCCTGTTCTATAGCGGCCCATAAGGCATCCAGGCCATAATCCGACGGCGCATAGTCATCTTCCGGCAAGGTGAAGTCGAGCGGCACAAATGTCGCATTAATGCCGGCAAAGTACTCGCGCTGCTTTAACAGCGAACAGCGCAGATCGGCAGGCACCGACTCGCCGATTCGGCCGTCAGCAAACGGATAAGGCTGGATATGCGCCATGGTCCGGTTGGGATAGCCTTCATGCAAGGCTGTCTGGGCCACGATGACCGGCCATTTCGGATGCACTTTATGAACTTGTTTTAGTGCAGCCAGGACCGCTTCCTGCTGATGATCCATGGCCTTGATCACGACGATCACAAGATGCGCCTGCTGTTCGCACCATTTCATATCTTCGCTGGCATCATAACCCTTCTCGGACAACCCTCTGGTATCGAGAAAACGCAGAAATGCAGTTTCGGCATCGGGAAAATCGAACAACATGGCCGTGCGCGTACACGGTTTGAAGCCATTGCCGATCTCCGCAGCGGATGAACCGGTCAATGTCCTGATGATGGAGCTTTTGCCGCTCTGCGTCTTGCCTAATAGCCAGAATACCGGCACCGGCAAACGTTCATGAATGGCTTTTATTTTATCTTCCGCAGCCTTATCGACTTGAGGCTTGATGATCTTGTCTATGTAGTCAGAGGCATTCGAAAACGGGTTGCTGATTTTTCCCGACCAGGATTTCCAGTTGGTGAATTTGGACATAAAACTTTAAGAAATGTATAAAAAACTCATGCGAGCACCCATCTTTCGCATGCTTTGTTTTTCCAGCAAACCCAATGGGAATCATCCATGAACAATCTACGCTCTTTTCTCTATGATCGATAATTTTATTAGCCAGTTCCATTCATCTGTCGAAGCGAAGGCTGGCGGCAGGCGTTTCAGAATGGTGGCAAAGCAGTTCTTGAGCTTTTTCAGCCGAAAGCGGGCAAAGTTCGCGTAGGTGCGAATTTATTCGCACTTCCCAAGCGCTATAAGCCGCTATACAAGTGCCTCGGGTCGAATGAATTCGACCCTACACATGGAAATAACGGCGATACTGGTAAACCAGTGTTGTTCAGCTACACCGGCTTTTCAGCCTTAATTTCTTTCAACAAATTCTCCACGGCCTCTTTCTCGACAAAGCTTTTTTGTTTCTCGCCTATCGCCAGCGCTTTTTCCAGTTCGGCAATGGCGGCAGAATTGTTGTTTAGCTTATGATGAGCAAGGCCTAAATGATATTTGAAAACAGGAACTTCGGGCATTTTGGCAACAACATCCTTAAACACCCTCAGCGCCTCGTCATTGCGATCACTGTTTAAGAGCGCCCATCCGTAAGTATCATGAAAATAGGGCTGTTCGGATTTCTCAAAACGTGCAGCCAGTTTTACGGCGCGCTCAATATTTTCCTTGGTTTTATAGCGATCAAGCAGCAATGAAACCAGATTGTTCACCGCAATATCAACATTCGGGTTCTTGGCAATCACCGCTTCGTAGTTTTCCACAGCCTTATCATAATCGTTGCTTTTCTCATAGATAGCGGCCTGCATCATTCTTAAGCTGATATTGTCAGGGTCATTTCCCAAACCTTTTTGAATTACTGCAATAGCTTTTTCACGTTCTTGATTTGCGGCATGAATACCGGCCATAGCTTCATAAAATCCAGTTGCCTTGGGCCACTTCTCAGTCGCTCCGGACAACAGTTTAAGTGCTTCATCCGGGCGCTTATCAAGCACATACAACTGGCTTTTCAAAATCAATGGATAAGAATTTTCCGGATTGGCCCTGATAAATTCGTCCAGATATGCAAACATGTCTTTGCGCTGTTTTAATGCCTCGTAACTGCGCATCAATCCCACCAAGGCATCAGACAATCCCGGAGAAACAGCCAGCGCCTCCTTATACTTGGCGATCGCGTCCTGATACTGCCCTTGTCCTTCCGAGACCTTGCCGCTCAGGTATTTGGAGAAGCCATCGCCCTTTGGCTTGGTCGAAATCACATCAGCGACTTTCTGGGTTCCCGACCAATCCTTCTTCATCAATCTGACCTGGGCCAAAGCCTGTAAAGCGCCGGCATGATCCGGTTTAACCGCCAGTGCTTTCTGCAAAACTTCGTCAGCCCGGGCAATGTCTTTGCTTTTGATCATTTGCGCTACCACCGGCATGACGGCATCAAAATTGCCGGGATTTATATCGAGCGCTTTACGGAAGTGCTCATCAGCAAGCGCATGGGCATTTTGTTTGTTATAAGCGTGAGCCAGCAAAACCATTGCTTCATCTGACTTCGGATAATCGCGCAATATGCCGCGTAAATCGGAAACAGCCTGATCGGTCTGCTCATTGAGCAATCTGATTCTGGCCCGCAGCAACAAGGCGTCATAGTCTCCGGCATTGACCGACAGCACCTCATCAATCAGCTTCTGCGCCGAATCGCGGTCCTTGTCACTAAAGGCTACTTTTGCCAGCAGCACCTTAGCCGCCAAACCTTCCTTGTCTTCCGGCTTGTTATTGATCAGCCAATTGAGCGACTCTTTTGCCTCCGCCCATTTATTCTGGCTGATCAACAACTTGGCGAGCGGCAGATAATACCCGGCAGTATCGGGCTGTTGCGCGATATAGCCCTGCAGCACCTTAACCGCTTCGGCAGGGTCTTTAGTATGCAGGTAATCGACCAAAACCAGTTTTGATTTCAAATCATCAGGATGTTCGTCAATCACTTTTTGCAAAACCGACCTGGCATCGGCATCTTTTCCCGATTCATCATAGTATTTGGCCAGCGCATACTGGAAATCCAGTTTATCGGGATTGCTCTTAATCAAAGTTTGATAATCCGCTACCGCCGCCTCCGGTTTATTGGTTTTGATATCAATCTGCAATTTCAGCATAGTGAGCGCCAAATCATTGGCATTGACTTTAAGCGCATTCTCCACAATGGCCAGCGCCTGGGTAAAATCCTTGCCTTCCATGTACACAACGGCTTTTAAATTAACGGCATCGCTATTGTCTGGAGCCAGAGCCAGTGCTTTATCCGCCTCTTCCAAAGCCGCCTTCTGGTTGCCTTGCCGTAATAAAACCGTTCCTTTCAGCACATGAGCATCAGCATTGTCAGGTTTTAACTTCAGGATAGCTTCCGCTTCAGCCGCTGCCTTATCGGTCTGGCCGGACAACAATAATAGCTGTCCCAATTTTTTATGGCCTTCAACATGATCAGGCGTCAGCTTGACCACTTGCGACAAATTCTCAAACATCCCTTTCCAATTCTGGTTTTTTTCATCCATTAACGCCAGATGAAAGTAGGCATCCGAAAGATTATTGTTAATTTGCAACGCATTTTTAAACTCGACCCGGGCCTTTTCATAATTTCCCTTGCCGTAAAATTCCTTGCCGCTGTCCAAATAATGCTGCGCTTTTTCAGTCGCGTCGCCGCAGGCCTGGAAACCCAAAGCCACTCCGGTCAATAACAGAGCTCTAACTAATTGCATCACTTAACCTTCTTTTAAAAAATTGAAATTTATTTACTGATATTACGCATGGACTGTATACACACGCCGGTGCAAATTTATTTATATCCGAAGTATATTTGCACTGCATCGAACTGCTTCCGATCGAATTAATTTTGCGCAGTTGCAGGGTCGAATTCACTTGTGCCCCTGTGGGTATTCGACCCGGAGCAAACGCCAATGTACCAGCCTATGCAGTGCGAATGAATTCGCACCTACACGGCAGATATGAATCAAACACCGGAATGTTCGCACTAAAACTAAAACAGAACATAAATCGATTCTTGCGCAACATCAGTTAATCAGGAATATATTGCGGCAGAACCGGCAAAACCTCTTTGGCAAGCCCCTGTAAACGCTGATCAGCAAGATCGAGGCTTTCACCGGGATTAACCATCGTAGTCAGGCGTACCAGCGCCCCATCGGTTCTGTTTAACAACAGCGCATCTTTGAACAAGTACCATTTCATTAAATACTCATTCGCCATCTTTCTGCCTCTCTGTTGAAACCAGTAGTAAACCAACTGCGTCATATCGCCTTTTTTAATCACAATCCGATTGACGTCGAGAAGCCCCAGATTTTTTCGCTCAATCTCGGCAATCTGCCAACCGCCGCCCGGGATACAGACACGCGGCGAATGCGGAGAAATTCCTTTACGCTGGGAAGCATAATAAGCCGCATATAAATTCACCGGCGCTCCCTGGGCTTGCTTAAAGTCGGCCAAGATATAATCCGACAAACCTAACTTATCGATAACGGTATTTTCCATGCTGGCCTGCTGTCCTTGCCAGTCTGACAACTGCATCGGAAATAACGGAAAGTTTTTGCGCTCGGGAAAGACCTCTGCCCGCTTATCGATTGAAAATACCGTAATAGTGGTCACAACCAGACCGGCAATGATCGCAAAAAAAGGGCGTGATAACGGCCTGACTTTTGCCTCTGCCATATCACCAACAGATGGGTCGACCGCCAGACCAAAAATTTCGGCAAAAGGCCGGCGATCCGCATCAAGCCTGGACAATAAAATCATTTCCGCTACTAGAATCCCCAAACAAGCCATAAAAACGACCCAGCCTTCAAAGTCATGCAGAAAGCCTTCTGCCATGCTTGAGCCCCAGTTATCAACCAGAACACCAATCACCGCTATGCGGAAGCTATTCATGAACAAGGTGATCGGAATAGTCGATAAAAACACCAGAGCGCGCTTCCAGAAAACCGTGTTATACATATAGGCGCAGATAAAGCCCAAGCTCATCAGCGGAAAAAGATAACGCAACCCGCTGCAAGCTTCCACAACCTGCAATTTATAGCCGCCTAAATCAATAATGTTGCCTTCCAGATAAACCGGAATCTGGCACCAGCGAATAAAATACACGCCCAGTTTTGAGGATAACAGCTGTAAATTGGCGGAAAGGCTGGCTTCAAGAAAATACGGCAGCGGAATGGCAAAGGCCAGCAGCAGAATAGGCACGATGACCGGCTTGACTGCCGGCCAGCCCATAATGGACAAGGCAATGCCTATCAATACGGCGATAAAGGCATACTGAATCAGTATAAAAAGCGCGCTGATCTCGCCCACCATAAATACGGCCAGCGCCAACAAAACAATGCCGAATCCCACCCAGGAAGGCGAAAAATCGGATTGTTGAATGAGATTCCTGCGCTGCCAGATAAAATACAGCGTAATCAACGGAAGCATATAGCCATGGCTATATTCCTCCTGCTTTTCCCAGCGAACAAGCAACTCCTGTAACCCGCCGGCAAATGCTGTCAATAACAGTAATAAAGCAAAGCTGATTAACGCCAGATATCGATAATCAAATTTCCAGATGGCAAGCGCCTTATTCATTATATTTTTATAGCGTTAAAGTTGTGGAATTAGATACTGGGCTGAGTTCCATTTAAAAATCCTGATATTTTGCTGATTAATATTCTGGAAATTCAACTGGCATTCCTGTTGATTTAAATGCTTATAAAGCAACAGACAAAGTCCTAAAAAAGCCCCATCAATTGTCGGCACAGCTTGTAAATCAATTGTTACATTTTTCTTTTTTGAAACACACGCTTTAAAAACCGGCCTTAACGCGGCAATTGTCTTATCAATGCAGGTTCCGATCAAATAAATTTTAATCGTATACCCGTCTTCTTCAGTATTGATAACAACCGGTTTGCTTTCATTTAACTTTCTCTGATTTAAACGTATCCAAATAGCATAAGGAATCACATTGTTCGATAATAATTTTGCAAACCGTAAACCATCGAAAAAATAGCGTTTCCATAGCAAGGGCTCTTCCAGAATACGCCATAACCATTCCAGTCCGACACGCTGCATCCAGACCGGCGCACGCTTTACCGTGCCGGCAAAAAAGTTAATAACCGCTCCCAAATGACTGATCACCGGCGCCTTTAATTGATGCCTGTTTCTCTCAATCCAGGCCTGCCCTTTCTTGGCGCCTAAAGAAACAATCAGAAAATCAATCTCATGCCGATTGATTTCATCAATAATATCACGGGTACTCATTTCTTCGATCGAGCCAAACCCAGGACAATAATGCCCTACGGCCTGTAAGCCTGCATTAGCCTGATTAATGATCTGGCAAGCCTTCTCACCGACCCCAGGCTCTCCGCCAAAAAAAAACACGCGTATGGGAGGCGTGTTTTTTTCAGCAAATAAAGCTTCGATCAAATCCGAGCCTGCTACCCGCTCCGGAATAGGAATGTTTAACAATCTGGACATCCAGATCAGAGGCATGCCATCAGCAACCGATAAATCGCTGTTTATAACGGATTCTTGAAAAGCTTTATCCGTTTGCGCCGCTATCAGAAAATTAAGATTAGGGGTCGATAAGAAAAACGGCCTGTCTTCCTTTATGGCCAGTTTTAAAACTGAAATTGCGGAAGACGCATTCACCGCGTCGAAAGGCAAACCGCAAAGACACCATGATTGACGATAAAAAGCATCCATTGAATAGTTTTTTAGTAAGTAATAAGCATGAAATCAATCTAAAGAATGTAGATGCGAATTTATTCGCACTGTTGATAGGCGAATCCGCACCTCCACCGGAAAATCATCCGTACACGTTAGGAAATTATTTTATGCCCATTCCTTAGCTAATGGAAAATTAAAAGCTCAAGCTGAGATCACGTATTTCTGAAAGAGCTTTGCAAGTTGAGTAGCATTATCCTTTAAATTAAACTCCTTTTTAACTTTGGAAATAGCATTAATAGTTAATTGTTTGGTTAAAGCTTCATCCTCAATTAAAGCCTGTATGGCATTTGCAAGCTGTATTTTATTTCCAGGCTCAACCAATAAACCCGTTTCACGGTCAACAACCAGTTCCGGGATTCCCGATAAATGGGTGGATATTACAGAAACCCCGCTCAACATGGCTTCCATCAACACTATAGGAATACCATCCATATCCCCGGCGTTATCTTTTTTGCAAGGCAACACAAAAACGTCTAGCCCATTGAGAAACTCAGGTATAGCAGAGTGGGCAATCGCCCCTGCAAAAGAAACACAGTCATCAAATAGACCTAGCTCCCTGGCTAATTCTGCCAGATAACCTTCTAACGGCCCCGATCCGGCAATTACCAATTTAAAATTTATGCCCAGCTTTTTCAGTTCTTTTGCGGCACCCAACAGATCATCGGCCCCTTTCTTTTCCACCAGTCTACCGATAAATCCGATTCTAGGCACATCGGATAAGCCTGATTTTTTCTGGCAGTTAAAGTGTTCAACATCGACACCGCAACGTACAACAACAATCTGACCAACATTACATCCCTGCCGACGAAGAAATTCCCGATTGAATTCAGAAATAGTGACAAAAAACTTTGCCCTATTCACTTTCTCAGCCAATAGCCATGCCCTTTCGAATAAATCATTGGCGTGAGCCGTCACACTGAAAGAGATGCCCGATAAGAAAGCCGCATACATAGCAATATCGGCAGGCACATGGGCAAAATGCACATGGATATGCTGAACACCGGTTTTTAAAAGCTGTTTGGCAAGAATAACCGAATAAAGAAAGCGAAAAGCCAGTCCCATCGCCGTTCGAGACAAAACACCCACCTTGAACATATCCGACAACAGCATCTTCAGCGTATTTAGATACCGAAGTGGGTGCTTCAAAAAAAACAGGACATTCTCTTTAAGTACAACGTGTTTCTTTTGCGCATACAAATGAAAAACGCTTGCTTCCAGATCAGCCAGTTTATTACCGACTGCGGGAACACTTGGCCGGTGAACAGAAAACGGTACGACCGCATAACCTAATTGCTCCAGCTGAAAAATTTCATTGTAAACAAAAGTTGCCGATAATGCCGGAATCTCAGGGGCAAGATAGGCTAGCTTGATTTTTTTCATAGTTGTAAACAAATTATTAAATCAGCCTTTCCAGATCACAGCTTGCTGGTCATTTAGCTCGGCAGTAGCCCGCTCCTTGCCTTTTAGCAAACAAGCCCACTGATATTTCCTTATAAACTTGACCAATTCCTTATCTTCGAATCTCGGCAATCCCTTTATCAAACTGCTCAAATAGCCCCAGAACATAGCCAATCCACCTGTCACATAAGGAGGATGCGCCATGCGATACACGGCTGAAGCCAACATATAGATCAATCCGGTCCCCATGAAATACTGACCGAACCCATGCCGCATCCGTCCTGTAAAAATGTTTTTCTGGCTTGAACCCATAGGGCGTAAATGAGTAAACCTTAAATCAGGCTCATCCCAGCTTACGGCAATCCAGCCCAGTTGCCGGCAACGATGGCCATCAATACCATCCCACATTACCTGTCTAACAAAACCACCAATCTGCTCGAAACACTGTCGCCGATAAAACTTTGAAGCTCCGATGGCATTCTCATCGCCACAGCCTTCGCTGACCAGCTGACCGCTGTTCTTATCTATGAAATAAGGCTTACCACTACAATTGCCCAATCTGGGATTTTCATTCATACGCTGAATCAAAATCTCAAAATAACGGGGGGGCATGATTAAGTCCAGATCCAATTTGCAGATAAAATCGAATTCGCTCAAATTAACCGTATCAAGGCCGGCATAAAAAGCCTCGATCACACCCGGTCCTACACTACGATGTCCGCGATCTGTGCGCGTAACAATTTTGATAAACGGATAACGGCTCGCATAATCAGCCAAGATAGCCGGCGTTTCATCCGTAGACCCATCATCGACTATTATCCATAACTTTGGTTGAATCGACTGTGCAACAACGCTATCCAGCGTTTGCTTCATAAAGTCGGCCTCATTGCGACATGGTGATATTATTAGATAGTTAGAAACGTTATTACTCATATATGCCCTATTCAGAACTCATATCGCGAAAAACCTTAAGCAAGTCATTTTTTTAGTCAATATTAAGTGGCTACTAAATTGTTCGATCTCTTTTGTACTTTTAAAGAAAGCGCCTTCCCGAATGAAATAAATTTCTTCTCGTAATAAAATGTTGACAAATGAGCAAGCACAATCAGAACAGTAAATAACAGTGGTCGCTTTATATATTTTTCCAATATCTCACCTTCACCAAGCCATGTGTATCGCATCCCGCCATGAATAACATAAAGTGCATATGAGATTGAAGCCAAGTAGAAAAGAACCTTACTATTCATTAGTCTGGATATATGATTAGATGAATATCCAAATAATGATGACCCAATCAGCATAGCTGCTAAATATGGCCTGAAGTAGTTCATAAATCCACTTTCAGGATGGCAGGATAATAAAAGAAGAGCAATTAATACCCATTGATTCAGCCATCCCAATAATTTTTTTGGATAGACTCCTAACTTGTCATTAAAGGAAAGCGCTAAAATTCCACCTGCAAGAATTTCATCCACTCTATACCAAGTGTTAATAGCCACATACACGCCGTCGTGAACTCGATATAGCGTCACAATTAGGCAGAGCGCAGGAATTAACAATAGTCCACGCCCTTTCAAAAGAAGCACAAGAAAAGCAATCCCTATATAAAATTGCATTTCTACGCATAAACTCCAGAGATGGCTCGTGGCATCAGTTAACTGCATAGGCGGCCAATTAGCATAAAAGAAAATATGCGCCAAATACTGACTTATATTAGATTGAGTTAAAGATAATACGATAATGATATATAACCAAGCTAACGGAACAATACGAAATAATCTTCTAATTAGGAAATCCAAAACATTTTGTTTTCTCAGTAGAAAATTTGTTATTAAAAATCCCGATAGAGTAAAGAATAAACTCATTCCTAATGGCCCAGCCGCATCATTTAACTGCCAAGATTTTGGTCCAAGCGGTAATAAATGTGCAGCTAGCACAATTAATATACTCAGACCACGCCATCCATCTAAAACTTGATAACGATCCGCTTCTGCCTGCGCTATTGTTACGCTTGCCATATAGCTTTTTCTTCGATTTTACAGATTAAGCGCACCATTATAATCATCAAATTATTGACTACAATCGACCATCAACCTGATCGGATGGCAGCAGATATTTAATATCATAAATAACGTGATTAGCTTTACCTAAAGCTCTTATTCTTTGTGCTTCAATTTTTTTACGCTGTGTATTTTCAATCACTTTAGCCGCCTCAGCCACTTTGATACTACTCGTCTTACGTGTTCCAGCTGTAATAATTAACTTATATAAATCATCAACAATTGTGGCAATCTCAGACGTTGAGCCTGAAGCTATTTTAAGAATATTAGTCAGCCGACGTTCTTTATCGCCCGGATTGATTCTCTCAGTACTATCCTATATAACCCAGACCAACAATTGCAATTTTATAATTATGACCAATCATCCTCCCCCTTAATGCAATGCAAGATATAACAGAATAGTAAAATGAATATATACGTTCTTTGGTTGATCTTATTTATACTCAATAATCTTATAAACTTTATTATTTTTTTTATTCAAAATGAAGTCCATCATCCCATTGAATTGAGGAAACTTAGCCAACATAACAAAACTTGCATATAATAAAGATAAGCGTCTTGAAATTAATTTATGCTTCTTTATTGCAACTTTAATAATTTGCAATAGATAAACAAGCCATCCAAGCATAAACCATTGATTATTAATTGATAAAAACAACAATAAAATGGGAATTATACCCCCCCAAATAAATATACTAATTATTTCTTTTAGCCTATATTTTTCAGGTGACATTCCATACAAATAAGCCCCTTCAGCGAACGCATATCCGGCCCTTTGGCTACGTTTCCACCATTGCCAAAAGCGTGACATTGCTGCATCATGCAATGTCATTTCTGCATCCAGACGATAAATTTTCCATCCAGTTTGCCTTAATCGGATGCATAGCTCCGGCTCTTCTCCGGCAATCAAGCGACCATTAAATCCATTTACTGCTTTCAGTGCATCAACTCGCATCAGAGCATCTCCTCCGCAAGACTTGGTTTCACCTACCGGAGTATCCCATTCGAGATCGCACAATAGATTGTAAATTGAAGCGTTCGGAAAACGTTCTCTACGACGGCCACAGACAACCGCGAATTGAGGATTTGCGCCTAGAAAATCTAAGCCCTGTTGAATCCAGCCTTCAACAAGTTCACAATCACCATCAATAAATTGAACATAACTTAGTGACGGATGTTGAGCGTTTAAAAACTCAAATCCAGCGTTCCTTGCCCTGGCGGCTGTAAAAGGAATAGACAAATCCAGATTAATAACTTCCACGCCTAACTGCTTGGCTAATTCAATACTGTTGTCAGTCGAACCAGAATCCACATAAATAACCTTGTCGGTTTCATGAATGGCCGACTTAATACACCTCGACAGCCTCTCTCCTTCGTTCCTGCCAATAATTACGATACTCAGATTATTTTTGCCCATTTAATACCTTCACCACCCGAGCCGGACTACCCACCGCAACAGAGTGAGGAGGAATATCATCAAGGACGACAGCATTAGCGCCTATGACACTGTCATGGCCTATTCTGATGCTACCCAGCAAGCATACGCCCGCGCCTATATCTACCCGATCTTCAATGATTGGAAGTTCATAATTATGAAATGTTCTAACAACACCCATCGTTGTATTGTGCCGAATGTGTACATCATCACCAATGGACTCAGCGTGCAAAATCATTCCGCTATGATGCCAAATTCTAACTCTGCGCCCTAATCTAACGGTATAAGGCAATGTAATACCGCATGTCCATTCCACTACTTTATAAAGAACTTTGTACAAAATCGAAAAAGGCGCGCGTATCAATTTATATTTTATATCCATGCGCCAGTTACCAAAGCGGTGCACAGCAATAGCCCACAGCCCTTGTTCAAAAAAGTCTTTATCATGCGTCAGAAAATCTTCTCTGATCAGAGAAAAGAACCCAATGTCTTTTGGATTTTGATTGGTTGAGCCACGTTTTTTCATTAAGGTATTCATTTATTAAAGAAATTAAAATTAACAAAATCCCTTAACAAAAATTCTGGTTCATTATCTTGTTTATCCTGTATCTTCTGACGAATACGGAATACCAAAAAAGCCATTCCCCAAACTAAATTAGCCAGCGTTAGATAAAGCCAACCATGATTTTTTAAAAAGTACCTCTGCCTCGATTCGAACCAATATCGAGGGCGTCTTTTTTTACTACCATCAGTCACGCCTGTTGAACTGCCAACGAAATGCACAACGCGGCTTGCCGGCACATACCAGCAAGGCCAGCCCGACTTTTTCGCCTGTAGACAAAAATCCGTTTCTTCAAAATACAAAAAATATTTGTCATCAAACAATCCAATGTCATCAAAAACCTGTTTCCGAATCAGCATACTGGCGCCAGCAACCCAATCTACACTAACAGGCACATCTGAAATCGGCAGCGCAACCTGCCATCTTTGTAGCAACCTGGAAACAATGCCTAACTTTAATCCATTATCCAGCTCGCTTAAAACGGAATGGAAGCGAAATGCAGAGCACTGAGGCTTACCATCAATATATTCAAGCCTTGATCCTGCAATACCCACCAGGGGATTTTGCTGCATAAATGTCAACAAATGTTGTAATGCATTTTCACGAACTACGGTATCAGGATTTAATAACCAGATAAAATCAGCATTAAAACCCATTTTTTTTGTAGATTCGATTGCCAAGTTATTGCCACCTGAAAAGCCAGAATTGTTTTCCGAACAAATTAAATAGGCATTCTTATTACTTGAAATCCAGTTTGCAATCAAATCAACTGAATTATCCTCGGAAAAATTATCGACAATAATAACCTTAACAGATTGACTTAAAATAGCTTTTAACGATTCAAGACAGTTAACAGCCAGTTCGCCTGTTCTGTAATTTACGATAACTATAATTATGTTGTAACTAATTTTATTAGTCATTAATGAAGCCTTTTGACGTCCTTGCTAGGTGCATAATAAACAATCTGCGTATGTTGAAATTATAAATTCGACATGAAATGCCTGAATTCAATATCTGAGATAAAAATAAATTATATTGTTATCTATTATTAGTTTCAGAATTAAAACCACTCTTTAGTTTAACAGGCTGTTGAAAACTAACCCACGTCCTCTGCCAAGAACCTATTTTGGGCTTGTTTTAACGACTGAAAGCCGGATTAGTCCTGAAATTCCAGTTTTAGCCGATATCCAGTGCCTCTATTGAGGCTTATTTCCGCCTTCCGGCGGACTGCAGGAGTACGGACGCTTAGGAGGTCGAGTACCGCTGACCGAAAATACTACTCAAACGCGTCAAATTATAGGCGGTGAAGGTGAACACGACTTGCGTTGCCTCCTTCTTCAAGCCGCAGAATTTCGTTTGGCGAAGCCCTTCGACGGTCATTGACCAGCCGATGACATCCTCAATCCGCTTGAGGATGTCAAGGATGATCCGATAATTGACGTGCCGCAGGTACGCCGGCCAATTGCAGAGACTTTTGCTTCTTGCGCGACGTGCGGCGTCACTTTGCGTTTGCGCATCGCCGCCACGAAATCCTTCGTATCGTAACCGTTGTCGGGCCCGAGCGTGGCGCCGCACTAGGTGATGCTGCGCTTAACCATGGCTTTGGCAGCGTCTCATTCCTCCGGGCCAGTGGCGCGTGTGATCTCCACGTCGACAATCAAGCCGTTGCAGTTTTCCATCAGCACATGTCCCATGAAACTGCGATCTATACCCTACGCTTTTCTTGTAAAGGCGGGGCCGGGTCAGTGGTCGAGGCGTACGTGTCGTTCGCACGCTTCTCGCCTTTGAAATTGACCGACGGATTACTACTTAGGGCCATCCGCTGGAGGCAGCCCGCCATCCTTTTTCACAAAGCTTTTCATCAATACCCCGACTGGACCAGCGATCATCCACCGAAAAATGCTTGTCGAATATGAGCTCTTTACATTCGTCGAGTAACATGCCCCGCTCGAAGAATAACTGAAAAATTCGCTCATTCAACAGGCGGTCACGATTAGCGCTAAACAAGGAGTGGTGCCACACCTCGTCATCCAGCATCACCCAATAAATCAGCAGTACAGCAGGTTAAAGTAGATCTGCTCCACCAACTGCCGTTCGGAACTTATCGAAAACAAGACTTGTAACAGGCTGGTGCCTAGCAACCGTTTCGGTAGAACCGAGCCCCGACCGGTGCTGACATAAAGCGCGTCAAATTCTGCATCCAAGGTGGTCAGCAGGATGTCAACCGCCGCTCGGAGTTTCCGCAAAGGGCGGTTCTTGGGTATCCGAGCTTCCAGGATTCGATAGCTGAACAGTTCTTCTTGGGTAATATCGGCGCCGCGTATGGTCAGAATTTATCAGTCATAATATATTGAAATAAAACCATTTAACATAAATAGCAATATTTTAGGATATTGCTGCGAAGCTAGGCAAACGTATTCATGCGGCTTCCAAGAGCGAGAAGATCAACAGCCTGTTAAGACTTATTGCATTTACAGATCAAGAACGCGAGCAAAGAATTGTTGTCTTTCTAGGTGCATCTGATGGTGAGTCTTGCCTTCTATGTAGCTCAATCCATTGATTCCCATATCAAGAATAAGATCAGGATTTTTAACCACATAACGTATAGCTTTTGCTAAACTTTCAGGATCACCACGTTTATAAATAATTGCATTTTCGCCATTGACAGTTACATCTAATATTCCAGAAGTGTCGGACGCAATTACACCTACCCCTTGGCTAAATGCATCAAATATAATTCTAGGCTGCTCTTCTTTAAGATTAGATATTAAAACTAAATCATAGTCACAGAGAACATTAAAAAATTCACTGCTATACTTAACGGGCGGATGGTATGTAACTTTAATGTTTCCATATTCTTTCAAAGCAAATATCTTGCATTTCTCTTCCAGTTTACCTGTACCCATTATTGTTATACTTACGTTTACTTCCATATTCTTTAAGAGGTCTATTGCATCAAACAAAACAAAAACTCCCTTCTCTTCTATGAGACGCGATGGAAAAACTATTCGAATCGTCTTACCCTTCCTATTTAAATATCGTTTTTTGACTACTTCAGTAGATACAGAATTATACTTATCTATCCATATTGCAGGTGCAATTAAAGTACGATCGGTTTCTCCTTTTAGAAAAAAATTCCTATAAAATGATTGGGTAAATATCCTTGCATCTGCTTGCCTAATGCAATTAGATAAAATTACTTTATGAACATAATGAGTAATTAATTTTCTTAAGGTTGGTTTTTCGTATTTTTTATCAAGCATCCACTCAGAAGACTCTATTACGATAACCCATTGAAATGAATAAAATGGCCTAAGAAAAAACAAATAGAATGACAATGGGAAAGCCCAGCCAGCTCCTTCTGAATGAACTATGCTTGCTTCATTACAAGCTTTTATTACACTTACTAGATTGAGAATTAAGTTCATAGCTACGGATCCAAATCCGTAATCTTTTCTTAATTGATAAATATGTCTAATATTGTATCCTGTTATATCATCAAGCCCTTGAACATCATTACTGTATACAACTGGACAACAAATTCGAAAATCACTTATATAATCCAAGTGTAAACTTAAATCTTTTGCCCAAAGCGTATCACAAAACAATCTCCCAAATTGGGTTTTAACTATTGGAATTCTTGTAAACAGAATATAAGGTTTAACAATCATTGGATTAGCCTCGGAATGTTTTCATCAGAAATTATTCATTAATTTCTTCAGTTTATTTTTAGTTCGCTGTAACTATTGTTTTACTTCACGCATCTGTTCGTCAGATCGAATCTTGAAAATCATGGAATGATGTGATGCTTTTCCGATCAGTCCATGGCGCATATTTAATGCGAATTAAAGGCTAATTCGTAAAAAATCCCAAAAAACAGAGCCTCCACAAGTTTGCCAAATACCCGCACCATAAACCCATTATAAGAATAAGTTTTATTGGCACATTCAATGCCTGTCTTTGCTTCAATCCAGGCAAATAATGGTTCAATCGATGCCGAACGCGAGAAACCAGTGTGTGAATAGCCATTGATCCTGAGACTCCAGATAGCGTTGTCCTTGTTGTTTTTTAACCGGTGTAAGACGGTCAGATTCCGAACTTGTCTGACGTCTTCGGGTCGGACCGTTAAGCTTTATCGCCATGCAGCTCATTATTGTGCAATTGTGGCCAAATCTGGTCAAATACCTGACCATCATGTTCACTGGTGCCTTTCGCCATCCCATCTTTAGCACAGCCTTCTGAGCGACATTGGGGGCATCTAATCATGATCACTGACTCGGTAAACATAGATTCGCTTAAACCCATACCATATCAACTTAACAATGACCTAAACAATTACTTTAAAGAACCGCACGCTTATAATTGAGCATCTTGTTGTCTGTTACTCGCAAAAATTAATCCTTGTTCAAACAATTCTGTAGCATCATCCCAACTGTATCGGGTAGCGGTAGCATAGGCTTCATTTGACAAAGCAATCCATTCTTTCTCTGTCGAACCTAACACTCGTATCACAGTATCAGTCAAATTCTTTACGTCATTAATTTCACATAAAAATCCGTTCTTACCTTGTCTGACAATATCTTCAGGCCCACCAACTTTAGTCGATACAACAGGACAACGACATGCCATTGCCTCTAAAGGTGGCAAATGAAATCCTTCTGATAAACTACAACAAAGCCACACATCGCATTGCCCATATATTTCGCGCAAACGAGACTGCTGCGGTTGATATTCAAACTCAAAATACTTAGGTAATAAATTTTTTGAAGGTTTATTACCTCCAAAGCAGACAACTCGCAACTCAGGTATCCGTTCTTTTACTTTCTCAATTACCTCTAGCAAGGTATCGATACCCTTGAACTCAACTTTTGAATACAAAAAACCTAACGTTGGTCTGACTTGCTTTTTTCTGGGCGTAGCAAAAAAAAGTTCTGAATCAACACTATTAGGCACCAATGAAACGTTTGGATCCTGATAAATGTTTTGCATGGTCTGCACCAACCAATTTGAAATTGTTATTTTATATAATGGCAATAGATAAGTTTGTTTAACTCTTTCAATCGGTTGCCCCTGATGAACTTCATGATGCTGAATAAAATATACCTTAGCCCCCTTGCAAGCAGGAAAATGAGCAACCCATTCTGCCGTTTCCCACCAGGTTGCAATAACCACATCCGCGTCGGGCACATCGCTACCTGTAACAGGGCGATTTGATTCCAGGTAAGTGACATGAACACCTAATAAATCAAAATGATTTTGTAATTGCTCAGCAAATTTTATCCAACCATCACCCTTAATCAGCCGTTTTAATTGTTGTTTGAAGGTTAATAGTTTTTTTCGCGGGGCAACGACATTGACATGATGTCCTCGCTCAGTCAGTTTTTTTGCATAAATGGCACAGACTCTATCCCCACCAGTCATAGCTGGATTCGCCATTATTATTGTTATATTCATGATAGACTTTATTAAAATAATATTGTTTTAAAGATATAGTTTAAGAATCTATGAATAATACGAAACAACAAACATTATTAAATTATTGATAAACCTTTGAGTTACTGGATAAATCGAAAGTTGCTTGTTTCCTATTTGCATCAAAAACCGCTTCAGTACGACCAAGCAACGCTCCCGTCAATAGCCATAACCAGGGCGCCAACGAAGCATTGGGTAATTGATCTATCATAATGATCCCAACAAGAAGTGCATGGGCTGATAGAAATGCCATTTCCTGTTGCGTTTTAACCCACTTAGACACTGATGCGGCACGAAACACTGATAATGACAAAAGCCCAAATTCAGCGATAAAACCTATCCAGCCAAATTCTCCGAAAGTAATAATCCATCTTCCATCCGTTACAGTAATATCATCACCATTCTCTTCACTGTAAACTCGATTACGCCCCCAACCTCCCCAACCAAAAAACAAACGTTGTCGCGCATGCTTTAGCAATATACCTTCATTTTCAAAACGAAAACCCAATGATTCCGCGCGTTCAGCGCTTATAGCTTGCGTCCATTCCATCAAGGTTTGATGAGGGAAAAGATTTATAATGCTCATTGTCGGATAGAGCAATGCCACTAATACCAATACTCTGGCCACTCGAAGCTGAGTCTTAAAAGAAGTCACTTTAATCAATAGAAACGCCGTATAGCCATACATGACGGAAGCTACACTCTTGCAGAGTAGCAAAACTGACATTAAATAATAAGTCATACTTACCGGCGAAAATCTACTTACTTTGATTTTTAACTGCCAAAATACTGTTGCAGCAATGACTGTAACGGCTGAAAAAAAAGCCACCCATAGTCCATGTCCCATAAAAACAACTGGACGAAATCCGTCAAATCTTATCTGCTGAATCCAACTATGTGGAAAATAACCGTACAACCATCTGTGTAACTGAGGACTCATGCGTACTTCAAATAGCATCAGCAATGAATAAAACAATCCTGCCAAAATGAGGATACGAAAAAGAAGAGCATGATCCTCTACGCTCCGAAACAACTGCCGCCCAAGAAAAAATGGCATAATAATAATCAACTGATTAATCACTGCGGATACCGCATCATAATGCTCCATCGGAGGCAATCGATGCCCTCCAACAACAACAGCGTCACCATTCAATTCTGCAGTAACAAAAGGCCCCAATACAAATAGCAGCAATAACCAATGCCCCCAGCCACGCTGGCCCCAAAAAGAAATTCTCCGACCTGCTATGAATCTGCATCCGAAAAAAGCAGCGAGCGCAGGAATTGATTCTTTACCAAGAGGGGGTATCATCGGCAAATCAATTTTGGTTCCTACCGGCAGAAACATATGCCCGCCGAGTATGGTCCATAAAGTCGCTTCTGTTACCGATTTAGATCGATACAGCCATATAGCAATCAATGGCCATAAGACAAATAAAGCGGCGTAAGCAAACCAATTAGGCATTTAATATTTCATTCCTTACTATTTAGGCAATTGAAAAACAGGCTATCTGTAATAAATTATTTGATTAATAGCATGATATAGCTTTTCCATACCATCAAATTTACCGGATTAATCAAGCATGCCCGAAACCCGCTTTTAATCGCCTTTAGTTTTTCACCTTGCTTATGCAGACGCCAGGCAGTTCCAATTAAAGCACCTTGCAACTGATCCTTAGACTTAAATGCATCCCCTTGATCTTCTGGAACCAAAGGAGGGCAGCCTGATTGCAAATCATCAATTCCTTTCTCAGCACGCTGCTGTCTAAAAAGCCGCGCAGTCTCTTCGAAGAAAATCCTTTTTTTTGAAGATTGGGTATGCACAATTGAAGAATCATTAAGCCGGTAAAAATAAATAACTTCAGGCATATAAAATACTTTACAGACTTCTGCCAAGCGCAACTGTAAATCAATATCTTCAGCCGAAACAAAAAATCCCCGAAAACCGCCTATCATTTCGATAAGTTCACGCTTGATAATAAAAGTACATAAGGAAGTACGCGTTTGTCCAGAGAGAAGCTCTTCAGAGATATCACAAGAACTCTCTCCTGAATCCAAATTGACAATATTGCTACCGATGCAGTCCATCAAAGCAAACTGAGCACAAACTGCTCCTGCGTCTGGATATAATGCAAACCAGCTCAATTGTTTTTTAATACAATCTCTAGCCAATAAATCATCCGCATCACAAAACATCACAAACTTGCCACGGACATGATGTAGACCTTTATTTTTAGCTGCCGCAATGCCTTGAGCATCGCCATGTATCAACTTGACCCTAGAGTCTTTATGCAAAAAACTTTCAACAATTTTGTAGGATTGATCTGTTGATTGATCATCGACAATTATCAGTTCTAAATCCTGAAAAGACTGACATAAAATTGAATCAACCGCTTCTGCAACATAATTTTCTGCATTGCGCATTGGCATAATGACAGAAACAGTTGGAGAATTTTTTTTCATATAAATTTAATGGGGTAATGGCTGTAACAAAACATAAACAAGCATCAGTCTTACAATTTTTATAGTATTAGATTAATGGTATTGACACCTTATAATAAAGCTGTACGGTCCCAAAGAAAGACGAAAGTAGTATATACCCCATAAATAGACTATCTACGAATTAATAAAAACCAATAGATATTTACCGAATCCGTATGATAGAAATAATATAGGCCACATCTTAAACTCATCTTTCCAACTGAGTAATTTATACTTATTCATCTTGTATAAGATCAATGGAATCTCCACTACAGTATTTAAAGCAATAGCGACAACAGCTCCATAAAGACCCAAAAAGCTATATGCTATAGGAACTGTACTAAATAAAAAAAAAGTTGATATTGCTGTCAGAATCATAACAGTCTTTGAATCACCTAGTGCCATGAAACAAACACCAGCCATCGTTGTTCCCAAGAATACAATCGAAAATGAAAGAATTTCTAACATCCAACCTGCATCTTGGTATCGCTCATCATAAAGCAGGTCAATAACCACATGACCTGTACTTGCCAACCCTCCAACAACAATCATTACTACTATATCTAAACGAGAGCGCATTCGGTAATAGACATTTTTTAAGTCTTCCGGCCTAGTTCTAGCAACCTCGCTCAGAACTGGATAAAATACCGATGACATTACTTTTCTCACAACATCTTTGAAAGCCGTTGCAAGAAAAAAAGCAATCCCATAAACACCTAATTCATTAGGTGAAATCAGACCACCTAAAATAAGTCTATCTCCTTGAGCAATCAGAAAAGTAAATATCGACGACCCAAAAACCCATTTGCCAAAATGAAAAATTTCACTGACCGCCTCACTATCCCAGCAAAATCGACAGCGCCCCCCTATATCTGAAGCGTGCGATAAAATCATCTTCATACCGCTGGCAATAATATTACCGAATACTAATGCCCATACATCATGAGCTCTCGATGCCCATAGAATCATAATGACAAGGCCTACTAATTGACTAAAAACCTCTATTGCCACCAACTTTCCCATCATCAACTTTCTGTTTAATAGTGACAATTGAATTGAATTGAAGCCCGAAATCGCTGCCGTTATCGACATAACAGCCAATATCAAGGGTAATTCAGCGTTACCATAAGCAGTATCAGGTGATAAATAGCCAAATTGATTAAGATAATATAGACTTGCACTTATAACTAAAGTGACGAAAAAAATCAGAAAACCTCTGATTATCTGAATTGTCCAGGCCGTATTTAGGTAATCGCGTTCTTCTCCACGCTTGCTCTGCACAATATTCTGAAGTAAGCCGACATCGGAAAACATCGCCAAGCCCGCTAAAATCACATTCACAATGGCCATTACCCCGAACATTTCCGGCACTAGCAAACGCGTCAAAATCAGATTACCGCCAAAGCGCAAGAACTGCGAAAACAAGTGTCCGGTTAGTACCCAACTTCCTGCTTTAAATGTCCGCTTTCTCAAACTAATAGTCTGGGAATTCATTTTTCTTTAATTACCTATATGTTCTATTAGCTTCGTTCTTTGGTATTTATGCATTATTAGGATGAGTTTATGTCAATACTTCTCCGCTCTGTTAAAAGTTAAAAGCATTAAATAGTACTTAGCAATACTTATCCTATAGAAGCGGCGACTTAAAATTTGAACTACTCCACTCAGAAAATCTTAATTGCCAGAGATACTGAATCTGGCAATTAAGATATATGCATCAACAGTAAGCGGTGCATCGTTATCATCAATCTATTTTTAACGATTATTTTTCATTGCTACTGTTTTAGCACCACATTTTCATTTATAAAAAAGCATGTTTTATTCAACTTCATTGATTAATACAAACACGAATCTTTTGAATAAAGACAAGGCATTTTTCGACAGTTCTATCATCAGTAAATCTCCATTTTAGCCATAGAGATTAATTAATTTAATTTCTTATTGTGGATTACTTTAGAATGATATCATTTGCTCCCACATTCACATCACCGGTAGAAGTCACTACGATGCCTTGCTTGCCTCT
>NZ_JADMKV010000061.1 GCF_015476545.1 Methylobacter sp. BlB1 | reverse complement strand
TGGGTTTGCCGGCGGCGGATTTGCCGGTCTTGGGGGAGGTTTTTTTCGCGGCCGGCTTGTCCAGTTTGCCCAAGGGACATAGGACTTTGCTGCGGGGTGCCTGGTTGGGCAAGGCCTGTCCGGCTTGGATGGCCTGGGCCGCGCGCTTTTCGGCGCTGGCCAGGTCCTCGGCCTTGTCCAGCTTGGCCGTTTTGGCGAGCAGTTCGCCCGTTTTACCTACTCTGCCGAGCTGGCCGCCCGGGGCGGCGCCGGTTAGTACGTACGAGGCCGCTTGCGCATCGAACTCGGCCAGGCTGCCTTCGGCGGCGGCCTGGGCTCTTGCGGCTTTAAAGGTGTCCCAGGCGGCGGATGCATCATTCTTGATGCCGTTGAGCGTGCCGGTGGGATCGTCTATGGCGTGGCCGATGCCGTCGGTGTGTCTGGCGATTTCCTTGGCGGCTTCAAAGGTTTGTTCCCGGTAGGCCGGATCAGTGGCCAGGCTGTAGCCGGCTTGGCCCAGGTCTGCGGCGCCTTCGACGGCTTCCTTGCCGCGCTCCAGGAGATTTTTAGCCAGATGTTTTCTAAACTGTGTTACATACCCTAATGATTCTGTCATGTTAATATCCTATAACCCAATGCCGGCATCCAGCGCCATGCACACCAAGCAAGGCGATTCGGGCTTGTGGCGCGAATGCCGGCATCAATAGTTCCTTTGCCCAAGGTCAGACGGTCCGGCCTGAAGCTGTCTTTAATGAGTAAGCGGTTGTTTTAAAATTCTAGCTCAAGCTCAGCGGTTAGGCGATTTTAGATTTTAATAAAGCAGGAACTATTCCCCGACCAGTTCCTGTATGCGGTAAAAACCTGCGCCGTTTTCGCCAAGCACATCGGCCAGCCATGGCAGAACATGTTCCATGTCAGATTTCAATGTCCACGGCGGATTGATTACGATCATGCCGCTGGCGGTCATGCCGTGTTCATTGGTATCTGTCTGAAGGCCCAGTTCAAACAACTGGATATTTTTGATGCCGCTGTTTTGCAGGGCTTGCTCCAGTTCTTTGTTGCGCTTGCGTTCTACGACCGGATACCAGAGTGCGAAAACGCCGGTGGCAAAGCGCTTGTGCATTTTTACCAAAGTGTCCACGACGTCCTGATAATCGCTCTTCATTTCATAGGACGGATCGATCAAGACAAGGCCGCGGCGCTCGGCCGGCGGCAACAGGCCGATGCTGTTTTTCAAGCCATCTTCATGGAAGACCTTGATACGCCTGTCCCTGTCAACAGCTTCCGCCAGTAAGGCAATTTCCGTCGAATGCAGCTCGTATAAAAACAGCCGATCTTTGCTGCGTAATAAATGTTGCGTGATCAACGGCGAGCCGGGATAGCGCGTGAGCTTGCCCGGGCCGTTGAACTGCCTGATCAGCCCGATATAGGCGGCAACGCTGGCCGGCAGGTCATGCCGCTGCCAGAGTTTGCTGATGCCGTTGTCGAATTCCCTGTTTTTCAGCGCAAAGTCGCTGTCCAGTGCGTAAGCGCCGGGACCCGCATGGGTATCGATACAACAGAACGGCTTGTCTTTTTTCCTCAGGTGTTCGAGGATCTGGATCAGCGTCAGGTGTTTCAGGACATCGGCGAAATTGCCGGCATGGAATGAGTGGCGATAACTGAGCATAAAGAACAATAAATAAAGGAAAGCGATGGCCGGCGCCAGGATTTCAGGCCAGTTTGTCAACAATGGTCATGAAGATTTCAAACGCAATCAGCCAGATGATGATCCATTCCAGGGCCGAGGAGTGCCGGTGCTTTTGCTCGTCGGCCAGCATTTCGAACAGTTCATGGATGGTTTCGAGCTTTTTGGATAACACTTCGATGCGTTGCGTGATTTCCAGATATTTGGCGGCAACGCTGTAAAAAGGTTCATATTCAGGGTATTCCCAAAAAAAGTCGGGAATATCGAGCAGATCGTAATTCAGGATGATGTCGCTTTTGGTCAGGAACAGTTGGCCGCGGATCTTGGCTATGTCCTGGCGGTTCAACTTGATGCGGCCGTTCTGGGCCAGCGATTCGGGGATGTAATTGGTTCTGGTGATGGTCCTGAGCGCGTGGGTTTCAAAATAGGCCAGCTTGATCGATTGCGCCATGCCCTGCGATAGAGAAAACAGCAGGATGGGGTCGGATGACTCGATTTCGATATGGTCTTCAATAATGCGCGTCGTCGAGCAGTTGAGCGCGTAGGTGAAGTTATCTTCCTCCACGATATCAAGCGGGTTATCCGCATGTTCCAGCAATAAACGATGGAGCCGGGCCTGCTGCTCCGGGTCGATGTTCCAGTGCACGGCGGCTCCATACGCGAAAATAACCGACAAGGTTTCGTGATCTTCAACCAGCAATGCGCCTTTAATAATCCTGACCTGTTTCGATTCGGAAATTATTTTCGATAACGCGGCAATATCGAAACGCTGCGCCAGGCAGTAGGCCACACATTTCTTGATGGAAAGATTTTCAGTCATGCGGCATTCTCTAAAGCTCAGTCAGGGCGGGGGATATATACATCATCAGGCCTGACCGATGCTTCTCCTTGAATTAAGTTGATTTATTCGGTTATTTTAACCAGCCATCCGTTTTCAGCCTCACACCTTGGCGATTTGGCGTTGACCTTGACGTTAACTCTGGCGGTTACATTTTTCAGCTCGGCCGGCAGTTTGCCTTTTATCAGATAGAAGCTGTCTTTATCTTCGCCAGTGATTTCCACCGGGATCGTTTTTACGGTGACCTCGACTTGATCGGGGCTTTGAATGCCGGTAACCATGAACGAAAATTCCGCTTCCGGCGCAACGGCGGCCATGTGGCCGGGCTGGAATTTGCTGAGACGGGCTTTTACGCAGCCCGCCGCGCCACCGCTGCCGGTGCCCGGCGTATGGCCGGCATGGCCGCTGGCTCCGGCTATGGCGTCGGTCATGTTAAATAAGGAAAGACTCAATAAAACGACGAGCAAGTTTGGTATTCTCATGATTTCCTCTCTAATTATTATTAATCAGCATTCAAGCGATGCTGTGTTACCGCCACAAAACTTGCGTCGGCACGGATTTCCGGCGGCGGATGCATGACGTCCAACACGTCTGCTTTTTGGGGCGAGATGGGTTCGATTATAGAACATTGGCGTAGTCCTGCTCCAGTTGCCGGAAGCTCATCGATGACATAAAGCGGCTGAAGCTCAACCAAGCCGACAGCCCCATCAGGTCCTTGAATTGCGGCGGCAGGAAGCGCGGCGCGATGACGGTTCCTTCTTCAACCAGATCAACCAGCACCCTCATATCCTCGATCATGGTCTTGCCGCAAAACAGCAGCGGGATGCGGTCGGGTTTGCCCGTGCTGACTGCCAGCCGCATGAAGTTGTAGGTCAGCACGAAACCTTTGATATAAGTCAGGTCCTTGGTGAAAGGCATGCCGTCCGGGCTGCTGCCTCTGAACACCCGGCTGCTGAGCGTGTAGCTTTCTTCCGGGTCCAGCCCCTTGTCCCTGAAAAAATGAAAGATATCCATGAAGTCGGCGCCGTCTTCGGCCAGCGTAATGGCGCGCACACGGTTGATCAAACGCATCAGTCGGTTAGGCGTGGAGCTGAAAGTCAAAATCTCCATCAATACCGCCAGGCCTTCCTGCGTGACCGCGGACGAAGGCGGACCCTTGCCGAGAAACGTACAGTAAGGCTGAGCCAGGCCGTTCAGCGTCGTGCCCAGATGCACCCAGACCTCATGCACTTCAAGTACACGCAGGTCGCGCATATTGAACAGGGCATCCGCGCGCAGCTTGACGTAATCGGTGCCGGCGGCGGCATCGGCGACAATGCCGTCACTGATCATCGCGCGCAGGCCATTGCCCGGAAACAGATTTTCAATTCTCTCGTTGAGGATGCCTACCGCTTCTTTTGCAGTGATGGTCTTGGGTTCTTCAATCAGGAAATCCAGCTTCAGCAATTGCGACAGCGTTGCTTCCATCATGCTGCCGAGATCGGCGATAGTCGGGTCGCCCACATGAAACACATCATGCGAGGACCCGTACAGTTCCTGAGAAATATCGGAGAAGATGGGCGTGCCCCGGGATTCCAGCATGCGCACGACGGACTGGTACTCGCGGCAAATCCGGCGCATGATGACGCTGAGCGGATTGAGCTGGCCCAGCTTGCGCGACAAATCCCGCTCGATCTGGTAAAACTCGCGTTTTTTCTCGGTCGGATCAAAGCCCAAAGGGCGCTGCAGATAATAATCGGGCGTTACGAGCGGCGGTTTTTTGCATTTGCCTTCAAAAAAAGCCTGCTTGATGCTGTCGTCCCATTTGGTCGCATCCAGAATGCGTATGGGCTGCTGGGCCTTGACGATACGGTCCGAAAGCATTTTGACTTCAGTCAGATAAGCCGAAGGTTTAGTGGTCTTTTTACTCATCCAATGTTTGTAAGCAGTGAAATGGCCGGAAAATTCTCAGGGCTTAGTTATACCAGTAACTGAGCCACGCCCAGTATATCAATAGATTGATAAAGCCCAATGGAATTCCGATGCGGGCAAACTCGAAAAAGCCCAGCGTTGCTCCATGTTTCTCGGCATGCTGGATGATGATGACGTTGCTGGCAGCGCCCAGGATCAGGAAATTGCCGGCTATCGTGCTGCCGGCCGCCAGGGCCATCAGCGAGGCGGCATCCGTTTGAGTCAGCATGGGCAAATACAGCGCGACCAGCGGCACATTGGAAACCAGCTGGCTGAGCGACGCGCTCAGCAGCATGATCGCCGGCACGGTCGTCAGGTCTATCGCCAGATCATCAACTTGTTGCTGCATGACGCCGGTTTGCCAGACGCTGGCCGTCAACACGAACATCGCGGCAAAAAACACCAAAGTCGCCCAGTCCAGGCTCTTCAATAAGCGCAGGCGGGCAGGGCTCAGCAATATCGGCGGCAGGGCGGCGATCAGGGCAATATGGCTCAGCTTGATCTGTATCGGGCTGTGCAGGCCGACCAGGATGATTTTGACGATGATCAGGCCGATCAATAAAAACAGCGAGATGCGGCCGAGTTTAGCCAGTTCTGGGTCCAGCAGGCCGACGGGATTATGAGTCAGCGGCAGGCCATTCCTGAACTCGTCCCGGTAAACCCATCGCAATAGTAAATAGGTGACAATCAAATTGATCAGCGTAGGCACGGCCAGGGCCTTAAAAAATGTCTGAAAAGGCGCCGGTAATTCCGCATGCGTGGCAATGAGCAGATTCTGCGGATTGCCGATAGGACTCATCACGCTGCCGAGCGTGATGGCGTAGGCCAGCGTCAGCAAAAACAGTTTGCCGCTGAGTTTATGTTCTAGTGCCAGTCGCAACACGAGCGGAGTCCCCACTATGGCAAGCGTGTCGTTCATCAGCAGCGCCGAGCTGAAGGCGGCGCCGAACAGGATGCCCAGGAGCAATTGCTGCGCTGATCTGATCCGGTTGAATAGACGATAGGCCAGATAATACAGATAGCCGCTGGTGACCAGCGTCTGGCCCACGATGAACATGCCCAGCAAAAACAGCATGACGTCGAGGTCTACCGCCGTTAGGGCATCGCGCAGGCCGATCTCGCCGGCCGCCAGGACAATTAGGGCACCGGCAGCCATCGACTGCCAGATTTTAATCGTAAATCGCCCGATTTTGCGCACGGCGATTAATAAAAAGACTATGAATAGTACAGCTAAAGATAAGTTCATTAATTTTTATGGTCTAAGCGTGATTATCAACTCAGGAGGCATTTTACAGCTTAAGAACGGGCAATCGAATAACGGCCTTTCCAAATTTAAGTACGAATGCTTATTTAAGGTTCGTTTAAGACTTGCAAATAAATAATGACACTTACAGCGGTACAAAAGACAAAACATGAACAGACAGATAGAAAGCCTAGATATTGATGAGGGCGATTTCGCAGCATCAAGGCGAAGGTTTCTGAAGACTATGGCATGTGGTTCTTTGTTGACATTGAGTGGTACCGGAATCGCAAATGCGGCAGTCAGACGCCTTCCTTCGCATAAATCGCTTTCCTTACTACACGTCCATACCGGCGACAAGCTGAAGTTGACCTATTTTGAACAGGGTGGATATCTGAAAGACGCCTTGCTGGAAATCAACTATCTGCTGCGCGATTATCATACCGACGACGTTCACCCCATTGATCCGGCACTGCTGGATCAGTTATATGATCTGAAGCTTGCGCTCGGAATCAGTCAGCCTTTCCAAATCTTTTCGGGCTATCGTTCCCCTCGTACCAATGCCAGATTACGTAGGAGGATCCGTGGCACCGCAAAGCACAGTCTGCATATGCAAGGGCGGGCTGTTGATATTCATGTGGTCGGGATGGATATGCGAAGAGTCAGAAACGCAGCGCTTGCCATGCGCCGCGGCGGGGTCGGGTATTATGCGCGCGCCGATTTTGTGCATCTGGATACGGGCGATTTCAGGTCGTGGTATAAATAGGTATCGGCCTGTTTTCGGGTCTGCCTTAATGATTCAATAACTCATGTTACGCAGTTGGTTGAAGTTAGATCGATTTAATAAAGTGTCGCTAGAGCGACGGTTTTATTTAATCGGGTTCATCGCACCCGAAGGCGAGTTCCTTGCCTTTAACAGCCTGTGTAGGCTGGGCTGGCGCTTTAGCGGAAACCCGGCATGGGCGGCCGAAATGCGGGGTTTATCAACCCAGCCTACCGCAGTTTTTAGCGGCGGTGCTGGGCGCGACAAACGGGATGAAACCACCCATGCGTAACATCAGTTATTATGTTGGATCAAATCCAGACTTTTAGGCATGAGTCGATTGGGTTGCGCTTATCTCACCAACTGGACTGGCTCCGGACCGTTGCTGATGAAAAGCAGCTGATCGGACAGGTCGGCCGGTTTTTCAAGCGCGCTCTGTAAAACAGGGTCCTGATCATAAATATCCTGATAGAACATCAGATTGTCATGTTGATCGAAGAAAGACGTCGTATAAAAGAACAGCACAGGTACCGGCTTTTTCAGGACAACGTGTTGCGTTTTAGGCGTCTGCATGGCCGCCTGTATGGTTTCCTTGCTCCACCCTTCCTGGCCTTTCAGAACGAACTCGGCTAGCTGCTGAGGATTTTCGACCCGTACGCAGCCGTGGCTGAAATCCCGGCGCGATTTGCTGAATAAGGCATTGGCCGGCGTGTCATGCAAATAGACATCGCTCTGATTGGGAAAAATGAATTTTACTTTGCCCAGGGCGTTCTTGTTGCCGGGGCGCTGCCTGGCTTTTAATGTTCCCTGTTTCAGTTGCGCGATGGAATTGTCGGCAAACGGGACGGGCTTGACTTCATTGCCGAAGTTGGGGACCAGCTCTATATGTTCTTTGGCCAGATAATTCGGATTTTTTATTAATTTGGGCAATACTTCGGTCTTCAGGATGCTATAGGGAATGTTCCAGTAAGGCATAAAATCGATAAAACGCAATTCCGCCATTAATACCGGCGTCTGGTTCTTCAGGGCCTTGCCGACGACCACTTTCATGTTCAGCATATCGGCATCCACTCCGCCAAGCGCATTGAACGCCCATAACTGAAAAGCCGGAATATTGACGATGATAGAGGGCCCGGCCGAGAGTTCAGGCAGCCAGCGCAATCTTTCCATCGCCAATTCAATTTGCGCTGCACGTTGCGTTAACGGCACGTTGAGCGCGGCGGCTGTTTCCTTACCGATAACGCCATAGGCGCCAAGGCCATGCCGGTACTGGAATTTTTTAACGGCTTCAACGATTTCACCCGTATAAAGCGGTGATTTTGGGGCTTTGCCGTCATCTTCGGCTTTATCTTCAGTCAGGTCGCCGATTGCGACCAAAAATTGGCGCAGTTCTTCGATTTGCGGCAGTTTATCGCCGGGGTGAATGGTTTTGGTGAGAGTCAGCTTATAGGGCCGGGATTCGGCAGCCAGTCGACGGTAAGCCGCTAAAGCCTGCTTCAGTTTTTGATACTGTTTTAATTTGGGCTCGACCAGCACAGGCAGTTGGGATACGGTATCCTGCGCCAGGCTGTCCTTGATCAGCGTCGGCAGATCAGCCAGCTTTTTTTCCCTCAGTTTCAGGTTGAAATTGATGCCTTGGGGATTAACGCGGCCGTAATGCACATCGTGCAGAAAACGCAGCAGGGACAGGCTCAGCGCGGTATCGTACAGAGCGATTGAATTATACGCTTCCGGAGCCAACTTTAAGGCCTCGGGCAATTTTTGCTGCAGCATTTCAGCGTCATAATTCGCCACGCTCAAGCCGTGCTCCGAAGCTTTTTCCAATAATGCCAGGGCGTCGGCAATCTGTTTTTCCGAGCGTTCATGCCCTAGCCATAAAGGCTGATAGCGGGCGATCTTATAGAGATTCTCAAGATCCTCCGCACGATTGAGAAAGCCGGAGCGTTTCAGATACGGATGTTGTTGGGCCGCTATAATGGCCTTGATTTCTTTTTCCATGCCCGGCGGCTGGTCGGCAACGGCTTCGGCATGCAGCCACGGAGCAGGCAAGGCCAGAGACAACAGCATCAGCATCAGCAGCCGGCTTACATAGCGCAGGCTCCACAGTTTTAAATCGTTTTTTAGCGGGAATTTTGGAAGGTGGAAAGCAGAACTAATCCTATGATTATGACCGCTTGCTGATATTACCGGATGCATGCAATGTAACGCCTAATTTTTTAACTTAACTCTTAATGCCTCACTGAAGCATTAATACTGCCGACAAGCTCAGCATTTTATCACAGAGATGGCGCGCGGCGGTCATTAATCAGGCAATCAGAATTTAAGAAAACTTTGCTAACCTAGTGCGCTAATGTTTTGCAAACTATCGCTCTATTTTAAATAGTGACTCGAAGTCGGGCTGATAATGACGAGCTTTCTGGTAAAATGGTTAAAGAACGCGCTACAAAATGAAACATGTCGCTCGCTCTAAGATGTTATGACCTCCTATTCATTCTCTCCTAGCTGTATAATTCTTCATGAAAAGTATGGATTCTCGCGCCGTTGCCAGCTCAATGGCTCATAATTTACTGTATTTATTGCTGATTCTCTGCCTTGGATCGTCTCCCGCCTGGGCTGAAAAAAAGGCATCTCCGCCAAATACGGGACAAAAAAACAGCAATTCCAGCATTACCTCGGATGCGCTGCAGGCCAAGATTGATTCATTGAATGCGCGGCAAGACCTGGATGCCGCCTTGAAAACGAATGTGCTCAAGCTCTATCAGTCTGCGCAGGATAATCTGGCCAATACCGAAGGATTCAATAACCAGACGGCCGGGTTCAAGGAGGCTGTCAGCAAAGCCCCCGATAAAACGAAAAAACTGCAAAAAGACATTGATCAGTTTCAGCAAAGGCTGTCCAAACAGAAAATCGAGGATTTCGGCAACATACCCATCGAAGAGCTGGAACAGCGGCTTATTCTTGAAAAAGGGAAAATCAGCAGTCTGGATGAGCAAATAAAAAACCTGGAAAACGAGCTTGTTTTGCAAAACAGCCGCCCGCAGATCATAAGGGAAGAAATCGTAGCGGCAAAACAGGATCTTGAATCGACGCAGAAGAAGCTGGAAGTACCCGCCGGCAATGCTGTTTCAAAGCTCGAGACAGAAGCCTGGCAGATGCAGTTGAAAACGCTGATCGAGTCGCGCACGGCTGAGCTGAAAATGCTGGATATCGAGGCGATCAGCAATCCGGCCAGAGTGGAACAGCTCAAAGCCGAATTACAGCTGCTGAATATGCAGAAGGCTGCGCTGGTGCCGGTTGTGGCTGCCATAGAAGATCTGGTCAACGAGAGACGGCAGCAGGAAGCGCGCGAGGTGCAAGAAGCGCTCAGTCAGGCTGAAAAGGCGGTCGCCGGCAAGCATCCTGCAATTCAGGCCTTCACGCGCGAAAACATCCAATATAGCCGGGATTTGCAACTCATTACCAGCAAGATTGACAGATACGGCGAACAAAAAAACAGAGTGGATGAACAAGCCGCCGACATCGGCAATGATTTTAAAAGCGCCGAAAAAAAAATCAGCCTGGCCGGCTTGAGTCCCGCGCTGGGCAAAATATTACGCGAGCAGCGGCGCAATCTGCCGACCGATGGCCAGTTTGCGCTGCAATCGCAGACAATCCAGGACGAGACGGCTTTAGTCAGTCTTGAGCAATTCAAGATTGAAGACCGGCTGAAAAAGCTCGCCGATATTGATGACGAACTGCAGGCGATCATGGCGCAGCAGGTCGATGCGGCGCTGCCGGCCGACCAACGTATGATGATTCAGGCCGAATTGCGCATGCTGCTGGACAGACAGAAAGAATTGCTGAATAAATTATCGGTGGCCTATACGACCTATCTGCGCACGTTGGGCGATCTGGATTTCGCCAGGCGACAGATGATCAAGCAAGCCGATGACTTTGCGGTCTATCTGGACGAACGGCTGCTGTGGGTACCCAGTTCCCCACCGATCAATCAGGATTTTATCGTCGGCCTGTATCATTCGGTACAGTGGCTGCTGTCACCGTTCAATTGGCTGGCTGCGCTCAAGGATACCGCCCACATCGCCTTGGAAAATCTGTTTCTGGCTGTCATTGCCGTATTCGGTCTGGCCGTTTCCATATTGGCCAGGAACTGGGCAAAGCAGCAGCTGGCAGCCGTTTCCGAAAAAGTCGAAAAAATTTACACGGACAATTTCAGTTATACGGTGCGGGCGCTGGGCTACACACTGATTCTGGTGTTGCCGTTGCCGCTGTTTCTGTATTACCTGGGCTGGTTTTTGAACAGCCATGCCCATCTTGCCGATTTCAGCAAATCGATCGGGGCGGGGTTGCTGGGCGTTTCGGTTCCCTTGTTCTTTCTGGAGTTTTTTTATCGCCTGTTCGCCTCGAAAGGCATCGCGAGCAAGCATTTCCAGTGGCAGAAAAGCACAGTCAGCTTGCTGCGCAACCAGATTGCCTGGATGCGCTTTGTGCTCCTGCCGGCTGTGTTCATTATTTATGCGACCGAGGCGTCACAATCTTCAAGCCACAGCGATAGCCTCGGCCGTCTGGCCCTCATTGCTGTCATGACGGTTCTGGGCATGTTTATGAGCAAGACACTTCATCCGTCAAAAGGGTTAATAAAGGATTACATTGAAGCTCAGCCTGACAAATGGCTGTCCCGGCTGCGCTATATCTGGTATCCGGCCATCATCCTGGTGCCTGTCATCGTGATCGGCTTTGCCGTCTCCGGCTATTATCAGAGCGCAGTAGAGTTGCAGCAGAAATTGATCGTGACGCTGCGGCTGCTTTTTGTGTCTGTTATCGTGCACCAGATGGTTTTGCGCTGGCTGACGCTGGTCAATCGGCAGTTGGCCTTGAAGAACGTCCGGCAAAAACGCAAGATTGCGGCCAGCGGCGCGAAGCATGCAGTAGCGGGTGCGGAAGACCCAGTGCTGCCCTCCGATGAAGAGCTGATCGATATCCCTAAAATAAACGCCCAGACTACAAAGCTTCTGAACGTTTTCATCGGTTTCGCCATCGTGATCGGCTTTTGGATGATCTGGCGTAACATCCTGCCGGCGTTCTCGTTCCTGGATAACATCGTGCTTTGGCAGCACAAAGTTATCGTCGAAGGGCAGGAAAGCTATCAACCGATAACGATGACCAATGTACTGCTGGCCGGACTGTATGCTTTTATCGTCATCGTTTCGGTGCGCAACTTTTCCGGTGTGGTTGAGTTATTGATCTTCAGGCGTTTATCGGTAGCCGCAGGCAGCCGCTACGCGATCAATCAGCTGGCCAAATATGTGCTGATCTCCATCGGTTTTCTCGGCGTTGCCAATGAGCTGGGCGGCAGCTGGTCTCAGGTGCAGTGGCTGGTGGCGGCACTCGGTGTCGGTTTGGGTTTCGGTCTGCAGGAAATTTTCGCCAATCTGGTGTCCGGCATTATTCTGCTGTTCGAGCGCCCCGTGCGCGTCGGCGATACCGTGACCATTGGCAATGTCAGCGGTAAAGTCAGCCGCATCCAGATGCGCGCGACCACGATCATAGATGGAGACCAGAAAGAGCTGATCGTGCCCAACAAGACCTTTATCACCAGTCAGCTGGTGAATTGGACTTTAAGTGATGCGATCACCCGGGTGGTGATTCCGGTAGGCATCGCCTATGGCTCCGACGTCAAACTGGCGCATAAAATCATGCTGGACACGGTGCGTTCCACGCCGCTGGTCCTTGCGGACCCCGAGCCGAGCGTATTGTTCGTCGGTTTCGGGGAGAGCGCGATGGATTTCTCCATTCGCATCTTTGTTGCCGAACTGGCAGACCGGCTGCCTGTCACGCACGATCTGCATGTCCGGCTTGAGCAGGCCCTCCGCGAACACAACATAGAGATTCCTTTCCCACAAAGGGATATCCGTGTGCATTCAGTTGAACAGGAAAAGAAAGTTGTTAAAGCTCAAAAAGCTGTGACTGCTGAATAAAAGAGATTGAGGCGGGATGGCTATCCGCCGCGAAAGCGGATGTGTTTCACGGCGGATAGCTTGATAGATTGGCGGACGGGGTTGTCAACCCGGCCTATGAAAGCAGCTTACGCAAGCTGCCGGTAATTGCCGCAATAATACAGCAGCGGATTGCCGGGACGGCAAATCGTATCCTGCACTTCGCCGATAATGATCCAGTGCGTGCCGGCGCGGACTTTTTCAACAACCCTGCAATCCAATGACACGATGCTGTCAGTCAGGATGGGTGAACCTGTTATGCCAGGCTCCCAAGCTGTATTTTCAAAACGTTCTTTCTGACTGCTGCCGCCTGCGAATTGATTGGAAACGCCCTGTTGTTCCGAATTCAGCACATTGACGGCAAAGCACCGGCTTTCTTCGATACCGGCGCCGGTATCGGCCGAATCATTGATGCACACCAGTATTTGAGGCGGATTGACCGAAACGCTTGAAAATGCGGTGACAGTCATGCCTTGCACGCCGAATTTTTCAGATTGAGTGGTAACGACAGTGACGCCGCTGGCCCATTGTTGTAGCGCTTTCTTAAAATCATCAGCATTGACAGGCATTTATTTCTCCGATTACTCGAGCTTGAGACGAGGCTCAGCATTTAAAGACAGTTTAATCATATGGTACAACATTTGGTCATTATTGTTAAATAATCGGGCATGCGTTCTATTGATTGCATCTTTTTGGGAAACAACTGGGGCCGGTGCCGTCAGCTCTGCGTAAATCTGCCGGTCAGCTCTTCAGGGCTGAAGTCATCCACGCTGATGGCGGCTATTCTGGCCTGTTCGGCGGCAGCGATCAAGTCCGCTTCCTGCGGCGTGATGATGCTCTTCGCCAGCGCTTCAGCAATCACTTTGGACTGATCGCCTTTGGACAATTGCTTGTGCAGTTGAGCGACGCGGATTTTGGCTTCCACAGGCGCCGCCGCCAGTACGGCTTTAAAGGCGACCTCGATGCGGCCGGTTGCATCGTCGGGGTTGTCGTTGATGTAAATGCCGTCGGTCAAGCGGTTGCGCATCGCTGTATCGGCAAGCAGCAGCGAGGCCGTTTTATGCGCCAGTTTGTCACTGGGTGGCCCATAACGCTTGCCGGTCGGAAAGGTAATCAAGCGCAACAGTATGGCTACTGGACGCATCGGCAGCTTCCACAGCACGGCCAGCAGGGATTGCTGAGCCCGGTGCAGGGTATGCTGGCAGGCCCAATTCAGCAGGGGCGCGTCGTCAGCGGGACAACTTTGGTCGTGGTAATGCTTGAGCACGCAGGAGCACAAATACAGATTGCTCAGGACATCGGCAAATCGGCCCGAGATTCTCTCCCGGCGCTTCAGTGAGCCGCCCAAGGTAAACAAAGCGAAGTCGGCAACCAGCGCGAAATTGGCGCTGAGGCGGGCGATCCGCCGGTAGTAGCGTCGAGTCACACGATCGCCGGGCACACGCAGAAAACAGGCATTGGTAAGCCCCAGCCAGAAGCTGGCAGCCATGTTATGCATGAAAAAGCCGATATGCCGGAGCAGAACCTCGTCGAATTGTTGCAAAGCCTGCCCGGACGGCGCCTGCTGCAAGGCGGCCATTTCTTTCTGGATGAACGGATGGCAGCGGATGGCGCCCTGGCCGAAGATCATCATCGTGCGGGTCAGGATATTGGCGCCCTCGACGGTAATGCTGATCGGAATGACCTCATAAAACCGGGCCAGATAATTGCGCGGCCCCATGCAGATGCCCGAGCCGCCTTGGATGTCCATGCCGTCGTTGACGATGCGGCGCATGCGTTCGGTCAGTTCGTATTTGACGATGGCCGAGATCACGGACGGTTTTCTGCCGTAGTCCAGAGCGGCTGTCGTGACCTGGCGCGCGGCATCGAGAATATAGGTCTCGCCGGCCATGCGCGCGAGCGGTTCTTGTATGCCCTCGAATTCGCCCAGCGGCAGATTGAACTGTTTGCGGATGCGGGCGTAAGCGCCGGTATTGCGGCAGACGGATTTCGCCGTGCCTACGCTCAGTGCCGGCAGGGAAATGGCCCGGCCCGTGGACAGGCACTGCATGAGCATTTTCCAGCCGTTGCCGACCTGTTCGACGCCGCCGATGACCCAGTCCATGGGAATAAACACGTCCTTGCCCCAATTAGGGCCGTTCTGGAACGCCGAATCGAGCGGGAAGTGGCGCCTGCCGATCGACACGCCGGGCGTGTTGGTCGGGATCAAGGCCACGGTGATGCCGCGGCTTTCCTGGTCACCAATCAACTTATCCGGGTCATAAAGCTTGAATGCCATGCCCAGCACAGTGGCGACCGGGCCCAGCGTGATATAGCGTTTTTCCCAGTTGAGACGGATGCCCAGCACTCTCCGGCCTTCGAATTGGTCGTAGCAAACGATGCCGGTATCGGGCATGGCGCTGGCATCGCTGCCGGCATGCGGGCCGGTCAGCGCGAAAGCGGGGATTTCCTCGCCCGAGGCCAGACGCGGCAGATAATGGTGCTTTTGCTGTTCGGTGCCGTACTCCAGCAGCAATTTGGCCGGACCTAGCGAATTGGGCACCATGACCGTGACGGCCGCCGTGGTGCTGCGGCTGGCAAGCTTCATGACGCAGGCCGAATGCGCCGTGTTGGAAAAATCCAGGCCGCCGTATTGCTTCGGAATGATCATGCCGCAGAATTTGTGCTTTTTGATGTAGTCCCAGACCTCTTGGGGCAGATCCTGGCGGTTGTGCGTGATGTCCCAGTCATCGAGCATGGCGCAAAGCGTTTCCACAGGGCCGTCCAGAAAGGCCTGCTCTTCCTCGCTTAGCCGCGCGGGCGGCAGGTTCTGCAACACTTTCCAGTCCGGATCGCCCGAGAACAATTCCGCATCCCACCAGGTATTGCCTGCTTCCAGCGCTTCGCGTTCGGTCTGCGACATGGTCGGCAACGCATCCTTCATCCGCTTGAAAATCCTGGCGGTGATGATCTGCCGTCTCAGCGGCGAGTAATTGATCGGCACGGCCAGAAACAAAAAGCCTATCCATAACACGGCATTCAGTAAGGGCAAATTGCTTAACAAGGTATAAATGCTCAACAGCAGGGCGATGGCGATCGTCGACTTCAGCAGTGACATTTTGTAATAGGCAAGCACCCCCAGCAGGATGAGCAGGGTGAGTAACCAGAGCATTGTTGTTCTCCTCGGTATGGTATAGATGCGCATCGCCGCAAACTTAGCAGGCAATGCGCAATTTATTAGCGTCTAATTCCTTAACGGTTTGCCGGTCTTCAACATATGATCCAGTCTTGCCAGGGTGCCGGGCTGCCGCACCAGTTGCAAGAATGCTTCCCGTTCCAGCGCCAGTATGTCGCCTTCCGTCAGCGGTGATGTGATATCGGCGTCGCCGCCGCTCAAGACATAGGCCAGCTTGTCGCCGACTTCGACGTCGTAATCGGTGGCTTTGCCCAGCAAATGCAAGGCTTTGACGCCCATGCTGAGCATTATTCCGGTGGTCTTTCCCGGCATCGCATAGATGCAGGGCTCGGGCGGGTGATAATCCTGTTTGAGTCCCAGCGCTTTAGCCTTGGCATCCGCCAACAGGCGGCTTTTATTCATGGTGATGCCGTCGGTGTGCGCCAGGAACATCAACTCCTTCGCGTCCATGGCCGATTTCGATACCCTGGCCATGCCGATGGTTTCGAAAGCCTTGACAATCGGCGGAATGGGGCCGCCGGGCCGCTTGGGAAACTTCAGCCAGCGGCGCAGGTATTCCTTGCAGCCGCCCCAGGCCGGAATCAGGCCGACGCCGACTTCCACAAGACCCATATACAATTCGGCATGCGCCTGAATGGCGTCGCAATGCAGCAATATTTCGCAGCCGCCGCCCAGGGCCAGCCCCGATGGCGCGCCGACCACCGGAAAAGGCGCGAATTTCAGGGCCTTAAAGGTTTGCTGGCCCTGCAGCAGCAATTGCTCGACGGCTTTCCAGTCGCTGTTGTGAATGGCCTGCATCAGCAAGGTCAGATTGGCGCCGGCGGAAAAGTTCTCGCCGTCGTTGTGGATGACCAGGGCTGAAAATTCGTTGCCGACTTTTTCGATGCTCTGCCGGATCAGCGTCATGGTATCCATGTCCAGCGTGTTCATCTTGCTGTGAAATTCCAGGCAGGCGACACCGTCGCCGATATCCCAGAGGCTGGCCGATGGATTGACCAGCACGGGCGGTTGCCGCAATTTTACGTCGGACAGAAGCAATACGCCTTCCGCTCTGCGGACCGGCCGGTAATTGCCCGACGGATCGGCAAATGTCAGCTGGCCTGAGCTGACTTGATACATGGGCCGCCCGGCAGCCAATAGCGGCGGCACCTCACGGTTTTCCGCGCGCAGCTTGTCGATGAACCAGTCGACGCCGATCTGGTCCAGTAGTTCAAACGGTCCGTATTGCCAGTTGAAGCCTTCGCGCATGGCCGTATCGATGGCGACGATGTCATCGGCAATCTCCGGCACCAGCCCCGCGGCGTAGCTCAGCGTCCTGGACCAGACCTGCCAGGCATAGAGCGAGGCGGGGCCCGAGCCTGACAGCAAGGCACGCAAGGGCGATTTCTCGATCGCGCCCACGGACTCATGCAGATCGTCGGTCTTGGGCTTTTCGGCCGGATGATAGGTTCCGGTTTCGAGATCGAGCGCTTCCTTGACGCGCTTGCCGCTGGTTTCGTTGAGCCGGTAAAAGCCGCCTTTGCCTTTTCGGCCGGTATAGCCGTCCTTGATCATGCCGGCGATCCGATCCGGCAACCGGTTGACCCGATGAAAGGCATCGGCCTTTGGCAGGGCCAGTTCCATGCCTTTCAGGATATGCGGAATCAGATCCAGGCCGACCAAATCCAGCAGGCCGAAGATGCCTGTTTTGGGTATGCCGAAAGGCGTCATGACGGCATCGGCCTGCTCGACGCTAAGATGCCGGTCCATTGCTTCCAGCAGGCCGCATTGGAGCCAATAGATGCCGATGCGGTTACCGATAAAGCCGGGCGTGTCCTTGCAGAGTACGCAATCCTTGCCCAGCTTGATATCGGCGAAGCGGCTGACCATTTCGACCAGTTCGGGCTGGGTATGAGGGCCTGCCACCAGCTCCAGAAGCCGCATATAGCGGGGCGGGTTGAAGAAATGCGTGATCATGAAGCGCTGCGTGAAGCTTTCCGGCAGGCCTTTCGTCAGCAGTGCCAAAGGCAGCGTCGAGGTGTTCGACGAGATCAGGCAATCGTCGCGGCAGACGGCCATCAGTTTCTGATAAAGCGATTGTTTGATTTGCAGGTCTTCGATGACGGCTTCGATAACCCAGTCCACATCGGCCAGCCAGTTGAGATGATCCTCGACATTGCCCGGCGTGATCAGGCGCGCATTGTTTTTGTGCATCAGCGGCGCGGGGTCGGCTTCAAGCAGTTTCTTGACGGCCGCTTCAGCGATGGCATTGCGGTTTCTGGCGTCTTTGGGAACGATGTCGAGCAGATAAACGGGCACGCCGGCGTTAGTGATATGAGCGGCGATACTGGCTCCCATGACGCCGGCACCGATGACGGCGACTCTTTTGATATCCATCAGATTGCCTCCAGAATGGTCGCGATGCCTTGTCCGCCGCCTATGCATTGCGTGGTCAATGCGTAACGTTTGTGTTCGCGTTTCAGCAGACTGGCCGCCTTGCCAGTAATTCGGGCGCCCGATGCGCCCAGCGGATGGCCCAGCGCGATGGCGCCTCCGTCCAGGTTCAGCTTGTGCAATGGAACCGGCAGCGCTTTCAGAACGGCCAGCGTCTGCGCGGCAAACGCCTCGTTCAATTCGACGATATCGATATCGTCCAACTCGAGCCCTGCGCGTTGCAGGGCTTTGGTGGAGGCGCCGACCGGGCCGATGCCCATGATTTCCGGCGCGCAGCCTGAAACGGCGATCGACTTGATCCGGGCCAGTTTGCCGAGGCCATGCGCATCGGCGTATTCCTCGCTGCAGACCAGCACTGCGGCGGCGCCGTCTGTGATCGGTGAAGAAGTGCCGGCCGTGACGCTGCCGTTGGTCTGAAAGGCGGGAGGCAGTTGCGCCATGGCTTCCATGCTGGTACTGGTACGGATGCAGCCGTCCTGGTCCACGATGCCTGAGTCCGGCGTGCTGATCGGGATGATTTCATCGGCAAACCGGCCCTGCTGCTGAGCTTCAGTAGCTTTCTGGTGGCTTAGCAGGGCGAAAGTCTCCTGATCGGTACGCGATATATCATATTGCCGGGCCAGGTTTTCGGCCGTATCGCCCATGCTGATATAGGCCTCGGGCAGTTTCTCGAAAAGGACTGGATTGGGCATGTAGTTGTAGCCGCCCATCGGAATCCGCGTCATCGATTCAACGCCGGCGCAGATGAACGCGGAACCGGCATTCAGTTGAATGGCGCCGGCAGCGATATGGATGGCTTGCATGGATGAGCCGCAGAAGCGGTTGACCGTCATGCCGGCGACGGAAATCGGCAAGTCGGCCAGATTGACGATCAGGCGGGCGACATTGAGCCCTTGTTCGCCTTCGGGAAACGCGCAGCCCAGAATCAGGTCTTCGAGGTCATGCGGGTTGACGCCGGTTTTCTCGATGAGCCCTCTGATAACCTGGGCTGCAAGATCGTCCGGTCTGACTTTAATGAGGCGGCCTTTATGGGCGGGCGTAAACGGCGACCGGCAATACCCAGCAATAACGACGTTTTTCATAATCCTTTCTCCAGTGGATAGGCTTAAGTTCTAGCGGCTCGATTCCGGCAAGGGATACAGGTTAAATTTATTAATTCTTCTTTGACCTGACTCATCTTTATTGGTTTCATCAATGCAGCCGGCCATGAAGTCATCGATCATTTCCCAAGTATTGCCCAGGTTGTGCAACAGGATGCCGTGGCGGTCGGCATTGATGATCTTGAGCTGTTTGCGGGGCGCCCCGAGTTTTTCGAAGAGTTCTTGCGCGCTTTTAACGGATACGATAGGGTCCTGATCGGCATAAATGACCAGCACGGGGGTATTGATAAGGGGCAGAACCTCATCCATGTCCTCAATCAGCAGACGCAGTTCATACAGGCTTCTGATCGGCGTATGCCGGTAGTTGATGGTCGGGTTTTCCGGTGTATTTTCGATAAACCGTTTGACGCCCTCATAGGCCGAAACCCAGCCGACCAGTTTATTGGTGCCGTGCAATAAGGGCACGAGCATAAAGGTCGAATTGATGAATTTCAGCGGTACGGCGATCGCTGTGATGCCGATAATTTCTGCATGGTTTTCCGATGCCAGCTTAAGCGCCATCGCGGCGCCGGTGGAGAAACCGGTGACGAAAATCCGCTTGCAGTGTGCTTTCAGTATGTTGAAGCCGCGCTGCACGGACGAGTACCAATCCCGCCAGCTCTGGTCGCGTAGTGCATATGGCGAGGAGCCGTGGCCTTTCAGCCTGACGCCCATGACCGTATAGCCTTGTTTGGCTAGATACTCGCCATAGCTTCGGGTTTCGGCCGGACTTGCCAGCAGGCCGTGTATCAACAGCACGCCGATGCCGTTACCGTGTTCGGGCCGCAGGAAAAACGGCATAGGATCGGCCGTGGCCGTTTCCTGCTCATTGATGTCGTCGAAATGGGCTTTGCTGTACAGATGCCGCTCCCAGCTCAAATCACGGCGTTCGTCATCGAAATGCCAGGCGGCCAGTTTCTGCGGGTCGACATGATCATACTCGGCCATTGCCTTGACCATGGTCTTGCGGACAGCGGTTATCGGTTCGGCTTCGTTGTCGTAAACAGCGATCAGGTTTTCCAGCCGGATGTTGTCAAAGTCATGCTCTTCCTGCAGTTTGGGCAGAAACTGGTAGTAATCCTCGTATTCGAGGATGAGCCCGTTTTTGATCGCCACAGAAATGAATTGCTCGAAGCGCTTGCTGGTGCCGGCGATCAGATCGCTGTAATCGGCCGGGTTTAAAAGGCTCCTGTGCAGGTTGATTTTGGTGTTGTTCTGCAAATGCTTGACGGCGATATACAGTATCGTGAAAAAACGCTGGCGCTCAATTTGCTGCTGGCCGGTCTCGATGCAATGCATGATCAGCGTCGAGGCCAAGTGGCTTAAATTGATCGTGACATTGGCGTAGATTTCCTCCATGTACTGGTTGCGCGTGGCGGCGGCGCTTTTTTTGAAATACGAGCCCAGCATTTTCTGCTTCCAGTTCCTGGGCCTGGCATGCAGCGCAAACACTTCGTCGAGCGTCCTGAATTCGGAGGCCACCATGCCCAGCAGATAGCGGTTCCACCAGTGCCAGACTTTATAGGGATCGACCGGCGTGCCCATACGGACATCCATGTCGGTATTCTTGAGCATGATGTTGCCTTCGATCAGCAGTTCCTCGGTCTGGCGCAGATTCAGTCCGTCGGCGAACAGTTCGACGCTCGTCAACAGCAGATTTTCATCGGAGCGGATCGGATAAAATGTGATATTGGACGGTACGATCAGGGTTGGCTTGAGCGCGGCGGTCAGCAGTTGATCAAGACTGTCGAGGTGCAGGTCTTCCTTCCAGCGTAATAATTGATCATAGTTTTTGTCGGTGTAGGCATTGCGGATTGTGGCTTTGAAGGCCTCCAGCCCTTGCGCCAGCACGGCGGGGCCGGTGTGATGCTTGCGCCTTTCGCCGGTCAGCCGCGAATAAACGCTGTAATGGCCTTTATGATCCATGACCCGGCGGTCCTTGACCATGCCGCCTTCGGGAAAGACGATGACCTTGCGGCCGCGGAGTATCTGTTCGGCAAGCAGAGGGAACAGGCGCGGATGATCATGGGGGAAAACGCCGACGTTCCTCAGGTAGCGGGCCAGCACCGTGTCGCCTTGAAAGAATTCACCGGAGGCGATGGCGCAACTGTAGGCGCCGGTTTTCTCGTAGATCAGATATTGCGGAATAAACGTTTCAAAGCGTGAGAAATGGTTGAATAAAAAGATATCGCCTTGTTGAACCTGGGTGTCGGCATGGAGCTTAAGCTTGACGCTCAGCATTTTTTTGACAGAGCTGAATACCTTGACCGATCTTTTATAGAGTGCGGTATCGATATCACTCCAGTTGTCGGGATAAGGTGCTCTGGGCATGGCCTTATTCCTCCGGAGCCGACAAATCGAGGAAGTGCTTGGTCACCGGCACCGACTTGGGCGACCGGCCTTGCTTAGGATCCTCCAGTTTCAACGTATGGGTGACAACGGGGGCTCTATCGGTAATCGGCGTTATCTTGACGGCATTGTCAGGAGCCGCTTTGACTGCGCTCACTTCGGCCGCATTCGCCCCGGCCGTTGCCGGTGCCGCGTTATCGGCATCCTCCAGAGCGGAAACTTCTTTATCTATATCAAAGCCATCCGCTTCCTGTGCCGGGACATTGCCGTCATTGACCAGAAATTCACGGTGCTGCTGGTAGGAGTTTTTGATGAATTCATAGCGGTCCACGGCCGCTTCGTCGATCATTTTTTCCGTCGACATCAAGCCGGCCCGTGTATCAGCGACATCGACCGCGCTGGAAGCCAACGATACGGCATTGACCATGCCGCCGGAAAGCAGAAAGGCATAGGTCAAAGGGCTCAGGAGGGCATCGCCCAGCAGGCCGACCGCATCGCGCGGCGAACTGGCGCCGGCGAACGGCAGCACCAGATAAGGGCCGGACGGAACGCCCCAATAGCCCAAAGTCTGGCCGAAATCCTCATCGTGTTTGGGCAAATCGATATGCTTGGCCACATCGAAGACTCCGACTACGCCGGCCGTCGTATTGACCAGGAAACGGCTGGCGTCCATGCCGGCCTGCAGCATTTTAAACTGCAGCAAATCGTTGACAGTGACGCCGATGTCGTTCAGGTTGCTGAAAAAGTTGGATACGCCTTCATCGACGGCATCCGAGGTTATCCACAGGTAACCTTTTGCCATCGGTTTTAAAATAACATCATCGACGTCGTCGTTAAATGACTGCGCGCCCCGGTTCCAGCTTTCCAATGGATCGTTCGGGCTGGTTTCACCGTTCTTGGCCGTGGTCGCGCAACCGCCTAGCGCACTCGATATAATCAAGCCGGCGGCTAACAGGCGGGTATTAAGAATGGGTTTTTGCATTTTGGTTTCAACCTGTTTTTTAAAATGGTTTTCTGGTAGTCGGCTCCAGTTAGTATACCAAGCATTCACACCCTATACCTCAAGAAGGTTGTTTGTGCCGGGTTGGTCAACAGCCGCACCCTTCGTTAACTTTATGTCACGTGTTAAGGCATGCATCGAACCAGGTTTTCCACTGTTGATATTTATTCTTCAAGGCATCGGCAGTTGCCGATACTTTTACCGATTTTCTTGCGTAAGCCGGCGGCAGACCGGCAGCCAGGATAGCAGCGCCGAGCAGGCTCGCCTCTTTTTGCAGCAGGCTATGGACCTCCAGCGGGCTGCATGCGGCTATGCCTTGCTGCAGCGCCGGCACCTCGGACAGGCCGCCCGACAGATAAACACGGTCTATGCCATAGTTATGCCGGAAATCATCCAAGATGCGGGTTACACGAAAAATGATGCCTTCCAACAGCAGGCAAGCGATCTGACGTTCATCAAGACCATCGACAGGCGCCGAAAAGACAAGGCCGGATAGCTCGCGAAAATACGGCGCGCCCAGTCCGCTCGGCTCGCAGATGCAGAACAGCTGCGCCGATTCGGCCAGATCCTCCAGCCGGCAGTCCCGGTAAGGGTAGGGGGCCAGGGCGGCGGCGATGGAGTTGATCGTGCCTTCGATGGCGGTGTGCGTCTTCGAAGCGTTGTCCTTGTAAACCAGCGTCCGCAGGTAACCGTCCGTCTGTATCGGCTCCTGTTCAGGCAGGTAGCGGACCACGAAGCCGCCGGTGCCCAGATTGACCAGTGTTTCCGAACTGTCGGGCCGGATGTTGGCGATCAGGGCGGCGGACTGGTCCGCGATATCGGCTTGCAGCGTGCAGCCGTTTTTCAGCGTCAGATTCAGGCCGGAAGAAGGCGTGATGGCCGGCAGCCAGTTCAAGGCAATTCCGAACAGGTCGCATAAAACCGGCGACCAGGCCGCCTGCCGGACATCCATCAACAGCGTGCGCGCAGCCATGGAGACATCGGTTTGATGCCGGTCGCCGCCCGACCAGTGATAGATCAGAAAGCAGTCCAGCGTGCCGACGATCAGCTCGCCTTGCTCCAGGCCCTCGCGCAGCGGCGGACGATCCTCCAACAAGACGCGCAACTTGGCTGCGAAATAATACGGCGTCAGGCGCAGGCCGGTCAGGTCTTTTATCAGCGGTTCCTGCGCTCGCAGCGCCTGGCAGCTTGCTTCGCCGCGCGTGTCCTGCCAGGAAATCAGCGGCGTGACCGGCAGGCCGCTGATCTTGTCCCAAATAAGAAAAGAAGAGCGCTGGCATGATAGTCCCAATCCGGCGTTGCCGTCTGCATCGGCAAGACATTCATCCAGCAATGCCGTGGCGGTGGTCAGATAGGCCAGGGCGTCGCTTTCGCAGATGCCGTTCTCACCCGTCGTGGTCGGCGCAGGGCGCGAGAGCACGGCGGCGAACTCGCCGTTATCAGCCAGTATGCCGGCCTTCAGGGCGGTCGTACCCAGGTCAAGCGCGATAGTCGGAATCAATGAAGCAGCCATTTTTCGGTACACGTGTCGAGTTGATGGTGCATTGTGCCCCGGTCCCATCCCAATACCTCTGCGGTGATGCAGGCCAAGCGCAGTAATTCGGCCGGCGTCAGCTTCGCCAGGATCAGCAGCGGCAGGCGGCGCCGCAGCAGATCTTCCAGATGCACGACCATTTCATGTTGCGCGCAGAAAACCAGGTCGGCCATGATGAACGGCAGGGCCGGCGTTATGCGCCGGGCCAGATCAGGCTCCTGTTCGCACAGCTCGAAGACGGCCGGCGCCCGGTTGCCGTGGCGGCGCTGCAGCCAGTGCGCGCTGAGGCTGTCGATGCCGAGATGCGTGGCTTTGCGTGAAGCGTCGGCGCACCATTCCGCATAGTCCGTATCAGGGCGCCAGGGAAAGGGTTTGCCGAAGGTCTGGCCGGCGGTGCCGATGCCTAACTGCTCGCACACCGCATCGACAATATGTTCGGCATCTTCACGCGCCGAAGTCAGCTTGCCGCCAATCGAAGAGAGCAGGCCATCGGGGGCAATTTTTAATGTCCAGTCACGGCTGACGGCCGAAGGCGACGGCTCGTCGCTGGGCTTCAGCACGCGCAGGCCGGCATAGCGGCCGATAATGTCGGCTTCCGTCCAGTTTGCCGTTCTGAGCACGCGGTTGGCCTCGGACAGCAGATAGCGGATGTCCGAGGCTTCGACCGTCACATGCTCGATATCGCCGCTATAATCGGTGTCAGTCGTGCCGAGCAGCGTCAGCCCGTACCAGGGCATCATGAAAAACACGCGCCCGTCGGTTTGCGAGGTCAGCAGCAAGGCTTCGTTTTCCAGCACTTTGGGCAGGACCAGATGCACGCCTTTCGAGAGCCTGTAGCGGTTGTTGTCATGAAGGCGGGCCGACCACTGGCCGGCCGTGTTGACGATCCGGGCGGCGCCGACATCGGCCGTCTCGCCCGTGGCTTGGTCCTGACAGACGGCGCCGCAGAGCCGGCCGTCATTTTCCAGAAAACGGTTGACTCGGCAATAGTTCAGGCAAATTGCGCCGCTGTCCTGCGCACCGGCTATCAGTTCCAGGACATAGCGGGCATCGTCGGTCTGGGCGTCGAAATAGGTAAAGCCCGCCGCCAGGCCGGTCGTCTCAAGGCAAGGGAAACGCTCGGCGAACTCGGCAGGGGAATGATATTGGTAAGTCTGGGTTTTCGGCACCGTGCCGGCCAGCAGATCATAAAGGAGCAGGCCGATTTTTAATTGCAGCGAGCCGATGCGGCTGTGTTTATAAATCGGTATGCCGAAACGCAGCGGCCAGACCCGGTGCGGCGCAGTTTTCAGCAGCATCTGCCGTTCAGCAAGGGTCTTTCTGACCAGCTTGAAGTCGAGGGATTCCAGATAGCGCAGGCCGCCGTGGATCAGCTTGCTGGATGCGGAGGAGGTTGCACAGGCCCAGTCGCCCTGGTCGACAATGGCGACTTTCAGGCCGCGCAAGGCCGCATCGTAAGCGGTCCAGGCGCCGTAAACGCCTCCGCCGCAAACCAGCACGTCAACATTGCGGTCTTTAAGCTGCGAGAAATCCCGGTGCATAAATCACGCTTGTGTTTGAATCAGTTTCTATCATGACAATACAGACTCCTGAACTCAATTATCGATGCGAAGCGGTAAGGTAAATGCCTCACTCATGGTTTTGGGCTTGACGGATTTTCGACCTTGCCAGGAAATGAAAATTCATAAAAAAAACGTTAAAAATCCGTTTGGGCTTTTGGATGCAGCGGAAATAATGGCCCGAGGTTTGTCATAGAAAATATCTGGCGTGTTGTTTGGGTTGAGAGCTGTGAATGTGAAAGAACGTTTGTCTCCCCATTCAGAAATTCAGCTTATTGGGTGCTTTGGCATGAGTCGGTTATGAGAATATTTTTTACCTTGCTGGTGCTGCTTGGGCTTCTTTTGGGTATCGTCTTGGCGGTGGTCCCGCATCCCAAGGCGGTGTTCTCGTTGATAACAACCGATGCGCCGTCGGCATTGCCGATTCCCGTCCAGGGTGTATCGCGCAAGGCGATCGCCGATTCCTGGGGCAATCCGCGCAGCGGCGGCCGGGAGCATAAAGGCATCGACATTTTCGCCAAACGCGGCACGCCGGTGCTTGCGCCGGTTTCGGGGCTGATTGTCGGCATCGGGCAGAACCGTCTCGGCGGCAATAACGTCAGATTATTGGGGCCAGGGCTTCAGCTTCACTACTTTGCTCATCTGGACCGCTTCGGGCCTGTCAAACTATACGATTTCGTTCAGCGAGGCGATGTGATCGGCTACGTCGGCGACACCGGCAATGCCAAAGGCGGGCCGCCGCATCTGCATTACGGGATCTATACCCGCAATGGCGCAATCAATCCGTATCCGTTGCTTGTGGCGGGGAATAAGTGGAATCGTGAGAATTGAATGAATGGGTTATGCAATAGCCTGTGTAGGCTGGGTTGGAGCTTTAGCGGAAACCCGGCATGGGCGGCCGAAA
>NZ_JADMKV010000060.1 GCF_015476545.1 Methylobacter sp. BlB1 | reverse complement strand
GACAAAGTCCCTCGGTAATTAGTCCGTCAGTTTCCCTCGGTAATCACATTTTTACGCGTGCATCGTAAACAGCCGCTCTTTCTAAAACCTGACCAGGATAAATAAACCGTACTAAGGCTAACGCCATGGCACGCCCTAGCCTGCTGGGCCAGAACGGGTAGAGACAGGAAAAAAGCACAACAATTGAGCGGAAACCATGACCTATTTTCGCCCATTAATTTCGTCGCCAATGCTTACAAAATTATGAAATTTTAGATACAGAATGATCGCGAAAATCACGAACGGCATGCACAGATAGAGAATGATCCGGTCATTTGCCCATTCAGTGATTCGTGAGCTTGGTGATGAAAAATGTTTTAGCGGGATTCAAAAATTCTTTCCGTCTCGCTATGAATCCGAGAAACGGTTCTGGCGCTTTTGCAATAAATGCTGCTCCAGTTTGTGGAAATAGGTATAAACCGCGTAAAGAAAAGCGCCTGCTACGGGCAGCGCGAAATACCAATGCTGCTTGGCTACGGCCAGTATGTTCAATATTTCCGCGCCAAAAAAATAGGCCGGGGTTATCGTAATCGCCGCCCATACCCAAGCGCTGAGCAGATTGATCAACGCAAACTGCTTTGCCGAGTATTTGGTGATACCTATCGACATGGGAATGACGGTACGCAAACCATACATATAGCGCTGCATGAAAATAATGGGCCAGCCGTATTTTTTCAGCAGCAAATGCGCAATCGCAAATTTGCGCCGCTGGTTATGCAGTCTGCGCTGAATAAAGCCTTTGTTAAAACGGCCGATATAAAAATAAATTTGATCACCGGCGAAACCGCCAAGGCCGGCCACGAAAACCGCCATGAAGTACTGCATATCGCCAGTATGAGACATGATTCCGGCCATGATCAGGCCGATTTCACCTTCTAATATGGACCACAAGAACAGGATAATGTAACCGTATTCCTTGAGCCAACCGATAAATAACTCTTCCATTAAACTTTAAATTTCAGTGAGATACCGCTCCAACTGCAACCATGACCATGTACACACAGAGCTTCATCTATTATGCAATCACCCATCAAGGCATACAGCCTGATTGGACATAAACAAAAGACTATAGGGTAATAGAGCGATCAAAGCAACCAACTAAAGAAAACTTTGGCTGAACGCTCATAATCGCGCTCCGGTTTCAAAGGCGCGGCATGAATATTTCAAAGGACAGAATGTGCCGGGCTTGATGGCTGTATCTAATCCTGATTGCCCCTGCCTTGCAGGCAAACAGCTTTACCGCTTTCCCGTGTTTTTATATAAAACAATAAGCTGTCAAACAGGGATTAATAGACAATACGGTCCTGTCACGAGAAATTTCAAAATGAACATGTTGCTAAAAACTTAAGTTAAGTAATTCATGTCTTAAATTTTAAGAACGTAACATCAGTTCTGAATAACTGATGTTACGCACAAATCGTTTCTGGCGCGCCGGGTGATTCAGGTCTGCACTGCGAATTTATTCGCAGTGCTTGTATATCACGGGTTGTCCTGAGTCGAATGAATTCGACCTTACAACTGCATAACATCAGTAAATAACTCAAATCATGTCGCTTTCTGAATCAAAAATAAATAGAGGCATAGCATGCAAGATCTTTTCAAATATGCTGATGAAATAGGGCCTGCAAAAATCATTCATATCTATGAGCCTTCCGCCGGCCTGAAAGGGATACTGGTCGTGGATAATGTCGCCATGGGCCCTTCTATCGGCGGAGTGCGCATAGCCATGGATGTTAGCCTTGATGAATGTTTTCGTCTTGCGCGGGCCATGACTTTCAAAAATGCCGCCGCCGGCCTGTCTCACGGCGGGGGCAAAATGGTTATTTACGGTGATCCCAAAATGCCCAAACACCAAAAACAGCAGATCATACGTGCCGCCGCTGCGTCGCTGCGTAATGAAGAATCCTATATCTTTGGACCGGATATGGGTACAGATGAAGAATGCATGGCCTGGGTCAAGGACGAAAACGGCCGAGCTATCGGCTTGCCAAGAGAGCTGGGCGGCATTCCTTTGGATGAAATCGGTGCGACAGCCTGGGGCGTATATCATGCGGCAGGCGTTGCGTTGCGTTATCTGAATTTTGATTTGAAAGATGCGAAAGTCGTGATTCAGGGCTTCGGTTCTGTCGGCAAGCATGCCGCCCGGTTTTTATCCGGACAGGGTGCAAAATTAATTGCCGCCAATGACAGCCGCGGCACTATCTACAACCCGGAAGGTTTGGATATATCAGCGCTGTGCGCGCTTAAAAATGAAGGTAAAAGTGTTGCCGATTATCCTGATGGCAAACGTCTGGAGATGGATGAGATTATCGATATAGAATGCGATATCTGGATCCCTGCCGCCCGTCCCGATGTTATTAATGAAGACAATGTACACCGGCTCAAAACCCGCTTGATTGTGCAAGGCGCCAATATTCCGGTTACCGATGGCGCTGAAAAGCAATTGTTTGAAAAAGGCGTCATGTGCATTCCTGACTTCATTGCCAACGCAGGCGGCGTCATCTGCGGTGCGGAAGAGTACCACGGCGCGACGGTAACAACCGCATTACAAACCATAGAGGAAAAAGTCAGACAAAATACGGAAAAAGTTTTGGAAATTTCCCAAAGGCAAAATATTCCTCCTCGTGAGGCGGCTATACAAATGGCTACCGACCGCCTTAAAAAAGCCATGTCCTTACGGCGCTGGTCGCTTTTTTCATCAGCGCCGCATTTCAATTAGAAATCGAACCGGTCATTGACCAAACAACATTTCTTAAAAATGATGTTACGCAAGGAAGATTTTATCCCGTTTGCCACGCCAAACATCGCAGCTTTTAGCGGCGGCAGGCTGGATTGCTAACCCAGCATTTCGGCCGCCCATGCTGGGTTTGGCAACCTAGCCTGCCTACACGCTAATTGTTCATTCTTAATATCCATAAATCCCTCTCATTCACCTGTCGATACGACTTAATGAGTACGCATCTTCTGTTGCGATTCGAATCGCATTGATGGGGATGGTGCCGACTGAAAGCAGGCGCTCGCCAAGGCTTTTAAAAATTGACGAGCGAGGCGCAGATACGCCGGTTTATGAAGCTTTTGCCGATTCACTGGCATTATCAAGAAACTTCCGGTAATTGATCGATACCTTAAGGCCCGCGAAACGCCCGGCCATTCTGACCAGTTCCTGAGTCGATTTATCGAAAGTCAGTTTTACCTCGCTTAAGGCGCGGTCTTCATAGCCCTCTTCTATGCCATGGGTTTCCAGCAGAAAATGATAGATATACACTTCGTTTTCTTTTTCCACCTGCACTTCCAGCGGCGCGCCCAAATGCGCGACGACCGCCGGCTTCCTGGGCAGATCGGCGGAAATCTTTTCTAGCAGGTCAGTATTGGCGCGGAGCTGCTGTTTTTCCTTATCGATCTCGGCGCCGCCGATCGAACGCAGCGACACTTCCAGAAACTTCGGTGGCGCGATTTGCAGGAACAAAGGCGAGAAAGACCAGGAGGTGATGCGGTCTTCCTTGTTGAAAGTCAATTCGGAATAAAACTTGATCTCAGGCTTAATCACCTGGTTGTGGCTATCGACCTTGCGAAACCAGTACCGGAAGCGCCGCCCTTCCGGAGTTGCATCATTCTCGCTGGGATACAGCTTGGCCAGCGATACAAAATCCTGACTGTACATGATCGGCTTTTTAAATTCCAGCGTAAAATCATCGGCCGCCGCCACGCTAAAGTAGCGGTCGAATTCGCCCATTTGCAGATAAGTCTGATAGGCTCGCAGCCAGTAAATGCAGCCGGTCAATGAAACGGCCAGCGCCAGCAGGCCGATTAGGCGGAGTCCTCGCTTCATGACGACGCTATTAATGCCGCGTTTCGGGTCCATTCGCTGTCTTCTCTTGGGACAGAATGCCTTCCACGTCAACCTTGTCAAAATGATAGTGGGCACCGCAGAATTCGCAGCCCACTTCAATGACATCCCGCTCTGTCAGAATGCTTTCCAGCTCCGCCCGCCCGAGCGCCAACAAGGTCCGTTCCAGTCTTTCGCGGGAACAGGCGCATTTGAATTCAACCGGCTCGGAATCGAACAGTCTGACTTTTTCCTCATGAAACAGACGATGCAGCATCTGTCCGCAATCGAGCGTCATCAGCTCCTGCTCAGTCACGGTGTTTGCCAGCATCTCGATGTGGTCCCAGTCAGACCGGTAACTCTGCTGAGCCGGCAGCTCCTGCAACAGCAAACCGACCGCCTGCATATCGTTGGCGAACAGCCACAGCCGGGTGCGCAACTGCTCCGACTGCGTAAAATAAGTTTCCAGGGCATTTGCAAGACCTGCGCCCTGCAGCGGCACGATGCCTTGATAAGGCTCGCCTTTTTCAGGCTCTATGGTCAGCACCAGGCGCCCGTGTCCGAACATCTGCTCCAGCGTACTGCCTGACGCCCTGTCGGCGCTTCTTACCAGCCCTCTGATTTTTCGATCATGCGTGCACTGCGCTACCAGCGTTTTCAGGTCGCCGTCGCCCTGCGCCTGCATAATCATCGAACCTCTGAATTTGACGGTCGCGGACAACATCGTGACCGCCGCCAGCGCCTGCCCCAACTGCTGCATCACGTTTTGCGGGCCTTGCTGATGCGCCTTCGCCGCTTGCCAGCTGTCCCTCAGCTTGACCCATTCACCACGCACGCCCATGTCTTCGAATAAAAAGCGGCGCAAAACATCTTGCTCTATCATGATTCTCCAGTTAATTGTATGTGCTTTATTCTCATATCAGATCAGAGTAACCTGTGTTCAAACAGTTCCTAATCCACCTACGAAGGGCTATAGCTATGATTATCTCATCAAAAAAGCTCGTACTGCCAGACCCGGCGAACGCATTGCCCGGCCGTGATACACCGATGCCCGTCATCAATCATCACTTCGTTACCGGCAATCCAATCCTGCCGCCATTCCCGCCCGGCATGGAACAGGCCTTGTTTGGCCTGGGCTGCTTCTGGGGCGCGGAGCAGAAATTCTGGGAGCATCCGCACATATACAGCACGGCTGTCGGCTACAGCGGCGGCTATACGCCCAACCCGACTTACGAGGAAGTCTGCACGGGACTGACCGGCCATGCCGAAGTCGTAAAGGTCATTTACGATTCGGCTTTGACCTCGTATAGCGAACTGCTGAAGCTGTTCTGGGAAGCCCACGATCCAACCCTGGGCATGCGGCAAGGTCCTGACATCGGTACGCAATATCGCTCAGGCATATACACTTACACTCGTGAGCAATTCGAGGAAGCACTTGAGTCAAGAGACCATTACCAGCAGCGCCTCACAGAGGCAGGACGCGGAGAAATAACAACCGAAATTCGGCCGGCCGGAGAATTCTATTACGCCGAGGACTATCATCAGCAATACCTGGCCAAGAGGCCCATGGGTTATTCCTGTGTGATACCGATTGAGCTCAGCGGACGCCCCCGATACGAGGATTAGAACAATACCCGATGTTCTGTATGGAATCAGACATGAAGCGGTCATAATACTGATTGATACTGCCTGTATGGAAGTGCCGGATCATTGCCCGGCGCCGGTTATTAATTTATGCCCGTCCGGTGGGCTCATTGTATAATTCCGTACACTGTTTTTTATTTATAGACAAAGCAAGGACCGATTGACCTTTATGACCTCTGAAAAGCGCCCGAATCGCCGCCGCCGTGGCATTTATCTGTTACCTAACCTGTTCACTACGGGAGCCATGTTTGCCGGCTTCTATGCCATTACCTCGGCGATGGGCGGACGATACGAAACCGCAGCCATTTCTATTTTTGTTGCGATGGTGCTGGATGGACTCGATGGCCGCGTGGCGCGCCTGACCAATACGCAGAGCGAATTCGGCGTGCAATACGACAGTCTGTCGGACATGATTTCGTTCGGCGCGGCGCCGGCTCTGGTCATGTATATGTGGGCTTTTTCCAGCCTCGGCAAGCTGGGCCTGTTCGCGGCCTTCGTTCATATGGCCGGCGGCGCCTTGAGGCTGGCGCGTTTCAATACCCAGGTCGAATCTGCCGACAAGCGTTATTTTCAGGGGTTGCCCAGCCCGGCTGCGGCCGCCATTCCGGCTGGATTTATCTGGATCTGTCTGGAATATGGCTATGACATTGAAATGCTTAAATATGTCGCTATCGTGTTGATGATCAGCACGGGATTGCTGATGGTCAGCAACTTTCGCTATTCCAGCTTCAAGGAAATCGATTTGAAAGGCAAAGTGCCATTTGTTGTGGCCACTGCCGTTATGCTGGGCATCGCTTTCGTGATGGCACAGCCTCAGATCATGCTGTTTGCATTATTTTTGGCGTACGCGATTTCAGGGCCGGTCATTACGCTGGTCATGCGCAAGCGCCGGCTGCAGGGGCGCAAACCGTAAAAAATCTGCTTGAGAGCCCCGTGTCATTCGCGTATAGTCATGATCATGTCCATCCAGCCCGTTATGCCTTTTAACAACGTTTTTACTGTCACCCTGCCTGACGGGCCAGAGCCGCGCGCATTGCTGTGTCTATCTTTAAGATTCCTGCCCTGACGGGCGCATTCTTCTCTCTTACTTTGTTTAAACCCTCTTTACTAATCGCTATCAGCGGAACCGCTGATAGTTCTCCATGCATGGAGCCCCTATGAAAGACAAGTTAATTATATTCGATACTACCTTGCGCGATGGCGAACAAAGCCCAGGCGCTTCCATGACGCGTGATGAAAAAGTCAGGATTGGCAAGGCGCTGGAGCGTTTGAGAGTAGATGTTATCGAAGCCGGCTTCCCTATCGCCAGCATCGGCGACTTCGAAGCCGTTCAGGCCGTGGCCAAAGCCGTGAAAGACAGTACCGTATGCGGTCTGGCCAGAGCGCTGGACAAGGATATCGACCGCGCCGGCGAGGCGCTTAAAGGCGCCAACCGTTCGCGCATCCATACGTTTATCGCGACATCGCCGATTCATATGCAGATGAAACTGCAGATGGAGCCGGAGCAAGTGATCGAGTATGCGGTCAGAGCCGTAAAACGCGCGCGGCAGTATACCGATGACGTCGAATTTTCAGCCGAAGACGCCGGACGTTCGGAAGAGGACTTTCTGTGCCGTATTCTTGAAGCTGTCATCGATGCCGGCGCCACGACGCTAAACATCCCCGATACGGTCGGCTACAGTATTCCGCAACAGTTCGGCGAGACGATCGCCAACCTGATCAGGCGCATCCCGAATTCGGACAAGGCCATTTTCTCGGTCCATTGCCATAATGACCTGGGACTGGCCGTTGCCAATTCCCTGTCGGCTGTCATGAACGGCGCGCGCCAGATTGAATGCACGATCAACGGCCTGGGCGAGCGCGCCGGCAATGCCTCGCTGGAAGAAGTCGTCATGGCGGTCCGCACCCGTCAGGATGTGTTTGCCTGCCAGACCGCCATCGATACGCGCGAGATCGTCACCTGTTCAAAACTGGTCTCGTCGATTACCGGCTTCCCTGTGCAGCCCAACAAGGCCATCGTCGGCGCCAATGCCTTCGCGCACGAATCCGGCATTCACCAGGACGGCGTGCTGAAAAGCCGCGAAACTTATGAAATCATGCGCGCCGAGGATGTCGGCTGGACAGCCAACCGCATGGTCATGGGCAAACACTCCGGCCGCAATGCCTTCAAGAGCCGCATGACTGAACTGGGCTTTGAATTTTCTTCCGAAGAAGAGTTGAACGATGCCTTTTTCCGCTTCAAGCAACTGGCTGACAAAAAGCATGATATCTTCGATGAAGACCTGCAGGCGCTGATATCGGAAGTCGGTTTCGAAGCCGAAGACGAACATGTCAAGTTGATTTCGCTGAAGGTCTGCTCCGAAACCGGCGAAATTCCTAACGCGACGGTCGCCCTGCGCATCGACAATCAGGAAATCATGGGCAAGGCCAGCGGCAGCGGCGCTGTCGATGCCAGCCTTAAAGCCATCGAAGAGATCGTGCAATCCGGGGCCGCACTGGAGCTTTATTCAGTCAACAACATTACCAACGGCACCGACGCCCAGGGCGAAGTCACGGTACGCATTGAAAAAGCAGGCCGCATCGTCAATGGCCTGGGCGCCGATACGGATATCGTGATTGCTTCGGCGAAAGCCTATGTCAACGCCATCAATAAGCTGCAGACGCCGAATCAGCGCCGGCATCCGCAGAAAGGTGATGTTTAGCCTTTTAGTGAACTGTCATGGATAACGCGCTGCGCTTGCAATATCTGGAGGCGATGGGCATCGATATCTGGGTTCCCAGAGCCGCGCCTGCGCCCGACAGGGATGAGCAGCTGCTCATTGATAATGCAGCGCCGGAGGCTGCCGCACTAGCGCCGACTGATCATGAGCCGGCGCAACCTGGACCGGATAACTGGGAGTCTCTGCAAGCCGAAGTGGCGGCGTGCCGGAAATGCGCTTTATGCGAGACGCGTACCCAGACCGTTTTCGGCACCGGCAATAAACAGGCCGACTGGATGGTGATCGGCGAAGCGCCCGGACAAAGCGAAGATCTGCAAGGCCAGCCATTTGTCGGCAAGGCCGGACAGTTGCTGACGGAAATGTTGCGCGCGCTGGGACTGGCCCGGGAGGATGTCTTCATCGCCAATATTTTGAAATGCCGGCCGCCCGGCAATCGCGACCCCAAACCGGACGAGATTGACGCCTGCCATGCGTATCTGCAACGGCAGCGGGCGCTTGTTCAGCCCAGGATCATCCTGGCTGTAGGGCGTATTGCCGCCCAGGCCTTGTTAAAAACCGAGGCCCCGCTAGCCAGGCTCAGAGGCAAAGTGCATACTTTAGATGAAACGCCGGTCGTTGTGGTTTATCATCCCGCCTATTTATTACGGTCACTGCCGGACAAGCGCAAAGCCTGGATGGATTTACAGTTGGCGATGAAGACGTACACAGAAGGTTGATTATGCGGGCAATGTTAGACAAGATAAAAAATTGGCTGGTTTATGATGCGGACAGGGAATTCTATGCCAAGGTATTTCCCGGCTCTGTAAATAGAAAGGATTTAATGCGTATTAGGAGAATGGCTGTATCCGATCTGCCCAGCGTGGCAGCCATCGAAAAAAGAGGCTATCCATTCCCATGGGGCGAGGATATTTTCAAGGATTGCCTGAAAGCGCGCTATGACTGCTGGGTTTGCGAAGAGCAGGATAAAGTGCTGGGATATTGTATCGCTTCCATCGCTGTCGGTGAGGCGCATGTTCTGAACCTCTGCGTAGACCCTGCCGAGCAAGGCCAGGGCATTGGCCGGAAGCTGCTGGAGCATCTAATTGAAACGGCAAGGGAACGGGCCGAAACCGTTTTCCTGGAAGTGAGGCCTTCCAACAAAAACGCTATCGCTCTGTATGAAAACATGGGCTTCAACGAAATAGGCATCAGGAAAGGCTATTATCCGGCTGAAAATGGCCGCGAAGATGCGCTAATGATGGCGCTGGAGCTTTTTTAACAAGCCGTACCGCAAGGACGCTTTATTATTCCCCGATTTAGATACTGGGCTGATCCGCTAGTCAGACATGTGCTTCATCCCCGCCCCGGCCAATAATCCGGACCAACATGGCCGCTGCCGGTCATCTTCATGACCTGGCCGTCGTAGGTGCGAATTCACTTGTGCCCTTTAGGGTATTCGCACTTAATGACCTCTTTAAAAATAACAGTGTTTCGGATCAAATACCGTGCAGGGCATAAGTAATTCCCCTGCAACGGCGTAACATCAGTAAAAAATTCTATTCCATTCCGCCCAAATCATCAAAGCCTCTTGCTGAGGCCTATCAAGCTGCGCTTTTACGTCCGGTGAAACACGCCCCCTCTATCCATACGATTTATTGAAAATAATTAAACTATGTTATTTAACGCATGAAAATAGGTCATTTGCCACAAATGTAAACTTAATATTACATGCGCATAAGCGTTCACTTACATTTTAATCTAGGTATCTTCCTAATTATATAAGTGAATACTAAACCTGATGACCTACCGAATATAATGGTATGAAAGTTGCTTATTATTAGAAAATTATTAACTAATAAATAAGTAAAAATGAAGAAGTACGCACTATTATTGGGAGCGAGTTATTTAGGAAGCGGGATTGCTGCCGAACCTGTAACAGCGGATAAAGCCGACGTCAACGCCAGCCAGAACAAAGAACAGACTACAAGCGCGGACGACGCCATGGTTCTGGATACGATGATCATCAAAGGCCAGGCATCGAATATCGATGCACCTTTCGGCTCTTATCTCGACCATTCCAAGATAGCGCTATCCAGGACGGCTATCAGCGATACGGCCAAAATGTTCAGCGACGTGCCCGGCATGAGCCTTTCCGGCGGCGGCGGCATTTCAAGCCGGCCCATTCTGCATGGCATGGCGGACGACCGGTTACGGGTGCAAGTAGACGGCATGAATTTGATTTCGGCCTGCGCCAATCATATGAATCCGGCGCTTTCTTATGTAGCGCCGTCCAGCGTCCTCAGCGCCCAGATACTGGCCGGCATCACACCGGTGAGCCTCGGCGGCGACAGCATCGGCGGGACCATTCGCGTCAATTCGGCCGACCCCGAATTTGCCGAGGCCGGCGAGGCGCCTTTGGTCAGAGGTCAGATGTCGGGCTTCTACCGCAGCAACGGCGACGCCTACGGCGGCAATATTTCCGCTTCGATAGCCAACGAGAACGCGTCGCTGACTTACACGGGGTCTTCGGTGCAGTCGCGCAATTACAAAGCCGGCGGCGATTTCACCGGCGTCAATAGAATCAACGGCAAGAACGTCGTCGGCTCTTCGGCCTATCGCTCCGAAAACCAGTCTCTGTCATTGGCCTTACGCAACGACAAGCACCTCGCCGTCATCAAGGTAGGCCAGCAAAACATTCCTTACCAGGGCTTCCCCAATGTGCGCATGGATATGACCGGCGATGACAGCTGGTTCGCCAATATCTCCACCAAGAGCCAGTTCGACTGGGGTAATCTGGAAACGCGCGCCTATCATGAAGACGCCCGGCACAAGATGAATTTCCTGAAGGACAAAGGCGGCGAATCAGGCCGGACCATGCCCATGGATACGCACGGCATCAACCAAGGCCTGATGGTCAAAGCCAACATCGATGTGACCGACAAGCATCTGCTGACCGTCGGCAGCGAATATCAGCGCTATCGCCTGAACGACTGGTGGGATCCGATCGGCACCGATTCGATGAAAATGATGCAGGGCCCCGGCCCCTTCTGGAACATCTTCGAAGGCAAGCGCGACCGGCTGGATGTGTTTACCGAATGGGAAGCCCGCTGGAACGCTCAATGGCTGACCCAGATCGGCATCCGTGTCGGCGGCGTGGAAATGGATACCGGCGATGTCATGGACTACGGCAAGCTGACGCCTGACGCCGCCGCCTTCAACAATACCAAGCACAAGCGCACCGACGTCAATATCGACTGGACGGCTCTGGCGCGCTATACCTTCAATGACATGCAGGCCTACGAGTTCGGCGTCGCCAGGAAAACGCGCTCGCCGAGCCTGTATGAGCGCTATGCCTGGTCGCGCGGCACCCGCATGGGCGCGATGGTCATGCCGATGAATATGTTCATGAACAACTGGGTCGGCGATGGCAACGGCTATGTGGGCAATATCAACCTGCAGCCTGAAGTTGCTCATACCATCAGCGCGACCGCCGACTGGCATGACGTGAATCAGGAAGACTGGCAGGTCAAGGTCACGCCTTTTTACACCAACGTCGACAATTATATCGACGCCGAATTGTGTCAGCCGGCCAACGGCCTGACCTGTACCAGCCCGTCGCACGGCGGCTTTAATCTGCTGCAGCTGGATAACTTTGAAGCCCATCTGTTCGGCGTCGATGTATCAGGCAGTAAACTGTTGCTGGAAACCAGCAACTACGGCAGCCTGACCGGCAGGACGATCATGAGTTATGTCAGGGGACAGAACAACGATACAGGCGGCAACCTGTACCAACAGATGCCGTTCAATGCGCTGGTCGCACTGGACCACCGACTGGGCGGCTGGACCAATACGGTCGAAACCCAGCTTGTCGATGCCAAAGACGATATACAGGATGTGCGCCTGGAGCCGAAAACTGCGGGCTTTGTGCTGCTGAATCTGCGCAGCAGTTACAACTGGAAACACATGCGCGTCGATGCCGGCATAGACAATTTGCTGGATAAGAACTATGCGCTACCGTTGGGCGGCACTTACATAGGCGAAAGACATCCTGTTACAGGACAGTATATAGCCGGAACTGCCGTGCCCGGCATGGGCCGCTCGTTCAACGTCGGGCTGACGCTGACCTACTAAAGCCTTTCTCCGGCTGTCTGACAAGAAGCCAGACAACCGGAAACACCCTGCCATCAACCACGAAGGTCACGAAGAAAATCAAACGGAACTTCGTGTTCTTCGTGGTTTATCCGGATTGTTATTTCAGAGCCGGCGTCACATGCGGCTCGATCGCCTGATACATGATTTGATGCATTTTAGGATTGCCGGCAATCACGTTGCCCGACTCCATGTATTTATCATTGAAGGAAAAATCGGTGACGACGCCGCCGGCTTCCTTGATCAGCAGGATGCCTGCCGCCATATCCCATTCGTGCAAACCGATTTCCCAAAAGCCATCGAGACGCCCGGCGGCCACGTAAGCCAGATCCAGTGCGGCAGCGCCGGCGCGGCGGATACCGGCCGAATCCGACATGGCACGGAACATGCCCAGATAAGCATCAAGATACTGCAGATTTTTAAAAGGAAAGCCTGTGCCGATCAGTGCGCCCGCCAGGCCGGCCTGGGCTGTTACCCTGATGCGTCGGTTGTTCAGCATTGCGCCACTGCCGCGTTTGGCAGTGAATAATTCATCGCGCAGCGGATCGTAGACGACACCGACTTCGATTTTGCCTTTATGCACCAAGGCAATGGAAACGGCGTATTGGGGAAAACCGTGCAGAAAATTCGTCGTGCCGTCCAGCGGGTCGATCACCCAGACAAAATCATTGCCTTTGTGCGCGCCGCTTTCTTCAGCCAGGATAGCATGATCGGGATAAGCAGTTCTGATGATATTGATGATTTCCCGTTCGGCCAATTGGTCGACCTCACTGGCAAAGTCATTCCTGCTTTTTTGGTTGATGCGCAAACGCCCGACATTGTCGGATGAGCGTACGATAAGGTCGCCGGCGCTTCTTGCAGCGCGGACGGCAATATTAAGCATTGGTTGCATAGGCTGAATTTATAATGAGCAAGTAGAAAACCTCCATAGCATACCAAATCTTTTGCTAAAATTGGCTCTTTTTTCCACGAAGAGACAACACGTTGCTGTCTAATATCAAAATCGTTCTGGTCGAAACTTCGCACCCAGGCAATATAGGCGCCGTTGCCCGGGCCATGAAGAATATGAAGATGACTAATCTGTCGCTGGTTGCGCCCAAGTTTTTTCCGAGCGCCGACGCAACCTCGCGGGCATCCGGCGCCGATGACATACTTGCGCGGGCAACGGTCTGCCAAAGCCTGGAGGAAGCCATTGCCGATTGCCAACTGGTCATCGGCGCCAGCGCCCGCTGCCGGACCATCAGCTGGCCGGAATTGACGCCCCGGCAATGCGCCGAAAAGCTCGCTGCCGAGGCGCAGGCGGCTAAAGCGGCCATTATCTTTGGCCGTGAAAACTCCGGCCTGAAAAACCATGAACTGGACCTGTGCCGCTACCTGCTGCGCATCCCCTGCAATAACGAATACAGCTCACTGAATCTTGCCGCGGCCGTGCAGGTGATCTGCTATGAATTATTCGTCGCCTCAGGCCAATCGCACGAGATCATGATCGGCGACAAGGGCGAGGATCCTCTGGCCACGACGGCGCAGATGGAGATGTTCTATGACCATCTCTACGAGGCTTTGACCGATATCGGCTTTATGCATCCTGACAAATCAAAGTCGATCATGCGGCGCCTGCGCAGGCTTTTTAATCGTGCACAGCTCGATACTAAAGAGGTGGACATCCTTAGAGGTATCTTGAGAATGTCTCAGGGCCATAAAAGGAATCAGTAATATGTTCAGCAGATTGAAAGAAGACATCCTGTGCGTTTTCGAACGGGATCCGGCGGCGCAATCCGTCTTTGAGGTTATTACGGCTTATCCCGGCATACACGCCATCTTGATCCACCGCCTCAGCCATTATTGCTGGAACGCCGGCTTCAAATGGCTGGCGCGCTTTATTTCCCATATCAGCCGCTGGCTGACAGGCATCGAAATCCATCCCGGCGCCAGAATAGGCCGGCGCTTCTTTATCGATCACGGCATGGGCGTCGTGATCGGCGAGACCGCCGTGATCGGGGATGACTGCACGCTGTATCACGGCGTCACGCTGGGCGGCACGACCTGGCAGAAAGGCAAGCGCCATCCGACGCTGCACAACGGCGTGGTCATAGGCGCCGGCGCAAAGGTTTTAGGACCTATCGAAATAGGGCAAGGCGCCCGCATCGGCTCGAATTCGGTCGTACTGAAATCCGTACCGTCCGGCGTAACAATAGTCGGCATTCCTGGCCATATCGTCGATTCAAAGGCCAAAAAATCAACACCAGGGCGCGATGCAATCGCCAGCAAGATGGGCTTCGATGCCTATGGCGCGACGGCAGACATGCCGGACCCTATCGCTAACGCGATCAACCGCATGCTCGATCATATTCATGTGCTGGATGAGCAGATAGAAACCATGAAAAAAGCGCTGAATGATGCCGGCATCGCCTACTCGCAACCCCCGGTGCCCGATCTGGAAGGCTGCGAAATCGAAGACAGCTACGTGAAAGACAAGAAAGAAGAAATTTAATAAATGATTTATGCCTCCGGATTGACGATATATCCGAAGGCATAAATGTACTTATCCTGTCATCAATTCGTACGAACCGCCATTCTTTTCATGGCTGGGTGATTCTTTCTTAAGAAAAAATTAAGTATATGATTATAATAGCTTAATACTTCAATAGCGGTCCCGATTTGACCACAAAAATATTAACCTTTTAAAAGTTGACTATTTTGCTGGGTTAAGTATAGTTATAGCAATGAGAACTTATTGTATTTATAAAGGATGGTCTTATGCGCTTAACCACTAAAGGTCGCTATGCCGTGACCGCTATGCTGGATTTGGCTTTTCACAGCCAAAAAAAGCCGGTTACCCTAACTGAAATTGCTACTCGCCAAACTATTTCCCTGTCTTATCTGGAACAATTATTCGCGCGTCTGCGCCGTGCCGGCATGGTAAAAGGCGTGCGCGGGCCGGGCGGCGGCTATAAACTCAGCCGCAAAGCCAGCGAGATTAATATTGCCGATATTATTGCCGCTGTGGACGAACCGCTCGATTCAACCAAATGCGGCGGTGAAGGCAACTGCCAGAATAACCAGGCCTGTTTAACCCATGACCTATGGATGGGTCTGAGCGAGCAGATTCGCCATTATCTGACAGACATCAGCCTGGGCGTGCTTCTGGAAAGACATCAGATTCAAGAAGTTGCCAGAAGGCAGGAACAGGAGGCTCAGCACGTCATTGTCGTTCATCGTCAAAATGGAGTCAGCGCTTAAATTAAATGATCTACCTTGATCATAACGCGACAACACCGATAGATGAACGGGTGTTGGACGCCATGCTGCCTTTCCTGACTACCTTCTACGGCAATCCTTCCAGCCTGTATCGTCAAGGCCGGGTTGCCCGAAGCGCCATAGAGACGGCCCGCGAGCAGGTTGCTTCACTGGTTGGCGCACAGCCTGCGCAAGTCATTTTTACCAGCGGCGGCACCGAAGCCAACAATCTGGCCCTGGCGGCAGGCGGATCCGATGCCGGACTTGCCATTTCAGCCATCGAGCACCCATCCATTGCTGAACCAGCCCAGCGCTTGAAAAAACAGGGACGAGAACTTGCCATTATTGGCGTCGATAGCGACGGGCTGATTACGCAAGAAGCCATGGATCATGCTATCAGGCGCAAGCCCGGCCTGGCCTCTTTCATGCTGGCAAACAATGAAACCGGCGTTATCCAGGATATTGCCAAATACGCGCGGCAATTAAGGGAGCATCGGGTCCTCGTTCACACGGATGCAGTGCAAGCGCTGGGAAAAATACCGGTAGACTTCAATGAGCTTGGCGTGCACTTGATGTCTCTGTCCAGCCATAAAATTTACGGACCGAAAGGCTGCGGCGCCCTGGTGTTCGAAAAAGACGTCCCCATCAATCCGCTATTGCTGGGCGGCGGCCAGGAGCAGGACCTGAGAGCCGGAACCGAAAATGTCGCAGCTATCATCGGCTTTGGCAAGGCAGCGGAACTGGCGAGAGTGGAACTTGCCGAACGCAGCCTAAATCTGCTGGCTTTAAGGGACCAACTCGAAGACGGCTTAATGGCTATCCCCGGCTTAACGATTTTTGCCCGTCAGGCTCAGCGATTGCCCAATACCGTCCAGTTCGGCATCGATGGGCTCGACGGCGAATTGCTGCTCATGAAGCTGGACCAGAAAAATGTCGCCGTCTCCAGCGGCTCGGCCTGCGCCAGCGGCGCAAGAGAGCCCAGCGCCGTGCTGACGGCCATGGGCGTTGAGCCCGAACTGGCCAAAAGCGCCATCCGCGTCAGCCTGGGACAAGCCAATACGGCTGATGACGTGAGCAAATTCATTGAATTATTGAAATCCTTGATATAAAGGATAAAGTACCAAGAGGTCATTATGTCTGTTTCATTAACAGAAAACGCAGCGAATCAAATCAAAAAACAACTTGAAAAGCGCGGCAAAGGCATCGGCTTAAAGCTCGGCGTCAAAAAATCGGGCTGCTCCGGTTACGCTTATGCGTTGGATTATGCCGACGCTCTGGCTGAAAATGACGTCGTCTTTGAAAACTTCGGCGTTAAAATCATCGTTCAGCAAGCCGACCTGCCTGTGATTGACGGCATCGAGGTCGATTATCGCCGTGAAGGCATCAATGCAGCGTTTCAGTTCAACAATCCCAATGTCAAAGCTACCTGCGGCTGCGGCGAAAGTTTTTCCGTTTAATATCGCTGTCGTAGGGCACGCATTGCGTACCTTTCTGGAGTCGCAATAAGCCAGCGAGTTTGGCAAAGGTGTGCGGTGCATACCCTACAGAAATACACTAATCCTTAAATTTCCCGAACCTGAGCAATACCCCAGGCAACAGCAGCAAATTCAACAGCGTGGAAGACGCCAGTCCGCCGATAATAATCGCCGCCATCGGCCCCATGATCTCGCGCCCCGGATTGTCGCTGTTGAAGGCAATCGGGAACATGGCCAAGCCGGTCACTAGCGCCGTCATCAGAATGGACGGCAAGCGCTCCTGGGCGCCCTGCATGACCGTCTCCAGATTCCAGTTTTTCCCTTCGACTTCGACCAGATAGCGGTAGTGCGACAGCAGCATGATGCTGTTGCGCGCGGTGATGCCAAACAGGGTGATGAAACCGACAACCGAGCCGACCGACAGCGTCGCGCCGGTCAATACAACCGCAGCAACGCCGCCGATCAGGGCAAACGGCAGGTTGGCCAACGTCAGCAGGACGTGGCGGACGCTGCCTATGGCGATATAAATAAAGATCAGCACGCCGGCACCGGCCAGCAACGCATGCAGAATCAATTCGTTACGGGCCTGGGCCTGCTCGGTTGCCGCGCCTGTGAATTCGGGGTAAACATCGGCCGAAAATGGAATCTCTTTCAGTACGCGCGCTTTAAGCTCCCGCATGAAATCATTCAGGTCCCGGTCAATGATATTGCAGGTAACAGTCTGCCGGCGCTGCGCGCCCTGATGCAGGATGTTATAGCGGCTGGCCGCGTGCCTGATCTCTGCGACCTGCGACAACATGATCAGGCTGCCGTCCTGAGTCCTGATCGGCAATTGGGCAATCGATTCGGGCTGCTTTCTTAACTCCGGCGCCAGGGCCACGGCGATATTGAAGATTTTATTGCCCTGGGCGAGCTTGCCGACGACATGCGTTTCATAGGCGGCCTGCAGGGTATTGATGACCTGCGACGGCAATATGCCCCAGAAACCCAACTGGTCCAGATCCAGGTCGATTTGCACTAGCGGCGTGCCGGGCGGCGAGCGCAACTGCACGTCGGCGGCGCCAGGGATACTGCGCATGATCTCGGCCAGCGCCTGAGCCTTGTCATCAAGAACCGTCAGGTCATTGCCGTAAATATTGACGACGACCGGCGAGGTATAACCGGAGATGGTTTCGTCCACCCGTTCCGTCAAAAAGGTGTTAGCTTCGAACAAAATGCCGGGAAAATCACTCAGAATGGCTCTGAGCCTGTCCAATATCCGCTGCTGCTCCGAGCCCGACATGGGCTTGAGGCGAACCTCGTACTCGCTGTAATGGCTGCCGTATGTGTCGGCGCCGCGCTCGGCCCGGCCGGCCCATTGCGATACCGACTCAACGCCTTCAATCTTCATAAATTGCTCGGTCAGCTTGCTGCCGATTCTCAGTGACTCCTGCAAGGACGTGCCGGGTATGCTGGTTGTATGGACAATATAATGCCCCTCGCGCAATTCGGGCAGGAACTTGCTGTCGAGGGCGAAAAACGCCAGCAGGCCAACGATGCACACAGTCATGCTGACGGCCATGACTGTCTTGAAATGCCCGATCACAAAATTCAACGCGGCGCCATAGCGCGGCTTGATGCGTCTGATCAGCGGCGGCTCATTATCGCCGGCATGGCGGCCAAGCAGCACGTAGCACAAGGCCGGCGTCAAGGTCAGCGCCACCAGCAGCGACATCAGAATAGCCAGAATGTAGGAATAACCCAGCGGCGCAAACAAGCGCCCTGCCACGCCGTTCAAGGTCAGCAACGGCACAAACACCAGTGCCACTATAAAGCTCGCATAAACGACCGAACTGCGCACTTCCAGCGAGGCCCGGTAAACGACATCGGCCACAGGCAGAGGCCGGTCCGACAAACGGTTCTCGCGCAAGCGCCGGAAAATATTCTCGGTATCGATGATGGCGTCATCAACGACCTCGCCCAAGGCAATCGCCAGACCGCCGAGCACCATGATATTGAGATTGACCCCGGCTTCCAGCAGGACGATGACGGCGCTGACCAGCGACAACGGAATGGCCAGCGCCGAAATAAACGCCGTGCGGAAATTGAACAGGAACAGGTACAGAATAATAAACACGAACAAGCCGCCGATCAGCAAATGCCCCGACAAGTTGGACAGCGACGTTTCGATATAATCGGCAGGCCGGAACAGGTGAGAATGGAACGTAATGTCCTGTTTGCTGAAAATAGGCTCGAACTCTTTCAGCGCCTGCTCCACCTGCCTGGACACGGACAATGTGTTGGCGCCGTATTGGCCGATCACCATCATGACAATGCCGGGCTTGCCCATGATCTGTGCTGCGCCGATGGGCGGTTCCGGCGCATAGGCGATCCTGGCCACTTCGTCCAACGTAATATTGCGTCCCTGATCGCGTTTGACGAGGATTTTGGCGAACTGTTCAGGCGTGACGGGCTGCCCGGTCACCTGTAATGTAAAACGCTGGCTGTCATTTTCGACGAAGCCGCCGCCCTGAATGTTGCCCGCTTGTGACGCGGCCTGAATGATGTCGTCGAGCGCCAGGTTAAAGCGGTGCAGTTGCACGGGATCGACCTGAATCTGCAATTGCGCGACCTCGCCGCCGAACACATTGACATCGGCAACCCCGGGCACAGACAGGAGACGAGGCACAAGCGTCCAGTCGACCAAGCTGCGCAAGGTCATCAGATCCTTGCTATCGGAGCTTAAGCCGATCGTCAGCACTGTAGCTGACGACGAAGACAGCGGAATCGCCACGGGCGTGCCTATGCCCTGCGGCAGCCGTCCCGACAAGCTGGCCAGCCTCTCGCCAACCAATTGCCGGTTGCGGTAAATATCGCTGTCTTCGTTGAAGATCGCCGTCACGATCGACAGCCCTTGAATCGATTCGGAGCGCACCGATTCCATGCCGATCAGGCCGCTGATCGCCATTTCAATCTGCTGCGTCACCAGCACTTCAACCTGCTCGGAAGACAGCCCCGGCGATTCGGTTTGAATGATGACCTGTTTGGGCGAAAAGGCCGGAAAAATATCGAGCCCCGCCGTGGAAAAACGGTAGCCGCCATACAGCAGGATCAAGACGGCAAGGGCGATGACGATGCCGTAGAAGCGGATGGAAAAACGGACGAGAGCGGCCAGCATGATTTTTTTAATATTCCCGATTACACGATTTTCAGTCGGATGGAATGCTTCAGCCCACATGCGGCTGGATGCACAGCATAATTATGACCGACTAATCATCATCCTCATCGGGAATCTGCCCGCGCATTTCTTCCGACAACAGCATTTGCGCGCCCGTAGTCACCAGTTCCTCGCCGGGGCCGATGCCGCCGCCGATGAAATAACCGTCGGCTGTGGCCGAGAAATGTGTGACAGGACGGCGGCTGAATCGATCCTTGTCGGTCTTGATATAAACAAACGCCTGATCCAGATGCCAGATCAATGCCGATTTGGGAATCATCACGCCGGCCCGGTCCTCATCCTGCTGCGTAATCCAGGCCGCGACACGCATGCCGGGCCTGATGCGGCCGCTATCGGCCTGAAAGAAGTAGCTTTCGCCCTGAACCGCACCGTCGATTTGCGGCGCGGCCGATATGAGCGTGGCTTTAACGGCTTTGCTGCGAATGCCTGACGGTTCAATGTAAATTTCCTTAACGCCATCGGTCAAATGGCTGCTGGCCGGCAGCGTGATTAAAAGCAGGCTTTGCCGGCCCGATAAAAAAGGCGCCAGCTTGCCCGCATCGGGCGACAGCACCCAATCGGTCAATGCCTTTCCCCAGTTGATCAGGGCTTCATCGTAAATCGCCTTGATGCGGAACTGCGAGGCATCCAACAAGGCCTTGTCGGTTTGCCATTGCGATTGCTGATTTTGCAGGCTGCGTTTTGAGGCGATGTCATTATTGTATAAGTCCTGCTGACGCTTGATGCTCTGCTCGGCCAGCTTGAATTTTGCCGCCGCGCTTTTCTGTTCGGCTAACGCGACCAGATACTGGCTGCGCAACGCCAGCAACGGCTGGATGGCGACAGCCTTCCCGTATGCGGCGAATTCAGGCCGGTAATTCGAAGCGGCCAGCGTTACGGACTCCAGGCCGGACAATTTCTGCACTTCATCGCTGAGAAGCACGGCCGACTGCCCTGCTGTAGCCTGTGCGGGCTGAATCCGGTTATCGTCATCGTCGGCAAAGACGGGAAAAACACCGATAGCAAAAAAAACGGCTATTAAATGTGCGTTGAATCTGGCAGGGAAAAGCATGGAATTGATGGGTCTTGTAGAGATTTTCCGAATTATAAGGCCAGCGTATCGGATAAATGAATTTTTTTGTTGTTTTTAAAAAATAGCGCGTTATCCTTGAAATCAACAATACAAGCTACGTAAACACTACTTTGAGAGATGAACATGAGTGATTTGCCGGAAAACCTGAAATATGCCAAAACCCATGAATGGGCGCTGCTGGAAAACGACAATGTAGTGCGTGTCGGCATAACGGATTTTGCCCAGGGAGAATTGGGCGATCTGGTTTATATCGAGTTGCCTGAATTGGGGCGCAAAGTAGCCGCCCAGGAGCAGTGTGCAGTCGTGGAGTCGGTCAAAACCGCATCGGATATATTCAGTCCGGTTGCCGGCGAAATTGTCGCCGTCAATGCCGCCCTGACTGATGAACCTGAACAGGTTAATGACGATGCTTATCAGGCCTGGCTTTTTTGCGTTAAAGCGGATGATCCGTCCGATCTGGATCGATTAATGGATGCCGAGGCTTATCGTCAGTCGATTGAAGAGTAAGCCAGCCCGCCAGTTATGCACAAAATCTGTGGATAAGTTTGCGAATAACGCGTTTATATGAACTGCAAGCTTTTGACTTTCCGTGGGTTTTCTTAAATCGTACAGAGTTTGAGCGGTTTATTACGCTGTTTGTAACCAAACTCCCCCACAGATTGTGTATCATTGGCGGTTTTTGATCACTTAACGAAACATAATGGCGAATCAAAATGCAAAAGGCCTTCAACGGCTGATAAACGCATGCTTCTTTTCTGCTGCCGGCTTTAAAGCGACCTGGATACATGAAGAAGCCTTCAGACAGGAAGTGATCCTGTTTGTCATCACTACACCGATGGCGGTCTGGCTGGGAGAAACCACTGTCGAAAAACTGCTGCTGATCGGCAGTATCGTGCTGGTCATGCTGGTTGAACTGTTGAATTCAGCGGTAGAGGCCGTCGTCGACCGGGTCGGGCTCGAACATCACGAATTATCCGGCAGAGCCAAGGATATTGGCTCTGCAGCGGTTATGCTGTCGCTGGTTTGGGCAGCAGTCACCTGGACTTTAATTTTAATATAAGAGGAACACAATGAGCGCACTGATATGCGGATCAATGGCTTACGATACCATCATGGTTTTTCATGATAAGTTTAAAAACCATATTCTGCCGGAAAAAGTCCATATTCTTAACGTATCGTTTCTGGTTCCTGTGATGCGTCGTGAATTCGGCGGTTGCGCCGGCAACATTGCCTATAATCTGAAACTGCTGGGCGAAGAGCCTTTGGCGATGGCGACGGTCGGCCATGATTTCGAACCGTATGCGCAATGGATGTGCCAGAACGGCCTGTCCAGCGAATTCATCCAGATCCTGGATGGCCATTATACCGGCCAAGCCTATATCACGACCGACGAAGACGACAATCAGATCACGGCCTTCCATCCGGGCGCAATGAACTTCTCGCATCTGAACTCCGTGCCTGTGGACCGCGACATCTGCATCGGCATCGTGGCGCCGGACGGCAAAGAAGGCATGCAGTTGCACGCCGCGCAGTTCGCCGAACTGGACATCCCGTTTATCTTCGATCCGGGCCAAGGCATGCCGATGTTTAACGGCGAGGAATTGACCAGATTTCTGGATCTGGCCACCTGGGTCACACTGAACGATTATGAATCCGAATTGATGCAGCAGCGTACCGGCCTGTCGCTGGAGCAAATTGCTGAACGTGTCGAAGCGCTGATTGTCACCTTGGGCGCCAATGGCTCCAAGATTTATACCGGCGGCGAATGCATTAACATTCCTGCCGCAAAACCCAAAGCCGTGCTTGACCCTACCGGCTGCGGCGATGCCTATCGCGCAGGACTTCTATACGGCTTGATGAACGAGATGGACTGGGAAATGACCGGACGCATCGCCTCGTTAATGGGCGCGATCAAAATCGAACATCACGGCACCCAGAATCATGCCTTTGACATGGATGCGTTCAGGGAAAAATATCGCGAGAATTTCGGTTCCTCACTTTAATTACGCCTCATGCTGAAAAATACGCAAAACCTGTTGGACATCATGTCCCGCCTGCGCCACCCGGAACACGGCTGCGAGTGGGACGTCAAACAGGATTTTTACAGTCTGATCCCTTATACGATCGAAGAAGCCTACGAAGTCGCCGATGCGATAGAGCGCAATGATCTGGATGATCTGCGCTCGGAACTGGGCGACCTGCTGCTGCAGGTGGTTTTCCATTCCCGCATCGCCGAGGAGCGCGGCCTGTTCGATTTCGAGCAGGTCGCGGCGGCGATCTGCGAGAAACTGGTGCGCCGGCATCCCCATGTTTTTTCGGATGCGGTGTTTACCAGCGATGAGGAACGCAAACAGGCCTGGGAGCAGGCGAAAGCTCTGGAACGACAGCAGAAAAACAAGGCCGCGGAGCAGGACAGCGTTTTATCGGGCGTGGCCATTAATCTGCCGGCTCTGGTGCAGTGCGAGAAAATCCAGAACCGCGCCGCCAGCCACGGCTTTGACTGGCCCGAGGTGCTGCCGGTTTTCGATAAAGTCATGGAAGAGCTGAACGAAGTCAAGGAAGCCTGGCATTCCGGCGATCAGGCGCATATCCAGGAGGAAGTCGGCGACTTGCTGCTGGTAGCCGTGAATCTGGCGCGGCATTTAAAGGTCAATCCCGAAATCGCGCTCAAGGAGAGCACGAAAAAATTCTCCAGGCGCTTTCAATATATAGAGCAACAGGTCCAGGCATCGGGCCGCGATCTGCGGGACTGCGAGCTGGCCGAGCTGGACGCTTTCTGGAATGAGGCGAAAGCGGCCTTGAAAAATAACGGCCGATAAAGCTATTCCCGCACCGGCCGCTTCTCCAGTTTCCTTTGCAATGTGCGCCGGTGCATGTGCAGGGCTCTGGCCGCGGCCGATATATTGCCGTCATGCTGCATCAGGACTTTCTGCAGGTGTTCCCACTCCAGGCGCTTTACCGACAAAGGCGTTTCGCTGATCGATACCGACGAATCGCCTTCGTTTTTATGCAAGGCGCTCACGATTTCATCGGCATTGGCCGGCTTAGTCAAATAATGGACAGCGCCGAGCTTGATGGCCTCAACGGCCGTAGCAATACTGGCAAAACCGGTCAGCATCACGATCTGCGTATTGTCGTCCAAAGAAATCAGTTTCTTGACCAACTCCAGGCCGGACTCATGACCGATGCGCAAATCGATCACGGCATATTCCGGCAGATTTTGTTCGGCCAGCATGATGCCGCTTTTTACATCATTGGCCACCAGCACTTCATAATTTCTTTTTTGCAAAGCGCTCTTGAGGACATTGCAAAAAGTCTCGTCATCATCAACGAGTAGCAGGCGCGGTTTATCAATATCCTGGGTTGGCATCGTTATCCTCTCTATTCAAAAGGGGCAGTGTGATTTCTACGCAGGCACCGCCTGATTCGACATTATAAAAATTAATTTTACCGCCTAAGCGATTGATCGTGGAATAAGTCAAAAATAATCCGACCCCCAGGCCGCGCGTCTTGCTGATGACGGGCTGCTTGCCTGCCAGTTCTATCAGTTCCGGCGGCAGGCCGGGGCCATAATCGCGAATCCTGATATGGGCATGATTCCTGTCCCATGACGCATGAAATTCGATACCCGGTTCAGCCCTTGAAGCCTCGGCCGCATTGTTGAGGATGTTGATGATCGAGTGCGTCAGCGTGCGCTCGGCAATGATTTCAGCGTCCACGGCAACATGGGGATCAATGAAAAAATTCAATTTCACGCCGGGCTTATGCGTGCGCCATTGGTTGAGCACATTATCGATATAGTCGGTCAGCAGCATGACTCTACCCGATTCGGCGCGCATTTCACCGGCCGAAGCCGACATAACCGACAGCGCCTCTTTGCAACGCTCAATCTGCTGCTTCATGATCAGCACTTTCTCGTGCAAATCAGGAAAACGATGGATCGGATATTCCTGCTCCAGTTCGTGAGCGACGATGGCAATCGTACCCAATGGCGTGCCCATGTCGTGGGCCGCGCTGGCTGCCAGCGTGCCCAAGGAGACGACGCGCTCGTCCCTTAATGCATTTTCGCGCGCTTCAGCCAGATACCGTTCCTGATTTCTCATTGTTTTAGCCAGCTCGACGACAAAGAATGCGACCAGGCCGGCACTGAATACGAAACCGAACCACATCCCGAACATATGCAGATTGAAGTAATGCTTGTCGCTCATGGCGTGCATTTTCTGCAACGTATCGTAATGCGCCATCTCCGGAGGCATCAGGTCCGGATTGGGCATGTGCGGTTCTATCGAAGGCAAGGGAATATTGTAGCCAATCAATATCGTGTACATGGAAGTGGTTAAAATCACCATATACCAGGCATAGGACTGCGGCAGCATGATCGCGGTAATAATCAGCGGCAGCAGGAACATCCAGATGATCGGGTTCGATGCGCCGCCGGTCAGGTACAGCAAGGATGCGATCCCGAAGACATCGATGGCCAGCTGCGAAAAAATTTCCAGTTCGGTAACCGGATCTTCCGTTTTCAAGCGCATCCAGGTATAGAGATTGACGGCCGCGATCGAGAGTATGACCAGCCATAGCTGCTCCTGCGGCAGGCGGATATTAAGTCCGTAGATGGATAGAAAAACAAGCCCTGCCTCACTGACGATCATCAGATTTCTGAGGATGAAGATCCACTTCAGGTTTTGTCGGGCCGAAATTTCCGATTTGGGCGAAACGTGCGAGAGCATTGACATTAAAAATGTGCGCTAGGTAATTATATTTTGGTTAGTAAATTTACCGGTCTTACGTCTTAAAATCCACCTCTAATTCTACTGCGACAATATGTCACATTTTTATTTGCCATATCCGCTGCTATTATTAACCTAACTTTTAAGGCTCTATCGGAGCCTGATAGCTGAAAGTTGCGTTATATCTTCCTAATGTATTTTTTCTGAGGCGGTTTTTTTAACCGCCTTTTTTTTGCCTGCCGAAAACTCGCTTGTTTGAAGACTGACCTTCTTTAATTAAAGTTTCCTCAATAAAGTTGCCGGGAACTTGCCTTTTAATAGCGTTTTAATAGCGCGATGGATGCGGTGGGACATAAACCGTATCCTATGCGCTGCTATTTGGCGCTGAAATGCCATGTCTCAGGGGTAAAAATTCTGAGTTTGACCTGACATAAAGTTCCGCATCATCAGGCAAACACTATGAGATAGCCGGCAGTTTCATGACATTCAAAACGTAAGAGCATTTCAGTCCAGAAAATATACAGTTAATTGATTTTTTGATCACCATTTTATGGTTATTAAAGGACTGAACATGGTAATACATGAAAATATTGTAAGTGTTAGTTAGACCAGTTCTGCTTTAGCTGATCACAATTACTTTTCACATTAATGTGCACTCATACTTATAGGAGATCAAAGATGAAACACTTATTTTTTAAAAGTAAGATGAAATGTATGGATCTCGTGCCCAAGCTAATAAAAAAAGGGCTGGTTGGCTATCTGGCTGCGCTTGGGCTGCTCGTCCTGAGCCATGAGTCTCAAGCCGATGTGAAAGTCCTCCATACATATGGTATTTCTCTGGGACAGGAAGTTGATAACTTGATTCCGGTCAGCGCTTCCAAGCTACTTCCACTCCTGCCAGCCGGATACGAAATCGTTCCTGCCTCGAGCTTCGGGATCGGTAGAGAAGATCAAGGAATCGTGGTAATCGTCAATTTTCGCGGTTTAGATCCGACAGTAGATACCAGGAAACCCAGCAAAAATAATCGGGTGGCAATTGATGTAACCATATTGGTGAAAGAACCTTCCGTAGCAGTAGATGCTGGAGTCAATATCCCCGGAGCCTTCCATTTCTATACGCTCGCCATGTACTCGGATGATGCTCCGTATGCGGGGAGCTTGCTGGAGGCCGACATGCCCATTAAATTCAATAAAAAAATCAGCTATCAGCGAGAGATGAACGACTTAACCGGCGAGGGGCAGCTGATCGTGAACGTTCCCCTGAAGGACTCGCCTTTCAAGTCTATCACCTCCAGCTTGGGTTATGCTCCAGTAGACGGTGCGCTCAATGCAATCTTCTGGCATGACGGCAAAAGAGGCAAAGCGGCGCTTCACTTCCATGTCCCGGCATTTCATCAAGGCGACGCCATCGCCCAATTCTTTATGCAGCCTAGCAGCATGTGGGAATCCCTGTTCAACGTCAACAGTGGCGGCCTTGAACTATGCGACCCCGATCCAGAGACTGGCTATAGTTGCGTGATTGTACCCTCATTAAACTTTCGGTTCGATGAAGGTGATATAGGGCGGCTCCTATTGATTGAATGATTGTAGGGCGCCTTATAAAAAATGGAGTGATAGCGTGTATAGATGCTGTAAGACACGAACCGCATATATGGACTCCTCCGTTTTGCAAGCTTTTTCTCTTCGATCGCAACGAT
>NZ_JADMKV010000005.1 GCF_015476545.1 Methylobacter sp. BlB1 | reverse complement strand
GCCGGTTTATCGGCGACATTGAGCGGCGTCCAGACGGGGCCTGGAGCAACGCAATATTCTCACGAGTGTTAATTTTCAACAGGAAAAGATTATGCTGAGGTATATGAAGGTTCTTGCTGTACTCGACATTTGCTTAGGAACACTGTTCGGCCATATTGCAACAGCTGGTGAAAAACAGAGTCCAATCACAGCCATCAACATTGCACTTGAGCCGGATGCGGCGATGGCTCAGTATGCGGAGGCAGCCAATGCCAGCTTGCTTGATGACTACCCGAAGGGATTCGCTTTAGACGCTTCCCACAGACCACATATCACGATTTTGCAGAGGTATGTTCGCACAGCAGACCTCGAAAAAATCTATGCGGCAGTTGGAGAAATCCTGATCACTGAGAAAGTGGGGAACTGGAAGCTGAAGGCATTCAAGTACCATTATTCTTCCTGGAAGAATTTGGGGCTTGCGAGTATTGTCCTCGAGCCAACAGACGATCTCCTAAAGTTGCAACAGAAACTGATGAATATAGTTACTCCTTTTACTGTGAAAACAGGATCCGCTACGGCATTTTTTACAACGCCAGAAGAACCTGACATTAACCAGTCAACCATAGATTACGTTGCGACATTTATTCCGAAACAGACAGGCAAGAATTTCAATCCACATATTACAATTGGGCTCGCCTCTACGGACCATCTGAAGGAAATGCTCACCCAACCTTTTGATGTAATTACGTTCTCTCCAGACAGATTATCCGTTTATCAATTAGGCAACTTCGGGACGGCTCGGAAGAAACTCAAGAAGTGGAATTGAAATTATCAATTTTATGTTTTCGTATTTTGGTAATACGTGTTCACTCAGCCGCCTGTGGTCTTCAATAGGATGTTTAGATTGTGCCTGCTGCCAGTTAGCGCATTGGTCCAGTTTCGTCTGAATTGCGTTATCTGATGATTGGCGCCCCATAGGTTAGACATTAGCCCCGGGCCTCCTTGAGGTTTACGCTAGTTCAGCCTACTGGTAAATTCAGGCAATATCAAACCCATGCTGAGAAAGTAAATGCTGAACTAATCCTTGCCGTACAGGATAGCCGAACGGCGGTACGGGCACCGATGAAGAAATCCGGCAGCCCACTGACTTTCTCGCTTTTGCGCTTCGAAGAAGGCTTCCACTACCTTAGTGCGCTCGAATATGATCTAGCTCCTGACCTTCAGCCGTTCCAGTGTTGAGGCATTTTATTCAAACCAATTGCCAGCCGAAGTGCATAAGCGGTACTGGTATTTGGATAGTCTGTAATTGTCGTACGAGGTTTAAATGTCAATTTGAACCATTAATTTTTTTTCAACTCTTAATTCATGCAAGGAGCATGAATGATCATCGGATGTTGATGTTTGTTGAATTTACTGAGGCATCACACCTTTTAGTTTATTGATTGACAGAGGCATTGATGAACATTGAAGCCACTCTTGCCAGCGATCTTCTTCCTCTCATCATCTATTTTGTAGCCGTGCTGGCTGCGACTGGCATTATGCTTGGCGGCGCTTATTTTCTGGGGCAGCGGCACAGAGCCAACAGGGATACCGACGAACAGTTTGAGTCGGGCGTCGTGCCGGCGGGCGATGTTCATGTCCGCTTCTCCATTCAGTTTTACCTGCTTGCCATCTTTTTCGTGATTTTCGATATGGAATCAGTATTTCTGTTTGCCTGGTCCGTGGCTTTGCGCGAATCCGGTTGGACAGGCTTTATCGAAGCATTGATTTTCATAGTCGTATTGTTGGCGGCGCTGGCCTATCTCTGGGCTGTTGGCGCACTTGATTGGCGCACGCGGCGGCAGCGCATTGATATTCAAAAAACCGGGCTAAGGGAGTAAATCATGCACTGGCATCTGAGCAAAGCCGAGAACGATACAGCACCAAGACCGGGGCAACAAACCTATGAAGAGGCGCTACGCCGCAATTTCTTTATGGCCAAACTTGAAGATATGGTAGCCTGGGGACTGGCCAATTCCGTCTGGCCGTTTAATTTTGGGCTTTCCTGCTGCTATGTGGAAATGGCGACCGCCTTCACGAGTCGGCACGACATTGCCCGCTTCGGCTCCGAGGTTATCCGAGGCTCGCCAAGACAGGCAGATTTGATCGTTATTTCGGGCACAGTTTTCCGCAAGATGGCTCCGGTCATCAAGCGCCTCTATGACCAGCTATTGGAGCCGCGTTGGGTCATTTCCATGGGCTCCTGCGCCAATTCCGGGGGCATGTACGACATTTACAGCGTCGTACAGGGTGTGGACAAGTTTCTGCCGGTCGATGTCTATGTGCCGGGCTGTCCGCCGCGCCCGGAAGCCTTGCTGCAGGGCTTGATGCTGCTGCAGCAAGCCATCGGCCAGGAAAGGCGGCCGTTGAGCTGGGTGGTCGGCGATCAGGCAGTGCTCAAGGCACCCAAGCCCAGCTTCCGCGATTTATTGACGGAAGAAAGAATGCGTGCCAGAGAGTTGAGAGGGCCGGATCATGTCTGACCGGATCGTGCGCGAACTGTCTGCCCGGTTCGGCGAGGACGCTTTCGTCCTCCAGTCGACAGCCGATAACATCCCTACGCTTTGGGTCGACAGAGCGCGCATCCGCGATTTCCTCAGATTCCTGAAAAAAGAAGCGGCTTCCGGCTACGCCATGCTGTTCGACCTGACGGCCATGGACGAGCGGCAGCGCACGCGGCGGCAGGGATTGCCGGCCAGTGCCTATACGGTTGTTTATCATCTGTTGTCCTTTGATCGCAATGAGGATATGCGCCTCAAGGTGGCCTTGTTGGAGGACAGCTTGTCCCTGCCGTCCATCACCGACATCTGGCCTTCGGCCAACTGGTATGAGCGTGAGGTATGGGACATGTTCGGCATCGTATTCGAAGGCCATCCCAATCTCCGGCGCATCCTGATGCCGCCGACCTGGGCAGGGCATCCGCTGCGCAAGGACCATCCGGCCCGCGCAACGGAAATGGAACCTTATAGTCTGTCTGACGAACGCGAGGCAAGGGAACAGGAAGCGCTGCGCTTTGTGCCCGAGGAATGGGGCATGATACGACATGGTGTGGACAGCGATTTTCTGTTCCTTAACCTCGGGCCCAATCACCCGAGCGCACATGGGGTTTTCCGTGTCGCCCTGCAGCTGGACGGCGAGGAAATCGTCGATGCCGTGCCCGATATTGGCTACCATCATCGCGGCGCAGAAAAGATGGGCGAGCGCCAATCATGGCACACGTATATCCCTTATACCGACCGCGTGGATTATCTGGGCGGCTCCATGAATAATTTTCCCTACGTAATGGCCGTGGAGCGGCTGGCCGGAATAGAAGTACCGGAACGTGCTCAAGTCATCCGCGTCATGGTTGCCGAATTTTATCGCCTGGCCAGTCATCTGCTGTTTTATGGCACGTTTGCTCAGGACATCGGTCAGATGTCGCCGATTTTTTACATGTTTATCGATCGCGAGAAAGTGTTCGACATCATGGAAGCGATCAGCGGCGCACGCATGCATTCCAGTTATTTCCGTATCGGCGGCGTGGCCATGGATTTGCCTATCGGCTGGGACAGGCTGGTGCGGGAATTTATCGATTATTTCCCGGCACGGCTTGATCAGTATGACAAAATGGTCATGAACAACAGCACCATAAAGCGGCGCACTCAGGGCGTTGGAGTTTACAATACAGCCGAAGCCATTGACTGGAGCGCGACCGGGCCGAGCCTGCGCGCGACGGGTTTTGCCTGGGATTATCGCAAGGCGCGCCCTTATTCAGGCTATGAGAACTACGAGTTCGAGATCCCGACAGCGCAACACGGCGATTGCTATGACCGCTGCGCCGTGCGCATCGAAGAAATGCGCCAGAGCGTCCGTATCATTGAGCAATGTTTGAATAACATGCCGGAAGGTCCTCATAAGGCCGACCATCCGCTGACCACGCCGCCGCCCAAAGCGCGTACCCTGCATGACATAGAAACCCTGATCGACCATTTTCTTAATGTCAGCTGGGGGCCAGTAATACCGGCAGGCGAGGCTTGCGTGACGGTCGAAGCCACCAAAGGCCTCAACGGCTACTACCTGACCAGCGACGGCGGCACGATGTCTTATCGCACGCGCATCCGCACGCCGTCTTTCTCGCATTTGCAGATGATCCCGATGATGTGCCGGGGACTGATGATTGCCGACTTGATTGCGATATTGGCCAGCATCGATTTTGTAATGGCTGACGTGGACCGCTGACATGACCGAGAAATCCGCCGTGCTAACCACGCTTGAAATAGAGGAGATAACCGCCGAAATGGCGCATTATGCGGACAAGGCGGCCGCCTCCATCGAAGCGCTGAAAATCGTGCAGAAGTATCGGCAGTGGGTCTCGGATGAATGCCTGGTGGCCGTGGCGGAACTGCTGGACATATCGCCGGCGCAGCTGGAGGCCGTGGCGACTTTTTATAATCTTATTTACCGCCAGCCCGTGGGCAAGACGGTTATTCATTACTGCGACAGCATCAGCTGCTGGATAATGGGCGCCGAGCAGGTTCAAGACCACCTGTGCCGGCTTTTGAACGTCGAGCCGGGCGAGATGTCAGCGGATGGCGAGTATACGGTATTGCCGATCGTCTGCCTGGGCGCCTGCGATCATGCGCCGGTCATGTTGGTCGGCGATCAGCTCCGGCTCGATGTCACGGATGATAGCGTTGACAAGATTCTGGGCAGGTGACGTCATGGAAAACATGAGCAGGCCGCTAACCCAGAACATTCAACCGGATCGCGTCTTTGCCACGCTGGCGGATTACGAAAGTACCGGCGGCTACCAAGGCCTGCGCAGGGCGCTCTCGGAACTGCAACCGAAAGAGGTGCAGCAGTGGGTCAAGGACGCCGGGCTCAGAGGTCGGGGCGGTTCGGGATTTCCGGCCGGGGTCAAGTGGAGCCTTATGCCCATGGATGACGCGCGTCAAACACATTATCTGATCGCCAACGGCGACGAAATGGAACCGGGCACATTCAAAGATCGGTTTCTGCTGGAGAGAGATCCGCATCAGTTAATCGAAGGCATGATTATTGCCGCTTACGCCATCCAGGCCCGGACCGCTTATATCTTCCTTCGCGCAGAATATCACCTGGCCGCGCGTCGCCTTGAACAAGCGCTGCAGGAAGCACGCGCCAAGGGCTATTTGGGCGAGCGCATACTGAACTCGGATTTCAGCCTGGACATTCATCTGCATACCAGCGCCGGGCGCTATATCTGCGGTGAGGAAACGGCGCTGATCAATTCATTGGAAGGAAAACGCGCCCATCCTCGCACCAAACCGCCGTTTGCCGTGGTCAGCGGACTTTGGGGCAAGCCAACCGTCGTCAATAATGTCGAAACCCTGTGCAATGTGCCTCATATCCTCCGCAACGGGGTGAACTGGTATAAAGGGCTGGGGCTGGGCGCCGATCAAGGCTCGAAGCTGTTCGGCGTCAGCGGCCGGGTCAGGCGGCCGGGATTGTGGGAACTGCCCATGGGAACGCCCATCCGGGAAATCATCGAAGAGCATGCGGGCGGCATGCGAGACGGCTACTCATTGCGCGCCTTCCTGCCGGGCGGTGCGTCGACCGATTTTCTATTGCCCGAACACCTGGACGTGCGTATGGATTACGATGCTGTTGCAAAAGTCGGCAGCCGTATGGGCACCGGCACTATGATCGTCCTCGATGACAAGACCTGTCCGGTGAAGATGGTGCTGAATCTGGAACGGTTTTTTGCGCAGGAATCCTGCGGCTGGTGCACGCCTTGCCGGGATGGACTGCCATGGACGGTCGCATTGCTGCAAGATATTATCGAGGGGCGCGGACATATGGAGGACCTCGATACCCTGTCGAGGCTCACGGGTATGATGGCGCTGGGCAATACATTCTGCGCATTGGCGCCGGGCGCTATGGAACCGTTGCAAAGCGCACTGAAATTTTTCCGCAGGGATTTTGAGCATTACATCGCGGGTGTTGCGCCTCCTCCCTCAATGAAAAGGCTGACATGAGGGAGAGCGGATGCATATCGACTTAATCAAGGAAAGGAGAGGCTGATGGCCACCATTGAAATCGACGGCGTGCAATATCAGGTAGAGGCTGGCGAAAGCCTGTTGCCGGTTTGCCTTAACCTGGGCCTTGATCTGACCTATTTTTGCTGGCATCCGGCTCTGGGTTCGGTAGGCGCCTGCCGACAATGCGCAGTAATGCAATACCAAAATCCGGAAGACCAGCGAGGACGCCTTGTGATGGCGTGCATGACACCTGTGACGGACGGCATGCGCATTTCCATTGAGGCCGGGCAGGCAAAGCAATTCCGCAAGGACAATATCGAACTGCTGATGACCAATCATCCGCATGACTGTCCGGTGTGTGAGGAAGGCGGCGAATGCCATCTGCAGGACATGACGCTGATGTCCGGACATGTGGTGCGCCGCTATCGCGGCAAAAAGCGCACGCATAAAAACCAGTACCTGGGCCCGTTCATCAACCATGAAATGAACCGCTGCATCGCCTGTTACCGCTGCGTGCGCTTTTATGACGACTATGCCGGTGGCAGCGATTTGCAGGTTTTCGGCATTCATAACAACGTTTATTTCGGCCGTTTTGAGGACGGAACTCTGGAAAATGAATTCAGCGGCAACCTGGTCGAAGTCTGCCCCACCGGCGTTTTTACTGACCGGACCTTCAGCGAGCATTACACGCGCAAATGGGATCTACAAACGGCACCGTCAGTGTGCGTGCATTGCGGCCTGGGCTGCAATACCTCACCCGGCGAACGTTACGGCGAGCTCAGGCGCATCGTCAATCGCTATAACGGCGAGATCAATGGTTATTTCCTCTGCGACCGGGGGCGCTTCGGCTACGGTTTCGTCAACAGTCCCGAGCGCATATTAAAACCTCGCATCCATGACCGGATGGATATCACGGCCGAGGAAGCGGAGCAGAAGCTTCGCGATTGGCTGACCGATACGACGATCGGCATCGGCTCGCCGCGCGCCTCGCTGGAAGCCAATTTTGCCCTGCGCAGTCGGGTGGGCGAGAAAAACTTCTTTCTGGGACTGGACGACACTGAGCAGTCGCTGCTTGAAGCGATTGCCGATATTCTGCGCAACGGCGGTATTCGTTCTCCTTCATTGCGGGAGGTTGAGCAAGCCGATGCCGTGCTGATTCTGGGCGAGGACGTGACCCATAGCGCGCCCAGGCTGGCGTTGTCGTTGCGCCAATCGGTACGCAATGCCGCATTCGATCAGGCCAGGAACCTGAAAATAGCGCCCTGGCTGGATAAGCCCGTCAGAGAGCAGCAGATAGACCACCGCAGCCCGCTGTTTATCGCCAGCGTTTGTGCAACGCGCCTGGATGACGCTGCCGCGGCCACTTACCGGGGCAGTCCGGAAGACATTGCCAGGCTGGGGTTTGCTATTGCGCACAATCTTGATCTTCAGGCCCCTGAGCCTGCCGATCTGCATGACGATGTTCGTGCGCTGGCCGCCATTATCGCCGATAGTCTGAAGCAGGCCAAACGGCCATTAGTGGTGTCGGGCACCGTCAGCGCCAGCCTTGCCGTTATTGAGGCTGCCTACAACGTGGCCAAGGCGCTGCCGGCACAAGACAGGCAATTGACTTTCACGGTGCCCGAAAGCAACAGCCTGGGGCTTGTCATGATGGGTGGAAAACGCTTACGGCAGGCTTTCAAGCGGGTCCATGAGGTCGGGCGCGTGATTATTCTTGAGAACGATCTCTACCGGCGCGCTCCAGTCCGGGATGTTGATGCGTTTCTGCAGTCGGCACAGCGAATAGGCGTCATCGACTATCTGTACAGCAGGACGGCAGAAAAAGCCTCATTGCTGCTGCCTGCCGCTACGTTTGCCGAATCCGACGGCACAGTAGTCAATAATGAAGGCAGGGCGCAGCGTTATTTCCAGGTTTATCCTGCGTCGGAGCCTGTGCGAAGCAGTTGGCAATGGCTGTCGGCCGGCACGGAAGGCTTGACCTTTGATGCGCTTACCGCCGCTTGCGCGAAAACTTTTCCGGTGCTTGCAGCGATCACTGAAGCGGCACCCGGCGCGAGCTTTAAAGTCGACGGCATGAAGATTCCCCGCCAGCCTCATCGTTACAGCGGCCGCACAGCCATGCAGGCTCACATCAATGTTAGCGAGCCAAGGCAGCCGGCTGATCCGGAAACGCCCTTCGCGTTTTCGATGGAAGGCGCGAAAGCCGACGTGCCCGCCGCTCTGGAGCCGGTTATCTGGGCGCCCGGTTGGAATTCCAATCAGGCGATCAGCAAGTTTCAGGATGAGATCGGGGGGCATTTGCGCGGCGGTGATTACGGCGTCAGGCTGATTGAACCCTCAGGCGGGCGTGACTGGTTCAAAAATATTCCCGAGCCTTTCAAGCCGATAAATGACCAGTGGCGCATTGTACTGCTGCCGCATATTTTCGGCAGCGAAGAGTTGAGCTTGCACTCGTCGCCAGTGGCTGAACGCTCGCCGATTCCGTGCGCCACGCTGAATTCTTCGGACGCCGGAAGGCTGGGCGTGCAGGCGGGCGATAGAATCGAAATTCACTGTCTTTCCGGCGGGCCGTTCATAGTACTGCCTGTGAGCATCGAACCGGCCCTGCCGTCCGGTCTGCTCGGCATAACTGAAGGCCGTCAGGAAACCGCGCGGTGCTGTCAATCGGATCAGGTGATACTGAAGAAAGCGATCGGGGAGGAGCCATTATGAATGCCGGGTTGGGCGGCGCTGCGGATATCATCGGCATCCTGCTGTCGACGATTTTCGTGGCGGCGATACTGATCTGGGTCGAGCGCAGATTGCTGGCTGTCTGGCAGGACCGGCTCGGTCCGAACCGGGTCGGCCCTCTGGGGCTGCTTCAGGTCGCGGCGGACATGATCAAGATGTTCTTCAAGGAAGACTGGATTCCGCCTTTTGCCGACAAACTGGTGTTTGTTCTGGCGCCCACGATTGTCTTCATTACCATGCTGACCGGTTTTGCCGTGATTCCGTTCGCGCCGGGCGTCGGCATTATCGATTTCAATTTCGGATTGCTCTATTTTCTGGCATTGACGTCTCTGGCCGTTTATAGCGTCGTGCTGGCAGGCTATGCCTCCAACAACAAATATTCGCTACTGGGCAGTCTGCGCGCTGCGGCCCAGACCGTCAGCTACGAAGTGTTCATGGGCATTTCCATCATGGGCGTGGTCATGCTGGCCGGTACATTCAACCTGCGTGAGATCGTCGAGGCCCAGCGTGACGGTTGGTTCATTTTGCCCCAATTTGCCGGCTTCGTCGTGTTTATGGTCGCGGCCATCGCTGAAAGCCGCCGGGCACCGTTCGATTTGCCGGAAGCGGAGCAGGAGCTGATTGCCGGTTTTCATACCGAGTATTCGGGCATGAAATTCGGCATGTTTTTCGTCGGTGAATATCTAGGCATTACCCTCGCGTCCGCCATGATCGTGACGTTATTCTTCGGCGGCTGGTTGGGGCCCTGGCTGCCGCCGTTGGTCTGGTTCTGCCTGAAAACCGCTATCGGCATCCTGTTCTTCATTCTGGTGCGCGGATCGCTGCCGCGGCCGCGCTATGACCAGCTTATGAGCTTCGGCTGGAAAGTCATGCTGCCGGCGGCTTTATTGAATCTGCTCGTGACCGGCGCCGTGGCGCTTTACAGCGTATAAGGGGAGATCATGTTCAGCCAATTACGCACATTATGGGAAGTCCTGACGCACACCTTCACCAAGCCCGATACGATCGAATACCCCGAGCAGAAGCGGGAGTTGTATCCACGTTACCGGGGACGCATCGTGCTGACGCGCGATCCGGATGGCGAGGAGCGTTGTGTGGCCTGCAATCTGTGCGCCGTCGCCTGTCCGGTAGACTGCATCGCGCTGCAGAAAGCCGAGGACGAGAGCGGGCGCTGGTATCCGTCATTTTTCCGCATCAATTTTTCCCGCTGCATCATGTGCGGCTTTTGCGAGGAAGCTTGCCCGACCTATGCGATTCAACTGACGCCGGATTTCGAAATGTGCGAATACGACCGCCAGAACATGGTTTATGAAAAAGAACATTTACTGATCGACGGCACGGGCAAGTATCACGATTACAATTTTTACCGCGTGGCCGGCATGTCGGTCGGCGGCAAGGGCAAGGGGCAGGCCGAAAACGAGGCGCCGCCTGTCGATGTTAAAACATTGTTGCCATAAGGAGTGTTAAATGGAAATGGTATTGTTCTCTATCTCATCGGCTGTTGCCATTTTTGCCACGGTCATGATGCTCACGCAACTGAATGCCGTGCATGGCCTGCTTTACCTGATTTTGTCGCTGCTGGCCGTGGGTGTTCTGTTTTTTCTGCTGGGCGCACATTTCGCCGCCGTGCTGGAAGTGATCATTTACGCCGGCGCTATTATGGTCATGTTCGTCTTCGTGATCATGATGCTCAATCAGGGCGAGAAAACCACGAGCCAGGAGCGCGCCTGGCTGACGCCGGGCATCTGGATAGGTCCCTCGATACTGGCGTTGATTCTGTTTGCAGAAGTGCTCGTGGTGATTGCCGGCAACGATGCAGGAACCGGACAACTGGTGAACTCCAAGCAAGTCGGGATAGCCTTGTACGGGCCTTATCTGCTGGCCGTAGAACTGGCGTCGATGCTGCTGCTGGCTGGATTAGTAGGCGCCTATCATCTCGGCAAGCCTTTGATGGCAAAAAGGAGAGTGCTATGAGTGGAATTCCAATGGCGTATGGATTGTCGTTATCCGCCGTGCTGTTTGCGCTGGGACTGGTCGGCGTGCTGGTGCGGCGCAATCTGATTTTCATCCTGATGTCATTGGAAATCATGTTCAATGCGGCAGGTCTGGCGTTTGTCGTGGCCGGGTCGCGCTGGGGACAGGCGGACGGGCAGATCATGTTTCTGCTGATCCTGACCCTGGCCGCCGCGGAAGTCGGCGTCGGCCTCGGATTGGTCATGCAGGTCTTTCATCGTTTTCGTACATTGGATGCGGATGCGGTGGATGAGATGAAAGGGTAGGGAATTGAGGGTATCGATTTAACCGCGAAGGACATGAACGCCTCAGGGGGGAGGTAGAATTGCGCCTGGAACAGCAATCGAGAGCATGAAGCTTTGTAGGGTATGCATCGCATACCTTTTTTCAAAGTTTTTCGGCTCATCAAGACTTTAAAAAGGTACGCGGTGCGTACCCTACAACACGTGTAGGCTGGGTTGGAGCTTTAGCGGAAACCCGGCATGGATGGTTTCGAATGGCTGGGTTTATTAACCCAGCCTACCGTCGTTAAAAGCGGCGGTGCATGGTGCAGAAAATCATTTAATTTATTAAGGAGGACAGGTGATTGAATGGCTTTGGCTGGCGCCGTTGTTGCCTCTGCTCGGATTTTTGATCCTGGCATTGGCCGGTGAAAAATTGCCCAGATCGGCGGTGGCCTGGGTAGGAGTCGGCTCTGTCGGCCTGTCAGCTATTTTAGCAGCGCTGGTCGGTGCCGCGTTTCTGGCTGGCGATCAGCAGCCTTACCGGTTGGTCCTGGGCTCGTGGATGGTTATCGGTGACTTGTCGCTGCCTTTCGGCTTTTATCTGGATGCCCTGTCCGTCACGATGTTGTTCGTCGTGACAGGCATCGGTTTTTTGATCCATCTTTACTCGGCCGACTTCATGGCTGATGATGTCAGTTATGCACGCTTTTTCGCCTACATGAATCTGTTTGTCGGCGCCATGCTGGTGCTGGTGCTGGCGGACAATTTGGTAATGCTCTATCTGGGCTGGGAAGGCGTAGGGCTTGGCAGTTATCTGTTGATCGGCTTCTGGTATGAGAATCCGGACAACGGCTATGCGGCGCGCAAGGCCTTCGTGATGACGCGGGTCGGCGACACATCGCTGGCGATCGGCCTGTTCCTGCTGTTTACGCAACTGCATACGCTGGATATTCAATCTGTCTTACGGGCTTCAGGGCAATGGCAGGAAGGAAGCTGGCTGCCTGTTGCAGCCTCGGCGCTACTGCTGGGCGGCGCGGTCGGCAAGTCTGCGCAGTTGCCGCTGCAAACCTGGCTGCCGGATGCGATGGCCGGCCCCACACCGGTCAGCGCACTGATCCATGCCGCGACCATGGTGACGGCTGGCGTTTACCTGATCGCTAGGATGCATGATCTGTTTATACTGGCGCCTGCCGTGCAGTATGCCGTTGCGCTGGTCGGCACGATAACGTTGTTGATGGCTGGCTGCTCGGCGCTGGTTCAGACCGACATCAAGCGCATCCTGGCTTATTCGACGATCAGCCAGATCGGTTATATGTTTCTGGCGCTGGGCGTCGGCGCCTGGTCGGCGGCCATTTTTCATCTGATGACGCATGCTTTCTTTAAGGCCCTGCTGTTCCTGGCTGCTGGCGCGGTTATTTTCTGCTTCCATCATGAGCACAATATTTTCCGCATGGGCGGCCTGCGCAAAGCCATGCCGGTCGCTTTCTGGAGCTTTATGATCGGCAGCGCCGCACTGGCCGCGCTGCCGCTTACGTCCGGCTATTACAGCAAGCACGATATTCTGCTGGAGGCTTTCGCAGTCTCGCCCGGCCTGTGGGCGGCTGCTTGTCTTGGCGCGCTGATCACGGGCATATACAGTTTTCGGTTGGTGTTCGTGGTGTTTTTCGGGCCCGAACGTCATGAAGTCGAGCAGGGCATCGGCTGGCGCATGGCGCTGCCGCTGATTGTATTGAGCACGCTGGCGTTGTTGGGAGGATTGCTGAGAATACCGCTGGGCTCGGTGTTTCCCGAAGCCATTCAGGTTCATCAAGGTTGCGATGCCGTGTGCGGCCTGACCATTGCCGCGCCGGTGGTCGGTCTGGTAATCGCGGCACTGTTTTACCTGATCGGCACTTTTTCGGCGCAGAGGCTGGTTTCCTCCAGATGGATGCAAGGTCTGCAGCGCTGGTGGTTTAGCGGTTGGGGGCTGGATAGCCTTTATAACGCAGTGCTGATACGGCCTTTCAAAGCCATTGCCGGATTGAATAAAAATGATGTGGTGGATGCGGGCTATGCCGCCATAGCCAGGCGCAGCCTGAATCTCCATTACCTGGCCAGCGCTTCGCAGATCGGGCGGCTGCGCTGGTATGCGGCATCGATGGGCTGGGGCGCTGTACTGATCATTGTGATAGGACTGCTGTCATGATGCTGCTGGCGCTGATTGCCGTTTTGTTTTTTGGCGGACTGGCGGCTTTTATTTCCGGGCGTTGGCATCCCGCAGCTCCGCGCTGGACTGCCTTGGCGGCGCTGGCGCTGGAGTTTGTGCTCGTGCTGTTACAGTATGCGCTGACTGCCGATCAATCATCGGTCTGGATAGCCGATTTGAAGTGGCCGTGGATTTCGCGTTTCGGCATCGGTTTTCACCTGGCCATGGACGGGCTTAGCCTATCGCTGGTCATGCTAACTGTTGTGCTTGGATTCATGGCGGTCAGCAGTTCCTGGACCGAGATCAGGCATCGGCAGGGGTTCTTTTACTTCAATTTATTGATGTGTCTGGCCGGTACCGTAGGTGTCTTTCTGGCGCTGGATCTGTTCCTGTTCTTTTTCAGCTGGGAGGTCATGATCATCCCGATGTACTTTCTGATCAGTATCTGGGGGCATGAAGACCGCACTGCGGCAGCCATCAAATTCGTGATTTTTACGCAGGTAAGCGGCCTGCTGATGCTGACGGCCATCATAGTATTGGGGCTGATTTACCATGGATACACAGGCGTTTACAGCTTCGATTATTTTAAGCTTTTGGGCATGCCCCTTGATGCGGAGGTGGCATTCTGGCTGATGCTGGGCTTTTTTGTCGCATTTACGGTCAAGTTGCCGTCGGTGCCGTTCCATACCTGGCTGCCGGATGCGCATACGCAGGCGCCGACCGGCGGCAGTGTGATCCTGGCCGGCGTCATGCTGAAAACCGGCGCTTATGGCTTGCTGCGTTTTGTCGTGCCGCTGTTTCCCGAAGCATCGCATCAGTTTGCGCCGATTGCGATGACATTGGGTGCCATCAGCGTGCTCTATGCGGCCATGATGGCATTCGCGCAATCCGATCTGAAACGATTGATCGCCTATACCAGCGTCAGCCACATGGGTTTTGTATTGTTGGGCGTGTTTGCCTGGGATTTGCTGGCATTGCAAGGGGCGGTTATGACCATGCTGGCGCACGGCATCAGCGCAGCGGCCCTGTTCATGATCGCCGGCTCCCTGCAGGAGCGTTTGCATACGCGCCAGATGGGCAACATGGGCGGGCTTTGGACCGCCGTGCCGCATTTGTCGGCTATGGCCCTGTTCTTCGCCATCGCTTCGCTGGGCTTGCCGGGGTTGGGCAATTTCCTGGGTGAATTTCTGGTATTGCTGGGCGCTTTCAAGGTCAACATGCTATTGATGGCACTGGCAGCGCTGGTCATGATTCTTTCTCCGGTTTATGCCTTGATCATTATACAGAAAGCTTTTTATGGCCCCTTGCGGTTGCCGCACCCTATAGCCGATTTCAGCCGCCGGGACATAATCGCCATGGGCCTGCTGGTAGTCGCCAGCATCTGGCTGGGGCTGCATCCTCATAAGGTGTTGGAGACAACGGAGCCCTCGTTGCAACAGGCCATGCAAAGTTCTGCCTTTACGGGATCGACCGATGAACAGTAGCCAATTGATCGCTTTTTTGCCCGTTATCTGCATTGCCACATCGGCGGTGATCGTAATGCTGACTATCGCCATCAGGCGCGATTTCGCGCTGACCTGCCTGGTGGCCGGCCTTGGTATTCTTGTTTCCCTGCTGGCATTGATGGCGGCAGGGCAGCAAAGTCCTGTTTATGTGACGTCTCTTGTCCGGATGGATGCCTACGGTCTTTTCGCTATGGCACTGTTGTTGCTGGCAGGCTTGGTTGTTATTGTCTTTTGTTACGACTATTTCAAGGATCGCGAAGGCGAGAACGAGGAGTTGCTGTTTCTGATACTGACTGCGCTGTTGGGCGGCTGCGTGCTGGTGACGGCGAGCCATTTCGCCACTTTTTTCATTGGCCTGGAAACGCTCAGCGTATCTTTGTTCGTGCTGGTCGGTTATGCGCTGGGGCAATCGCGATCACTGGAAGCCGCGACCAAATATCTGGTTTTGTCGGGCGTATCCTCCGCCTTGTTGCTGATGGGCATGGCGCTGATCTATTCAGAATGCGGGCAGCTCAGCTTCAGCGGCATCGAACAGTATCTGGCCGAGCAGGAAATATTTAATGCCATGGTCTTGACGGGCATCGTCTTCATCGTGGCCGGGGTTGGTTTCAAGCTGTCGCTGGCGCCGTTCCACATGTGGACGCCGGATGTCTATGAAGGTGCACCGGCGCCTGTCACGGCTTTTATCGCCACGGTTTCGAAAGGCGCCGTTTTCCTCCTGTTGCTGCGTTTTTTCCTCAGCGGCGGCGGTTATTCCTATGTTTCGATGATGACGGTTATCACCGTCATGGCTGTCCTGTCCATCCTGCTCGGTAATGTGCTGGCGCTGCTGCAGGATAACGTCAAGCGCATGCTGGCCTATTCATCCATCGCGCACATGGGTTATCTGCTGATCGCTTTTATCGCCGGCGGCGGCATCGAGTCGGACTTCGTCGTCGAATCCGTGATTTTTTATCTGGTCGCTTATTTCATGACTACATTGGGCGCTTTCGGCGTTGTATCGCTTCTGTCTACGCCGCAGTCAGAGGCGGTGGAACTGTCGAGCTATCGAGGGCTTTTCTGGCGCCGGCCGGGGTTGGCGACGGTTTTCACATTCATGCTGCTGTCGCTGGCCGGCATCCCGCTGACGGCCGGCTTTATCGGCAAATTCTATATTTTCGCGGCCGGCGCCGATGCTCAACTGTGGGGAATGCTGCTTGTGCTGATTATCGGCAGCGGCCTGGGGCTTTATTACTACCTGAGGGTTATTGTGGTCATGTCGATTAGCCAGGAATCGGGTAGTCAAGCTGGTCGTGAAGCGGCTTTGGCCAGGATGTCCTTAGCGGCGCTGGTCTTGTTGACACTTCTGCTGGTCTGGCTAGGTGTTGATCCCATACATCTGATGAGCCTGATTCATGGGGTTTAACAAAGCTGAATTGTAGAGTCGAATTCATTCGGCCCGAAAACCTTACTGCGACAATTTAGTGCGAAAGAATTCGCACCTACCTCAAATTTCGGCGTGACAGCCATTCTCAAGCCGATAACATATTGGCTATTTGCTTGTCGAAGATGTTAAAAGCAGGTAGCGCCTTGAACGAAAATACAGAATCGAACCTGACCAAAACACTGGAAGCGGTTTACCGCACCGAGTCGCGGTATGTACTGGCGACTTTGATTCGCCTGTTGGGAGACTTTGATCTTGCGGAAGAAGCTTTGCATGATGCATTCCGGGCCGCGCTGGAGCAGTGGCCGCGTGATGGCGTGCCGGCCAATCCCCGCGCCTGGCTGGTGTCAGCCGGCCGTTTCAAGGCTATTGACAATATGCGTCGGAATGCCCGGTTCGATGCGCTGGATGAAGCCGCCAGGCGAGTCGATGCCGCCATTGACGATACGACGATATGGGATGAGGAGAGCGTCGAGGATGATCATCTCAGACTCATTTTTACCTGCAGCCACCCGGCTTTAGCGTTTGATTCGCAGGTTGCTTTAACTCTGCGCGAAGTATGCGGTCTTACCACGGAAGAAATTGCCAGCGCATTTCTTGCTGTGCCGACAACGGTTGCGCAACGCATTGTGCGCGCCAAAGCGAAAATCCGCGATGCCCGCATTCCTTACGAAGTTCCGGGTCATGAGGATTTGCCCGACCGATTGGATGCGGCGTTGCGGATAATTTATCTGGTTTTTAACGAGGGGTATTCGGCCTCGGCCGGCATTGAACTGACACGGTATGATCTTTCGGGAGAAGCAATCCGTCTTGGCAGACTATTGATTGAACTCTTGCCGGAGGAATCAGAAGCATGCGGCTTACTGGCGCTGATGCTGCTGCATGACTCCCGCCGCACCGCACGCACTTCAGCAAATGGCGATCTGATACTGCTGGATGAGCAGGATCGCGCGCTCTGGAACCGAGATCAGATTACGGAGGGGTTGGAACTGGTTATGCGGGCATTCAGATCAAAAAGCATCGGTTCCTACACACTGCAGGCCGCCATTGCGGCGGTTCACGCGCAGGCCCCCAACGCCGGCGAAACCGACTGGCCGGAAATTGCCGGACTTTACGATCTGTTGTTATGGGCGAATCCCACGCCAGTGGTTGAATTGAATCGAGCGGTGGCAATAGCCATGCGTGACGGGCCGGAAGCGGGTCTTGCCCTGATCGACACCATACTTGCGCGCGGCGAGCTATCAGACTATCACCTGGCGCATTCGGCGCGAGCGGACTTGTGCCGTCGGCTCGGACGAATCGGGCAAGCCGAAGCGGCTTACCGGCAAGCGCTAAACCTTGTCAGACAGGAACCCGAGCGGCGTTTCCTTGAGCGGCGATTGGCCGAATTGAAAAATTAATCGGTTCATTGTCGATTTCCGGTCATCTTAATCGACAATAAGGACTAGCGGGAGCATTTGCGCTGAAACATACGGTTTGTGTAAATTAAGATAAGGTAATTCAATAAAACAATAAGTTAAGCCATCAATAACCAATGACAATTGGCTATTGATGCGCAGGTGATGGATATATATGTTATTGATAATGCAGCTAATTAAATTATAATTGTAAATTTCTGTGCAAATGCCACCCGCTAATCCCAAACATAATTTTGAAATGGAATTAATATGTCTAAACAATTGCCATCAAAGGATATTGTCTGGCACCAGTCAACCATTACTAGACAGCACCGCGAAGCATTGAACAATCATCGTAGTGTTATTCTTTGGTTTACCGGGTTGTCCGGCGCTGGTAAATCGACTTTGGCGCATGCAACGGAAGAACGCCTGTCCCGGATGGGGTGCCGGACGTTCGTACTGGATGGCGACAATGTTCGTCATGGGCTGTGCGCGGATCTAGGGTTTTCCGATCAGGATCGCATGGAAAATATCCGCCGCGTTGGAGAACTGGCAAAGTTATTTATAGAGGCTGGCGTGATTGTGCTGACTGCGTTTATTTCGCCATTTCAAGCTGATCGTACCCGTATGCGCTCATTGGTCAACGAAGACGACTTTCTGGAAATTTATTGTGACTGTTCATTGGAAGTCTGTGAAAAACGCGATGTTAAAGGATTTTACCGGCGTGCCAGGTTGGGCGAAATCAAAAATTTTACTGGCCTGTCTTCATCTTATGAATCGCCTGTTAATCCCGAACTGCGTATTAATACCGGTGAGTTATCCTTGTCGGCTTCAGTGGACCAAGTCATGGAATTACTGAAGGCCCATGGAATCATATAAGTCTTTTGGTTCTGTTGCGTTAATTTCCGTCAATCGCAACTTGGTCATTCCAAACTGGTTTTTAGGCGACCAATGAATAAAACTGTCCTGCAGCGGATAGATTTTGGCTATCGCCAAAAACCAGCTGGCCTTTCTTGATCCTATGCATCAGTTCAACGCCTTGCCATTGTCCTGACGATCCGTTCGACGGCCCGGTGATCCTGCTCAATCAGGTTGGCTCTGGCGGGCTTCGATGGCGTGATCGGTTGCCTCCTGAAGCGCCTCGAGAGCCGCGGCATTGGCGCCACCCTTATCGATCGTGACCTTGTCTGGCAAACTTTGCCGGAGAATGGCTTTTTTGATTACGCGGTGTTGGGTAAGCGCAATAGCTTACCGAAAACGACGCTCTCTCCGTAGACGCAACAGAACCCTTCAGAACGCTTTGTTCAAAGATGGGAAAACAGTTACTCTGGACTAACACCTCGTTCTCATACTGTAGTAGCATACGTGACGAGCAATAAAGGTCTAAAATTTTACTGTCTCTCTATAAATCACTGCCTCTTTGTCCATAAATTGATCGCTTGAGGCTGATTTAAGCTACTAGGTTTTGAGCAATAGTAAAACTGTACAAGATGGGCTTGATATGATCGTTGCGCTTTATTATGAGCATTTAAGTTAAAGGTCTCAAAAGAGATCAATGCAGATATTATCTTGCAAGCGTTGACAGTAGAGCTCAAATTGGATGTGATCGCGAAGTCTTTGTAAAACTCAGATTCGATCGTGTCTGTTATGAAAATATCAATAATTAAGCTAAAAGAAGTGTTATGAGATTTGTCGTTTCTTATCCCCAAACCAACTGGGACTATGTCAAGTTTAGATTAAACCGCATCATTAGAGGCAAAGATCGATCCAATGACGTTTTCAGAGGTTTGCCTGGCGGAAAACTGGAGTTATTCGAACATACCGGCGAATTAGGCGGCATAAAATATTTGGGTGAAATGACCCCAGTGAAACCGTTTGGAATGCAGTATGTGTCAGGCGAAGGTTTATATTTCATAACCGGTTTGCCTTGCAGTGAAGACGGTGTGCCGGGGGACGAGCATATCGCCAGGCTCAATGACAAAGGCGAAATCGATCTGGAAATTCGCAGTCCCTATATGACCCAGGTGCGCTCGCTGCGCAGGACCGAGCGGGGTTTGTTGATCACGGCAAGCGGGGTTGATGCCCTGCTTGAATTTGATTTGACAGGCCAATTGATCTGGTCCTGGTGGGCCACCGAGCATGGCTATGACACAGCTTATGGTGGCGGAAAGCGCCATATCGATAGGCAAATGGACCATCGCTTCAAAAATTATCCAGGCCGCTTGCAAACAACCCATTTGAACTCCGCCATTGTTGACCCGTATGACGAAGGCAAAATACTGACCATCCTGTTCTATCAAGGCCAAGTGATCCGCATCGACAGAAAAACCCTGGAGCATGAAGTTGTCATCAGCAACTTGAACGGAGCGCATCACATCCGGCCTCATTCAGGCGGCTATATGCTGTCTAATTCGCGCAGGGGCGAAGTGCTTTTGTATGACAAGAACTTCAACCTGACACGAGGCATTCCCGGCACGAGCCGCTTTTTTCCTGTTAAGTGGGTGCAAGATGCGATCGAAACGCCTTTTGGAACTCATCTGATCGCCGATTGCAATACCTTTAATTTGCGCGAGCGCGATAAAAAAGGTCGAGAGAAAACCTATAATACGCGGATGCCGAATCGAGTGTTCCAAATCGAGCGGGTCGACGATCATTTCAATTTTGTTACCTGATATAAAAATGCGCGTTTTGGTTTTTGCACCTTCCTGGGTAGGTGTCATGGTGATATTGGGCATTGAAATGACGGTCAAACGCGGTAAGCCGGGATTGCTGACCCGCATCAGATCTGGGCTGAATTGACGCGCTCATCCATTACAATCAGGCGATAGTATTGCACAATACCTGAAAGTCGGCATTGACGCCTTTTTTATCCGTATCCCTACCGCATTGCTGCCTTATGTCCAGGCGCGGAGCATGAGGAGGCAAAACGCTGGCAACTCAGCCATTATGCTGAAGTTACGTGCCAGCTAATAGAATACGGCTGGCAAGTCTGGCTTTTAGGTTCCGGCAAAGATCAGGCAGTCACTGATCAGATCTATCAGCTGGCAGGTGCTGCCTGTCTGGATTTTGTCAGCAAAATTGTAGCAGGCATCGCCAAACGCCCGGCCATAATGCCGGATCATGTCCGTGGAGACGCTTGTTTCGTTCAGAAACACCTAATGGCTTAGGTGAGCTGAGAGTGGTCGAGCGAACCTTCGGCTGGCTGAATCACTCACTCGCACCGGCGAAACGTGGATTTGCATCACAACGATCCGCATTATTATGTTGAAACGCCCGGCTTGAAACGGAAGTTTCCAAACAGCTTCTTGAACCAACAGTGAAAAACTGATTACCTGAACTAGCGGGAGCATTTGCGCTGAAACATACGGTTTGTGTAAATCAAGATAAGGTAATTCAATAAAACAATAAGTTATGCCATCAATAACCAATAATAATTGACTATTGATGCGCAGGTGATGAATATGTATGTTATTGATAATACAGGTAATTAAATTATAACCGTAATTTTCTGTGTAAATGCCTCCCACTAATCCAATAAGGCGTTATCGATCTTTTATCCATGAATAAGGAGTGATCCATGAAGTATCTATGCCTGGTCTACAGTGACGAAGAAAAATTGCACAGTTTGCCGGAAAGCCCGAAGGATGACGAATGCCTGGCCTATGATGAGGCGCTCCGCAAGAGCGGGCACTGCATTGCTTCGGAGGCTCTCCAGCCTGTTCATACCGCCACGACTGTGCGGGTTCGCAACGGCAAGGTTTCCGTGACCGATGGCCCGTTTGCCGAGACCAAGGAGCAGCTGGCCGGGTTTTATCTTATCGATGCCAAGGACTTGAACGAGGCGATTAGTCTGGCCGCAAAAATCCCTCCGGTGCGTGTGGGTAGTATTGAAGTTCGCCCGATTCGACCGATTCGGGAAATGGCTCAGGCCGAAGCAAGCTAATTTTTTAATCCTGCCGTGTCGATTTTTCAGTTTCCCATTCGACTAGTAAGCAGAGCCGGAGACAAGATTGCTCAAACACGGTTCTAGCTTTTAACGAATAGGAGATACAAACAATGAGATTCATGATTATAGTCAGGGCCAGCAAAGATACTGAAGCCGGCGTCATGCCCGAAGATGATACGCTTATGGCTTCCATGGCAAAATTCCATGAGGATCTGGCAACAGCCGGCATACTGTTTGGTGCAGAGGGGCTTCAGCCGAGTTCGAAAGGATGGCGCATAAAATATTCCGGCGAGAAGCGAACCCTGATCAATGGCCCTTTTGCCGAAACCAAGGAGCTCGTCGCCGGATATACGTTGATTCAGGCGAATTCGAGGGAAGAGGCTATCGAATGGACCAAACGCTATCCCAATCCGGCTGTCGATGGCAAGGATGCGGAGATCGAGGTGCGCCAGTTGTATGAACTGGAAGATTTTCCTTCTGGAGATGCAACCGAGCGTTTTCGCGAGCTGGATGCTGAGCATAAGATCTAGAAATTTCGTTTTGTAAGAACAACTTGTCGATTTCGCTGATTCTCGCTCGGTTAATCAGTCGAGCCAGAATTTATGGCGGAATCCACACACAAAGCCATTCCAAATTTAAAACCTAATTCAAAAACCATAAGGAGACATCTCATGCCACAAGTAAAACCTGTTCCAGACTGGATGCATACGGTAACACCGCATTTGGTTTGCGCCGGCGCGGCCGATGCCATTGAATTTTACAAGAAGGCGTTCAATGCCGTTGAAATGATGCGTTTGCCGGGTCCGCAAGGCAAGCTCATCCATGCCTGCATTCGAATTGGTGATTCGGCGATCTTCTTGGCCGATGAATGCCCGGAATGGGGATCATTCGGTCCCAAGTCACTTAAAGGTTCGCCAGTCACTATTCATCTCCAGGTCGAAGACGTTGATGCGCTCTTCGAACAGGCTGTCAACGCCGGCGCTACTATTAGAATGCCGGTCGAGGATATGTTCTGGGGTGATCGCTATGGATATCTTGAAGACCCGTTTGGCCATCATTGGGCGATTGCTACGCATGTTCGTGATGTGAGTCTGGAGGAACTGCAAGAGGCGGCTCTGAAAGTTTGCGGCTAAACGCCGCCTTTAAGTTGTAGGTTGGCTTTTCAGATAAACGTAGTCTCGAAGAAATGTAACGAAATCAAGGATTGAGTTTAATTCATCAGTTTCACAGTATTGAATCGAGGCTACGAAACTGAGCTTTTTAGATAAAAGAAGGAAACACGATGCAAAAAATTACCCCATGTTTGTGGTTTGATGCCAAAGCCGAAGAGGCGATGAATTTTTATACCTCCATTTTTAAAAATTCAAAAAAAGGAAATATTACTCATTATGGAGAAGTGGGGCCGGGTCCTGCCGGCTCGGTAATGTCTGTGACATTTCAACTTGATGGACAAGAATTCATAGCCTTAAACGGCGGTCCCCAGTTCACCTTCACGCCGGCCGTTTCTCTTTTCGTTAACTGCGAGGCACAAGAAGAAGTCGATGCGTTGTGGGAGAAGCTCTCCGAGGGCGGAGAAAAACTTCATTGCGGCTGGCTTACAGATAAATTTGGTGTTTCATGGCAGATCGTTCCCTCCGCTTTAGGCGAGATGCTGCAAGACCAGAGCGTAGAAAAATCGCAGAGAGTCATGCAAGCCATGCTGCAAATGGACAAGATTGATATTCAAAAATTGAAGCACGCCTATGAACAATAGAGATTAAACAGTGTTGCAATTTCTCGTCTGGAAAAAATGCAACACTATGTTGGATACCGAACAGAGGAAATTAGTCAATCCGGTGCATTTTATGAAGTTGAAATAAGAAACATCATCGCCAGAAAGCAGCGAAGCAAAACAGGACAGGAGGATATTGAGATGGGCAATAGCGGTGGCCGCGAGATATCTGATGCGCTGGTCCTTTTTGGCGTGACGGGTGATCTGGCCTATAAAATGATTTTTCCGGCGCTTTATGCGATGGCGAAGCAGGGTAGTCTCAATGTGCCGGTGATCGGTGTCGCGTCAACACAATGGAGCCAGGAGCAGCTTCGCCAGCGGGCGATGGACAGCATACAGAAGTCCGGCACGATAGACGACCGGCAGGCCCTGGATCATCTGCTTTCCCTGCTTCGGTACGTAGCAGGCGACTATAATGACGCAGGAACGTTCAAAGCGCTCAAGCAGGCCCTGGGTGACGTCAAGCGTCCTGCCCATTATTTGGCCATTCCGCCTTCGCTGTTTGCAACCGTTATCAGAAGCCTTGGGGCTGCTGGATTGGCCGAGCATGCGCGCGTCATTATCGAAAAGCCGTTCGGCCATGATCTGACCTCGGCGCGGGAGCTGAACCGCATCGCGCAGTCGGTGTTTCCTCAGGATGCGATCTTCCGCATCGATCACTTCCTGGGCAAGGAAGCGATCATGAATATCCTATATTTTCGTTTCGCCAACTCGTTTCTGGAGCCGATCTGGAACCGCAATTGCGTGGCCAGCGTTCAGATCACTTTGGCCGAACGTTTCGGCGTGGAGGGACGCGGTGCATTTTATGAAACCGCCGGCTGCCTGCGCGACGTGATCCAGAACCATCTGTTTCAGGTTGTCTCATTGCTCGCTATGGAACCGCCGGCCTATCGAGGCTTTGGTGCCGTGCATGCCGAAAAGGCCAAGGTCTTTCAGGCCATGTGTCCGCTGCAGGCTGACAATCTGGTGCGCGGCCAGTACACAGGCTATCGCAATGAGCCGAATGTGGATAAGAATTCCGACGTGGAAACTTTCTGCGCTGTCCGTCTTTTTATCGACTCCTGGCGTTGGGAAGGCGTGCCTTGGTATTTGCGTTCCGGCAAATGTCTGGCTGAAACGGCAGACGAGGTGCTGGTCCAGTTCAAGCCGCCGCCGCAGCGGCTGTTCGCCGATTCGAGGCCAGCAGACGGGCGGACTAATTATGTGCGTTTCAGGCTTTCTCCCAACAGCGCCATTGCCCTGGCTGCGCGCGTCAAGCGGGCAGGGAAGGAATTTATTGGCGATCAGCAGGAACTTTACTTGCTCGACGATCAGCCGGGTAAGGATGCCCCTTATGAGCGGCTTTTGACTGACGCCATGGCCGGCGATGGCGCGCTTTTCACCAGGGAGGAAGCAATAGAGGCCGCATGGGCGGCAGTCGATCCGGTCCTTGAGGCGCATCACCGGGCCATCCCTTATCAGCCTGGCAGTTGGGGGCCCAAAGAGGCCGATGCGCTTATCGCTGCCGACGGGGGCTGGCTCAACCCCACACGGCAAGGGCCGAGGCTATGATAAAGCCGGAAAAAGTCGTTTTTTTGCTGGATGTGGACAATACGCTGCTTGAAAACGACCGCGTGACGGCGGACCTCAGGCAGCATCTGGAGCATTCGTTTGGCTTCGAGAATAGCGAGCGTTATTGGGTGATCTTCAATGAATTGCGCGCCGAGCTGGGCTATACCGATTATCTGGGCGCGCTGCAGCGCTATCGGCTTGGCGCCATGAACGAACCGCAGCTATTGCTGATGTCGAGTTATCTGGCGGACTATCCGTTTGCGGATCGCCTCTATCCGGGGGCGCTTGATGTGATCAGACATCTGCGCCGCTGGTGGCCGACCGTTATCCTGTCGGATGGCGATGTGGTCTTCCAGCCGCGCAAGGTGCAGCGCTCGGGACTCTGGGATGCAGTCGAAAGCCGCGTGCTGATTTACATCCATAAGGAAGAAATGCTGGAAGCGGTCGAGCAGCGCTATCCGGCCCGGCATTATGTGATGGTGGATGACAAGCTGCGCATTTTGGCAGCCATGAAAAAGATCTGGGGAAAACGGTTGACGACGATTTTTCCTCGTCAGGGGCATTATGCGCTCGACCCCAATAATATTGCCGCTTATCCCTCGGCCGATCTGACAATCGAACATATTAGCGACCTGATCCATGTGGATTTGCCAGCCTTGCTAAGGTCTGCCAATACTGAATATGTTGAATAGGAGGAATGATGAAGGCCACACAACAACTTCATAATCTCGGCCAGCGCCTCTGGCTTGATAATATTACACGAGGATTATTGACGAGCGGCACATTACAGCGCTACATCAATGAGTTTTCGCTGACGGGGCTTACCTCTAATCCCACAATCTTTGATCAGGCTATCAAAAGCGCTGATTTTTACGATGACGCTATCCGTCGTAAAGCGGCCGAAGGCAAGTCAGGAGAAGCGTTGTTCATGGAACTGGAACTAGAGGATTTGACCCAGGCCGCCGATCTTTTTCGCCCGATCCATGACGCCACCGGCGGCGCGGACGGCTGGGTATCGTTGGAGCTGTCGCCTTTGCTGGCGGACGATACCGCCAATAGCATTAAAATGGCTGAGCAACTGCATGACCGAGCACAGCGGCCTAATATTTTTATTAAGATACCGGGAACCTCGGCAGGCATTCCCGCGATCGAGGAGTGCATTTTTAAGGGCGTGCCAATAAACGTCACGCTGCTGTTCTCGCGCGAACAATATATTGCGGCATCCCTGGCATACATGCGCGGCATTGAACGGCGGATCGAAGCCGGCCTCGAGCCCAGGGTCGACTCTGTGGCATCTATTTTCGTGAGCCGTTGGGATGTGGCAGTCAAGGACAAGGTGCCGGCAGAGCTTCGAAATCGCCTTGGCATCGCCATTGCCAAGCGCACCTATACGGCCTACCGTGAAGTGTTGGATTCACCTCGCTCGCGGGAAATAGTCGAGGCCGGCGGGAGGCCTCAACGCCTGTTATGGGCCAGCACCGGCACTAAGGACCCTGAGGCTTCCGACACCCTGTACATTGAAGCCCTGGTAGCGCCGAATACGATCAATACCATGCCCGAGAAGACTTTGCTTGCCTTTGCCGACCATGGGCGAGTAGGGACCGAATTGCCGGTCGGCACCGGCGAGGCCGATAAAGTGCTGGACGAGTTCGTAAAGGCCGGGGTGAATTACGCTGACTTGGCCGAAAAGCTGCAACATGAGGGCGCCCAGGCTTTCGTGAAGTCCTGGAATGATCTGATGGCCAGCATTGACGCAAAAGCAACCGGAGGGTCGAAATGAATGCAGTCTCGCAACGATTGACCGAGCGTCCGGCCTGGAAAGCGCTGGCGGCGCATTATCAAGCCATGCGCAATATTCACTTGCGCCAGCTTTTCGCCGATGATTCAGGACGTGGCAAGCGCCTGGCGGCCGAAGCTGGGGGCATTTATCTCGATTACTCGAAAAACCGCATCACTGACGAGACGATGCGACTGCTCGTGCAGCTTGCCGACGAGTGCAGGTTGCGTGATCGAATTGATGCTATGTTCAGCGGTGAAAAGATTAATGTGACGGAACGGAGGGCTGTTTTGCACACGGCCTTGCGGGCACCTAAAGATGAAAAGATTTTTGCCGATGGCGTCGATGTTGTGCCTGAAGTGCATGAGGTGCTGGACCGGATGAGTGTTTTCTCGCAGCAGGTTCGTGACGGGCAATGGCTGGGGTATACGGGCAAACGTATCAAAAATGTCATCAATATCGGTCTCGGCGGTTCCGACCTTGGGCCGGTAATGGCCTACGAAGCGCTGCACTATTACAGTCAGCGTGATATGCGTTTCCTTTTCGTTTCCAACGTGGACGGCACCGACTTTGTTGAGGCGACACGCTATCTCAATCCGGAAGAGACCTTATTCATCATTTGTTCGAAAACTTTCACGACGCTTGAGACGATGGTCAATGCGCATGCCGCCCGGGCCTGGAGCCTGCGCAAGCTCGGCAGCGAGGAGGCCGTCTCCAGGCACTTTGTAGCGGTCTCGGCGAATCCTGAAGAGGTGGCGAAATTCGGTATCGGCGAGGCAAACCAGTTCGGTTTCTGGGATTGGGTCGGCGGCCGTTATTCGATGGATTCGGCGATCGGCCTGTCGACCATGATCGCGATCGGGCCCGAGAACTTCCGCTCGATGCTGGCCGGCTTCCGGGCCATGGACGAGCACTTCCGCACCGCCCCGTTCGAGCGCAATTTACCGGCGCTCATGGGGCTGCTGTCAGTCTGGTACATCAATTTTTTCGGTGTGCAGACAATGGCGGTATTGCCTTATGAGCAGTATCTCAAGTATTTCCCGTCTTACCTTCAGCAACTGACGATGGAGAGCAACGGCAAGCACATCACCCTGGACGGCTTGCCTGTCGATTACCATACGGCGCCTGTCTACTGGGGCGAGCCGGGCACCAACGGACAGCACTCGTTTTATCAGCTTCTCCATCAGGGAATGCAGCTGATCCCCTGTGATTTTATCGGTTTCTGCCAGACATTGAATCCAGTCAATGGGCAGCATGACTTGCTGATGGCGAACTTGTTCGCGCAGACGGAGGCATTAGCCTTCGGCAAGACGGAGCAGGAAGTCAAGGCCGAAGGCACTCCCGACTGGCTGGCGCCGCACCGCAGCTTCGAGGGCAACCGTCCGACTAATACCCTGCTGGCCGAACGCCTGACGCCGCAGACGCTCGGGGCCTTGATCGCACTTTATGAACACAGTGTCTTCACGCAGGGAGTAATCTGGCATATCAATTCTTTCGACCAGTGGGGCGTCGAGTTGGGCAAAGTGCTGGCGCAGCGCATGATCCCCGAGCTGGAAAGCGCAAGCGAGCCGCAGCTCAATCATGACAGCTCGACCAATACCTTGATCCGCCGCTACCGCCAATTTAGAGCATGAAATGCTGGTTAGGCCTAGCTGCCTTTTTTCAGGCGACGATGATAATTTTATAAGTATGCCAACGAACAGAAAAAACCGGAGCGGCGGAGGTATAAATAAAGATGAATGACGATATGTAGAATACCGATCAGCATCGACATCAAGGCAACCGAATGAATGAAACAGACGATAACCTCGCCTTCAGGGAAGCAATGCCAGCATCAGAGGTGCCTGTCATCGATACGCTTTCGCCCTGGTGGAGGCGCGCGAGTCTTATCATTCTGATTTTCGGTCTGGCGGTTCTTCTGCTGGTAACGCTCAAGGTCTATCATGAAGCGCCTCCGATTCCAAAGAAGGTGATGGCGGCCGATGGATCGATTTTATTCACTGACGATGACATTCGCGCCGGCCAGCAAGTATTTCTTAAGTACGGACTGATGGACAATGGCACTGTTTGGGGGCATGGCGTTTATCTCGGCCCCGATTATTCGGCAGAGTATCTGCATACCCAGGCGCTTGCCGGTGCGGCGTTGATTGCCCGGCAGCGCTATGGCCAATCGCCGGATCAATTAACATCGGCTCAGCGGGCGGTTGTCGAGGCGGAAGTGCGGGCTGAACTGGAACAAAATCGGTATGATCCTAACAACAGCATACTGACCATGGGGTCTTCCTATGGCGACTGGTTTCGGCAGCAGACGCACGCGTGGAACACCTATTTCTCCTCGCCGCTACAGAGCGGCGGGCTCGGCGTGGGCGCTATCCGTAATCCTGATGAGCTTCGGCAGCTAACCGCTTTTGTCGCTTGGACTGCCTGGGCTTCGGCCGCCAATCGGCCGGGAAAGTCTTATTCGTACACGAACAATTTTCCATTCGATCCTGTGGCGGGAAACACGCCAACGGCTGATGCGGTGATCTGGAGCGTTTTGAGCCTGATTTTTTTGTTCGGCGGAACAGCGCTGGTGCTGTTAGCGTTCGGTAAATTCAAATTTCTCGGATGGAAGACCGAGGGGCATGTGCATCCGCAACGGCTCCTCACCGGCGGGAGTCCCGCCCAACGTGCCACGCTCAAGTATTTTGTTATCGTCTCGTTGCTGCTTTTAATGCAAACGCTGGCCGGCGGCGGCACCGCGCATTATCGCGCCGATCCGAACAGCTTTTATGGATTTGATCTTTCTTTGTGGTTCCCCAGTAACTTGTTGAGAACCTGGCATCTGCAGTTAGCGATTTTCTGGATTTCCACCGCGTTCGTCGCTGGCGCGCTCTTTCTGAGCAGCGAACTTGGCCGGAAGGAACCAAGAGGGCAAACGGCCGGCATTCATGCTTTGTTCTGGGCTCTGCTCATAGTCGTTATCGGCAGTTTATTGGGCGAATGGGTTGGAATGCTACAGAAATTGCCGCAGATTTGGTTCTGGTTAGGCGACCAGGGTTGGGAATACCTTGAGCTAGGCCGCGCATGGCAATTTTTGCTGGCTGCCGCGCTGCTCTTCTGGTTTGGCTTGCTGGTGCGCGCGCTGATTCCGGCCCTGCATGATACCGAACATCGGGAGATCGCCGGTTTGTTTTTGTTTGCCGCGCTGGCTATTCCGTTCTTTTATCTGCCGGCCATGTTCTTCGACAGCTCGACCCATTTCTCTATTGTCGATTCCTGGCGTTTCTGGATCATTCATCTTTGGGTTGAGGGCTTTTTCGAGTTTTTCATCACGGTACTGGTCGCTACTATTTTTTTCCGTTTTGGCGTTGTCTCGCGATTGACGGCGACTCGCATCATTTACCTGGACGCCATCTTGTACTTTGCCGGCGGCATCATAGGCACAGGCCATCACATGTACTGGACCGGGCAGACCAGCCTCAACATGGCCTTAAGCGCCATGTTCTCGGCGCTCGAAGTCGTGCCATTGACATTGCTCACGCTCGACGCCTGGGATTTCATAACGCTGACCCACTCGCGCTGCGTTATCTGCCAACAGAAGATCGCGGTACCTCATAAATGGACTTTCTATTTTCTCATTGCCGTCGGCGTCTGGAATTTTGTCGGGGCCGGGATTTTCGGCTTTCTCATCAATCTGCCGATCGTCAGTTATTACGAGGCCGGCACATTGCTGACGCCGAACCATGGCCATGCCGCTTTGATGGGCGTGTTCGGCAATCTTGGCATCGGCCTTCTCGTATTTGTGATCAGGCAGACAGTCAGTGATGCCCTTTGGATGGACTTGGAGAAATATATTCGGGTTGGTTTCTGGGGGATCAATATCGGACTTCTGATGATGGTGGTTTTTAGCCTGTTCCCGGCTGGCGTGCTGCAATTGATCGACGTGGTGGAAAACGGTTATTGGCATGCGCGGGGGCTTGCTTATACGGGCACGCATCAGTCCTGTCTTTTTGAATGGCTGCGCTTGCCCGGAGACCTTGTGTTTATCATTTTCGGCGCCTCTCCCATCTTTATCGCTACGATTTATGCCTATTTAATGGAACGGAAGGTCCCGGCCGCCGGTATTGAGATCAAATAATAGCGATTTCTTGGAAGAAGCTGCTTGGGGAGCGCTTTATTTATGCACGTGCTGACGCATTGTCCTTCATCAGTGGAGTGAATTTATGACCGATCCATCTCAACTTGACCAGCTTTGCATCAATACTCTGCGCACGCTTTCCATCGATGCCGTCCAGAAAGCGAAATCCGGCCATCCGGGTACGCCCATGGGCGCGGCTCCGACCGCTTACTGTCTGTGGCAGCGCTTCTTGCGCTTTGATCCGGAAGATCCCAACTGGCCGAACCGTGACCGTTTCGTGCTCTCGGCCGGTCATGCCTCGGCGTTGCTCTACAGTCTGCTGTATCTGTGCAGCGTCAAGGCGGCCAGCCCCAGTTATAAGGAATCTGACCGGCTGGCAGTGACGCTTGAAGATCTCAAGACGTTCCGCCAGATCAACAGCCGCTGCACGGGGCACCCTGAGTACGGCTGGACTTCCGGCGTGGAGACGACCACGGGGCCGCTCGGGCAAGGGGCTGCGAACAGTGTCGGCATGGCGATCGCAGAACGCTGGCTGGCGTCCACTTACAACCGTCCCGGTTACGATCTGTTTGATTACAACGTGTATGCACTGTGCAGCGATGGCGACATCATGGAGGGCGTTTGCGCCGAGGCTGCGTCCTTGGCGGGTCACTTGAAGCTTTCCAATCTCTGCTGGATTTACGATGACAACGATATCACCATCGAAGGCTCGACCCGTCTGACTTTCACGGAAAATGTGGCGGAGCGCTTTTCCGGCTACGGTTGGCATGTCTCTCATGTTGAGGATGCCAATGACCTTGATCTGCTTACCCAATGCTACGAAAAATTCCTTAATACGTATGATGGGCCTACGTTAATTATCGTTCGGAGTCATATCGGCTATGGCGCGCCGCACAAGCATGATACGAAAGAAGCCCATGGCGAACCGCTGGGCGATGAAGAAGTTCGGCTGGCGAAAATGGCTTACGGCTGGAACCCGGATGTGCAGTTTTACGTGCCGGACGAGGTTCCGGCGCACTTCCGGGATCAGTTTGGCCGGCGCGGTTCTGCGGCTCGCTCAGGCTGGAATGAGCAGTTTGCAGCCTATCGCCAGCATTTTCCGGATCTTGCCGAACAGGTCGATCAGATGCAGCGGCGTGAGTTGCCGGACGGTTGGGATAGCGATTTACCTGAATTTCCGGCCGATGCGAAGGGCATGGCTACCCGCGAATCGTCGGGTAAAGTGCTGAATGCGATAGCCGGAAAAGTGCCATGGCTGTTGGGCGGTGCGGCAGACCTTGCGCCGTCTACGAAAACACATTTAAGCGAAGAACCGGCCGGCGAGTTTCAGGCGCCAGGGCAGGGGGGCGATTACCGCGGCCGCAATTTACACTTTGGCCTGCGCGAGCACGCCATGTGCGCTATCGCCAGCGGGCTGAGCCAATCAAAACTACGGCCTTTTGCTGCAAGCTTCTTTATTTTTACCGACTACTGCCGGGCTGCGGTGCGGCTTTGCGCCATGATGGAACTGCCCGTGATCTATATCTGGACGCATGATTCGATCAGTCTGGGCGAGGATGGGCCCACCCATCAGCCTGTCGAACATCTCGCTTCTTTTCGGGCCATGCCGGGCATGATTCTGATACGTCCGGCGGATGCGAACGAAGTGATCGAGACATGGCGCGTCATTATGTCAATCAAGGATCGCCCTGTCAGTCTGGTGTTGACGCGTCAAGCGGTGCCGACGCTGGACCGTTCGAAATACGCGCCGGCCAGCGGTGTGGCCCGCGGCGCCTATGTACTTGCCGATGCCGAGGATCAGCAGCCTGATGTACTGTTGCTGGGGACGGGCAGTGAGGTCGGTCTCTGCGTTATGGCTTATGAGCAACTGAAATCCGAAGGGATCAAGGCGCGAGTGATAAGCATGCCGTCATGGGATCTGTTCGAGGCTCAGAGCCAGGCTTATAGGGACAGCGTGCTGCCTCCACGGATCAAGGCGCGGGTCGCCGTCGAAGCCGCATCCAGCTTCGGTTGGGAGCGCTATACCGGTTGCGAGGGCGCCAGGTTTTGTCTGCATGACTTCGGTCTGTCTGCACCAGCGAAAGTCGTCGCTCAACATTTCGGTTTTACGCCGGAAAACATTGCCGCTGTCGCTAGGGAGCAAATCAAAAAACACAGCAGCAGTGCGAGTAGCCAAAGAGATTAGCATCATATAAACAACACTTGATTACAGAGCAAAATTGATCGAGTGCGGCATCTGCCGTTTAGACAGTATGTGTGCGTGGCGCTGTTAATGCACCATCTATCATCGTAGAGGGACGTCCAATTCATGGAGGCGATTATATTTATGATTATTTATATCATAGACATATGTCAAATATAACATTTATTAAGTCTTATTTTGATATAAAGGTTTAATAACTACCTTGGCAGAGGCAAAATGACAGGCTGGCACGTTTCAATTAAGGGTATTATATCATAGACATATTTAAAAAAATGAATGCCAAGACACTTCAGGATTCTTAAAAGGTACAATCATGATTAATATAGATGGCGCACGTGGGGAGGGTGGCGGACAGATGCTGAGAACATCACTATCGTTGGCTGCCAGTCTGGGAAAACCGCTGCGCATCAAAAATATCAGGCAAGGCAGAAAAAAACCGGGGCTGATGCGCCAACATTTAGCCAGCGTTAAGGCCATGGCCGAGATATGCGATGCGCAGGTTAATGGTGCGTTTGTCGGTTCTCAGGAAATTAAATTTATACCTGGCAATATTAAGGCTGGTGACTATCATTTTGCTATCGGCACTGCCGGCAGCAGTACATTGGTTTTCCAGACCGTGCTGCCGGCGCTGTTATTGACTGGCAAGCCTTCACGGTTGATTCTGGAAGGAGGAACGCATAACCCAATGGCCCCCAGCTTTGATTTTATACAACACAGTTTTTTGCCGGTTCTGGAACAAATGGGCGCTAAGTTTAATGCCAAGATCGACCGCTACGGCTTTTATCCGGCAGGAGGCGGAAAATGGACAATAACCATCAATCCTCCTCAAAACTTTCAAAAAGTCATACTGGAAAATCAGGGAATACTGCTTAATAGTCAGGCAAAATGCATGGCATCCAGAATACCTGGCCATGTGCTGATCAGAGAGAAAAAACAATTATTGAAAAGGCTGAACTGGCCTGAAGAAAGCATAACGTTGGAAACAGTTGAATCGCCAGGCCCTGGCAATATTATTTCTCTCCAAGTTCGTTATTCTGACATAACAGAAGTTGTCGAAAGCATTGGAGAGCGCGGCATCAGCGCTGAACAAGTGGCTGACAAGGCGGCTGACGAGTTGATAAATTATCAATCCTTAGGTGCGCCTGTCGGCTGTTATCTCGCTGACCAACTCCTCTTACCGTTAAGCCTGGGAGCCGGCGGTTCGTTTGTGACCGGTCCTTTATCCGAGCATAGCCGGACTAATATTGCTGTTATTCGGCAATTTATGAATGTAGAGATTAATGTAGTTGAAATTGATCCGGGCAGACAGTCGCGGGTCGAGGTGAGCGTGTGACCAGATCCTTGTTCGGTTTAAGTTTAGGATTGATCCTTTTGCAGATCGGTTGTACGTTAATAGCCGTCGACCAACCTCCACGTATCACGCCGGCAGAGGGCGTCAAGCCAGCATTCGCCATACCTACCATACGCGAACGCATGATTTATCTGGCCCGTCAGGAATGGATGCTATTTGGCCAGCCTGTGGCCGATTATACTTATCAACCGCCGGTACTGACCTATTCGAATGGAGAAGTGAACAGCCATGAAACCCAGGCTCCGCTTTTCTCGCGCGTGTATTTATACTGGTACACTGCCTCATCTTTGCCGATATTAGGCTATGAAGGTGAACTGCGCCCCTGGTCAGGCGCTTTCATCATCTGGTTGGCGCGCAGTTCAGGTGTTCCCGAAAGCGATCTGCCATCCACTGTACTGCATTGGGATTATATCGAGCATGCGCTGTCGGCTGACAGGAATGCCCGCTTTATTGCCCGGGACGCAAAATTTTACTCACCCAAGCCAGGAGATTTGCTTTGTGCGCCTCGGGAGGAGGGATTCATGCGTGAAGTAAATGCGTTCGCGCGATTGCGCCGCGGACCTTATCATTGCGATATTGTGGTAGAACGCCGAGCGAATGAGTTGGATCTGATCGGAGGAAATGTGCTCGATGCGGTTTCCCTGACTCATGTAGAATTGGATGCCCAAGGTTACGTATTGCCCATTGCTGAACGGCCTTGGCAGATTGTTATAGAGCAAAGGGATATTTAAGTTCGCGGACGCATCAGCTATGAAGCTTCGATTATTCTGTTTGATTCATGCGCTGATGCGTCGCCTAAAAGCGAATAATAAAAAGCCGCAACATTAAATAAGCTGCGGCTCGTCTTGTATTTATGTAGACATCAATTTAACTGGATGAATTAATCACGATCCTCATTGTGGCTTTCATTCTTTTCAACGTTTTTCCTGATTTCACTGATCGCCATCGTTTTATCATTGCCCGTTCCCGAATGCTGGACGTTCACGAACAGTTTGTGCGGATTTTTGCCGAAATATATACCGGTCCCTTCCGCATCTTTATCTTTCATCGATGCAAACAAATGCACGCCATCCGCATGGCTATCGCCGTCATTATCGGGTTCTGCTACCCAAATATCGCTGGGTACATTGTCTTCCACGATCCATAATTTTCCGTCAGGACCGTTGGCCAAGTTATCAGGGCTTTTAAGACCGGTTACGCCGGAAGCTGAATTTTCTGCAGCAATATTGACACCGGCTTCAACGAAGTAGTTGACCATCGGCGCTTCATTCAGGCTGATAGACAATATAGCGCCGGGGCCATCTTTGCCGCCGGTTCGCGGTTCGCAGGTCAATGCCGCATATAAAACCTTGCCGATGCGCTCCAAATCTTCAGGACGACAGTAACTGGTTGCTCCAATTTGTTCTGCAGCCGCTTGCGCATCAAATGTGGCTGGATCAAGGTTAAGTTCTGCCCATTCCGCCTCGCCGATTTGGGCGCCATTTTTAACCCGCAATGCAAATAACTTGCCGCTGCTCAAATCGCCATAAGTGTTTGGTACGAACTTGTAAATAGATCCGCCTGGTGCACGGTCTTCATCGATCACATAGACATTGCCTTCATCATCGGTCTCAATCCCTTCATGAGCAATTGAACCAAGCAATGGGCGGGCTGTGACTTTTTTTGCTTTGGTAGGGTCACCCTTGTCCAGCTCGATTTCATAAACCAGTCCCGATGAAGCATGCGGATAATCGGGATCAGGATAGCCGCCCGAGTTTGTTTCCTCAGCAACCAGAATAGTATGCCACGGTGTCCAGACAATACCGTCCAAGGCTTCCCAATAATCTCTAGCTGCCAATTCTTTGGCTTTGCCCGTTTTTAAATCGATAACGGAAACTGCTCCGCCCAATCTCCCGTCATTGCGTTGGTCATTGCCTGGACGGACTTCATGAGTACGGTATAAATAGCGCCCAGCTTGTTTTTGAGTCTCATTGACCGTATTCATGTCAGGCCAATCGTTATCAATATAAATGTTTAAATTGGATTCATCAGAGATAACGGATTGTTTGAATCCTTCTGGAATCAACCAGGTCGATTCATCCAACACAGCAGGATCATTGGTGAGTTCATTATAAGCAGACCCCTTGATCGGTTTGAAGGCCATTGGTCCTTTGACTTCATCGGCGAAATTGATGACTGGATGAAAAACGCCTGCCGCCGCAAGTAAGGGAAGGGATGTTAGAATTATTTTATTCATGCTTATTTTCCGTATATTTTCTGAATTTTAATTGGCCGCAATGCTATAAGCGGACTTCATGAATAATAAGTATTGGAAATGACAAAAATATGAAGAAATTAAGAAGAATTGATGACTATGTTATTGCCTCAATCAATTATAATGAGCTCTTTCTGCCTTCCTGATAAACAGGAGCTTCCCGGGTAATACCGATAACAATGCCAACAAAACGTTGATTTTAATTATCTCGCCTAAGAAAAATATTTTAAAACGCTATAGCGCAAGCTCTGCTGATTGCTGTAACTCATGTATTATCCAAACGTAAAGAAAACCATTGTTGCCAGACCCATAGGCAAAAAACGTCCACAATTCGGCGAGCTTCATCCCATATTGGAACGTATTTATTTAGCCAGAGGCTTAACATCGGAAGCTGATCTGGATAGAACGCTGGCAAAATTGCCATCGCCGTGGTTGTTATCGGGCATGGAGGATATGGTTGCTCATCTAATCAACGCGATTAATGAAGGGCTGAGAATTTCTGTCATAGCCGACTTCGATGCAGATGGCGCCACCAGTTGCGCAGTGGCTGTCAAGGGCCTGCAATTACTGGGGGCAGGGTCGGTTTCATTTATAGTCCCCAACCGGTTTGAATACGGTTATGGATTGACGCCGGAAATTGTAGAACTGGTCAAACAGCAAAAGCCCGACATTATCATTACTGTTGATAATGGCATATCAAGCATTGATGGTGTTAAAGTGGCTAAGGCTTCTGGATTAAAGGTTCTGGTAACGGATCACCATTTGCCTGGGCATGAGCTTCCGGCTGCTGATGCTATCGTCAATCCCAATTTACCCGACGATAAATTTCCGAGTGGCGCGCTGGCAGGTGTCGGAGTGATTTTCTATGTGTTAATGGCGCTGCGTAGCCGCTTAAGAGAACAAAACTGGTTCGAGAGGCATCAGATCCAGGAGCCTAATCTCGCTCAGTTGCTTGATTATGTGGCTCTAGGTTCAGTTGCCGATGTGGTTCCGCTGGACCGAGTCAACCGAATACTGGTTTATCAAGGATTATTAAGGATACGCACGGGGCGCGCGCATCCTGGGGTGAATGCGCTGATTGAAGTATCAGGCAAAAAAGCTCAATCAATCAGTTCGTCGGATCTGGGTTTTTCATTAGGGCCGAGACTCAATGCAGCTGGGCGCATGGATGATATGTCATTAGGCATTGAGTGCCTGTTAACCGAAGATCCGGCTCATGCCAAAGAAATAGCACTTCAGCTCGATGATCTGAATAATGATCGGCGGGAAATTGAAGGCCAAATGAAAAAGGAAGCGGTTGCTTTATTGAGGGAAATGAAAACCCTGGATGAAAATCATTTGCCTGCCGGGGTTTGCCTGTTTAATGCGGACTGGCATCAGGGCGTGATTGGCATTTTAGCGTCACGAATCAAGGACAGATTGCATCGACCTGTTATCGCTTTTGCTTCGGCCGGCAAAGATGAAATAAAAGGTTCCGCACGTTCTATTCCTGGCGTTCATATCCGTGATGTGCTGAGCGATATTGCCGCCGAGCATCCTAAGTTATTAAGCAAGTTTGGTGGTCACGCCATGGCGGCCGGTTTAAGTTTGAAAATGCACGATTATCCGCCTTTTGCTCTAGCCTTTGACGAAATGGTGAGAAAGCGTCTGGCGAATGTTGATCTGGAGCTAAAGATTTATTCGGATGGCGAGCTATCCGAAAATGACATCTCGATTGAATTTGCCGCTCTATTGCAAAACGCAGGTACCTGGGGGCAGGAGTTTCCGGAGCCAGTGTTCGACGGAATTTTTGATGTCATTCAATCTCGTGTCGTCGGCCAGCGCCATCTTAAACTGGTGCTCAGAAAGCCAGATACCGAGCAGTTAATTGATGCTATCGCTTTTTATGTGGATCATCCTGAACAATGGTTGGGCCTGAGATCTTGCAGGATAGCTTATAAATTGGATATTAACGAATTCAGAGGGAATCGCAACGTTCAGTTTATTTTGCAATACATGGAAAAAATAGCATAAAAAAGGGCGGAAAAACCGCCCTTTTTTGACACGTGGGTTATTTTTTATCTGTAGTAGCTGGTTTTTCCGCTTCAGGTGCGGCCTTCTCAGCAGGGGCGTCACTTGGCTTTGCAGGTTCAGCTGCTGGTTGTTGAGTAGCTGGTTGCTCTGTAGTTGCCGGCTCGCCAGCAGGCGCGGCCGGTTCAGCGCCTTCAGCTTTTGGTTTTTCTTCTGTTGTCGGAACCAGAACTTCTACTTGCGCCTGCTTACGCAGGTTTTCTATCATGGATTGGACTTTTTTGCGTTGCAGATAAGGTGTCAGCTGTTCTTTTACCGCTTCCAAAGGAGGTGGTGTTACAGGACGTGAGTCTTCTCTTAAAATAACATGCCAGCCAAACTGTGTCTGTACCGGTGTTTTAGTGTATTTGCCGTTTTCCAGTTTTTCTACCGCTTCAGAGAAAGGCGCCACCATCTGATTAGCACTGAACCAGCCCAAATCACCGCCTTGAGATGATTTATCTATAGAGTTTTTGTTTGCCAGTTCGTCAAATTTTGCGCCTTTGTCTAATTTTTCAATCAGCTTTTTAGCTTCAGCTTCAGTTTTGACTAAAATATGGCGCGCTTTATATTCATTGCCTTTCTCAGCGGCAACTTTGCTGTCGTACTCAGCTTTAACTTCGGCTTCGGTGACCGGATTGGTTTTTAAGTAATCCTGCAGAACGGCTTGCGACAGTAATGATTTCTTTAGAGTTTCAAGACGTTCTACAACCTCAGGCGATTTATCAAGCCCTTTTTTTACGGCTTCCTGAACCAGTAACTCACGTTGGATCAATTCTTCTATTAATTTATCTTTAGGAAAAGTCTGCCCGTGCGCACGTTCGGCAACTTCACCTTCCAAGTCTGTCAGTGTTTTTTTGCTGATATATTTTCCGTTTACGACGGCAACGGCATCTGCTTTGTCAACAACGGGAGCGGCAGGTGTGGCATCAGTACTTTTTTGTTCATTGCAAGCTGAAATCGAAACCAGTGCTGTACCAGCAAGCAGTAAAGGGATAATCTTTTTTTTCATTTATTATTTTCCTTATATTTTACGTTCAGAGGGTGATAGAGCATTAATGCCTAAAGCATGGATTTGATGTTTCATCATGTCGCCCAACGCTTTATAGATTAGCTGGTGCCGTTGAACCAATGATTTGCCTTCAAACGCCTCGGCAACAATTGTTACATGGTAATGACCGCCGCCGCTACGTGCTCCAGCATGTCCAGCATGAGCTGAGCTGTTATCTACGATTTCCAGAAGCTCAGGATGAAAAGCATCGTTTAATAATTGTTTAATTATATTAACTGTCATTGAGGCAAGACTTTTTTGAAAGGTTTAACGGTGACCTGCGTATAAACGCCTGCATCAATATAGGGGTCCGCATCGGCCCATTGTTGAGCTGCTTCCAGGGTATCAAACTCGGCCACAATCAAACTGCCGGTAAAACCGGCTTCGCCCGGATTTTCACTATCTACAGCGGGATGCGGACCGGCTAAAATCAGTCTTCCAGCATCCTGAAGCGCTTGCAGTCTTTTAAGATGGGCAGGACGCGCGGTCATCCTTTTTTCCAGACTATGCGCTACATCTTCACTGATAATTGCGTATAACACGATTTATTCCTCTGCCTCGGGGATATATTTATAGATAAAAATCATTTGTACCAGAATAAAAATAATCATCAGCCCCGGCACGCCGAATGTTTTAAAAGTCACCCAATCATCGGTATTGTAATTATACATAACATACAGATTGATAAAGCCGACACTGATAAAGAAACTGGCCCACATAATGTTTAACCGTCTCCAGACCACTGCCGGCAACGTCAAACTGCCGGACATCATTCGTTCGACGAAAGGCTTTTTACCAATGAATTGACTGCCTAGAAAGGCAAGGCCGAATAGCCATTCTATAATGGATAATTTCCATTTGATAAATTGCTCATCCTGTAAATAAATGGTGGCGCCGCCCATCACAAGAATCAGGGCCAAAGTAATCCATTGCATGGTTTCAACTTTACGATGTTTAAACCAGGTATAGGCAACCTGAATAACAGTGGCTACGATAACGACTGCGGTAGCAACATATATATCGTAAAGCTTAAAGGCAATAAAGAATAAAATGATAGGGAAGAATTCGAAAAGCTGATTCATAATAGCTGGATATGAAGGTTGTCAGACATAAGTGTCTATTCCTGTAATCAGTAAGGTTGACTGATTTTGTATATGAGCATTTAATGCTTTTAAAGTACGCGTATCAGTTGATTTATAAGTATTATGTTGGTCTATTAAGCCTAGAGTTAAACCGGCATTATCGAATGCTTTTTTAATCTCATCGGCAGAAAGGCCCCGGCCGAACTGATGGTTATGAGAGTTTATAGGAACAGAAAGTTCACTGATTTCATCTTTGTTTTGCACGCTGTTGTTTCTTTCAATGGACTGCCGGTTATATCCAATAGGCGAAAAAGTTAACAATGAACTACGAATTTCCATATATTTAACCGTCTGTTATGCAAACATGATGACGAGCTATTGTAAAATCTTTGCTCATGAATGTACATAACCCCATGTGCGTTTCTGCTAAAATGCCAACTTTTCGGAAAAAATCCATGAATATAAACACACAGACAGAATTAGAAGCGGCTGCATTCAGGCAATTGGTCAGTCATTTACAGAGACACACCGAAGTGCAAAACATTGATTTAATGATTTTGGCTGATTTTTGCAGGAATTGCCTGGCAAAATGGTACGCGGCTGCGGCTGCAGAGCGGGGCGTTGATATCGATTATGAGCAGGCGAGGGAAGTGATTTATGGCATGCCCTATAAAGAGTGGAAAGATAAATATCAAAGCGAAGCGACAGCCGAACAATTAGCTGCTTATGAGCGTAAACAGCAGGCAAAATCATAACTGATAAATGAGTAGTTAATATGAGTGGTAATAAAAAATCCCAATACGATGCGCTGTTCTCCGGGGTAATAGGGCAGGACTATGAAATGCTCAATATGATCTGTCCATTAGCGACGGAAATGAGCCGTCTTGTAGGCGCTGCAGTTACAGAATATCCTGCTCGAAGTGCAGATAAATTGAAGATTGTCGAATTGGGCGGAGGAACTGGCATTACCACGTTATCAATATTAACTGCCAGGGAGGCGGCAATTGTAATAAGCATTGATAACGAACCCACTATGCAGAACCAAGCCAAAAACCATCTAAAAAAATGGGCTGATAAGGAAAGGCTATTTTTTTGTAGCGATGACGCATTGACCGCACTAGAAAATATGGCAACTGATAGCGTTGACATCGTGGCATCCGCCTATACTTTGCACAATTTTCAAAATACTTATCGTCAGAGAGTTATAGGGGAAATTTTCCGCGTTTTAAAGCCCGGCGGGCAACTTATTAATGGAGATCGTTATGCCCTGGACGATGTTTCCATACATACGCGGGTTGTTCAGAGAGAGATGGAGGGGTATTTCAAGATATTGACGGAAGCCAATAAGCTTGATTTATTGGAGAGTTGGGTAATTCACATATTAAATGATGAATCCGAAGACCATATCATGCGTGAATCGCTGTCGCTAAATCAACTAAAAGAAGTCGGTTTTTCACAGGTTAGCCTGAGTCACAGAATGGAAGCCAATGCCTTGGTCACGGCTATTAAACCTGCTCAATAAGGGAGCGACTTAACAAGTATTTACAGGCACATTCAATGCCTGTCTTTGCTTTAATTCAGGCAATAAGGCTTCAATCGGTTGCCGAGGTAAAGCTTAAATCCGCGTAATGGCTCAGGCTTTGGCTGTAAAGCCACAGCTTGTCCTAATAAAGCTGCATACAGGGGAATCATCACGTTATTAATGGTTTTTTGCCAGATCATGCGTGACTTTGACCTATTAAAGTCTTTTCAACGCCGAAAGCTCCCCGAGTAGAACGGCATCCCTTCGCATGACTGCAGAGCGCGAGTCATCGCGCGTCTTGAGCCGGCGAAACTGAGCGAGAGCTTTGTCGCCTGGGGGCAGGAAACTGACGGCGGACGAAGTCGTGGCGATTAATGGCGGCAAGACGGCCCGGCGCTCTTACGACCGTCAGGGCAAACGGGGAGCCATCCACATGGTCAGCGCCAAGCCAAGCCGGGCTTTCTTTCGATCAAGTTTTTTCTTTTTGATATTTATATGCGCTTGTCCTGGGAGCCATAGCACAAATACATGAATGCGCCAGAATGATTGTTATAATGGCAGATTTTTAAGCGTAACGATTACAAAGGAGAAATTGGTTTTGACACAAGTGCAGGACATTACGAGTCCGATGAGTCCATCGGAAAAACGCGCCACCTGGTCTTTGGCCAGCATTTATGCTTTCCGCATGCTCGGCTTGTTCCTGATTATGCCGGTATTGTCGTTATTTGCCGAGCAGCTTGAGGGGGCAACACACTCATTAGTCGGTCTGGCTATCGGCATTTACGGCATTACCCAATCGCTTCTGCAAATTCCTTTTGGTTTGATGTCGGATCGGTTTGGCCGTAAAAAGATCATAATCATCGGTTTGTTGCTGTTTTTTGCCGGCAGTGTGATTGCCGCCATGTCCACGACTATTTACGGCGTTCTGCTGGGGCGTGCCATACAGGGGGCCGGCGCAGTAGCCGCCGCCGTTATGGCGTTGGTGGCCGATTTAACGCAGGAAGTGCACCGCACGAAAGCCATGGCATTGATCGGCGCCAGTATCGGCGTATCCTTCGGCATTGCCATTACTTCAGGTCCCGTGATTGCGAGCTTTGTTGGCGTGCAGGGCATATTCTGGCTGATTGCGGGACTGGCGTTGCTGGCTATATTAATTCTTCTATTTATAGTGCCCAATCCCCAGGAATCCAAGACACATCGCGATGCGGAACTCGTACCGACGCAATTTTCGCATGTGCTGAAAAATGTTGAATTACTGCGGCTGGATTACGGCATTTTTATCTTGCACGCCATTTTAACGGCCAGTTTTGTCATCGTGCCTTTGTTAATGCGCGATGCCGGCCTGCTTCCGGCACAGCACTGGCAGGTTTATCTGCCGGTATTCATTGTCTCCATGGCCGCTATTATCCCGTTTGTCATATTGGCGGAAAAAAAGCGCAAGATGAAAACCGTCTTTATAGGCGCCATTGCCGCACTGGTGCTGGCTGACATCGGTTTGATGCAGTTCAATAGTAATCTGTTTGCCATAGTCGGCTTTCTCTGGCTGTTTTTCTGCGGTTTTAATCTGCTGGAAGCGACCTTGCCGTCGTTAATATCCAAGAATGCGCCAGCTGACCTGCGAGGCACAGCGATGGGCATCTATTCAACCTGTCAGTTTCTGGGCGCAGGCATCGGCGGCGCAGCAGGCGGCTGGTGTTATGGAGAATTTGGCGCCGGCGCCGTATTTTTGTTTTGCGCGGGCGCTGCCGGCAGTTGGCTGCTTTTATCGCTCAGCATGAAACCGCCGCGTTATTGGGCGAATCTGCTCATTTCTCTGGAAAAACTGACGGAGCAGGAAGCCAACGAATTTATGGCGGAGATGGTGAAGATTGTCGGTGTGGAAGAAGTGACCTTGCATTATGAAGAAGCAGTCGCTTACCTCAAAGTTGACAATCAGAAGCTGGACAGGGATGGCTTGCAATATCTGATTTCAAGCTATACCAGTGCCTGATCTTGTAAGGCAATGCTGCTTGCAACATTGAATTCAAAGGTCTGTCTTGATTAGTAGAAAACTTGGAATACCTTTATAATCTCAAAAAATAGAGGATTTTTCTAAGAAATATCCGGGTAATACACAATGAAAGCCGGAAAGCAGAAGTTTGATGCCTTCTTATCAAGATAAACCCGTAGATGAAGAAATTCGCCGGCAAAACTAATCAAATTACAAAGAGCTGTTTTTATAAATAAATGTTAATGCCAATTAAACGACTTGTTTTAGTTTGTTCACTGCCTATCCTGGTTACAGGCTGCGCCGAGTTTTATGGCTCTCAGCCTCCAGCACCGGTATATGGTGGACAACCTCGTGTCCAACCGAACATCTATGCTAAGCCTGCGCCCAAGCCGAAGCCTCCCAAAAAAGCCAAACAGGCTAAACGTCCGGCCGCTCCGACGGTTGAGACCCAACCGCTTAAGGACTCCGGCCCGATAACGACAACGCCTATGGAGCCCATAGAAACAACACCTATGGAAACAGTCCCAGGGGCGGGCGCTATTCCGGGTTCTGCAGTACCTTCTGTCCAGGCGCCTGCGGCGCCTTTGCCGGAACCCACGGAAATGATGCAGCCATTGGAACCGGTTGCGTTTGTATCATCGTCGCCGGCGGTAGGCGCTCTGGTTTCCGCGGCGGACCAAAACAGCCAGTCCGGCAACCTTGATTCGGCAGTGGCCGCTATAGAACGTGCCATCAGAATAGAACCCCGCAATGCAGCCTTGTTTTATAAGCTTGCGGAGTTAAGGCTCAAACAGTCCAAACCGCGATTAGCGGAAGACCTGGCAAAAAAATCGGCGCTGCTGGCATCCGGAAACGCGCGTTTGAAAAGGCAAAGCTGGCTATTGATCGGAAACGCCAAAGTGATGCAGCAGGATTTCGCAGGCGCCAGAGCGGCAAGAGCCAAGGCTGCAAGTTTTTAAGACGATCATTTTCAAAATCGGCGGTCATGTGCCCGCCGATGTCTTTGAACTGTTCAAGGCGGTGGCTTTAGGCCGGAAACGGTTTGATTATTCGCTATGGCCCAAAATAGGCCGATGCTTATCTAACGAGATTGACTATTTATTGATCAATGAACACAACTCCATCTGATGTTTTAACCACACTCTCCACGATTCGCGATTACATTCGCTGGGGTGCCAGCCGATTTACCGAAGCCGGAATCGTTTTTGGCCATGGCACGGCAACAGCGCTGGACGAAGCTGCGGCGCTGGTTCTGCATACTATTTATCAGCCCTATAATCTGCCTGAGGCTTATCTGGAAACTGTTTTGACGCTGAAAGAGCGCCAGGACGTCATTGATATTATCGACAGGCGCATCATCGAAAGAAAACCGGCCGCCTATTTGACTCATGAGGCCATTTTTGCAGGACTGCCTTTTTATGTCGACGAAAGGGTTCTCGTGCCGAGATCGCCAATCGCCGAATTGATCGAGCAGCGGTTCAATCCTTGGGTGGAGGAAGATCAGGTCGAACGCATCCTGGATTTGTGTACCGGTAGTGCCTGTATTGCTATTGCCTGCGCTTATGCATTTCCCGAAGCCTATGTCGACGCGGTCGATTTGTCTGCCGACGCACTGGCCGTTGCTGAAATGAATGTAGCGAAACACCGGTTCGATGACACGGTGACGCTGTATCAGTCGGATCTGTTCAATGAATTGCCCGGTCAGCGCTATGACATCATCGTCAGCAATCCGCCTTATGTCAGTCATGCCGAATGGGAACAGTTGCCTGCCGAGTTTCGCGCCGAACCCGATATGGGCTTTAAAGGTGGCGAGTCAGGGCTGGATATCGTGCTGCGCATTCTGGTTGAAGCCGGCCGCTATTTGACGGAGCAGGGCGTTTTGGTCGTGGAAGTCGGCAGCAGCGCGGAAACGCTGCAATACGCATTTCCCGATGTGCCGTTTTACTGGCTGGATTTCGAGCGGGGAGGCGACGGCGTATTTTTATTGACGGCCGAACAGGTTAACCAATATCACGAACTATTCTTAGCGGCTTTAGCATAATGTCTGGAAACACTATAGGAAAAGTATTTACCGTCACCACGTTCGGTGAAAGTCACGGCCCTGCTTTAGGTTGCATCGTTGACGGCTGCCCGCCGGGATTATCACTGACTGAGGCCGATCTGCAACAGGATCTGGATCGCAGAAAACCCGGCACCTCCAGGCATACGACCCAACGCCGCGAAGCCGACGAAGTCAGGATTCTGTCCGGCGTGTTCGAAGGCAAAACCACAGGTACGCCTATCGGCTTGCTGATTGAAAACACCGATCAGCGCTCCAAGGATTATTCAAAAATTGCCGATAGTTTCAGGCCGGGGCATGCCGATTATACCTACCAGCATAAATACGGCATCCGGGATTATCGCGGCGGCGGTCGTTCATCGGCCCGCGAAACGGCCATGCGCGTGGCGGCCGGCGGCATTGCCAAAAAATACCTTAAAGAGCAGGCCGGCATTGAAATAAGAGGCTATTTGTCGCAGCTGGGCCCCATAGAAATAGAAAAGATCGATTGGAATATTATCGACAGCAATCCCTTTTTCTGCCCGGACGCTGACAAAATCGAGGAAATGGCGGCTTATATGGATGCTCTGCGCAAGGAAGGCGAATCGATAGGCGCCAGAGTCAATGTCGTGGCAACCCATGTCCCGCCCGGCCTTGGCGAACCTGTTTTCGACCGCCTCGACGCCGATCTGGCGCATGCGTTGATGAGCATCAATGCCGTAAAAGGCGTGGAAATCGGCGATGGCTTTGCCTGCATCGATAGCAAAGGCACGCAGTTTCGGGATGAAATCACGCCGGACGGATTCTTGAGCAATCATGCCGGCGGCATTTTGGGCGGCATTTCAAGCGGTCAGGCCATCGTCGCCAGCATCGCGTTAAAACCGACATCGAGCCTCCGTCTGCCCGGCAGAAGTATCAATCGTCAAGGCGAAGCCGTCGAAGTGGTTACGGAAGGCCGTCATGATCCGTGCGTCGGCATTCGTGCGACGCCAATCGCCGAAGCGATGGTGGCAATCGTGCTGATGGATCATTTTTTACGGCATCGGGCGCAAAATGCCGATGTCCATTCCGGATTGCCGGTTTTAAGATAAGCAGTCATCTATGACCAGCACAAACACCACAAGACATGAAACCCTGTCTTGTGGTGCCTGAATAAAGACCTTTATGTCTATTCCTTACTGGCGTCTGTCAGGGTTCTACTTTTTTTATTTTGCGACGCTGGGCGGCTTTTTGCCTTATTGGAACCTCTATCTGAAAGACAGCGGCTTCAATGCCGATCAGATCGGCGAACTGTCTGCCTTGTTGGTTGGCACCAAAATCATTGCGCCTAATCTGTGGGGATGGATTGCCGATCATACCGGCAAGAGTCTGCGCATCATCCGCATTGCCTCATTTTTCGCTGCCTTGCTCTTTGCCGGCTTTTTAATCGAGCGCAGTTACATCGGGTTTGCCTGGATCACCATCGGGTTCAGCTTTTTCTGGAATGCCGCTTTGCCGCAGTTTGAGGCGGTAACGTTGTTTCATTTAAAAAGCGAGCCTCATCGTTATAGCCAGATCAGACTGTGGGGCTCAGTCGGGTTTATTGTCGCTGTGTTAGGTATTGGCTGGCTGCTGGATAAACAGCCCATATCGATGCTTCCGGCCGTCATTATCATCTTGCTGGCTTTAATCTGGGTTGTTGCCTTAGCGACGCCGGATGCTCATGCCTTAAGTTATGAAACCGAGCCAGTCGGCCTTATGCAAATCCTGAAAAGGCCGGAAGTGTTAGCTTTTTTAGTCGTTTATCTGCTGCTGCAAATGGCTCATGGACCTTATTATGTTTTTTATTCCATTTATCTTAATCAATATCATTATTCGACAACGATAACAGGAATGCTTTGGGCTTTAGGCGTCTGCGCGGAGATCGTGTTATTTGTTTACATGAGACGCTTATTAAAGCGTTATTCATTACGGCATATTCTGCTGCTCAGCATCGTGCTGGCCGCTGGCAGATGGCTGATGATCGCTTGGTATGCAGATCAGTTATGGTTGCTGATTCTTGCCCAGTTGCTGCATGCCGCTACCTTCGGCGCAGCCCATGCTGCAGCTATTCATTTGGTATATCTTTATTTTGGCCAACAACATCAGGGTAAAGGCCAGGCTTTATACAGTAGCCTGAGTTATGGGGTAGGCGGCATGCTGGGCAGCCTCTACAGCGGTTATTACTGGGAGTCCATGGGCCCGGCGTTTGTTTATTCATTAGCCGCCGTCGCATGCGGATTGGCCTTTGTGATCGCTTATCTGTGGATTGGCTTTGAAAATACTCAACACCAGGTACTTTAGGTTAAAATAGCACTTGTACAGTGTGTGACCTATACTTACGCATGTGGTTTTTAGTTAACAATACTGATTTTAGGAAATAACGTGTTTGAAGTAATTAAAAGCGGCGGCTGGATGATGCTGCCAATCATTTTATGCTCAATTGGGGCAATGGGTATCATTGCTGAACGTTTATGGTCTTTGCAAAGGAAGAAAATCGTACCTTCGGAGCTCGTTCCTCAGGTATGGAACTTATTTCGTGAAGGAAAGCTGGATAAAGCGGCTCTGCATCGTTTAAAGACCAGTTCGCCTTTAGGATACATTTTGGCGGCAGGCCTGGCTAATAGCGAGCATGGACGCGAAGTCATGAAGGAATGTATTGAAGAAGCTGGCCGGCAGGTTGTTCATAATCTGGAGCGCTTCCTTAATACCTTGGGCACTATCGCTGCCGTCAGTCCTTTATTGGGATTGCTGGGAACAGTGTTCGGCATGATTGAAATCTTTTCGGCTCTTTTGCAGCGCGGTGCCGGAGGCGATCCGTCTGTTTTGGCAGGGGGTATTTCCGTTGCATTAATCACTACGGCAGCCGGATTGGTAGTAGCCATTCCTAGTTTGATTTTTCACCGTCATTTTGAAAGACTGGTCGATGAATACATCGTAAACATGGAAGCCGAAGCGATAAAACTGATGGAAATCCTGCACGGAGACCGTGAAGAGGCTTTATGAACTTTCACCGGAAAAAAAGAGAAAAAGTCGATATCATGTTGGTATCGATGATCGATGTGCTTTTTGTATTGCTGCTGTTCTTTGTGGTATCCACTACTTTCAACCGACAAACAGAAGTCAATGTAAAGCTGCCTGAAGCCAATGGCGCTGAAGCCGAAGCGCATGAAAAGATGGTTACCTTAATCATCGATGCGGACGGCGTTTATTATCTGGAAGGTGAAGACGGTCTGCCGCACGAACTGGTCAATCAGAACAAAGATACGTTAAGACAGGAATTGCAGAAAATCGCCGCGCATTCCTCACAACTGCCTTTTATTATCAATGCTGACGGCAAGACACCTCATCAGGCTGTTATTGCGGCGCTGGACAGTGCCGGCCAAGCGGGCTTTACACATATCTCGTTCGCGACGGAAGAATCGAAGACAGAAAAATGAAAAAAACACTGGCTCGATGGGCGCAGGATATCTGGTATAAAGATCATTTTATCGGCGTATGGCTTTGCCCATTGGGCTTTCTGTTCTGCGATGCGGTCAGGTTTCGCAAATTATTGTATCGCCTGGGCGTATTGAAAAAACAAACCGTGCCCGTTCCTGTTATCGTGGTAGGCAATATTACGGTAGGCGGCACCGGTAAGACGCCGTTCGTAATAGGATTGGCTTCATTGCTTAAAGAAGCCGGCTATAAGCCCGGCATCATTAGCCGAGGCTATGGTGGACTGGCTGAATCATGGCCTCAGAGAGTTGATGAGAACAGTAATGCCGAGCTGGTCGGCGATGAAGCTCTGTTATTGGTCAGGCAGACGGCTTGCCCTGTAGCGGTAGGCCCTGTCCGTGCCGACGCCGCTAATTTGTTGCTGGCGCAGACGGACTGTAATGTCATCGTATCGGATGATGGCCTTCAGCATTATGCGCTGGTTAGAGATATCGAAATTGCCGTTATTGATGGGGAAAGGCGGTTTGGCAACGGCTACTGCCTGCCTGCCGGACCGCTAAGAGAACCGATAGATAGACTGCAAAGCGTCGATTTCAGGATTGTTAACGGCGCAGAAAAGGAAGACGAAGAATATTCCATGCAACTGATCGCAGATCGTGCGATCAATCTGGCCACGGGCCAACAAAAATCATTGGAAGATTTCAGTACTGTTGAATGTCATGCGTTGGCGGGCATTGGCAATCCTGAGCGCTTCTTCAATCTGTTGGCCACTGCCGGCATCTCATGCGCAACGCGCAGCTTTCCCGATCATTATAAGTTTGAGCGGCATGATATCGCGTTCAATGATGATAAACCGGTATTAATGACCGAAAAGGATGCTGTAAAATGCACCGCTTTTGCCGGTTCGCAACATTGGTATGTGCCGGTAAAAGCAGTTCTGGAACAAGGTTTTTCCGAACGATTATTAAATTTATTAAAAGCAAAGAACAATGGATAAAAAACTACTCGATATTCTGGCCTGTCCTTTATGCAAAAGCCCGCTGGTTTATGATAAAGCCAAACAGGAATTAATCTGTAAAGCCGATCGTCTCGCTTTTCCTATTCGCGATGACATTCCAGTCATGCTTGAGGATGAAGCGCGCGAATTAACCCTTGATGAAGTTGACGCTTTACATCAATGAGTTTACGTTTCAAAGTCGTTATCCCTGCACGATATGCTTCCACGAGGTTGCCTGGCAAACCGTTATTGAAGATTGCCGGCAAACCTATGATTGCGCATGTCTGTGACCGCGCGCAGGAAGCCGATGCCGAAGAAATTATCGTCGCAACCGATGACGAGAGAATCTTGCAGACGGTAAACGATCTGGGCATTAAAGCCATCATGACAAATCCGGATCATCAAAGCGGCACGGAGCGCATTGCGGAAGTCGCCAGACTGCGCGGATGGCGTCATGATGAGATCATCGTTAATCTCCAGGGCGATGAACCGTTGATTCCTCCGGCTTATATTCGCGATGTCGCCTCGGCATTAGCGGGCCAGCAACAAGCGGGCATAGCCACGCTGGCTGCTGAAATTATTGATAATGAAGAGATTTTTAATCCGAACGCCGTCAAGGTTGTAGTGAATAAAGCCGGTTTGGCGCTTTATTTCAGCCGCGCTCCCATTCCATGGGAAAGAGGGCATTTTACGCATGCCGGCGGCACGCCTTCCGGGAAAATGCCTTATCTTCGGCACATCGGCATGTATGCCTATACGGTCGATTTTTTGAATCGTTACTGTCAATGGGAAGCCTCATCGCTCGAGTCGGTGGAATCTCTGGAACAACTTAGAATCCTGTGGCATGGCGAACCTGTGCAGGTAAAAGTTGTAGCTCAAACGCCGGCCGCCGGTGTCGATACGCCCGAAGATTTAATGCGCGTGGAGCAGATATTGTCCGCATACCGTTAAACTTTCAGCTCGTGTTTCAATCAAGCCTGTGGCTTGTCAAATAGTTGACACGGCTCAGTAACAACAGTACTTTAGACTGTTTTTTTAACCTTTCACTTATATACTTGAATTCTCAAGGGCTGTTAATGGAACAATTTCATAGAATAAGTCGCTTACCTCCCTATGTCTTTAACATTGTTAATGAACTAAAAGCCAAAGCCCGCGCAGCCGGAGAGGATATTATCGATTTTGGCATGGGCAACCCGGATCAGCCTACGCCAGAGCACATCGTCAAAAAGCTGATTGAAGCAACGCAAAGAGGGGATACGCACCGTTATTCCGTTTCCAGAGGCATCCCCAGGCTCAGAAGAGCTATTTGTAATTGGTATAAAAACCGTTTTGACGTTGATCTGGACCCTGAAAGCGAGGCTATTGTCACGATAGGTTCGAAGGAAGGTCTCGCGCATTTGGCCCTGGCGACTTTGGGGCCCGGCGATATCGTGCTGGTGCCCAGCCCCGCTTATCCGATTCATCCTTACGGCGTTGTGATTGCCGGAGCCGATCTTCGGCACATACCCTTGGTGCCAGGCGTTGATTTCTTTGAGGAACTACAGAAAGCCATCATCGATTCCTGGCCTAAGCCGAAAATGCTGATCCTGAATTTTCCCGGCAATCCGACCAGCCAGTGCGTGGAACTGGATTTCTTTGAAAAGATTATTGCTTTGGCCAAAGAGCACAAGATCTGGGTAGTCCATGATATTGCCTATGCCGACATCGTGTTCGACGGTTATAAGGCGCCATCCATTCTTCAGATTCCTGGCGCAAAAGATATAGCGGTCGAATTTTTCTCGCTGTCGAAAAGTTATAATATGCCAGGCTGGCGTGTCGGCTTTATGTGCGGCAACAAGCAGCTCGTAGCCGCTCTGGCACGTATCAAATCCTATCTGGATTACGGCACTTTTACGCCTATTCAGATCGCAGCGATCGCTGCACTGGAGGGTCCGCAGGATTGCCTGACCGAAATTGCCGAAATGTACAGAAAGCGCCGGGATGTGCTGTGTGATGGCTTAAACGCAGCAGGCTGGCCAGTCAGCAAGCCCAAAGCAACCATGTTTGTCTGGGCGCCTATTCCGGAACCCTACAAGGAAATGGGGTCGTTGGAATTCTCGAAAAAGCTGCTGGCGGAGGCCAAAGTGGCTGTTTCTCCCGGCATTGGTTTTGGCCAGCATGGCGATGATCATGTTCGGTTCGGATTAATTGAGAACGAGCATAGAACCCGTCAGGCGGTGCGCGGTATTCGCAATATGCTGAAGAAAGACAACGTTATATGACATTAAATTTAGTAAAAAATGCTTTGTGCAGGAGTTTGATTTGAAACCGGTAAAAGTGGGGGTTTTAGGATTAGGTACTGTCGGGGGCGGTACTGTCAATGTTTTGAAACGCAATGCGGCTGAAATCGCACGCAGAGCGGGCCGTGAAATCGTCATTACCCGCGCGTCGGCAAGGGATTTGAACCGCGAACGCATTTGCGATACGCAAGGTATCGTTTTAACAACGGACCCTTATGAAATCATCAATGATCCGGAAATCGACATTGTCCTGGAACTGATTGGCGGCTGTGGTCCGGTCAAGGAAATGGTTTTGACGGCCATCGCCAACGGCAAGCATGTTGTCACAGCCAACAAAGCGCTGATTGCCTTGCACGGCAATGAGATTTTCGCCAGAGCCAGCGAAAAAGGCGTCATGGTGGCGTTTGAAGCTGCAGTTGCCGGCGGCATTCCGATTATCAAGGCCATTCGTGAAGGATTGAGCGGCAATCAAATCCAGTGGCTGGCCGGTATTATCAATGGCACCGGCAATTTTATTCTGACTGAAATGCGTGATAAAGGCCGTGATTTTTCCGACGTTTTGGCCGAAGCGCAAGCGCTAGGTTATGCAGAGGCCGACCCGACTTTTGACGTGGAAGGCATCGATGCCGGCCATAAGTTGACGATTTTGGCCTCTATCGCGTTCGGCATACCGCTGCAATTTGATAAGGTTTTTACCGAAGGTATTACTAAAATCACGCGTGAAGATGTTGAGTACGCTGAAGCATTGGGTTACCGCATCAAGCATTTGGGTATCGCCCGCAAGACGCCTGAAGGGATCGAATTAAGAGTTCATCCGACACTGATACCGGCACGCCGCCTGATCGCCAATGTCGACGGTGTCATGAATGCCGTGTTGGTTAAAGGTGATGCCGTCGGCCCCACTTTATACTATGGCGCCGGTGCCGGCGCTGAACCGACTGCTTCTGCTGTCGTTGCTGATGTGGTTGATGTCGTGCGGGCATTAACCGGCGATCCTGAAAACCGGGTGCCGCATTTAGCCTTCCAGGCCGATTCGTTGGCAGATATACCGGTGTTGCCGTCAGAAGAATTTAGAACCGCTTATTATCTGCGTCTGCATGCCGAGGACAAACCCGGCGTTCTCGCTGACGTAACAAGAATTCTTGCCAACCATCAGATCAGCATTGAAGCCATTATCCAGAAAGAAGCACTGGATGACAAAGGGTTCATGCCGATTATTATGCTGACTCAGATCACGCTGGAAAAAGAAATGAATGCGGCCATTGCTGAAATTGAAGCTTTACCGATGGTCAACGGCAAGGTCAATCGAATCCGCCTAGAAACTTTGGGATAAATAAAAAACATGTCTATTCATAAACGTTATACCGGTCTCATCGAACATTACAGAGACCGTCTGTCCGTCAGTGAAACTACTCGTCTGATCAGTCTGGGCGAAGGCAATACGCCGCTCATTCAACTGCAAAACATTCCCCGTTTGATCGGCAAAGATGTCGATATTTATGTCAAGTACGAGGGGCTGAACCCTACCGGTTCGTTCAAGGACCGCGGCATGACGATGGCTGTGACCAAAGCCGTGGAAGAGGGCAGCAAGGCCATCATCTGTGCATCAACCGGCAACACGTCAGCTGCTGCGGCAGCTTATGCCGTCCGCGCAGGCATTAAAGCATTCGTATTGATACCCGAAGGCAAAATTGCCTTGGGCAAACTGGCCCAAACGCTGATGTATGGCGCTGAAATCATTCAGATCAACGGCAATTTTGACAGGGGTATGGCGCTGGTTAAAGAAGTGGCCGAGCACGCCCCCGTTACTATCGTGAATTCGATCAATCCGTTCAGGCTGGAAGGCCAAAAAACAGCGGCGTTTGAAATCGTTGACGAACTCGGCCGCGCTCCGGATTATCACTGTCTGCCCGTCGGAAATGCCGGCAATATCAGTGCATATTGGAAAGGCTATAAGGAATATTCAACCGATACAGCGACGCATCAAGCTGTCACCAATACGCGTCCAATCATGTGCGGTTATCAGGCGGCCGGAGCGGCTCCGTTTGTGCTCGGCAAAATGGTTGATGAACCGGAAACACTTGCTACGGCCATACGTATCGGTCATCCTCAATCCTGGGATTTGGCCTGGGCGGCGCAAAAAGAATCCGGCGGCTGGTTCGACAAGTTCTCAGATGAGGAGATTCTGGCAGCTCAGAAAATGCTGTCTCAATATGAAGGCGTATTCTGCGAGCCGGCATCGGCGACCTCGTTAGCGGGCGCTTTGCATGATATTAAAACCGGCAAAATACCTGAAGGCAGCAAAGTCGTGTGTACGTTAACCGGTAATGGCTTGAAAGATCCCGACAGCGCAATTAAACAATGCGCAGCAGCCCATCCAGTTACGATTGAAGCCAATCTGGATGCCGTCAAAAAGGCGATTTTGGATAATATGTAATTTGAGTAGTCTTTTGACCGATAAAAAGCCGACAATAGTCGGCTTTTTTATTTTCAAGGTTATGCATCAACTTCTCTATTGAGCCCGGATATTTCATAAATAAAGAGCAAATTCCGTAGAGTTCGGCTCCCGGAATTTCATAGGAAGGCTCCCGTCTCATAGGCAAGCCTGAGCACATCGTCCGGCGGCACGTAAACAAACTCCGCGTCTGGATCGATAAACTGGGCAATCAGCCAAGGACAGGTAATGCGGTCGATTTTAGGGCGTTCGTGGGCGATCCACCTCATGTTTTCTTTCTGGCTTTGAGCTTGGCTGTTTTTTGCGTGTCCAACGCCGATTTAATAGCTTTGGCTAAATCATTGGCAGGCCCGGTGCCCCAATAATGCAGAAACATGATTCGGGGCGACTCCTCAACCATATGATTGTGAATGGCCGTAATGTTAATGCCGCCCGTGCGTAAGGCTTTTAATACGCCTTGCAGCTCGGGTTCCCGCATGGCAAAGTCGCCATCCACACTGGCTTGTTCATTGCTGCCGACGAATACCGCCCAGGTATTGACGCCCATGACTTTGCCAGCCTCATGCCCTGCCATTTTAGTGGTTCGGCCTATCGTGACTTTATAAACGTCACCGGCTTTCTCAACCGGGGCCTCGATAATGGCTTCAATCGCCTTGGAGTCCAATGAGGTCTTGGTGACATCCATCGAAGCAGACGGCGCGGCGGATTTGCTGCCGGCGGTGGACTGAATGGCCTGGAACACTCTGCCGATCGCGGTCGCCATCGTGTCCGAATCACCCGTGCCGCCAATGTGCATGAACATCACCTTAGGCGTATCCCAGAGGAAGTGATTATGCAGAGCGGTTACTTCGATGCCATTGTCCAACGCCGTACTCATGACCGAATTCACCTGATCTTCCTGGAGAACCAAGTCGCCCATCACCATGACCTGACGGCCCGCCGGCTTGAAAGCCGCCCAGGACGTCAGCCCCATGGCCGGAATGATCTTGGCGCCGGCCACGGTCACGCTGAGATCGGAGCGTGGCTGGCTAACCTTGAAGACATGCTCGGCTTTATCAAGCGTACCTTTCATGCCGGCCAATTGCTCGATTTTGGCGGTATCCAAGTCAACTGGATGGGCTTGTCTGGGCTTAGCGGCTACGGGGCCTATGAGGGCTGTGCACAGCACCAGTACGACAGCTTGAGAATAACGGACAGTATTCATAATAAAACTCCTACCTGGAGCAACCAGGGCTTGAAGAAAGTGAACAACAGTCCAGCCATGCCACAGGCGGCGATGGCCGGGATGACGCCAACCTTGTAGCGAAACAAGGCCAGCAACGCGCAGAAGCCGATCAGGGCGGCAGCGCCGTCAAACCGGCCGGTAAAACCTTGCGGCCAAAAGACGTGATAGGCAAAAAACACGGCCAGATTCAAAATCACGCCGACCACGGCGGCGGTAATGCCGGTTAATGGCGCCGTGAACTTCAGATTCCCGTGCGTGGATTCGACCAAAGGGCCGCCCGCCAGAATGAACAGGAAACTGGGCAAAAAGGTGAAGTAGGTCACCAACGTGGCCGCTACCGCACCGGTCCAGCCTAACTGCTCAGGCCCGAATAGCGCCTGCGACCAGCCGGCCACGAAGCCGACAAACGTGACTACCATGATCAGGGGGCCGGGCGTGGTTTCTCCCAACGCCAGCCCGTCGATCATCTGCTGAGGCTGCAGCCAGTGATAATGCTCGACAGCCCCTTGATAGACATAAGGCAGCACCGCATAGGCGCCGCCAAAGGTCAGCAGCGCCGCTTTGCTGAAAAACCAACCCATCTGCGTCAAGGCATGGCTCCAGCCATGATAGGCCGTGAGCATTGCCATCGGAACGGCCCAGAGCAGGCTGCCGACAGTGACAATAGCCGTCAGCCTGGACCAGCAAAACCAAGTATGTGCCGGCCGGGGGGTATCATCATCGATCAATGCCGCGCCGTAAGACTTGTTGGTTTCATTATGACCGCCTCCGATTCGGAATGTCTCCGGGGCAATGCGGCTGCCCAGGAAGCCGATCAGCGCAGCCATGACAACGATTGCTGGAAATGGCACCTGCAGCAGGAAAATGGCCAGAAAAGACAAGCCGGCGATAAACCACAAGATTTTATTTTTCAGTGCGCGCGAGCCGATGCGGTGCGCCGCTTGCAGAACAATCGCCGTCACCGCCGGTTTAATGCCGTAAAACAAGCCGGCCACCCACGCCACATCGCCAAACGCGACATAAATCCAGGACAGCGCAATCAAAAGACACAGTGACGGCAGGATGAATAAAGTGCCTGCGACAATGCCGCCCCAGGTCCGATGCATCAGCCAGCCGATGTAAATGGCCAGTTGCTGGGCCTCCGGGCCCGGCAGCAACATGCAGTAGTTCAAGGCATGCAAAAAACGGCGCTCGGAAATCCAGCGTTTCTTCTCGACCAACTCCTGATGCATGATGGCAATCTGCCCGGCGGGGCCGCCAAAGCTGATGAAACCAAGCTTCAGCCAGTACCGAAAAGCTTGCCCAAACGTGACGGGTGGTGGTGTTTGCGATAAGTCGGGTTTATTCATGACTCGGTTCCTGAAAAAGCCTGATAAAAGGCGTCAAAAATCTTTTCTGCTTCGGCCAGCAGTTCATCGTCATCGGTCCAGCGCTGGCGCATCCCGCTCATGAGCATCTCCAGACCGGCTGCTTCAAGAACGGGAATTCCTCCCGCATCGAGGTAATGCACTAAAGCGCCGATGCGGTTTAAAGCCGTATCCTTTGTCAATCCAAAACTGGCCAGTAAAACTTCAAAAGTGACTTTCGTCTCTACATGCGTAAATACAGCCCCGTCGAAATCAAACCCCAGCGCTTCGGCAGGGCAATCGGCCGGTGGCTTAAGCCAGATGAAGCGCGCTTCAGGATCGATGAAGCGCCGGATAAGCCAGGCGCTGGCAAGCCGGTCTATCCACGGCCGGTGACGTGTCGCCCAGATTCTGTGACGATAATCCTGAGGCTGGAGCCGCTTGATCCGATGCTGGACGGCATGGGGTTCATCCGGCACAAGGCGCTCTTGGACGGCATGTTCCAAATCTTCCAGAGCCGTTGCGGCCTGTTCCTGTGCTGCACCAGAAAAAAAATCATGGAGAGCAATGGCTTCAAATGTCTTGCGCAACCGGTGCATCTGTTTTTGCAGCCGCCCCATGTCTTCGATCTGAAGACTCAAGCCGGCGGTTTGCCGGATCTCCTCAATCAGTCTTGTGTAATCGGCCGAGCGGTCGAAGAAGCGTTCGAAGAGTGCTTGCTGTTCATCGTTTTCACTGTTCAACGTCAGGATATGGGCGCTGCCTCCGCCCGAGATGACGTCTTCGGCCTGAAGCTGAAGCGTTTGCCGAAACTCCGGGCGATAGGGCAGTAAATAGACGCCATCGCGCAACACGCCGCAGCCCAGCGCTTTTAGTGTCCGCCACACACGCATGCGGCCGGCGGAATTGCGGGTCGGCAAACTGACAACCAAAATGAGCCAGGAACAGTTCATATTTATGAGTTCTTATATAACAATATTGTTGAATATTCTACTTGATAAGTGTGTAAGAACGTCAATGAAAATTCTGATCGTGGAGGTTTTATCTTCACGATTCTCTGCAGGAACGCCGCTAATGTGTGTGAGTTAAAACATTCGTCTCTACCTAAGGAGTGTTTATGAAAAACCAATTACTGGCGGTGGCAGCCGCCCCCGCGAACGCTGGCAAAAAAAATTGAGCAAAAACCAGGTACCCAAAGAGGTCATCACGGCTTTTGAAAAAGCCCATCCCATGCCAAGGGCATGAAGTACGAGGAGAAAACGTTTGAAGGCAAAGCGGCCCATGAGGTGGAATACAAGGAAAATGGCAAGGAATATGAAGCGACCTATGGCGCTGATGACCTTGTTACAGAAAGAAGAGGAAATCGATCGCGAATCGCTACCAGGGCCCGTCGCTGATGCTGTTAAAAAAGCTTATCCCGAAGCCAAGATTGAGGAAGTAGAGAAATTAATGAAGCCGGATAACACGGTGACTGGCTATGAAGTCGAGATCAAATCCGTCGGCAAGGAAGTCGAACTTGAACTGGATGTTAACGGCAATATTCTAAAAACCGAAAACGAATAAACGCATGTTATTTGCTCCGTAAGGTGCTGCCCGTGAACAGCACCTTACGGGGCATCTCTATAATGCAACTTGACCAGATCGACAGCATTGACCAGCAACTGCGATTTTTGATTGCCGAATTAGAACGTAATGGAAGGATTAATTTCAAGAATTAAAAAATAATTACTTTGTACTAACACTTCATTCTTTAATAGTAGTAGAATATAAATAAGACAATAAATGTTGCTCCATCATTAATTACTGGCTCTTCGTCTAGCGGTAGGACTCTGGATTCTGATTCCAGCTGCCGGGGTTCGAATCCCTGAGAGCCAGCCATTTAATTCTTAAGCACCTTAGCTAATTTCAACTGTTTCCCGATTTCTTCCTTGGCTTGCAATCAATAGCAAGCTTAACAATCGGGCAATTGAGCAGCCATTTTCAATTTTGCATCCTTTTCTAGTTGCATAGAGAACTGCGCCTAAGATAATGCTCAATGATCGACGCCAAGATGTAAATTCTCCAGCATCGCCATTTCGATTTCTTTTTCTTGACTTCTGTCCAACTAATACGTCAAGCATTATTTATTCCAGCGAATCTTTTTGCCATCAATCATTTTGTTGACAATGCACAATACAGATAAATACACAGAAACCAAGACAACAACGAATCATGCCTTTTGCGTCGCCCCGATGCTGGACTGGACAGATAAACACTGCCGTTTTTTCCACCGTCTGATTTCACAACATGCCTTCTTGTATACTGAAATGGTCACAACTGGCGCTCTATTACATGGTGATCATCATCGGTTTTTACAGTTTGATGTAACCGAGCATCCTGTCTCATTTCAATTGGGCGGCAGCCATCCTAAGGATCTGGCAACTTGTGCAAGGATGGTTGAAGATTATGCATATGACGAAGTTAATCTAAACGTCGGCTGCCCCAGCGGTCGAGTTCAGAACGGCCGTTTCGGGGCCTGCCTGATGGCAGAGCCGGAACTTGTCGCCGAGTGTGTGGCGGCAATGCGGCAGGCGGTTTCAATTCCGGTAACGGTCAAATCGAGAATAGGCATTGACGAGCGCGATTCATACGAAGGACTGGTGCATTTTATAGCGACTGTGGCCGATGCCGGCTGCCGCACTTTTATCGTTCACGCCAGAAAAGCTTGGCTAAGCGGTCTGTCGCCCAAGCAAAACCGCGAAGTTCCACCGTTACGCTACGACATGGTCTATCAGTTAAAAAATGATTTTCCGGCACTAGAAATTATATTGAACGGCGGCATTACAACATTGGATCAGGCTGAAGAGATTCTGAAGCATGTCGATGGGGTCATGATGGGGCGGGAAGCCTATCACAATCCGTATCTTCTGGCCGACGTGGATAAGCGTTTTTTTACCGAGTCCCGTGAGCCCAAGTCACGGCAGGAAATAGTGATGCGACTAATTCCTTACATTCAACAGCAGCTTAAAACCGGTGCTCGCTTAAATAATATCTCTCGGCATATTCTGGGCCTGTTTCATGGTGAAGCCGGCGCACGAGGCTGGCGCCGGCATATCAGTGAAAATGTCAGTACACCCGATGCGGATGAAAATGTCATTTTGGATGCATTAAAATTCACTGCTCAATGATGTATAATAGCAAGCCTTTTACAATTGAGACTGAAACAATGGAAGAGCATTTTTCCAAAATTATCGAAGCAGTCGGTGAAGACTTAAATCGAGAAGGCCTGATCGATACACCCAAACGCGCAGCCAAGGCCTTTAAATTTCTGAACAACGGCTACGGTAAGACGCTGGATGAAGTGCTTAACGGCGCTATTTTTACAGCAGACACCGAAGACATGGTTATCGTTAAGGATATTGAATTGTATTCCTTATGTGAGCACCATTTACTGCCGTTCATTGGTAAATGCCATGTCGGCTATTTGCCAAAAGGCAAAGTGCTCGGCTTGTCCAAAATCGCCCGTGTTGTTGATATGTATGCGCGACGCCTGCAAATCCAGGAAAAATTAACCAAGCAAATTGCTGATGCCATTGAGATTGCAACCGGCGCCAGAGGCGTTGCTGTGGTTATCGAAGCCAAGCATTTATGCATGATGATGCGCGGCATCGAAAAACAAAATTCAGTCATGACGACATCGGTAATGACAGGTGTGTTTCGCAAAGAGATCAGCACCCGTTCTGAATTCTTAAATCTGATAAACCGCTAGGCTTTTTACATGCTGCCTCAAAGCGCCACCGCCAATAAAACCGGCGTTCTATTGGTGAACCTGGGGTCGCCAGCGGCACCTACCACTTCGGCAGTCAGGCGCTTTCTCAAAGAGTTTCTTGGCGATCCTCGCGTAGTCAATCTGCCGCGTCCTCTATGGTGGGTGATACTACGTTTTTTCATTCTGCCTTTCCGTCCGCACAGGTCGACGGCTGCTTATCGCAAAATATGGGATGAAAAGGGATCGCCTTTAGTTTTTTTGACCCGCCAACTGGCCGATATGGTCGCTCAACGATTAAATGCCAAAGGCGTTATAACCGATTATGCAATGCGCTATGGCAAACCTTCCATAGCCGAGCAGTTAAACGTCCTTAAAAAACAAGGCATCGACAATCTAATCATCCTGCCGCTTTATCCTCAATACTCTTCAACAACGACGGCATCCGTATATGATGATCTGATCAAGGAGCTGAACCGCTGGCGGCATCTGCCCAGCTTTCAGTTTATCAGTGATTATCATCAGGATGAGCATTATATTGCCGCGGTTGCTGAGTCTATTGAGAAAATCTGGAGCCAACAAGGAAGGAATGATCTACTTTTGATGTCTTTTCATGGTTTGCCTGAGCAGTTAATCAAATGGGGTGATCCTTATTTTCATCAGTGCCATAAAACCGCCGCTTTGATTGCAGAGAAACTCGATCTCGACAAAGAAAACTGGTGTGTTGTATTTCAGTCCAGATTTGGCAAGGCACAATGGCTTAAACCTTATTGCGCGGAAACACTGCAAAATCTTGCAAGACAGGGGGTTAAAAAAATTGATGTGGTTTGCCCGGGGTTCGCCGTGGACTGCCTGGAGACTCTGGAAGAGATCGCCATGGAAAATAAAGCCCTGTTCATTAAAGCCGGCGGTGAGACCTATCGCTATATTCCTGCTCTTAACGATTCAAAGCTTCATGCTGATGCTATAGTTAAGCTAATTGAACAAAAACTTTGAAAATTATCGGCATAAAAGGGTACGATTCAATCTGTGCAATATATCGCTTAACGCGCAGCCTTTCTTTTGCCTGCATTGGCGTGAGCAAGAGATTGATGTCTCGAATAAAAAAACATCATGCTATCCGGCGTTTTCGCGGCGATTATAGTTTTTAGAGTCCCGGTAAAAATAAAGAGCTAAAGTGATGAAAGAAACCATATTACAAAGCTGGCAGGATGTTATTTGGCCTACTGTTCAGTCCAGCAAACCGCTGAAGACCGGCGAGGGTGTCATTGATGAGCGCTCCTTCAATACGATCGAGGTCAACGAAGTGTTTGATGCCATTAATTATGCATCAACTCTGGTTGGGCAAGCAGTCCTGTTTCGCTCTTTAACACAGCCGCTGGACGTTATGGAGGATATTCAGGCAAAGCAGGAAGCCGTCGAGGAACTTTGCAATAACCCGTCATTAAAAGACAACATCGAGCGCATCGTGCAAAACGCAACGGCGCATGAGAAAAACTTTTATCTGCTTTTGTTCGGCGAATTCCTCGGGTCCTTTGGTACAGCCAGGGAAGAACATGAAATCGAAGGTTACGGTTATTTGCAGTATAAAAGAGGCATTCGCCTTATGCTTGAGCTGGTTGACCAGATTCAGAGCAGTGAAGCACCCAGGAGCCGCTATCTCGCAAGCATTTTTGAAAAAATAAAAGCTTTTGCAGAAACCCGGTCTTATTCATTGATGGAAGGCCCTGCCTATATTACTGAAAACGGCATTCGATCCAAACGGGAGAGAGAAGGCTCATTTTCTCCGGCCATCATATTCAGACCTCGTATCTTCAAGCCGCTCTTGCTGGCGCTGGTTTTCGGCATTATCTGGGTGCTGGCACATCTGTTTCCGACGGATATGTTCCGGATTTCAGTGGAAGTCATTCCAACCCTTTCCATCTTTTTTATCCCTTTATTACTGGTTTATTTTCCGGTAGTAGGAGGGTTCGACCGAGACAGTTGTATTATCCCGTTAAGAAATGAGTTTAAAAACTCACAGACGGTTGGTGAAACACTGGATGCGTTGGGGCAATTAGATGAATTGCTCTCATTTATAAAATTTGCCGATGCGTTTGGCGGCGATATGGTTCTGCCGAAACTGGTTGAGGCCGACCACCATCGCATCAATCTTGTCGATGCCAGAAACCCGGTTTTGGGCAAGCAAAATCCCCAATATGTCGGTAATGATTTTGTTTTGGAAGATGACAAATTGGTCCTGGTAACAGGCCCTAATAGCGGGGGTAAAACCGCATTTTGTAAAACCGTCACTCAAATCCAATTACTGGCGCAAATAGGATGTTATGTGCCCGCCAAATCCGCAACCCTTACCGTAGCGGACAGAATTTTTTATCAGGTGCCGGAAATTAGTCATTTGGATGACGGGGAAGGGCGCTTTGGTACTGAATTGAAAAGAACTAAAGATATTTTTTTAGCAACCACGGCTAAAAGTCTGGTTGTGCTGGATGAGTTGTCCGAAGGTACGACGTTTGAGGAAAAGATGGAATCTTCTGCCAATGTGCTTAACGGATTTTATCGAAAAGGCAACAGCACCGTATTAATCACTCATAATCATCAGCTTGTCGATAGTTTTGTCAGTAAAGGCGTAGGTCTGCCCAAACAAGTCGAGTTTTCTAATGATGCGCCGACTTATAAACTTATCCCCGGCATTTCCCGCATCAGTCATGCTGATCGCGTTGCTAAAAAGATAGGCTTTTCAAAAGAAGATATAGACAACTATCTGTCCGATTCCAAGTAAAAAATTGTTCTGCTTCTGGCAGTGTAATCAAGTTTTTACTATCCTTATAAGGACAGTAAATCAATATCCGTTTTTCTCGCATAGCCCTATACCGATGGGGCTATGTTGGTATTGGTTTGCCAGAGATGCTGCGCATGCAGTTTTGAATCTGACTAGGAAAAATAACAAAAATGATAAGAGTCGCTGTTGTTTTATTGTTTGCCTTGTTTGTGTCCAATCAAGTTCTGGCTGATGTTTATAAATATGTTGACCCTGAAGGGCATGTCTATTATACGGATGACCCTAAAAACAGCCTCTATAAGCGCATCATTCGAACAAGACCCAAGAGTTACGCAAAAGCACTGCCTTTTGTAAGCGTCAACAGAAAAAGATATGCAGACATGATAGCTCAGGCTGCCGCCAGGCATCAGGTTGACGAGAAGTTGCTGCATGCCGTGATTCAAGCGGAGTCGGCCTATGACGCCGCCGCCGTTTCATCGGCCGGAGCAGTGGGGCTAATGCAATTAATGCCGGACACAGCAAGGCGCTATGGTGTTACGGACCGCCGCGATCCTGACCAGAATATTGATGGCGGAACACGATACTTGAAAGATTTACTGCGAATGTTTGATTCGAACCTGGACTTGGCTGTTGCAGCCTATAATGCCGGCGAAAATGCAGTTATACGGTATAACAAATCAATTCCACCATACCCTGAAACACGCAATTATGTAAAACAGGTCTTGGCTCTCTACAATAGATAAGTGTTTTATCCCAGAGAACTTGCTGTGGATTGCATGATTCGAGGTAATACAGTTAAAAAATTCTTCCGTTAAAGCACATGCACGCCAAATTTCTCCAATAAGGAAGTCAGCTTAATCAAAGGTAAGCCCGTCAAGGCATTCGGGTCATCGCCTTGAATTTTTTCAAACAACGCGATTCCCAGACTTTCAGACTTAAAGCTGCCGGCACAGTCGTAAGGTTTCTCAAGGTCGACATAATGTTCAATCTGTCGGCATGACAGTGTTTTAAAATAGGCGGTACAGACATCCAAATCAGTCAAGCAACACATTGTATTGCTGTCTATAATGCAGATGCTGGTAAAAAAAATAACGGCATTTCCTGATGCCGCCTGGAGTTGCTCTATTGCTCTTGCTCGACCGCCAGGCTTGTGCAATTGTTGGCCATTGAGCACGGCGACTTGATCTGAACCGATAATAAGATGGTCGGGGTACTTTTCACATAGCGCTTGCGCTTTTAATTTCCCTAACCGCAATGCGAGTGCTTCCGGGGCTTCGTGCTCAAGCGGTCTTTCATCGACTTTAGGGCTGATAGCTTTAAATTCCAAATGAAGTTTTTTCAATAATGCTTGTCTATAAGGTGAACTTGACGCCAGAATTAAGTTATTGATTTTCATATTGCCAATTGTTGTAAGTTTGACGCAGTTATTGATTCCAGATATTATTGTATGGTTATGTTAGATCGATTGCCTGAATATGTCGACCCTTTGCAGCTCGCAGATAAGCGAGCTGAATTGAAGGGCAAAATACCTTTAAACAGCATGGATCGTTTAGCGGAATCACTGCTGAGCGACGCCGGGACTGTTGCTGTTGATCTTTTTTTTGGACGGGAGGGAAGACTGGCCAAAATTGAGGGACACATAGAGGCGATTCTGGAACTTGAATGCCAAAACTGTTTGCAGGCTATGGAATGGCCCGTTAGTGCTGACATCAAACTGGGTATTGTTACCTCAATAGATCAAGCAGATAGATTGCCCGAAGATTATGAACCTTTATTGATTGAAGAAGAGAAAATACCTCTTAAGGATATCGTTGAAGACGAGTTGTTACTGGCTCTGCCAACTTTTCCAAAGCATCAGCACGCATGTTCAGTGCCGGATGCAGACTTTAACAAGAAAGATCAATTATCTGATGAGGAGCAGTCAGCCCCTGAAAATCCTTTTTCCATCTTAGCCAAACTTAAAAAAACTGGAGATTTATAATGGCAGTACAAAAAAGTAAAGTATCACGTTCAAGACGTGGTCAACGTCGTTCACATGATGCTTTAACCAGCAGAGCATTATCTCAAGACCCGATGACAGGTGAAACTCATTTGCGTCACCACGTCACTCCAGACGGTTTCTTCAAAGGTCGCCAAATCGTAACGACTGGCGACGAAGATTAATCAATCTTTCTCCCTTTTAGAATGATGATATGCCGAACCCGATTGGGTTCGGCTTTTTATAATAATTCCGGAGTCATTCGTAAGCGTGAGTTTAACAATTTCGATTGATGCGATGGGCGGGGATCATGGTCCTGAAGTTACCATTCCAGCATCATTGGATTGTTTGAAAAGCAATCCAGACTTAAAACTGATCTTAGTGGGCGATGAAGCTGTTTTAAAACCACAGTTAACAGAAGCATTAATTGAATTCAAGGATAGACTCACTATTCATCATGCGTCGCAGTGCGTCGGCATGGATGAGTCACCATCCAAGGCGCTAAAGAACAAGAAAGATTCATCAATGCGGGTGGCTATTAACCTGGTTCGTGACGGCCAGGCCGATGCCTGCGTTAGCGCCGGCAATACCGGTGCGTTAATGGCGACCGCTCGTTTTGTTCTGAAAATGATTCCAGGCGTTGACCGCCCTGCCATTATTTCTACTTTACCGTCAATTTATGGGCATACCCACGCGCTTGACCTCGGGGGAAACGTAGACTGCAGTGCTGAACATCTTTTTCAGTTTGCTGTCATGGGCGCCGAATTGGTTAAAGCCGTAGAAAATATTGAGAACCCGAAAGTCGGCCTGCTAAATATTGGGGAGGAAGATGTAAAAGGTAATGAGCAGGTTAAAGCTGCAGCAAAATTACTGGAAAATTCATCGTTAAATTATATCGGTTATGTAGAAGGTGATTCTTTAAATGCAGGAAGTATTAAAGTTGATCTGATTGTCGCCGACGGTTTTGTAGGCAATGTTGCGCTGAAATCGATTGAAGGCGCGGCTAAAATGATCGGAACAGCGCTCAAAGAAGCCTTTAACAGAAACATTTTGACCAAGCTTGCGGGATTGCTTGTTTACCCGGTCCTCAAGTCATTCAAAAAGCGCATTGATCCGCGACTCTATAACGGCGCCAGCTTTCTGGGATTGCGCGGGCTTGTTATCAAAAGCCATGGAGGAGCCGATGTGTTGGCTTTTAAAACAGCCATACATCTTGCCGAAGTTGAAGTCAAAAAAGATATTATCAGAAAAATAAGCGAGCAAGTTGAACAAACTTTGGCAAGGAGAGAGAGCGCATGATCCGCTATTCAAGAGTAATCGGTACCGGCGGATATCTGCCAGAAGAAGTTCGCACGAATGATCATATATCGCAAACTGTAGATACATCCGATAGTTGGATTCATGAACGCACCGGCATTAAAAGCCGACGCATTGCCGGGCCGAATGAAACGGCTTCAAGCATGGCTGAAATTGCGGCGAGGCAAGCCATAGATGCGGCACAAATTGATCCTGAGGAAATTGATTTAATAATTGTCGCAACAGGGACGCCTGATCGCGTTTATCCGAGCACAGGCTGTCTGTTGCAACAGCGTTTAGGCATTAAAAACTGCGTAGCTTTCGATGTACAAGCAGCTTGCTCAGGTTCAATATTCGCCTTGAGTATTGCTGATCAATACATTAAAACAGGCGCTGCCAAAAAAGTGCTTATCGTCGGCTCTGAAATCTGTTCACGCATTATTGACTGGACTGATCGCGGCACTTGCGTTTTATTCGGTGATGGCGCTGGCGCCCTATTGCTAGGCTCTTCAAATGAAGCCGGCATTTTGTCAACGCATATCCACTCCGACGGCGAATATGAAGATCTGCTTTACTGTCCGAATCCACAGGCGGCCGCCGAGCTTAATAAAGACGAGGCCGGTTACGTAAGAATGCGCGGCAACGAAGTGTTTAAGATCGCCGTAAACACATTAGGCCGTATTGTTGATGAAACGCTGGAAGCTAACAATATGCAGAAATCCGATGTGCATTGGCTGGTTCCTCATCAGGCTAACATACGCATCATTGCAGCAACAGCCAAAAAATTAAAAATGCCTATGGATCATGTTGTTTTAACGCTTGAAAATCAAGGCAACACATCTTCTGCTTCAGTGCTTCTCGCATTTAATGAAGCTGTGCGTGACGGCCGCATCCAGCGCGGACAAGTGGTGTTGCTTGAAGCGTTTGGCGCAGGGTTTACATGGGGTTCTGCATTAATTAAATACTAATAACTATAAACAAGCGTATTAATGAGCAAGCAAAATTATAATTTGGCTTTTGTTTTTCCGGGACAAGGTTCTCAATCCGTCGGCATGATGTCGGAGTTGGCCGAAAGCTATCCAGAAGTAAAACAGATCTTTGAACAGGCATCCGATGCATTAGGAAAAGATTTATGGTCTATTGTATCTTCAGGGCCTGAAGAAGATCTTAATCAAACGCACAATACACAGCCAGCCATGTTGGCCGCTGGCGTTGCTATCTGGAAAGTTTGGTGCAAGCAGAGCAATATCCGTCCGGCCTGGATGGCGGGCCATAGCCTTGGCGAATACACTGCGCTGGTTTGTTCGGACGCAATATCCTTTGAAGACGGAATAAAACTGGTGGCCGCAAGAGGCCGGTTAATGCAGGAAGCCGTGCCTGCGGGCGTTGGCGCCATGGCGGCAATTTTGGGGCTTGAAGACCATCAGGTTGTCAAAGTGTGTGCGGAGGCGGCAGAAAATGAGGTTGTCTCAGCCGTTAATTTTAATGCCCCGGGGCAGGTTGTTATTGCCGGGCATACAGCGGCTGTCGAAAGAGCTATAGCCGCTGCAAAGGAAGCTGGCGCTAAACGCGCGGTACAGTTACCGGTCAGCGTCCCATCTCACTGTGCATTGATGCAGCCAGCGGCCGAAAAACTGGATGAACAATTGCAGAATATAGCCCTCAGCGCTCCTAAAATGACATTGATTCATAATGTAGATGTTGCCGCACACAGTGCATCGGAAGTCATTCGAAGCGTACTGAAAGAGCAACTCTATAAACCCGTGCGTTGGGTTGACAGCATTAAGTTTATGCATGACCAAGGCGTTACCCATTTTGTTGAGTGCGGCCCCGGCAAGGTATTGATTGGCTTAAACAAGCGCATCGCGAAAGATGCCGAGCATATGGCTATATATAACCCGGAGACTTTAAATAAAGTATTGGAGCAGTTAAATGACTAAGCAAGTAGCATTAGTGACAGGCGCCAGTCGAGGTATCGGCAGAGCAATCGCCGAAAGATTGGCCGAGGATGGTTTTTTTGTTGTCGGCACAGCAACTTCCGATAATGGCGCCGATTTAATTTCTGCTTATCTCGGTGAAAACGGCAAAGGCTTAAAACTTGATGTGGCCGATCCTGAATCGATTGCTGAAGTTGTTAAAACAGTTACCGATGAGTATGGAACCCCCACAGTATTGGTCAACAATGCCGGCATTACGCGCGATAACCTACTCATGCGCATGAAGGACGAAGACTGGGACGATATTATCAATACGAATTTGACTTCGGTTTTTCGCATGAGCAAAGCCGTGTTGCGCGGCATGATGAAGGCAAAAACAGGGCGTATCATCAATATATCGTCCGTGGTTGGCGCTACAGGCAATGCAGGCCAGGCAAATTACGCCGCTGCAAAGGCCGGCATGATCGGTTTCGCCAAATCGATGGCTAAAGAAGTGGGTTCACGCAATATTACTATCAATACGGTAGCGCCCGGGTTTATCGATACCGACATGACCAAGGAATTGGGTGAGGACGTTAAAAATTCCTTATTAGCTTCTATTCCTTTGGCTCGACTGGGCGAAGCCAAAGAAATCGCCCATGCCGTTTCATTTTTGGCTTCAGAAGGTGCCGCTTATATCACCGGTGAAACCATTCATGTAAACGGTGGCATGTTTATGCCTTAATATTGTGAGATTTTTGCAATATAAAGTATAATCCCCCCGCCGTCTGGAATTGCCGGAGACGGGATTTCTAGTAAAGTTAATAACAATACTATTGTAAGTTTCTAACCAAATACAAACAAACTTACATTGTTTGAGGATAATAATTATGAGTAACATTGAAGAACGAGTAAAAAAAATTGTAGCTGAGCAATTGGGCGTTAAAGAAGATATCGCTACTGATGCTTCATTTGTAGATGATCTTGGTGCTGATTCTCTGGATACAGTTGAACTCGTTATGGCTCTTGAGGAAGAATTCGAATGTGAAATTCCAGACGATGAAGCTGAAAAAATTACAACTGTTCAACAAGCTATCGATTACGTAGAAAAAAACGCAGCGCAATAGCCTGTCTTTTAGTGGATGGACCTTCTCGTTCATCCACTAATCAGAATAAAATCTTTCTTACCTCCCTATACATTTCTTACGGTACATTACATTGAGCAAACGTCGAGTCGTAATAACTGGATTAGGCGCTGTCACGCCTTTAGCTAACACTGTCGCTGAAACTTGGGACGGTATTATCAACGGTAGAAGCGGCATCACTCCAATTGATTCTTTTGACATTTCTCCATTTGCCACTACGTTTGGCGGCGTCATAAGAAATTTCGACATTACTCAATATATTCCTGACAAAGATGCTAAACGAATGGATGCTTTTATTCATTATGGCATCGCTGCCGGCTGCCAGGCTATTGAAGACTCAGGCATTGAAGTCACCGAGGTTAACGCTGAGCGTATTGGCGTGGCAATTGGTGCAGGTATAGGCGGGATTACCGGAATTGAAGAATGCTACGCCACTTATGAAAAAGGCGGCCCACGTCGTATTTCGCCATTCTTTGTGCCGGGCAATATTATTAATATGATCTCAGGTAACCTTTCAATCAAATATGGATTAAAAGGCCCTAACTTTTCCATTGTTACGGCCTGCTCAACAGGTACGCACAATATTGGCGATGCTGCACGTTTAATTAAATACGGCGATGCCGATGTTATGGTCGCTGGTGGTGCTGAGCGCTGCACTACCTCGCCAACGGCCATGGGCGGCTTTGCCTCTGCAAAAGCCTTGTCACGCCGCAATGATAATCCCCAGGCAGCTAGTCGCCCTTGGGATAGAGATCGAGATGGTTTCGTATTGAGCGATGGCTCCGGGGTGGTTGTCCTGGAAGAACTGGAACATGCAAAAGCGCGCGGCGCAAAAATTTATGCTGAAGTAGTCGGCTATGGCATGAGCGGCGATGCCTATCATATTACAACCCCTTCCGTAGGGGGCGAAGGTGCAGCTCGCTGCATGCGCAATGCCTTGCGTGATGCGGGCATAAATGCGGATCAGGTTGATTATATCAATGCGCATGGTACTTCAACGCCTGCCGGCGATATCGGAGAAACCCAGGCAATGAAAGCAGCTTTAGGCGAACACGCCTATAAAGTTGCTGTCAGCTCAACTAAATCCATGATAGGGCATTTGTTAGGCGCTGCCGGCGGCATTGAAGCCGTGCTCACAGCCTTAAGCATCAAAAATCAGATTGCTCCGCCAACGATTAACCTGGAAAATCAAGACCCAGAATGTGATCTTGATTATGTGCCCAATACCGCCAGAGATATGAAAATTGATATAGCCATATCCAACTCATTCGGTTTTGGCGGCACTAACGGATCTATAATTTTTAAACGTTACGAGTAACGCTGCAACGTATTGCCCAATACGTAATGCTTCTTGCTGATGATTCTGGTAAATGGCGAATGCAAGCAGCATATTGAGATATCTGATCGCGGCTTTCAGTATGGCGACGGATTATTCGAAACAATAGAAGTTAGAAATGGACAACCTGTATTTCTCGATCGGCATTTAAAACGCTTAAATACAGGTTGCCGTCGACTCCATATCCCGTGTCCGGATCCTGAACTGATTATCGCCGAAGCTCTCGATCTTTGCAAAGGTTCGAGTTTAGCTGTACTCAAATTGATAGTCACTCGAGGGTCTGGCGGACGGGGCTACCGTCAGCCAGACTTAATTCAACCTACCCGCGTATTAAGCCTTCATCCTTATCCCGATTATCCTTCTTCATTCGTAGAGCAGGGCATTATTGCCCGTTTCTGTATTACTCGTTTAGGGTTGAACCCATCATTGGCAGGAATTAAACACATGAATCGGCTCGAACAGATATTGGCACGGGCTGAATGGAATGATCCATCTATTCAGGAAGGAATTATGATGGATGTCAATGATCATATTATCGAAGGGACTATGACCAATCTTTTTTATGTTAAAAATGGTTCAGTTTACACCGCATCACTGTCTCAATCGGGTATTGCCGGCATTATGCGCAGTATTATTATAGAAATATTGTCAAGTAATCATATTAAAACAGTTGAGAAGCCGTTTAAGAAAAATGAATTTTTATCGGCTGATGAAATCTTTGTCAGCAATTCAATCATTGGTTTATGGCCAATCAATCAAATTGAAAACAAACATTTCTCGATAGGCCCGATAACCAGACAAATACAATTTTGCCTCGACAGACTGAAAAGCGGGGCGGAGGCGTCTTTGCCATGACCCTCAAAATTATCGGATTTACATTGTTGATCTTCATTTTTACGGGCGGATGGGCATGGAATGACTATCGAAGCGCAGTAAAAAATCCTGTAGTGCTCGATAAACAGGTTTATATAGATATTGAAAAAGGCGACTCATTAAACCGGATCACTGATAAATTGATCGATCAGAACGTGGCCATTAACCCAATCTGGTTTAAAGTTTTCGCCTACACAAGCGAATCGGCCAAAAAAATTAAAACAGGAGAGTACGAATTAGCGCCTGGTTTAAATATACCGGAAATATTAGTCTTATTTGTTCAAGGCAAAACCAAGCAATATGCAATTACCTTTCCAGAAGGGTGGAGTTTTAAGGATATATTGCAGGAAATCCAGAAAAACCCTTATCTGGAGCATACTTTAAACAGCACTGATATTGAAGCTCTAATGCTGCAAATTGGAACGGATGCGAAGCATCCTGAAGGCATGTTTTTTCCCGATACCTATTTCTTTGAAAAACACATGTCCGATGTTTCTTTGTTAAAGAGAGCTTATGACAAGATGCAACAGGTATTGCAACAGGCATGGCATAATAAAGCCGAAAATCTGCCTTTTAAAAATCCTTATGAGGCGTTGATTCTCGCTTCAATTGTAGAGAAGGAAACCGCAGTAACTGAAGAAAGGCCTTTAATTGCTGGCGTATTTATTCGCCGGCTTGAAAAAGGAATGTTGCTGCAAACCGATCCTACAGTAATTTATGGCATGGGGGAGTTCTATAAAGGCGATATTACTTACGAAGATTTAAAAAATACCACTCCTTATAATACTTATGTTGTAAAAGGCTTACCGCCTACCCCGATAGCCATGCCCGGGCAAGATGCCATTTATGCGGCCCTGCACCCTGATAACGGCGATAGCCTTTATTTTGTTTCGCGTGGTGATGGAACGCACGCCTTTTCGTCAACATTAAAAGATCACAACCGAGCGGTTGATACCTTCCAAAGGAAAAAACAGTGACTAGAGGAAAATTCATTACCTTGGAAGGCGGAGAAGGTGTAGGCAAAACCACGAACCTGTCTTTTATAAGCAGCTATTTGCAAAATCACGGTATTGATGTCATCGTTACTCGCGAACCCGGCGGTACCCGATTGGCGGAAAAGATACGCGAGTTACTATTGGATTCGAATAATGAGAGCATTTCAGAATCGGCAGAATTGCTACTTATGTTTGCAGCAAGAGCTCAACATATCAAACATGTGATAGAGCCTGCGCTGTCGCAGGGGAAATGGGTGCTTTGCGATCGTTTCACTGATGCGACCTATGCCTATCAAGGGGGCGGCCGCAACATGAATATAAGTACTATAGAATGGTTGGAAAATCTTGTACAAGACACTCTGCGTCCTGACTTGACATTGTTGCTCGATGCACCCGTTGAGGTTGGTATTGAGCGCGCAAAAGATCGGGGGCAACTGGACAGATTTGAATCTGAAAAAATCGACTTTTTTGAACGCGTCAGGCAGGCTTATTTAAGACAAGCCGAGCTTTACCCTGAACGAATCAAACTTATTAAGGCGGATCAACCATTAAGCGATGTGCAAAATAAACTAATTGACATGCTCAGGCCATTAATAAGATGAGAATGTCTAATACATTATTGCCCTGGCTAAAGCCCAACTGGGAGCACCTTCACAGTTATATTACTCAGAAGCGCATTCCACAGGCTTTGCTTATTACTGGTAACAGAGGGCTTGGCAAGCAATATTTAGCTAGCCAGTTCGCTTTTTCTCTGCTTTGCGCAAATCCCCAGTCCGATGGTTTATATTGCGGTTCCTGTGACAGCTGCAAACTGCTTAATGCCGAAACGCATCCTGACCTTATTAATATTCAGCCTGAAGAAGTCGGCAAAAGCATTACGATTGCCCAAATCCGCAACTTAATCATTCAACTGACCTTAAAACCTCAATTCGAAGCTTATCGCGTCGTTATTGTCAGTCCGGCCGACCAGATGAATCATGCAGCAGCCAATGCCTTTCTAAAATGCCTGGAAGAGCCGACAGAGCGCACTCTCATTATCCTAATTACAGATAAACCGGCAAAATTACCCGCAACGATAGTCAGCCGATGTCAGAAGCTGGTAATTAACACTCCAGCCAGAGAGACAACGCTTGCATGGCTTAAGCAGCAAAATGTTCAGGAAAATGCAGAATTGCTATTCGGGCTGGCTAGAGGAGCGCCATTGTTAGCCCAGCAATATGCGGATGAAGGGTATACTGGCATGCGTCATGAGTGCTTCAAGTCGTGGATGGGCATCGCAAGACGACAGCGCAATCCTGTCATGATTGCGGAAGATTGGTATAAGCTGCCTGAATCTCCGTTATTGTTCTGGATTACATCCTGGATTATCGATTTAATTAAATGTTCTTATTCGGCAAATATTGAAAATTTATATAACCCGGACTTGGCAGATTCCTTGAAAGAAATGTCACAACAGCTAGAATTAAAAAGAGTTTACAAATTGTATGACTTATTACTGGCAACTCGCCAGCGACTGGATTCTCCAATCAATAAACAATTGATGTTTGAAGAGATCTTAATAAAATGGTCTGAAATTAACTTGAGCAAATAATACCATGGCAGAATCATCCCCCAGACAAGGTATATTGTCGCTGTCAATTAAAGATAAAAACGCTTTATATGCAGCTTATATGCCTTTTGTGATCAATGGCGGCCTGTTTATTCCCACTAATCGGGAATATCAAATGGGCCAGGAAGTTTTCATGCTGTTAAATTTAATGGAAGAAACTGAACGACTTCCTATTGCCGGGAAAATAATCTGGAAAACGCCGCCGGGTTCGGAAGGCTATCGAGCAACCGGCATTGGTGTACAGTTCAGTGACCAGGATGGCGGCATGGCTCGCAATAAAATAGAAATGTATTTAGCAGGCAGTTTAGGTTCTGACCGATCAACCCACACCATGTGATTTTATCGAATGCTTATCGACTCTCATTGCCACCTGGATCGCATCGATCTGGAACCCTACCAACACGATTTTTCCTGTTTCATGAAGGAAGCGGAGAATAATCAAATTGAACATATGCTATGCATAGCCATTGATTTAGAATCCTATCCGGCCATGCATGATCTGGTCTCAGGTTATTCTCAAATTTCCCTTACCGTTGGAGTTCATCCGAATGTTCAGGACGGCAAGGATCCTAGTGTTGATGAGCTTGTCGCTTTAGGCCAAGAGAAAAAGGTTATTGCAATAGGGGAGACAGGCCTTGACTATTTCCGCAGTAAAGGCGATCTTGATTGGCAACACCAACGTTTCAAAAAGCATATTACCGCCGCAAAGATTCTAAAAAAACCGCTGATCATTCATACCCGCGAATCAAAGCAAGATACATTACGAATTTTGAAAGAAGAGAACGCTCGTGACATAGGCGGGGTTATTCATTGTTTTACCGAAGACTGGGATTTTGCCGAAAGAGCGCTAGATCTGGGATTTTATATTTCTTTTTCCGGTATTGTGACGTTTAACAGTGCCAAAGAAATCAAGGAGGTAGCAAAAAAAGTACCTGCTGACCGCTTTCTTATTGAAACTGATTCGCCTTACTTAGCGCCGGTTCCATTCCGTGGAAAGCCAAATTATCCTACCTACGTACGTTATGTAGCTGAACATATAGCTGAATTAAGAAACACAAGTTTTCAACAGATCGCGCAACAGAGTACAGAAAATTTTAAAAGACTTTTTAAATTTGGAGATTAGCTAGATTCTTAGCTAAAAGGTTTGATGCCACTCACCATGATCATATTGACGCTGCAATAGAAAGAGTTCTCTAATGCGGCCTGCTTCAATTCCATGCGCCATTGCTCCAATTCCTTTTGAGTAATAATATTATCTGATAAAGCTTTATTTTCAACGCTTTCCTGTAACGACAAGGTATAAAACAATTCCAGATCATTGGTATATAGAGGAAAAACATCAATTTGAATGTCACTAAAATATGCCTTGCTGAACAATCGGTATAAACTTCGCCCTGAATAACTATTTGGAATAAGCTTTTCCAAGCGATAATTTGATAACAATCGCTCTATTTTGACTGATTGACAATCGATAGACAGACTTGCCCAATCTGTATCGATAATTACCACACTTCCTCCTGGTTTTGTGACTCTACGGACTTCGCCTATTACCTGTTCTGGATTGTTTAGGTGCATAAAAAGTCGCTCACTTCGGCAGCTGTCAAAGTAATTATCTGCAAAAGCCAAAGAGCTGGCATCTCCTTGTTGAAAGCTGACAATACGACTCATCTTTGAAATTTCCACCTGTTCTAATGCCTTTGCTAACATACCTTCATCGTAATCAACACCAATAACAAGACCAGCCGGCGATACTAATCGCCCCAGTTCAATAGCATCAACACCAGGGCCACATCCCAAATCAAGAACTGTATCACCTTGCTTAATTTGCATTTTTTTATAGCTAATTTGCTTAATAGGTGCAAAAATTTCGCCTGCTTTCTTGAGGTAATCAACGTCAACAGGTCCTTTGAATTTAGGCATATAATTTTTCCTGTTAGGATAAATAGCGTTTTTATTCTATGTTTATCTATAAAATAGACTATGATCTCATTAGAATCATATAAAATTATAGTGAACTAATATTAATCAAAAATCTACCATTAGTGTGTAGATTTTAAAGTGCTTACAAAAAAGAGAAATGGATAGCTATGAAGAACAAAGAAGATATAGGAAGTCATTATTCAAAATATTTTCAGATAGTCAATGCCAATACTGAAGAATTAAGAAAAATCGCTTATAAGTTACGCCATGAAGTGTATATTGAAGAATTCGGGTATCACGAATTTGATGAATATGATGAATATTCTCTGCATTGTTTGCTATTTCATAAACCAAGCAATCAAGCTATTGGTTATATCCGATTGATTCCTCAGATAGAAAAACTCAACAATCAGCTTCCCATCGAAAAGTTTTATGGAAAACCCTTTGATTTTAATACCGCCCGCGTAAACATGGCGGAGAAAACAAACATAGGTGAAGTTTCAAGAATGGCTATTATGCCCTCTTTCAGGCGGAGGCTTTCTGACAATAATGATCGAGAGTCTTTTAAACAATCTGAAAAAATAGCCCATCCAGATAATCGTTACCCAATTAATTACTTACCGATGTGCCTTGTATCAGCTGCTATGCATTTTGCATTTGCGAGGAATATAGAATACTGTCTTGCCATGGTAGAGCCTAAACTTGCAATTTTATTACGTCGTCTCGGCGTTCAATTTGATCAAATAGGCCAACCTTTTGAGTTTTTTGGAACTCGAGTTCCTCATGTGTTTTATCCAGAAATTACTTATAAAAATTTAACTCCAGAGTTTCGTAGTCTGTCTGATAAAATTAGTAGTGAATTAAGCGAACAAAATGTAATAGAAAATATTGCTTATATTAATGCAAGATAAAACTAAGAAAAAAGGCAGGTTCCTGAGCCTTACATGGAAAGCAATTTTAGCCGTAAGCATAGCCATTCTGACATCTTCAGGCAGTGTTTTTATATTCGGTAATCTAACATTAGAAAAAAATTATTCACAGGAGCGAGATAGGGTTCATCGCTTTTATCAACAAGCATTCGATAGTATTCTGCAACAGTCAAAGCTTGATCAAATTGATATTACCTGGATCATTCCCGCTGTCATTAGTCTTGATCTATCATCTCAGCAGGCATTGGATCAGATAGAAAAAATTATTAACGCCAATTGGTTCAAAATAGAGCTTGAGTCTGATATCAAATCCGCTTATTTATTTTCAAAAAAAGGAGATTTGCTGAACAGTTGGGGCGATACAGTATTAAATAAGGAAGTTTTTTCACCGTGGCTCAATTATGTATTTGAAAATGAAGAGCCTTTTGAAAAAATTCTTTGTAGCATCAATTGCGTGCAATATAAGGCTTATCCTTTTTTGCATAATGGAGAGTTTATTGGGGTATTTATATTTGGAAGAGACCTAGCCGATATGGTGCTAAGGATGAAAGCCATTACCGGTAAGGAAATTGGAATTTTAGTACAGAATAATGAAAATGAAATAGTCTCGACAAAACCGACTCTTGATAAATGGTCAAAAGCGATCATTGCATTAACGGAGTATGAAAAAAGTTTTCCGCTCTTGCTGGCTGTTATGAATAAACTGCCAGATAGTTTACCCCAAAAAAAAGCACGCTTTGAATACAATAATAATGATTATGAAATAATTATTTTCCCATTCAGCAAAGACAATAATATTGCTGATCTTGTTATTATTGATAATTTAAGTGAAGAATTAATCGATATTCATAGATCATCGATGTTATATGCTCTAAGCGGCACAATAAGCTTAATCTTGGCAGGTGTGATTCTATTACTTTTACTGATTAAACCAATGAGGCGTTTAAATGCATTCATTGCTTTGCTGCCCTGGATAGCCAAGAAAAATTATTTAAAAGTAAATGAAATTATGCCCGTTTCTTCTGGGCATAAATTATTTAATGATGAAATTGATATATTAAATAATGCCACGCAAGATTTGATCCTTACGTTAAAAAACCTAGATAGAGATGTTGATCTGCGTACGCAACGACTGGCCGAACGGAGTGTTGAACTGCAACAAGAAAAAAATCTAGTATCTAATATTCTTAATACAGCTCAGGTTATTATTATAATAATTGATAATAACGGAAGAATTGTAATGAGCAATAAATATGCCGAGAAACAGATCGGTTATAGCGAAAATGAATTAAAACGGCAACTATTCGTTAACCTGGTTTTCGGTCATGAGGATATAAGAACTATTTCTAATGCAATTGAAGAAATATCCAACCAGCAGAGAAGAACATTTCGTTATGAATGCATACTATTTTCATCAAAAGGGAATGAATTATATATTTCATGGTTTTTTACTCTTATAAAAAATAATAAAAAAACTGAAATATTATCCGTTGGTCTGGATTTGACTGAGCGTAGAATAACAGAAAAAAAATTATCATGGCTCGCAGATCATGATCCATTAACCAATTTATATAACCGGCGCAGATTTGATCAGGAATTGGAGCACGCACTAACCATTGCCAATCGGTATAATCAAAAAGGAGCCCTTATTCTTTTTGATATAGACCAATTCAAAAATATTAATGATAGCAGCGGTCATAATGTGGGCGATGAATTATTGATTAAAGTCGCTGATAAACTGCTTTCAATAATTCGTGATACGGATATTGTTGCCAGATTAGGCGGAGATGAATTTGTAGTAATTTCATATTGTATTGATCAGGACCATGCCGAGAAAGTAGTACAGAAAATATGCGCCGAGATTGCCACCGTTAAAGTTACAGTTAACAATATTGATTTAGGTGTGACTATCAGTGCGGGCATGCTAATTTTTCCAGCTCCCGGTTTCTCTTCCCAAGAGTTGATGGCAACCGTAGATATCGCCATGTATAAAGCAAAACAAATGGGTAGAGGAGGGTGGTGTCTCGCTTCTATGGAGGATCTAGCTAGGGATGAAATACGGCATAGAGTAAATTGGAAGGCAAAAATTGAAAAGGCGTTAGAAGAAGACCGCTTTATTCTTTATTATCAGCCTATTATGAGAATAGCTGATAAAAGTATTTCCCACTATGAATGTCTTTTACGGATGATTGATGAAAATGGAGAAATTATCCCGCCAGGTATGTTCACCGGTATTGCCGAACACTTTGGGCTCATCACCAAAATTGATCAAAGAGTCATTGATCTCGCTTTTAAAAAACAGTCTTTATTTATTAAGCAGGGACTGGACATTCATTTATCCATTAACTTGTCCGGTGAAATGCTCTCAAATCCTAATGCATTTTCCATAATAGCTGAGCATCTTGATAGGTGGAATGTTCCTGCTCACAAATTCATTTTCGAAGTTCTGGAAACGCAGGCTGTCACGAATATACAAGCAGCTCGTGATTTCATGACTTATGTCACAAATATTGGCGGTAAATTTGCTTTGGATGATTTTGGGGTCGGTTTTTCATCTATGAGCCATCTAAAACAATTACCTGTCCAATATTTAAAAATCGATGGCGGCTTTATTAAGAATCTTGCCAATAATAGAGAAGATCAGCTTTTCGTAAAAGCAATTAATGATGTCGGGCAGGGAATGGGGATAAAAACAATTGCTGAGTTTGTTGAGAATGAAATGATATTGAAAGAATTATCAGAAATGGGGGTAAACTACGCTCAAGGTTATGGTATAGGCAAACCTATGCCTGAACCACAATTCGACTTACATAGTAAATTTCAGCTTCAGTCTGAAATGGAAATAATCTGATTTAAATCAAAAATCATATGACAACATTATTGCATACAGATCCCAATGTTGCTTTGTAGCTCCAGGAGGATTTTCTAATCTGGATATTGTTCCTGTCCCGTTTATACGATGATATTCGGTACTGAGAAGCAAACCTGGAATTAATTTAAATCGCAAACCAACAGTCCAATCTTTAGCAAATCGTGAATAGGCTGGCGCACCAGTGTTAGCAGAAAACTTATCTCCATGTTTATCATCTTTATCCCAGATAAGCTGATCATATCGAACCATACCTTCCACATAAGATGTAAATTTGTAAATTCCTTGCAGATAATAACCTTCACCTGTCGTATCAGAATCAGGAAATAGGCCAAAGTTATTCAATCGTTGGCCACGGAATTCATATTCTCCAGTTAGTGACCATTTTTCTGCATTATATTGAGCAGAGAAAATCAGTGGTTTAAATTGGAACTGCCCTTCATTAAATTTAATTGGAGCAGGTATGGGCGAAAAGTGAGCATTGAACTCAGCATATGTAATGGCAAGTCGAACTTCACCGCCACGCCACTCATAATTTAAGCGGCTAATCCAAGAGGTATCTCCATATGCTTGAATATTCTTTGCGAGTTGAGCTGTTAGGTCAGGGTCGTCACTTCGAGGAACAACAATGCCGACATTAAATGAAAAATCCCCCCAATCGGTATTTTGCTCACCATAGAAATAGCCACCATCAGCAGACAGAGCACTGTTTCGATTGATGTCAAAATAAATTGATTGTGGCAAAAATATACTTGGTCTGGTAGATGCGACATCTCGAGTGTCATTATATAAACCTAATGGCGTTGGAACTCTTCCGGCTTTAATGCCTAACAAACTGTCCTCAGATGAGTATAGGCGATAATCAGCCAGTCCATAATCAATACGCAAACCTTGTTCATCAGTTTTTCCTGCATCCCGCCATACTACCTGCATCGCTATTTGCAAATCAGGGATGATACGCCATGAGCCATTAATTCCTAATTCTCTGAAATCATCAGAAATATTGTCATCAGTTGTACCAAAGAAATTATTATCTGATGTGTGAATCAATGCTTGAGAAAGAAAACCATGTATTTGTACTGTATCCGGCAGCTCCGGCAGCCAGTTTTTTTCAGCTGCGATTGCATTGCTGGAAATAAAGGGGGTTATTACCACAACATTGCAAATGAGCAGTCTTGTAAGGTTATTTAAATTAAATTTGCCAGCATACATGCACATTTCCTTATTTAATATCCAACCGCTTGATACCATTTGTTAAATCACTTAAATTTAAATAACCTACAGACCCCGGTGTTTTTTCTATTTTTTCGATCATTTCCTCCTTGCTTTCTACAAGAATTGGAGCCTGACCTGATCCGCTGAATACTAACTTATCCCAATTTCGGCGCATTTGATGAGGAAAAACATTTAATATCTGTTTGCAAAACTGTTTATGTAATGGATCATCATCATTGAGTACAAAAACTGTCACCGCGGAACCATCGTTCCAACGCAGTAAACGCATCTTGAAAATAGCACTTAACCCATTTCGGCTGATAGTATCCTGCTGATTAGCGCTATTGATGACAGGAATGACTATGTTTTGTTGTTTTTCAATTACAGGAGGCGCGGCTGAAGCGAATTGGCTCAGCAAAAAGATAAATAGAATGAACATCAAGCTCATTCTCAATCGTAATCGAAAGAATAGGGCGATTTGTTGCAAACTGGATAACCGGTTATTAATAGAGTCGTTTTTATATAGAGAAATCTAACGGGAACTGTTAATCGCAATACAGTTCCATTATAGATATCGCTTTCTTTAATTCTTCATTATTATTATAAAAATGTGGGGATAACCGTATTCCGCCACCGCGTAAAGCACAGACAATGCCATTTTTCTGTAAGTATCTATAAAAAGCATTATTCGGGGCTGTTCCGTGCTTGAATATTATAATACCGGAATTTAATTGATTTCGCTTCTGAGATAATAAAATTAACTTCTCGTTTCTATGAATCTGTTCCATTAAATAGTTTGTTTTTTCCATAATCGAAGATTCAACAGCTGTCATCCCGGTTTCCAGCAATAACGACAGACTGGCAGAGAGTGCATGAATTCCCAGCATATTCGGGCTGCCACATTCAAAACGACGGGCAGTAGGATGAACTTCCCATGACTTATTTTCATAATTATAGGTGTCTTTCATCATGTGCCAACCGTATTGAGTCAATTTTAGTCTATCTCTAGCTGTAGGCGTAGTATAGAAAACACCCAAGCCCTCAGGACCTAACATCCATTTGTGACCATCAGCCATAACGAAATCAGCTTGATAAGCCTGCACATCAAACTGAACCGCACCTAGGCTTTGAATTGCATCAATACAGAAAAAGATATTGCGCTGTTTACAGAATGCGCCTATCTTTTCCAGATCCAGACGCAGACCCGAAGCGAATTGTATAGAGCTTATCGTTAGCAAACGGGTATTACCATCTACCAACTCAAACAAAGCGTCCTCAGGAGAAGTAGAATTTCTTAAGTCAGCTTGACGAAATTCAATACCTTGTTGGGCCAGAGATTGCCAAGGTAATCTATTAGAAGGAAATTCTTCATTACTGCTGACAATATTGTCTCCGGATTTCCAATCCAGGCCATAGGCGACAAAAGATAGAGCTTCAGAAGTATTTTTAACTAAAGCAATATCATCTGCAGAGGGAGCGTTTAATAAAATTTGGAGCTGGGACCGTAATTCAGATTCTTTAGCCAGCCATTCTGGATAAAAATATGATCCGTATAGCGTATTTTGTTCTGCGAACTTTGCGACTGCCTCGCTAGTTCTTTTAGGCCACGGTGATACAGCCGCATGATTTAAATAAATTAATTCATCGGATAAAGGAAATTCCGGATGTTTCATAGTAATAATCCCCAAAGTAAATGTAATTGTAATTATAAATTTCGCATAATGTATATTATGTAAAATTGTAAGTAATAACCCTAAATTTGTAAGTAGTAACCCAAAGCTTATCATCCATTTGAATGCCCATTGTTTTGCCGCGTTGAATCATGCCTATTTTGAACGTATATTATAAAGTTGTTTTGATTGACGGAATTATTTGATGGATATCATTAGCATACGTGGTGCCAGAACGCATAATCTGAAAAATATCGATCTTGATCTGCGCCGGAATTCACTCATTGTCATCACCGGGCTTTCCGGTTCCGGCAAGTCATCGCTGGCTTTTGATACGATTTACGCTGAAGGCCAAAGACGCTATGTTGAATCGCTTTCCGCCTATGCCCGTCAGTTTCTGTCGATGATGGAAAAGCCCGACGTCGACCATATCGAAGGACTGTCGCCGGCAATCTCCATCGAGCAGAAATCAACCTCGCATAACCCACGCTCAACCGTCGGCACGATTACCGAAATCTACGATTATTTAAGGCTGTTATACGCGCGAGCCGGTACGCCACGCTGCCCTGAACACCAGGTTTCGCTGGAAGCGCAAACGATCAGCCAGATGGTCGATCAGGTGCTTGCCCAGCCCCAGGACCAGCGCTGGATGCTGCTGGCGCCGGTCATCAGCCAGCGTAAAGGCGAACATACCCAGTTGCTTGAAGACCTGCGCGCGCAAGGCTTTATTCGAGCCCGTATCGACGGCGTCGTGTACGACCTGGATGAAGCGCCGGCATTGGACCTGAGAAAGCAGCACACCATTGAAGTCATCGTCGACCGCTTTAAAATTCGTGACGATATCGGCCTACGGTTGGCCGAGTCTTTCGAGACTGCCCTGCGTATGGCCGACGGTATCGCTGTCGCTGCCTGCATGGATAACGGCACGGAGCTGCTGTTCTCCGAGCGCTACGCCTGCCCGCATTGCGGTTACAGCCTGAACGAACTGGAGCCGCGCATCTTCTCATTCAACAACCCGAAAGGCGCCTGCAGCAGTTGTGACGGCCTGGGCGTGCGGCAGTACTTCGACCCCGAGCTGATCATTCACAATCCCGACATCAGTCTTGCCGGCGGTGCGGTTCGCGGTTGGGATCGTCGCAATGCCTATTATTACCAGATCATTTGTTCGCTGGCCAAGCATTACAACTTCGATCCGGAAATTCCATTTTCGCAACTGCCCAATGATATTCAATCGATGATCCTGTATGGCAGCGGCAATGAGACCATCGAATTCAAATTCATGACCGGCACCGGCGGCGCCAAGAAAAGGCGTCATAGCTTCGAAGGTATTATCGCCAATATGGAGCGGCGCTATCATGAAACCGATTCGCAAATGGTCCGGGAAGAGCTGTCGAAGTATTTATCCAACAGGATCTGCAATATCTGCGGCGGCGCGCGGCTTAACATCTCGGCCAGAAATGTTTTCGTTGAAGATTTACCTATTCATCATCTGACACGCTTCCCTGTCCGCAAATCGCTGGATTTTTTCAAGTACCTTAAATTAACTGGCAAACGCGGCGAAGTCGCCGGCAAAATCGTCAAGGAAATTCAAGAGCGCCTGGAATTTCTGGTCAACGTGGGACTCGACTATTTGACGCTGGACCGCAGCGCCGAAACGCTGTCCGGCGGCGAAGCGCAGCGCATACGCTTGGCTAGCCAAATCGGCGCCGGACTGGTTGGCGTCATGTACGTGCTGGACGAGCCGTCGATAGGACTGCACCAGCGCGACAATCAGCGCCTGCTGAATACCTTGTTCCGCCTGCGCGATCTGGGTAATACCGTGATCGTGGTCGAGCACGACGAGGATGCTATACGCTCGGCGAACTACATCGTCGATATCGGCCCCGGCGCCGGCGTCCACGGCGGGCGCGTCATCGCCCAAGGCGCGCTGGAAGACATACTTGCCAATAAAGATTCTCTGACTGGCCAGTATTTATCGGGCAAAGTCGAAATTACTGCCCCCGATTCGCCGACGCCCGTTGATAAAGACAAACAAATCGTCATACGCAACGCGCGCGGCAATAACCTGAAAAATGTCGATATCGCCTTCCCTATCGGTTTGCTGACCTGTGTCACGGGCGTGTCCGGGTCCGGCAAGTCCACATTGGTCAACGATACGCTGTATTGTCATGCGGCGCGTCTAATTAATCGCGCAGGCGCCGTTCCGGCGCCTTGCGATGCCATTGAAGGTCTGGATTATTTCGACAAGGTTGTCGATATCGACCAGAGCCCGATCGGCCGCACGCCGCGCTCGAATCCGGCCACTTATACCGGCCTGTTCACACCGATACGGGAACTGTTTGCAGCCACGCCCGAAGCGCGCTCGCGCGGCTACACGCCGGGTCGGTTCAGCTTCAACGTCAAGGGCGGACGTTGCGAAGCCTGTAAAGGCGACGGCGTCATCAAAGTGGAGATGCATTTTTTGCCCGACATCTTCGTCAACTGCGACATCTGCCATGGCAAGCGTTACAACCGCGAGACACTGGAAATACGCTACAAAGGCAAAACGGTCAATGAAGTGCTGGATATGACCGTCGAGGACGCGGCCGCCTTCTTCAGCGCCGTTCCGACCATTGCCCGCAAACTGGACACGCTGACCGAAGTCGGCCTGAGCTACATCACTTTGGGGCAAAATGCGACGACCCTGTCCGGCGGCGAGGCGCAACGCGTCAAACTCGCCAAGGAACTCTCCAAGCGCGATACCGGCAAAACTTTATATATTCTCGACGAGCCGACCACAGGTCTGCACTTCCACGATATTAAGCAGTTGCTGTCGGTCTTGCATACGCTACGCGACCACGGCAATACAGTCATCGTCATCGAGCACAACCTGGACGTCATAAAGACGGCAGACTGGATCATCGATATGGGTCCTGAAGGCGGCGACGGCGGCGGTACGCTGGTGGCCGAAGGCACGCCGAAACAGGTTTCGGAAAATCCGGCCTCGCATACCGGCGTTTATCTGAAGCGTTTTTTCGAATGACCGGCATGGTTTGGCGTCAGCCCGGATTCAACGGAAACTTAGCGACCATGCTACTGTCAGATTAGCTAATGCTTTCCAAAGCGAACTTTCAATGTAACGCTATCGAGAGAGGATGAGTCATGCGCAATCAGACAACAGAGAATAGACCAGGCACCGACTTCGGTATATTTTATCCGCTCGGCTATCTCGTCGTCGCGTTTCCAAACCAGGAAGATGCGCGGCAGGTACAGCGGGATCTCATGGCCGGCGGGTATGACCAAGCCGATTGCGAGTTTTATACATGCAAAGAAGTGGCTGATGCGGCCCAACGTAATCTTGCTGATAACAAGGGCTTTCTGGCGCGGTTGGGCTGGAGTGATGAAGCGGTAAAAGCCCATCTGGAAGCCGCCAAGCAAGGCTCCGCGTTCTTGCTGATCTATGCGCCCGGCGATACGGAGGCAGCACGCGCGATGAACGTCATCCGGCGTGTACCGTTTGACTTTGCTCACCGTTACCAGCGCTTCACGATCGAAGAAATTAAGTAACCCCGGCTATCATGAGCGATAAATCAAACAGTGTTCCAGGGGGCTCGGTTTTATACCTTTCCCATGGTGGAGGCCCTCTGCCCTTGCTTGGCGATGGCGCGCACAAGGAAATGATAACATTGCTTAAAAAAGTGACGCCTGATCTTGGCAATCCCTCGGCCATTCTAGTAATCAGCGCCCATTGGGAAGAAAACAAGCCAACCATTACAAGCGGAGCATCGCCTCCTTTGATCTATGATTATTACGGATTTCCGGAAGAATCCTATGCCATCGAATATCCGGCGCCAGGTGCGCCCATGCTTGCGAATAAGATATTCGGTCTTCTGCAAAGCCATGGCATAGACGCAAGCCTTACGGACCAGAGGGGCTTTGATCATGGTTTATTCGTGCCGTTAAAAATTATGTATCCGGATGCGAACATTCCTTGCGTTCAATTATCGCTGGTCAAGGGCTTGAGGCCTGATGAACACATCCGGATCGGCAAGGCCTTGGCCGGACTTTTAGAGGAAAAAGAGGAAAACGTGCTTGTTATCGGTTCCGGATTTTCGTTTCATAATCTCAGAGCATTTTTTGGACCGTCTACAATGGAAACGCAATCGATGAATGAAGCTTTCGAGCAATGGCTGATCGATACCTGCTCAAACCGACAGTTAAGCGAGCCCGAGAGAGAACACAGGCTGGTCAATTGGGAGAGCGCCCCGGCCGCAAGATATTGCCATCCGAGAGAAGATCACTTGCTGCCTTTGCACGTTTGCTACGGCATTGCCGGCGCCCCCGCCAGGCAGGTATTCCGGTTCGAAATAATGGGAAAAAAGGCGAGCGCTTATCTCTGGTGAAGCCGAGTGATTGCCGCCCTCCCCTTTGTGTGAATGTTGTGAGGACAAAACGATAATCACGAACTCTCGGCGGCCGTCGCCGCCGACCTAAAGGTACTTCATATGTATAAACCGGCTGGCAGACGGACGATGCCATGAACTCACACGGAGGCATTACCCCGTATGTTTTGATGTTTTGCCTGGCCGCAGGTCTGACCGAAGGCTGCACCCCGTTGCCATCACTCGAAGGCCGAAGCATTTCCACGGCGCTGTCCGCTGCCGAGTCCAAAGCCACCCGACTTGGCAGGTCGATTTCCTCATCTGCTGAGGCGCATCCCGGCAAATCCGGCATTTACCCGCTTCCGAACGCGCACGATGCGTTTGCCGTGCGGGCTCTATTGGCCGGGACCGCCGACCGTACCCTTGATGTCCAGTATTACATCTGGCATTGGGACATGACCGGCATCCTGCTGCTCGAAGCCCTGCATGCCTCGGCCGACCGCGGCGTGCGCGTGCGATTATTGCTCGACGACAACAATATCTCTTCCGAACTCGATGCCATGCTTATGGCGCTTGATGCTCATCCGAATATCGAAGTTCGCTTGTTTAATCCGTTCATGATCCGCAAGCCGCGGTTGATTGGTTACATCACCGACTTCTCCCGCCTGAACCGGCGTATGCATAACAAGTCTTTTACCGCCGATAATCAGGTCACGATCATTGGCGGCCGCAATGTCGGGGACGAGTACTTCGGCGCGGCCGACGACGTGCTGTTCGCCGATCTGGATGTCATGGCCGCAGGGGCGGTCGTCAAGGATGTATCGAATGACTTCGACCGCTACTGGATCAGCGAATCGTCATACCCTATCGACCGCGTATTGCCGCCCGCTGACCTTGTCATGCTCAAGGAACTGGTGTCGGCGGCAAAAATGGTCGAAAGGGATCCGGCTGCCGTGGCCTATATGAATGCGATACGCAACACGGCTGTCATCCGCAAACTAGTCCAGGAAAATCTGGAACTGGAATGGGTTGTCACCCGCATGGTCAGCGACGATCCGGGCAAAGGGCTTGGCCAGTCCTCGGAGGACGTCCACCTAACCTGCGAACTTGATAAGATCATCGGCGAGCCAAAAGCTGAAGTGGAACTTGTCTCGCCTTACTTCGTGCCAACCGCCGCAGGCGTCGATGCATTTGTGGCTCTGGCCAGCCGAGGCGTTGACATTAAGGTATTCACTAATTCCCTGGAGGCCACGGATGTCCCTGTTGTACACGCGGGTTATGCGAAATGGCGCAAACCGTTGCTACAGGCCGGCATCACGCTCTATGAAACACGGCTGTTATCGCCGGAAGCCGAAAGAAACAGAAGAGTCGGCATATTGGGCAGTTCGGGTTCAAGCCTGCACGCGAAAACGTTTTCAGTAGACCACTCAAGCGTTTTCATCGGCTCGTTCAATTTCGATCCGCGTTCGGCCGAGCTGAATACCGAACTGGGCTTTATAATCGATAGCCCGCGCTTGGCAAAACAGATCGATGCCGTATTCAGCAACGGTATTCCTGAAAGCGCCTATGAGGTGCGCCTGTCCGATAAGGGGGATTTATATTGGCTTGAGAATCGCGAGGGGATGCTGGTGCGGCACGAGACGGAGCCCGGCACGAATTTTCTGCAGCGCTCTATCGTCTATTTTCTGTCATGGTTGCCGATTGATTGGCTTTTATGATCTGCTCCGGATTTAAAAGTCCGCTGTGGGACATAAAAAAAGGCGTGCCGAACACATATCCGACACGCCTTTTTGTACTCACCCGGCAGGGCAAGAATGGAAATTAACTTTTTACTGAATTGGCGATTTCATTAAACGCTTCAACTCTTGATTTGCCGGTAGTAACCAGATCAACGCCAGTATCAACTACCATTTTGCCCAGTCCTGGAATTTTGTAAACCACCATGACCAGATAGCCGACAACCGGAACGGCAATAAAAGCTGCAATAAAACCGTTAAGGCCAATGGCTGACATGAGTTTTATTAGCAGAGCAATCGCATCCAATGGCAGTAAAACCATGGCGCCGAAATAGGCCAATACCATGAATGTGAACAGTACAAAAACTACAAATTGAAGCAGCCTTACCAATGCAACATTAATATTTTTCATATTATTTTTAATTTCCTGATAGAACTTAAGAAGCCTTTTTTAGCCAGAAAGCGTTCCTGGCTCTGATTGATCTTTATCAAAAAGCCCCACTTTTTGAGATCGGCAATTATACCTTAAAGCCATCAAAATAATTTATTTTTCTTCTACCGGCTCATTTGGCTCGTTTCGAATAAATAATCTATATAGAATAGTGCCGGTCACAAAGCCGCCTAAATGCGCCCACCAAGCCACATCAACAGTCACGCCCTCAAACACGACCGAAGTCATGGCATCATGCAGCTGAATAATGACCCACAAACCTAAAAAAGCAATGGCCGGAACATGAACGACAATCGGCAGAAAGAACAGAGGCACCCAAAGGATGACCCGGGCCATCGGATAGAGAAAGAAATAAGCCGCCAATACGCCGGCAATAGCGCCCGATGCGCCAACAACCGGGATGGCCAGACGGGGGTCAAAATACCATTGAAGAAATGTCGCGCATAGGCCGCACACTAAATAAAAGAGCAGAAAAGGCCCATGCCCCATTCTATCTTCTATGTTATCGGCAAAGATCCACATGAAAACCATGTTGATGGCCAGGTGCCACCAGTTCCCATGCAAGAACAGACTGGTCAAGAAGGACAAATAGTAGTCGTCGGGCAAGCCGAAACTGAAAGCCCACTGTGGCTCTGTATAACGAATAGGCACCATGCCATAACGATAAATAAGCCGATAACTCAACTCATACGGCATCAGCTGCATGGCAATAAAAATAGTGATGCAGATGGCCATCAATCCCCAGGTCACCCAAGGCCTTATGTTACAGGGCGCTGTATCTCTAATTGGTATCATGGCTTCCCCTATTGTTGATTCCAGTTATCGAAAAATCCGGATATTTCTAGCTCAAGCTTATCAGTTAAAAATACTGATGAGCAACGAGTCTGCATTTATTGATAAATTCTCGGTCCAAAAAGTTTATAATGATGGAAAAAACAGCTCCTTCTCATATTTGCCTTACGGCGACCGTTAACAATTCATGCAACCGAATTCACTAGATACTCCCCTATCCTTTTCAGACTTGTTCCTTGATGAACATTTGCTCATGGCATTAAGACAATTAGGCTTTGAGCAGCCCACACCGACTCAAATGCAGGCTATTCCGCCGGCCCTGGAACATAAAGACCTGCTGGTCAGCGCCGAAACCGGCAGCGGCAAAACAGCGGCCTTCCTGCTGCCGACTCTGCATCATTTACTAGCGATTCCCGCCTCTCACACCGGAACACGGGCATTGGTACTTGCTCCGACCCGCGAGCTTGCGCGTCAGATTTTTCAGCAGTGCAGGCAACTGTGCGAATTCAGTGATCTGCAAGCCGGCCTGATTACGGGCGGCGACGATTTCAAACAACAACAGAAAACCATCCGTAAGAATCCTGACATTATCATTGCCACGCCGGGACGGCTTCTGGAACTGCTGAATCAGGACCTGCCGGATCTTGACGGCCTGGAAGTTCTGGTGCTGGATGAAGCCGACCGCATGCTGGACATGGGATTCAGCGATGACGTATTGACCATTGTCGAGCACTGCAATACGAAAAGACAAACCCTGCTGCTTTCCGCAACGCTGGCTCATCAAGGCGTCACGAAGATAGCCAAACAGGTACTGAAAAAACCAGAAGTAATTGCTTTAAACAGTTTGCACGATGAACATGGCAATATTGAACAGCAAATTGTCTTGGCCGACGACAGCGAGCATAAACAAAAACTGCTGGCCTGGCTGCTGCTTAATGAAATTTATGACAAAGCGCTGGTATTTACCAACACTAAAATTCAGGCCGACATTCTGCGCGGCCCGCTGCGCGGCCAGAAGCTCCGCGTCGGCGTGTTGCATGGCGATATGGATCAGAAAGACCGCAACAGGGTTCTGGAATTGTATACACAGGGTGATATCAACATTCTGATTGCCACCGATGTCGCCGCGCGCGGTCTCGATGTAAAAGGCATCGACCTGGTCATTAATTTCGACATGCCCAGGACCGGTATCGATTATATCCATCGTATCGGCAGAACAGGCCGCGCCGATGAACTGGGACTGGCGATTGCTCTGGTAAAAAGCACGGAATGGAACTTGATGGCCGGCATCAAGCGGTTTTTAAAGCAAAAATTTAAGCGCCGCACGATCAAGGAAATGGAAGGCAAGTATAAAGGCCCTAAAAAGCTTAAAGCCTCAGGCAAAGCTGCTGGCAGCAAGACTAAAAAAGAACCTAAAAAAGAAGCCGTCAAAAAGACCAAAGAGCGTCATCGCGACAGAAAAAATATCGGCAAGCGCCGCGTTCCAAGCAATAAGCCTTCTTCAGGAACAGTACCCGCCGAGTAACTGATGTTACGCATGCATCAATCTCTGTGCTGTTTTAGTTTTGCTGCAATGCCGTGTAGGGGCGGATTCACTTGTGCCCCTTGCGGGTATTCGCACTGCATGGGTCGATACATGGGCGTTTGCTTCGGGTTGAATGAATTCGACCTTACACATCAGTGAATAATAAAAAAGCAGGCGATCCAGCTATGGATTGTCCGTTTTTTTGCAAGTCGATCAGCCTCTTCTATTTGCGGAAAATCAGGTTGATAATCAGCGTCAAAATCAGGCTGACGATGACCATTGAGGTAATCGGAAAAAAAATAATCCGCTTTTCATCCTTGATATGGATATCGCCGGGCAACTTGCCAAACCAATTGATCAGCCAGGGGGCATAATTGAAAACAAGCCCGGCGACAATCAGAATGACGCCGATAATCATCAATACTCTTCCGGTTGTCATAGATCGCCCTCCATTACGCTAAGCCGCAATTTTACAATGCGGCAATTATAGCGGCTTTATTGCCTCGTTCTTAGTCAGTATATTTACCTAGGGGTTAATACGAATTTTATTTTCGCTTTCAACAGGTTATCTTACATAGCAACTTATGTGGCCTGAAAATTTTAAGCAGCTGGCCGTCAACTCCTGCCATTTGCTGTACGCACCGCCGGCTATTTTAGAGGGGCTATGGCTATAACCGAACCATCCACTGCAGCACCGGGGCCAGACAAGCCCCGCTTCGCGATTAAAGATTGCACATTGATCGCTATCGCCACAGGCAAACGCGCGCATACGCTGAAAGAATTCCGTGACCATATTGCCGAAATCAGCCCTGACAGCCTGTATTATCATTTTTGGGGCAATCTGCTCCAGGCTCGTTTTGAAGAACGCGAATATAACAACGATTTCGCCGCCTGGGCTTATCGCAGCCTTCATGATGCGAAACTGGCAGAACAGCTGGCGGTCGTTGATCCTACCCAATTTGTCAACATGACGGAAATTCGCCGGCAGCTTCTGGAGTATATCGAAGAACGCCTTGAAGAAAGCGAGCACCTGCATTGGGTTATCGCCGAACAGCCGTTTGAGTTCATCCGTTCTCAGATTGTCGTTTTCAACACTCATACGAGCACAGCCAATCCCAGAGAAATGGCCAAAATTATGCAAAAGCTGTCAGTCAGCAGCATTTTTTATCATTTTATCGATGCCAGACGACGCAATCCGGACAGAATGGCTGACCGTATCGAGTTAGGCTGATGGCCGTCAAACGCCGCCATCTGATGCCTTTCGGCGCCGAACTCCTGGATGATGGCCGGGTGCGTTTCCGCTTGTGGGCACCGGGAGCCGACACAGTAGAGCTGGGCCTGCTTGGCCTGGAGCCTGAAGAATACCTGACGATGACGCCGGAAGACGAAGGCTGGTTCGGCATTATTACGGAATATGGCAGCAGCGCTTATTATTACCAGTACCGCATTAATGAGTCATTTTATGTGCCAGACCCCGCATCGCGCTGCCAGCCGGAAACCGTGCACGGCGCCAGCCAGATCATTAATCCCAGCGACTGGGACTGGCAGGACCGGGACTGGAAAGGACGCCCCTGGGAAGAAGTCATTTTATATGAACTGCATATCGGCACATTCACGGCCGAGGGCACATTTGCGGCCGCCAAGCAGCGGCTCGATTATCTGGCCGATCTGGGCATCACCGCATTGCAGCTGATGCCCATTGCTGCTTTTCCCGGCAACCGCAACTGGGGTTATGACGGTGTATTGCCATTCGCCCCGGCCACGGCTTACGGCACGCCCGATGAGCTGAAGGATTTTATTCAGACGGCGCATGCCAAGGGCCTGATGGTTTTTCTGGACATGGTTTACAGCCATTTCGGCCCGGAAGGCAATTACCTAAACCAGTATGCACCGACATTTTTTACCGATCGCCATCAAACGCCCTGGGGCAGCGCAATCAATTTTGACGGCCCCGGCAGTACCTGGGTGCGCGCTTACTTTCTTCATAACGCCCTATATTGGCTGGAAGAATATCATGTTGACGGGCTCAGGTTTGATTCTGTCCATGCCGTTTTCGACGATTCCGACGCTACCCGTCCGCCCTTTTTTGAGTATCTGGCCAGGGAGGTGCGGCACGCGTATGGTTATGAACGCCATGTCCATCTGGTTCTGGAAAACGACAACAACGCTGCGCATTATTTGAGGCCGAATTCGGAAGAGCCGCATGACGGCCATTACAATGCTCAGTGGAACGACGATATTCATCATGTGCTGCATGTGTTGCTGACCGGTGAAACGGGCGGTTATTACCAAGATTATGCAAAGAATCCGATCGAACATCTGGCCCGTTGTCTGACTGAAGGCTTCGCCTACCAAGGAGAAATCTCGGCTTACCGGGACGGCAAACCGCGTGGCGAACCGAGCGCAGATTTGTCGCCGTTGGCTTTCGTCAATTTCCTGCAGAATCATGACCAGATCGGCAACTGTGCTTTCGCAGAGCGCCTTTCTGCGCTATGTTCCCCGAAAGCATTGCAGGCGGCCACGGCGATTATCCTGCTGGCCCCATCCATACCGCTCTTATTCATGGGGCAGGAATGGGCCACTTCTACGCCCTTCCCTTATTTCGTGGATTTTCCGGAAGAACTGGGTGAAAGAATTGCACAAGGTCGGCTTCGTGAATTTGCACACTTGTCGGACTTTAACAATTCGCAAGACATGCCGTTACCGAACCAGATTGGCACATTCCAGTCTGCAAAACTGGCCTGGCATGAGTTGGAGCAACCGACGCATCAGCAATGGCTGAATTACCATCGGCAGCTTCTGAACCTGCGCCGACAGTATATTCAACCTCGCCTGCCCGGCATGGCTGGAGGACAAGCCGGATATCGGCTGTTGAGCGAGCGCGCCTTGATGGTGAGCTGGCGGATAGCCGACGATTCGCAACTGGAACTGATCGCCAATCTTGGCGACGAGTCGGTGGCGATCGACAGCCCCGGCAATGGCGAAGTCATTTTCAAAACCGATGCCGCGATTGCCGACTTCCAGCCGCCAGCCAGTTTGTCGCCCTGGTCTGTAGTCTGGCTGCTGACTGAAAGCTGAACGGTTATGGTGCGCATCAAGGCGATTCCCGATGCGACCTATCGCCTGCAATTCAACAGTCATTTCACATTCCACCAGGCCACAGCACTGATTTCCTATTTGCACCGGCTAGGCATCAGCACTGATACGTATCGCCCTATCTGAAGGCCAGGCCAGGCAACACTCACGGCTACGATATTGTCGATCATAACGCACTATGTCTCGAAATCGGTTCGGAAGCGGATTATGAGCGCTTTGTGGATGAATTGCACCGGCATCGGATGGGCCTGATCGCTGATATCGAGCCTAACCACATGGGCATTATGGGCAGCGACAACGTTGCCGAAAAATTGTCGCTAATTACGAATACCTGTCCCACGATTGGCCCATACATAGAACGACCGGCTTATTCGTCAATGCCGAGGCAGAAGAACAGTTCACAGCCATTTATAACCGTTTTGTTGGCCGGAACATCGATTTTGAAGAACTCGTCTACCAGGCTAAAAAACTGGTCATGACGACTGCACTGGCCGCTGAATGAAATGTATTGGCCAACCGGTTGAGCCAAATCGCCGAAGCCCAGCCAAAAAACCGTGACTATACGCTCAATACCCTACGCGATGCGTTTTTATATAACGCACTTGCTCAAACATTACTGTTATTGACCTCGCCAAGCGTCCCGGACATCTATCAGGGCAATGAAATCTGGTGCTTTTCTTTGGTCGATCCCGACAACCGCCGTCCCGTTGATTTCGAAATAGGCCGGAAATTATTGTCGACTATAGATGACGCGCTCGTTGATGATCGACTGTCTTTACTAAAATCATTACTGGATGCTCCGGAAGATGGCCGAATCAAGCTGTTTCTTACCACTCAGACTCTTCGACTGCACAACCGATATGCGGCGCTGTTTGAGAGTGGCGAATACCTGAGGCTGTCTATCAATGGACCGCGATCTGATAATTTAGTGGCGTTTGCGCGCCGCGATCCAGAACAGTTTGTTGTGATTCTGGCATCCAGGTTCATGAAACATCTGTCGGATGAGGATGATATTTGGGCTGAAACCCGACTGGAACTGCCTGCTGACGCTCCTTTGCATTACAGCAATGTTTTTACGACCGGGAGACTGTCAGCCAAAGCGGTTGGTGGTCATTTGGAACTGGATATTGAGGATATGCTTGGAGCATTTCAGGTTGCGTTGCTGGTGGCCGAATAGTTTCGTAATATCAGATTGATTAAAAACTGCTCAAAAAACGCCGTAGACTGAGCAATGTGTGCTAGCGTACAGAGCCGGCTTATTTTTAAGCGTAAAGTCTAAAACTGATGAGGCAGAATAGTTTTTCTAATGAAAACAAACCTGTTTAGGAGGAAATATGGATATTGAAGTTGGAGGTTTTCTAGGTTTTATTATACTCGTCTTGGATATCTGGGCCATTATTAACATTATGAAAAGCGCTGCCACCACTGGAATGAAAGTTTTATGGGTGGTTTTAATTCTACTGTTGCCAGTTGTAGGTTTGGTTATTTGGTGGTTTGCTGGCCCAAAGGGTGATTAATAAATTTGTTAATCTGAGATAGAAGCTATCTACCAGTGGCGGAGATTTTAGCCGAGGCAACAACCGAGACTAACCCTCCCCCACTGGATTTTTTCATCTCACTTTAAAACGTTTTCTGAATTCTAAACTTTGTAATTTTCTAGCTGTTGGATAAGCTTGAGAGGATGGGCTCTTCTGACTTCATCTTGAATTATAATCAATATGTCTATGATATAATAGATTTGTTATTTTCATATGTAACTTGCCGTGTTTGGGATCAGCAGGGCATTTTCCAGAAACTTACTCAGACTTACTTCGTTTAGGGCTAACTGACAAACTGATTCCAGCTATGCAACCGGAACAAAAGTGGATGCTGTCTTCATCCCCTCTTGCGGATAAGCCACAAGCCGTAAATGATGCCGTTGAAAATCAAAACCATTATTCCGAATACGATTTGCATTTGATGGGCTAATTCGCCGGGATAAATTATCGGCATGAGGTAATGCTCGATAAAGTCGCCAGAATAGCTGCCACCATCAGAAGCCCGAAGTCTGTTTTCGAGCGGCGTCAGCGGACAGATGCCACCGCTGAGTTCGATAAATGCGCCCCATGCAGCGGCCGGCAAATGAAGCCATGCAAGCCACCGCCATTTGAAAATTAACAGGCCGCCGAAAACGACAAATAAAATGAAAGAAAAGTGCAGCAATACGACCAGATCGGCAGCAAATTGATTTGACATTGGTTCTCTTTAGAGTGCTACTTGATTGATCAGAGTCTTAATGGAATCGCCTCGTTCCTTCCTTTGGGACTGTATTTTTAGTTAAACGGGCAATAACGTTACAATACATCCCTACCCTATTCATCATGATAAGTATTTTATGAAGACGATCTTAATAACTGGCAGTAATTCGGATATTGGTATAGCCGTTGCCAAAGCTTTGTCTGACCGCCCATTGCAATTGGCTCTTCAATATTGTTCGAATCAAGCCAAAGCCAATGAGCTTCAAGCTTGGCTAAATGAAAAAAATGTTCCAAGCCGCCTTTTTCAATGCGACCTGACAGAGCCTAAACAAGCCGAGTCGCTGATTGCTCAAAGTTTGGAGGCTTTTGGTTCGATTGACGTTTTGATTAACATCGTCGGGCCTTTCGTGTACAAAAACATCTTGGAGGTCACACCTGAGGAATGGTTCGCTGATATCAACCTGAATCTGCATACCTGTTTTAATACCAGTTATTATGCAATGAATGAATTGCGCCGCAATCACGGCCAGATCATCAACTTTGCCTTTTCAGGCGTGGAAAATATTAAAGCCTGGTCTATGTCGGCCGGTTATTGCGCTGCTAAAACCGGAGTTGCCGTTTTAACTAAAAGTCTCGCTGCGGCGCTTGCTCCACATAAAGTCCGTGTCAATGCAATCTGCCCTGGACTTGTCGAAGAAGGCAATATCAGTGCAGAAGAGAGGCAACACATGGCAGACCAAATCCCTTATGGCCGCCCTGTTCACCCTGATGAGATCGGCAAAACCACAGCATGGCTCATTTGGAATAGCCCCGAATCAATGACCGGTTCATTGATCACTGTTGCCGGCGCGTGGGAATACTGATTTTTTAAATAACTAAATCCTAACGTTCAGATCTTATTTACTGATGTTACGCAGTTTGTAGGATCAAATAAATTCGACAAAGGCAACCTGAGGTATAGGCGATACGAATGAATTGGCACCCGGGCTATTTTTAGCCATCCCTCGAAAAGGTAAAAAATCAGTAAAAACTAAAGATATCTTCGCTTAAAGTTGAGATAAGGGAACCCTCTCGTTTTTCTGCGATATAGGAGAAGAATTTCCGTTTCCTTATACCTGCAATCTCCCTAAACCCCAAATTTATTGATAGCTCATCGTAAAAGTCGCTGCTGCATTGACAGTTCCCGCTGTTAAGTCTCCGTTTCGATAGTATTGGACTATCAGCGGAATATTGCTGGTGCTTGCCGAAGAGCCGACCAGCCATTGGTTGGTGTTGCCGGCCGCCGCCGAATCCGGCCCAAAAGGCACGGGATTGCCGTCATTTTTAAGAATCCGCAACTTGACCCCCTGCGCAGTTGAAGAGGGATTCAATGACAACAGTGATGTTGTATTACCAGGGGTCGTAGCATCGGTTAATGTCACATAGACATTAGCGCCGCTCTGGCAACTCAGACGGATATTGAATGGGGTATCGCCATTGGTTTGCCCCAATGAACTTAGCGATGTAGTGGAAACCGTTGGCAAGGTCACGCTGACCGATGGAGTCGTCACGCTGCACGTAACCGGCGAGACGGTAATGTTGCCGGTAGTCAGATTATCCGTCTGGTTCCAAGCGAGATTCAGACCAAGACAGCTTAACAGCGGATTGAGGAGCCCTGTTTTATAATTTATTTGTACAAAAGAGGTGCTGGACGCAACAGACCCCGGAGTAATCTGTCCGGCCACGACCAGATGGGCATTGATGCCAGGCAACGGCCCCGATCCAGTATTAAAGAAAGTGTCGATAGACAGTCCATTATTCGCATTCGTTATTAACGTGGAGTTAAAATAGAAACTGATCCCCAGGCCGTTAATCCCTGTAGGGTATACGCCTGATGAAACCTCGGTGCCGACCACGGTAACGGTCTGCCTAATGGTACAACCATATATGCCTAATAGATTAGGCAAGTTGCTTATGGAAATACCCGACGTTGCCGTGGCAAGCGTGCTCCCGACCGCCTCGTCTCTAGGCGGCGAGTAAGGTCCCGCCGGAGAAAAATTGAGCGTGGCTGGCGAATAACTGACCACCGGAGCAGCCTTGCACAAAGTGGTCATGACACACAAGCCCAACAACGCTTGTAATAACCTATAGCCGCACATTAAAATTTTCATCGCACTATACCTTCTGTTGCCGACTTCAGAGTCGCTGGTTTGGCCGGTCATTGTTTTGCCTGGATAAGGCATCCCTGATATTGCATACCGCCTCAATTTTTAGGAATGGGCCTTCATCCATGCTCTTCGGTGGCAGTTGATATTCAAAGTCACACTGTTGATCGCTGGCATCTCCCCACTTTGCGGTTAAGATGCCTGAGTCGGCAATGCCACGCAGAAAAATACGGCCATCCTGTCCCGCCAGACCAACCTCGTGGCCTTCGGCATCGAGTACGCTGGCGCCGAAAGGCACCGGCGAGCGGTCGGCCAGGTAAGCCGTGACCATTACCGCCCGTCCGCTGACGGTGGCAAAACTTATCATCGCCACCGTATCGGAGCGGGGCGTAATCTGCTGGCTAGTGGTTTTAAATTCCACATCGGGTGGAACACCATCCGGATCAATGCTGACGATGTTCATACGGTAGGGCGACAGGAAAGGCAAGACCGCATAACCACGACCATCAATGCGTGTACCGATACTGTTGGTGACCCGGGTGCCCTCGGCGCCGGGCGCTTCGACGATGCCAATTGTGTCGCCCATTTGGTTCGCCAGCGTTACCCCTCCCGGATGAAGGACCACACCGCCGGTAGCTCCCAAAGATTGTTGCGAATATTCGGACCCTTCGCTGAAGCTCGCCGAAAGCGTCGTGTAAGGGCTACGGTATCCCCCAGCCAGGCCGAAAACAGCTTTCCCATCATCGGTCTGGCTAGACGATGCGGTATAACTCAGTTCGTTGTTCTCACCCGCCGTACCGCTGATGATCTCCTGCGCGGTACGGCGAGTTACCCCGCCCACGTCGTCTTGAGTAAAATTTGTCATCAGCCTGGGCGCCTGTGGGCTACTACCCAACGGTAAGGAGACACCGACCAGCACCTGATTATCAACGCCGCCGGTAGCTCCATCCAACTGACGGGTCACCGAAATATTGTAATTCGGAGTAATGCCTGCAAACGTGAAAAAATTATTGTAGCCCGCTTGGAACTGCGTGGCTGTACCGGATTGGCTCCAATAATCCACGATGGATCCGGTCAGGAAAAGAGTGCCCCAGTTCCCAAAATTCTGGTTGATGTTGAGTTGTAATTTACTGCGCTGGTGGTTGATCGTCAGCGGATCGGCACCGGCGGCCACCAAATCACGGCCGGCCAGCGCCTCGTGAAACGACCAATAACCCTCTGACGAATAGCGGTAGGCGGCTAATGTTAAGTAAGTGCGAGTATAAGAGACCAGCTTGCTGTAACTGACGCGCAGACTTTGGCCGCTAGTCGCCGGTGCACCCGGAATATCCGCTTCAGCGTGGGTCAGGTCGACCGCTATCGCTCCCAGTGGCGTGTTAAACCCCGTCCCCACTAGCCCCGCTTTATAGTTGGAGGCGATAATGCCGCCCATATAACCCGTCAGCAGATTATTAAAACCATATTGCAACGTTGCCTGGCCGAATTTCTCGCCGTTGTGAATCTGTGTCTCGCGGACTTCGCCAATCGTGGCGTTGTAACGCCAGATTCCCGGACGCAGCAATTGGGTAACGTAAGCATAAGGAACGGTAAAATTCTGCTGGCTGCCGTCCGCTTCATACACGGCGACCAGCAAATCGCCGCCATAGCCGGTGGCATAAACGTCATTGATTTCAAAAGGCCCTGGCGCCACGGTGGTATCCAATATGATATTGCCATTCTGGCTGATCTGTACGCGCGCACGGGTCTTGGCGATACCGCGCACTACCGGAGCGTAATTGCGTTGCGAATCAGGCCGCATGCGGTCATCGGTCCCCAGTGAAACGCCACGAAAACCAATACTGTCGAACATCGCGCCATCCGTGAAACTATCGCCCAGGCTTAGGCGGCTGGTCAGAGAAGGCAGGTCGCGCAACACATAGGTGGCGATGTTTTGGTAAGTCGAAGACCCATCCGATTGCAGATTTATGGACGAGCGCTGCCGCAAGTGCCAATTCTCGAAATTTAAGCCACCGGTCAGGCCGAGATAGCCATTGGATGTCGTCGAAAATGAGCTCGCGTTGCGGAAAGCATTTAGATTGTAGGCCAGCGTCGCGGAAGTCACGCCGCTATCCCATAATTCCGGGCTGATATAGCCGCGCGGGGTGCGCAGCAACGCCGCCTGGGGCACGCTCAGGTCAAGACGTAACGAAGATTGATCAAACGACACATGGGCATCCTTGACCAATGCGGCTAGGTCGGCGCAGCCGTCAGCCTGCACTTTGAGCAATTCGGAGCGAGCCGAATCTGATAGCTTTTCAAAATCCAAATCGATTTTCTCAAGCACTGTTCGTTCGATACAAGGCAAGGCGATGTCGCTATCTGGCTGGGCAACAAAACGCACCGAGGCCCGGCCCACCCATTTGTCATTCACGTGCAGATCAACGATATAATCGCCCGGCAGCACGGGATTGCCACGCTGAAACCGGGAAATGTCCACTTGCTGGGCGCTACCGCCGCGCAAAAATGCGGGGTTGAACTCCACCTCGGCAAGCTTTTCCGATTCGGCGCCTGCGGAACCTGCCATGATTAGGATCAAGAGGGTTAGCGCCTTGAAAAATAAACCGGTCCAGGCGAAAATTAGCGTAAAGTTTTGTGATTCGATACCTGGATATCTAGTTACGATCGCGTTGATTAACCGCACCATAAATTTTCACGATTTTTCAATTTTTGGTGCTATGCCAGCGGTCCATCGCTGTATCGGTCAATAGCTGCTTCAACGCGCAGTGGGCACTTTAAACGTCGCTTCTGCAATTCCGCCGTAATCATTGATAAAGCTGTAATCCACTCGCAACAACCCGGCCGGTTCAACGTCCTGTTTAGGCAGGCCAAACGTCCGGCTAGCAAAAGGCCCCACCATATCCGCTTTGAGGTTGAGAGCATCCTCTCCTACGATGGCTGTCACCTGGGCAAACGAGACATGATACGGGGTTGGGTTGGTAACCTCCAGCGCGGTTTGCCCATCCTTAGCCAGCAGCTTCCAGGTCAACTGCGCAGGCGCGTCAGCGGCCGTACCGGGCAGGTTGTCCGGACGAAAAAATACCTTGATGCGGTGTTTGAATGCGAATTCCAGCTTGTTAGGCCTATCGGGATCTGCCGGCGCGCGCGGGGGGATATCCAGCACGTTCAACCAGAACAGTGACTCCCGGTCGACTGGCAGGGGTTCCTGGGTATAGAACAGGCGCAGGCTCTGGCCCTTGGTGGGATCGAGGCGGAACAACGGCGGCGTCAGCAAAAATGGAACCTTGTCCTCACCGGGTTTGGACTGAGGGTTACCTGCATCGAGCCAGACCTGCACCAACGATGGGGTTTCCCCATTATTGTGAACATTGATGCTGACTTCCCGTTTTTGTCCGGGATAGACCACCCGGGTGCCGTCGATAACCACGCCAGCCGTGGCCGGCGAAACCAGCCCAAGCGATGCCACCCAGGCGTTAAAAGCGAATGTAAAAAAAAACGTCAATCGTGCCAGCATCATGGATTCGTATGGGGCTGTTTCAAAAAATGATAGGGCGCAGACCTTACAGTACTGCGCCTGATAGGAATATCAAATAAGCCTCTGTGCTAAAAGAGCTTACCAGCGGATTACAAACCTGATCAGTTATAGACCAGCGAGTAAGTTACATTAGAACTATAAGCCCCGGCAGTTGTTGCATCAAGCGCATAGTATTGCGCGACATAATTGAGGATACCGCTACCAGTACCACCACCGCCGCCAGAGAGAGGTAAGTTTATATCTGGCGCTTTCGCTTGATCAGTCAGGCCCGGCTTGATTTGGGTGGCTAGGTTATTTTCTGGGAAAAGCTGAACTACGACATTACCAGCGCCGCCACTGGTCAGATTGATTAAATTACCTGTGGCGGGATCAACGCCGGCCCCTGACTCGAAGAAGGCATTGACCGTGTTATTCGTGAGGCCCGTGACGGCGGTACAGGCGCTTATATCCAGCGTAAAATGGGTTGCACCTGCCGTATCTCCTGTGTTGGCCAACGCAGTGGTGGCTACCGTGGGCAGAGTTACAGTGCCGGTCCCGGATGCCCCGCCATTCAGCACAACCGTACAGGTAGAAGAGACCAAAGTTCCACTAAAAGTAATCGTCCCGTCCGATGCCTGGGCCAAACCCGGTAGTGTCAACGCCGAAACCAAACCCACCCCAGACATCATCAATTTAAATTTGTTTTTCATTTCTATCCCTAATAATAAGCTATTGAAATACAAGTTAACTACAAGAAATATAAAAACCAACATCACCCTACTGACAAGACACGTCGTAGTTTTATGTCAAATTAGGTTTACACCGCTATGCCATGCTTGTAAGTAAACAGGCACAAGCTGTACTTTAGCATATTTTCCTAAATCTGTTTTGGCTATATCTCCCTATTTGAGCCCTTGAATTTGAGGTTCAGAATCCCTGCTTAGGACGGATGATCACCTTACCTCAGCTATTAGGCAGCGTCAAATGCTTTGAAACGGTTCGCCCCTGCGCTGGCCGGATCAACTACTAGGGGTGCAAAAAACTGAGGAAAATTTAGGTGATCAGTGGTTACAGCGGTCGATTGGCAGATCGAATCGCGCAACTCAAATCACTGGAAAGACAGTTGAGAGACTTGCTTTTCCAATAATATGTCTATGATATAATATGTTTTATATTTTTAACAATATAGCTACTTGTCTTCCGAAGCGCATTCCTGAGCAGGCGCATGCTGCAAAAGCTAATGTTTCAAGCCGTAAAGATTGTCGTTGCGCTAATAATATAGTTGGCCGGAGCTGACCGGTTTAGCCTCATCAGAGCCATTTTATGTGCGATATCGTACAGATGCTGTCTGAGGACTCGGTTATAGTCAAACTTCAGGACTACCGAGACAAGCGGTTTTAAAATCTGTGGCGCGACTACCAACAGTAGGCGCTTTAGGCGAAGCCGCCTCCACAGGCTTGCGTAAGTCTTGACATTAAGGAATATTGGCAGCGGTGCCGGGAAAGCATAAAGCGAATATTTTTATCGCGCCGGAACTGGCTTATGGTTCAGTTTGAAGAACGCGCGACGTTACACACAGATCGACCTTTTACAAAATTTATGGTTTGTGCCTTCAACAGTTATTCCTTACCTTCCAATCGGAGATGCTGCATGCAACGCTCTGCCCTCTTTCACCTGATCGCTTGTCTGCTTTTACTGACTTTAAACGCCTGTGGTGATGTCGCGACGTTACCCGAACAGGCCGGCATCGGTCCTCATCCGAAGTTGCCGCCGCCCAACCCAACACTAATACCCACTGTCAATATCGCGCCTGCCAAAGGCTGGCCAGCAGATGCCAAGCCTAAGGCTGCCCCTGGGCTTGCGGTGAGCGCCTTTGCCACCGGCTTAAGTCATCCGCGCTGGCTCTATGTGCTCCCTAACAACGATGTGCTGGTCGCCGAAGCCAGTGCCCCGCCCAATCCTGAAGGCGACAAAGGCATTAAAGGCTGGCTCATGAAGTGGTTTATGGATCGTGCGGGAGCAACTCCACCGAGCGCTAACCGCATCACGCTGCTGCGTGATGCCAATGGTGACGGCACCGTCGAAACGCGCACAATCTTCCTGCAAGGACTGAACTCACCTTTTGGCATGACGCTCGTCGGCAATGATTTTTATGTCGCCGATACTGATAAACTGATGCGTTTCCCTTATCGTGCGGGTGAAACGCAGATCACTGGTACCGGCGTCAAGGTGATCGATTTGCCGGCAGATCCCATCAACCATCACTGGACCAAAAATGTAATTGCCAGCCGCGATGGTTCAAAACTGTATGTCACGGTCGGCTCGAACAGCAATGTCGGCGAGAACGGCATGGAAAACGAGGCCAACCGCGCCGCTATCTGGGAAGTTGCCCCGGCAACAGGCCAGTGGCGTATCTTTGCCTCGGGCTTGCGCAATCCGAACGGCATGGATTGGGAACCGCGGAGCGGCGCGCTCTGGACAGTCGTCAATGAACGCGATGAGATCGGCAGTGATCTGGTGCCTGACTATATGACTTCGGTAAAAGATGGCGCATTTTATGGATGGCCTTATAGCTATTACGGTCAGCATGTCGATTCAAGGGTGAAGCCGCCTCGGCCTGATCTGGTGGCTAAAGCCATTGTGCCGGATTATGCCTTGGGTACACACACAGCCTCGCTCGGGCTTGTCTTCTATGAGGGCGATTTATTGCCGAAACGCTTTAAAGGAGGGGCATTTATTGGTCAGCACGGCTCCTGGAACCGCGAACCGCGGAGCGGCTATAAAGTGATTTTTGTGCCGTTTGTTGACGGGCGGCCTACCCTGCCACCAAAGAATGTACTTGTCGGCTTTGTCAGCGCGGACGGTGATGCTCTGGGCCGCCCGGTCGGCGTGGCGGTTGACCAATCGGGTGCGCTGCTTGTCGCCGATGACGTCGGCAACACTATTTGGCGGGTGACTCCCGCTACGAAATAGGCGTTCTACTGTAAACCATCAAGATCATGTCCCCTAGCTCGTATAGAAAATCAATGCGCAATCCTAATGAAGGATTAATTCAGCTGATTTATACTGAAACATCACCAGTCGGCAGCAACAGCATCCACCGCCATGTCCCATACTGCACCGCCAGCTCACCCGGAAACCTCTCCGCATATTGAAAAACTGCTGGACTCAGCGAACTCCGCATCGCAATCGGTAGCCGCCCTTCATATCGCATTTATAGCATTCGCCGCCTATCTCGGCGTCATCGTCTGGGGCACCACGCATGAAGACATGCTGCGCATCAGCCCGATCAAACTGCCGATTCTGGATGTGGAAGTACCGCTGACCACCTTTTACGCCTTTGCTCCGTGGATGCTGGTCCTGCTGCACTTCAACCTGCTCATGCAACTGGAGCTGCTTTCCAATAAACTCTGGAACCTGGACCGCGATCTGCCTGATACGCATGCCGGGCAGCAAATACGCGACCGCCTGTTCATCTTCCCTTTCACCCATCTGATCGTCGGACGCTCCAATGTCTGGCTAATCAACTGGCTGCTGTCGCTGGTCGTTGGCACTACTATCATTGCCCTGCCCTTATTCATATTGCTGGCTGCGCAAATCCGCTTTCTGCCGTTCCACGACGAAGGCATCACCTGGTCTCAGCGCCTCTCGGTCTGGACCGATGCAGGCATGCTGCTCGCCCTATGGCCGCTGATTGCTTCACCCCAGGACAGGGCGCGGGAATGGTGGCAGAATTTTGCCTTCAATCTCGTGGGCTATTGGCCGGCATGGCTCCGGCATTTGGGCATCCTCGGATGGAATCGGCTGGCGCGGTCGATCCAGCGGCGCTGGCCGAACCGGCACTTCCGGGTAATCCCTCCCCGGCCCGTGCAGCCGCCCGGCGTTGAGCCAAAGGGCATGGTGATATTGATGATCTCAGTGCCGCTCATCATTCTGCTCAGTATTGTCGCGGTAGTTCCCGGCAGCATTACCGTACAGACCTATTATTTTCCGCCGAATGACGAGTCCCAATCGGAGGACACCCCTTATTATCTCGAAGACTGGCTGATCCGGAGAATGCCGGAGTCATGGCTGAGCGTTGCCGCCCATAAATACGGCACCGCCTCCTGCACGTCTTTAGCCGAGGCTGCCAAGACCGATGCCACGATGCTTCAGGTAGTGCTGGGCCCTTGCTCATGGTTCAATTTAGACCTTTTTACGCGCAATCTCGACCTCAGAGAAGCCCGGCTTGTGCCCAAGGAAGTTTCCCTGTCGCTGCTGACGCGGGCAACAGACCCGAACAAGCAGATTCGCGATGCGGCCTTCAAGGAATTCGACGGGCTGAACCTGCAAAATCGCGATCTGCGCTTTGCCAATTTGTATGGGGCAATGCTGCCCAAAGCCGACATTCGGCATGTCCAGTTGCAGGGTGCAGTCCTGCTGAAAGCCAAACTTCAGGGCGTGATCGGCTGGGATAAGACGCAGTTGCAGGGCGCCATCCTGGGGGGAACGCAGCTGCAAGGCGCGGGATTGATCGAGGCGAATCTGCAGGGCGCAGATCTGCGCGGCGCGGATCTCCAGGGCGCCGACCTGAGTTGGGCGATCCTGCAGAGCGTGGATCTGCGCGGCGCAAACCTGCAGGGCGTGGATCTGCGCGGCGCTAAGCTGCAGGGGGCGGACCTGCGCGGCGCTAAGCTGCAGGGCACCATCCTGCGCAAGGCGAATCTGCAAGGCGCCAACATGGTCTTTGCGAATCTGCAGGGTGCGGATTTAACCCTGGCGGAACTACAGGGCGCAGAATTGCGGGAAGCGCGACTGCAAGGGGCTGACTGGTCGAAAGCCAATCTCGACGGCATCTATATTTCCGACAGCGCATGGTCGGACTGGAATGAGCAGCAACAGCACCGGTTGGAAACAGCCTTCAAGCAGTTACTGGACGCCGAAAAATTCAGCGCCTTCCAGACCCGTATGGAACGCGCCGGCACTCGTTTGTTGCCAGGCAAAGCGGCCAGTCGGAAAGATTGCTACAGCGATAATCCAACCTTGCTGGACTGCAAATACAGTAAACCGGCGCAACTGAATGCTTATCGAACCCATGTGCTGCACCCGAAGCTGATCGGACTGGCTTGTTCCGATGCTTCAATTGCCGTAGGCATCGCAAGGCGGGGCATGGATGACTTCACCGAGAATGATCCCGATTTTGGCCTGGCGACCGCCTTGATCCGGGCAATAGACGCTGAAAAACCTTGCGAGGGCCTGGCTGCGATGCCGGAACAATTACGCCTGGAATTACGGCATACAGTGAAACAACAGAAGAATGCGGCCAAGCCCGGATGACGCAGTACCGGCAAATCTCATGCCGGGCTTTTCAAAGCACTGTTCAATTAGTCGGCTTAGAGAATTTACGTTTAAAAATCCGTTATTTATTGATCAGTTTGGGCAAGGGTATAAAATATGAAACTCCACTAAGCCCTCTACTCAAATCAGGAAAAATTAAATAATGAAGCATTCTCTATCATTTCCGAAGATGATCGGCGCTGTCGCACTTATTAGCGCTTTTGCGCCGGCTACCGCCGCCGCAGCCCCGGTTTATTGGACAGACTGGGTATCGGCAAGCGCCGGCAACAGCGGATCAGCCTCAGGCATCATTACGCTGGCGGACTCGTCTACTGTCAATGTTGCCTACAGCGGCGGGTTATATTCCGCGCAAATCTCAGGCGGCGCAAATTACTGGTCGCCTAATGCCTACACCAGTGCAACAGTGGATAACGCACCAGATTCTTTGAACACCGATATCCTCCGCCTGGGCCAAGGCACCCCGATGAACACAATTACGTTCTCAACGCCGGTAACCAATCCAATCATGGCCGTCGTCAGCTTTAACGGCCCAAGCTGGACTTTTGATGCGCCGTTCACAGTCCTGAGTTCCGGCTGCGGCTATTGGGGCTGCGATACGCTGAACAGCGGAAACGGCAATATACTGTCTTCAACTCATTTAGGCGAAGGACACGGCACCCTCCAATTCCTGGGCACTTTCAGCTCTATTTCATGGGCTGAGAACGGCTCCGAGAACTGGAGAGGAATCACTGTCGGTGTCAGCGACGTAAGCCCTGTCCCTGTCCCTGCCGCAGCATGGCTGTTCGGCTCGGCTTTGGCCGGCCTGGGCTTTATAGGAAAACGCCGGTCTGATCGGGTATCTGTCTAATTCATCGCCCCTGCCCGGCCCACACCTGCAGAGCGCTGTTTTTCACGCTCTGGGTTGGGCCGGATGCGTAAACGCGCATCACTCGCGCTCAAGGCAACTATCTCACCGGCCTATCTGGCTTGGGCGTTCAAGCATCAGCCCGAATTGGCAGGCCTCAGCGCCAAACGAGGCACTAGAGTTGACCGCCGTATTTTTAAAGGTTTAAAAATACGGATGTATGGCAAATGCCCGGCCCGGCTCAATATTTAAAATCGTCAGATCCGGTTTGAAGTATTACAATTTTCTTCATGGATTTCGTGGTCTTACGATTTAAATTGATAGTCATTAAGCCTTTATGGCTTTCCCGATAAAAAACCTTAGCTATTGCATCTCAACCATTGAACATTAATATTGAGATTTTTATTCTCCGCTTTATTGAAGGAAGCGCTCCATTAAATGAAATCGCGTAACTTGAAGCTGCTTCTAATCGGGCTGGCTGTCCTCCTTTCGATCATAACGGCTGCCTATCTCATCAAGCCCCGTAACGACCAGCCGCAACAACAAAATGCCGAAAAACCGGGCAAGCCCGACTTTTCCACCGTTGCTGTTGTAGCCGAGCCGGCCAGACAGGGCGATTTCCCGATTTATCTGAACGGGCTGGGCACGGTGACGGCGCTCAATACGGCGACGATCCGATCGCGTGTCGACGGCGAACTGATCCGTGTCGCTTTTCAGGAAGGCCAGGTAGTGCGCGAAGGCGATCTGCTGGCGGAAATCGACCCGCGCCCGTTCCAGGCTCAGCTCATGCAGGCTGAAGGCCAGCTGCTCCGCGATGAAGCGCTGCTAAAAAATGCACAGCTCGATCTGGAGCGCTACCAAACGCTGCTCGAGCAGGATTCCATCGCTGCGCAGCAGACAGCCACGCAGGAAGCCTTGGTCAGACAGTACCGGGGCACTGTGGAAACCGACCGTGGGCTGATCGCTGACGCCAAACTGCAGTTGACCTACACGCGCATCACGGCCCCGTTCACGGGGCGCCTGGGTCTGCGGCTGGTCGATAAGGGCAATATCGTGAAAACGTCCGATACCAATGGACTGGTCGTGCTGACGCAGATTCAGCCCATCACGGTCGTATTCACGTTGCCTGAAGCCGATCTGCCGGCCGTCATGAAACGGCTGCGCGCCGGCGAAACATTGCCTATCGAGGCATACGACCGCTCAGGCAATACCCGCCTATCTCTGGGCAAGCTCGTGGCCGTGGACAATCAGATCGACATCGCGACAGGCACCATCAGGTTCAAGGCACAGTTCGATAATAAAGACCACGCCCTGTTTCCGAACCAGTTCGTCAACGTCAGGATGACTGTGGATACATTGCGCGACGCCACGATCATACCGGCTGCCGCCATTCAGCGTGGAACGCCCGGCGCCTTCGCCTATGTCGTGAAGGAGGACAAGACCGTCAGCGTGCGCCCGCTGAAACTGGGCCCCGCCGAAGCCGAAAAGGTCGCCGTGCTCGAAGGGCTTAAACCCGGCGAACAGGTCGTGGTCGACGGCATCGACAAGCTGCGCGAAGGCGCCAGGGTGGATCTCGTCAACCGGGAACCCGCACGGCCAGCGTCATGAACCCGTCCCGCACCTTCATCCTGCGCCCGGTCGCCACATCGCTGCTGATGGTGGCCCTGCTGCTGGTCGGGATCATCGGCTACCGCGCGCTGCCGATCTCCGCCCTGCCCCAGGTCGACTATCCGACCATTCAGGTCGTCACGCTCTATCCGGGCGCCAGCCCGGACGTCATGACCTCATCGGTCACGGCGCCGCTGGAACGCCAGTTCGGCCAGATGCCGGGGCTCAATCAGATGTCATCCTCCAGCTCGGGCGGCGCGTCGGTCGTCACGCTCCAGTTCGATCTGGAGCTGGACATCGACATTGCCGAACAGGAAGTGCAGGCGGCCATTAACGCGGCTACCAGCTTTCTGCCGACCGACCTGCCCATGCCGCCCGTTTACAGCAAGGTCAACCCGGCGGACGCGCCGATCATGACGCTGGCGGTCAGTTCGAAGACGCTGCCCTTGACCAAGGTCGAGGATCTCGTGGACACGCGCCTGGCACAGAAACTGTCGCAACTGCCGGGCGTCGGCCTGGTCAGCATCAGCGGCGGCCAGCGCCCGGCCGTGCGCATCCAGGCCAATCCGATGGCGCTCGCAGCCTACAACCTGAGCCTGGAAGACCTGCGCACGGCCATTGCCCGCGCCAATGTCAATCAGCCCAAGGGCATGTTCGACGGCCCGGCGCGCGCGGCCATCATCGATGCCAATGACCAGCTCCGCTCGGCGGCCGAGTACAGGCCGATTATCATCGCTTACCGTGACGACAGGCCCGTGCGCGTATCCGATGTCGCCGAAGTCAGCGACGCGGCCGAAAACGTGCGGCTGGCGGCCTGGGCCAATGAGACGGCGGCCGTGATCGTCAATATCCAGCGCCAGCCCGGCACCAACGTCATCGAAGTGGTGGACCGCATCAAGACACTGCTGCCCCAGTTGCAGGCAGCCATGCCCAGCGCACTGGCAATCGTGCCGTTGAGTGACCGCACGACAACCATCCGCGCCTCCGTGCAGGATGTGGAGCATGAGCTTTTGCTGGCTGTAGCACTGGTGGTGCTGGTGATCTACCTGTTTCTGCGCAATGCCTCCGCAACGACTATTCCTGGCGTCGCTGTGCCATTGTCCCTGATCGGCACATTTGCCGTGATGTATCTAGCCGATTTCAGCATCAACAATCTGACGCTGATGGCGCTGACCATCGCGGCCGGCTTCGTCGTGGACGATGCCATCGTGGTCGTCGAGAATATCGCGCGCTACATCGAACAGGGCGAGAAGCCCCTGCAGGCTGCGCTCAAAGGTTCGGAACAGATCGGCTTCACGATTATCTCTCTGACGCTTTCCATGGTCGCCGTGCTGATCCCGCTGCTGTTCATGCAAGACGTGGTCGGGCGTCTGTTTAGCGAATTCGCGATCACGCTGGCCGTGGCGATTCTGATCTCCGGCATTATCTCGCTGACGCTGACGCCGATGATGTGCGCGAAGATCCTGCGTCCGGTTTCGGAAAAACACTCTGGCCGCTTCCACCATGCCAGCGGCCGCTTTTTTGACAAACTCACCGGCGGCTACGGGAGAATGCTGAACCGGGTGCTGGATCATCAGGGCATTACGCTGCTGGTCGCTGTTGCAACATTGGCGCTGACCGTGTTCTTGTATGTGATCGTGCCCAAGGGCTTCTTCCCGATTCAGGACACCGGCGTCATCCAGGGCATCTCCGAAGCGCCGCAGACCATATCCTTCGAAGCCATGGCGCAGCGCCAGCAGGCACTGGCCAAGGCAGTGCTGGCCGATCCGGCTGTCGAAAATCTGTCTTCATTTATCGGCGTGGACGGCACCAATCCCACGCTCAACAGCGGGCGTTTTTTCATCACGCTGAAGCCATTGGCCGAACGCGGCATTACTGCCTCGGAGGTCATCCGGCGGCTGCAGCCGAAGCTTGCCGGGGTGCCCGGCATCACGCTGTACCTGCAGCCGGTGCAGGATCTGACCATTGAGAACCGCGTCAGCCGCACGCAGTACCAGTTCACGCTGGAAGCGGTCAATCCCGATGAACTGAGCCACTGGACGCACCGGCTCGTCGAACAGCTTTCGCACAAACCCTACCTGGCCGATGTAACCAGCGATATTCAGGACCGCGGGCTTCAGGCTTTCGTATCGATAGACCGCGACAGCGCCAGCCGCCTCGGCGTCACCACTCAGGATATCGATGACGCTTTATATAACGCTTTCGGCCAGCGGCTGATATCGACCAGCTTCACACAGTCGAACCAGTACCGTGTCGTACTGGAAGTCAAGCCGGAGTATCAAAAGAGTCCGGCGTCCCTGAAAGACCTGCGCATCGGTTCAGCGAACGGCACGCAGGTGCCGCTTCCGGCCGTTGCCAGCGTATCAGAGCAGTCAGTCCCGCTCGTCATCAATCATCTGGGCCAGTTCCCGGCTTCGACGGTTTCATTCAATCTGGCGCCGGGCGCGGCTCTCGGCGAAGCGATCGAAAGCGTCGAGGCCGCCAAGCAGGAAATCGGCCTGCCTCTAAGCATACAAACCAGCTACCAGGGCGCCACGCGCGCCTTTACCGCCTCGCTCACGAACACGCTGTGGCTGATCCTGGCCGCGATCGTGACCGTCTATATCGTGCTGGGCGTGCTGTACGAGAGCTATATCCATCCGGTCACGATCCTGTCGACGCTGCCTTCGGCCGGCGTCGGCGCCCTGCTGGCGCTGATGCTGTCGGGCAATGATCTGGGCATTATCGGCATTATCGGCATCATTCTGCTGATCGGCATCGTCAAGAAAAACGCGATCATGATGATCGACTTTGCACTGGAAGCCGAACGCAAGGAGGGCAAGCCCGCGCGCGAAGCGATCTTTCAGGCGTCCCTGCTGCGCTTTCGGCCGATCATGATGACGACCATGGCGGCGCTGCTGAGCGCTCTGCCGTTGATGCTGGGCACGGGCGTCGGATCGGAGCTGCGCCATCCTTTGGGCATCACCATGGTCGGCGGACTGATCCTGAGCCAGTTATTGACGCTGTTCACGACGCCGGTCATTTATTTGGCTTTCGACAGGCTGAGCCGGCGGCTGTCGCGCCTGCAAAGCAGTGAGGCCCGGCTGTGACGATGCTGTCCACGCATTTCATCGCCCGCCCCGTAGCGACCACGCTGCTGACGCTGGGACTAGCACTGGCCGGCCTGGTCGCCTTCCTGCAACTGCCGGTTTCGCCGCTGCCGCAAGTCGACTTCCCGGCCATTTCCGTGTCGGCCCGACTGCCCGGCGCCAGCCCCGAAACCATGGCCGCCACGGTAGCCACACCGCTTGAGCGCACGCTCGGCCGGATCGCGGGCATCAACGAAATGACTTCAGCGAGCTCAACAGGCTCCACGAGCATCAGCCTGCAATTCGATCTTGACCGCGACATCAACGGCGCCGCGCGCGACGTTCAGGCCGCGATCAATGCGGCCAGCAGCCTCTTGCCCACGAACCTGCCGACCCGCCCCAGTTATCGCAAGGTCAACCCGGCCGACGCGCCCATCATGATCATAGCCCTGACCTCGGCCACCCAGACCCGCGGCCAACTCTACGATGCGGCCTCGACGATTCTGGCGCAGAAAATCTCGCAGATTCCGGGCATCGGTCAGGTGGATGTCGGCGGCAGTTCGCTGCCGGCGGTCCGGGTAGAACTCAATCCTGGCGCGTTGACAAAGTACGGGATCGGCTTTGAAGATGTCCGCTCGGCGATCGACTCGACCAATGCCAACAGGCCCAAGGGCTCTGTCGCGGAGGACAGCCGGCACTGGCAGGTCTATGCCAATGACCAGGTCAGCACGGCGGACGATTACCTGCCGCTCATCGTTACCTATCGCAACGGCGCCCCCGTGCGCATCGCCGATCTCGGCCAGGCTGTCGATTCCGTGGAGGATCTGCGCAATGCCGGCATCAGCAATGGCAAGCCGTCGGTAATACTGATCCTGCGCAAGCAGCCCGAAGCCAACATCATCGAAACGGTGGACAGAGTCAGGGCAGTGCTGCCCCAGCTTAAGGCCTCCATACCGCAATCCATAGACCTGTCGGTGCCTATGGACAGGTCCAGCACCATCCGCGCTTCGCTATATGAAGTGGAAAAAACGCTCTGGATCGCCATCGGGCTGGTGGTTCTGGTCGTATTCCTGTTCCTGCGCAACCTGCGCTCGGCTTTGATTCCGTCCATCACCGTGCCGCTGTCGCTGATCGGCACTTTCGGCGTGATGTATCTGGCCGGCTTCAGCTTGAATAATTTGTCCTTGATGGCACTGACTATCGCGACCGGCTTTGTGGTCGATGACGCCATCGTAGTGCTGGAAAACACCACGCGTCACATCGAAAAAGGCCTGCCGCCGTTTCAGGCCGCCATAAAAGGCGCTGGCGAAGTCGGCTTCACGGTCTTGTCCATGAGCCTGTCGCTGATTGCCGTGTTCATTCCGATCCTGCTGATGGGCGGCATCGTCGGCCGCCTGTTCCGTGAGTTCGCGGCCACGCTCTCGGCGGCGGTCATGATTTCGCTGGTAGCCTCGCTGACCACGGCCCCGATGCTCTGCTCCCGCTGGCTCGCCCGCGCCGAGGAGCGGCGGCACGGACGGCTTTATCACTGGAGCGAGCGTCAGTTCGACCGTCTGATCGCCGGCTATGAGCGGACGCTGCGTTGGGCGCTGGATCACGGACCGCTGATGATGGCGCTGTTGCTGGGAACGATCATTTTGAATATCTATCTCTACGCTATCGTGCCCAAGGGTTTCTTTCCAGTGCAGGATTCCGGCCGACTGGCCGGCGCACTCCGGGCCGATGAAAGCATTTCATCGACCGCCCTGAAACAGAAACTGATCGATTTTGCAGAGATCGTGCGTGAGGCTCCTGGCGTTGAAAACGTGGTCGGCTTTACCCGCGGCGGCAACACCGGGTTCATGTTCGCGACCCTTAAGCCGCTAGAGGAACGCCAGCTGACATCCGACCAGATCATGCAGCGCCTGCGTACCCGGCTCGCCAGGGAACCAGGAGCCAGCCTGTTCCTGCAGCCGGTACAGGACCTGCGCGTCGGCGCGCGCGGCGTGGCGGCCATGTTCGAATACACGCTGCAGGCCGAAAATCTCGATGACCTTCGCACCTGGACGCCGCAGATTCTGAAAGCGCTGTCGCAACGCCCCGAACTGGCGGACGTCAACACCGATCAGCAGGAAAGAGGCCAGCAGGTATCCCTGATTGTGGACCGCGACGCGGCCTCGCGCCTGGGCGTCAGCCAGGCCCTTATCGATTCGACGCTGAATAACGCCTTCGGCCAGCGCCAGGTGTCGGTCATTTATACCCCCCTCAACCAGTATCATGTCGTGATGGAAGTGGCGCCTGAATATTGGCAGCATCCTGACACGCTGAAAAATTTGTATGTGAGCGTCCCGCCCAGCCCGGAATTGCCGGAGGGCAAGCAAGTGCCCCTATCGGCCTTTGCCAGCTACGGCCTGACCAATGCGCCGCTGACCGTCAACCATCAGGGCCAGTTCGCCGCGTCCACGCTGTCGTTCAATCTCAAGGCGGGTTCCTCGTTGTCGACGGCCACTCAGGCCATCGAGGAGACGATGGTTCAACTGGGCGTACCCGATTCGATACACGGCAGTTTCCAGGGCACGGCCAAGGCCTTCGCGCAGTCCCTGCGCAACCAGCCCTGGCTGATCCTGGCCGCGCTGGCCACGATCTATATCGTGTTGGGCGTACTGTACGAGAGCTACATCCATCCGTTGACCATCCTGTCGACGCTGCCTTCGGCCGGCGTCGGCGCGCTCCTCGCCCTGCTCGCTTTTAAAACCGAATTCAGCATCATCGCCTTGATCGGCGTGATCCTGCTGATCGGCCTGGTGAAGAAGAATGCCATCATGATGATCGACTTCGCGCTCGATGCCGAACGCAACGAAGGCCTGAACCCGCACGACGCCATTTTTACCGCCTGCCTCATGCGTTTTCGGCCGATCATGATGACGACCATGGCGGCACTGCTGGGCGCCCTGCCGCTGGCTTTCGGAACAGGTTATGGTGCTGAGCTACGCCAGCCGCTGGGCATTTCCATCGTCGGCGGGCTGATCGTCAGCCAAATGCTGACCCTTTATACGACGCCAGTGGTGTATCTTTACCTGGACCGCTTCCAGCTGTGGTGCCGACGCCGTTTTGGCCGTAATGCGGCCGAAGCCCGGTTTTGAGATGGGACGCGTTGCTGGTAGCTTGCCAGAGCAAATCCGCTCTGGAATTCATCTGCCATGAAGCCATGCATCCGAAGCGCGAGCCCTATCGTCTCATTCTCAATATCTGCTCTTTCAATGACAGCAAACGATCCTTTTCAGGTTGTGCTTTCAGTCCTTCTTCAATTTTTTCCAGGCTTTCATCGAGCTTCTGCTGGGCAAGCAACTCATTTGCCTGCTTTTCAATCAGGTCGGCAATCTTCTCCACCCCTTGCAAGGCCTCCTGGTTATCAGGGTCAATAGCCAACACCTGACGATAAGTCCATAAGGCATTACTGTCTTGGGGCTCGGTTATATAGCCGACATCAAAATGGATTTGCGCCAGTTCGAGCAGATCCTTAATCTGCAGTTGCTGTTCCGGAGTCAGTTCAATCACTGCTGGCGGCGCCGCGTTCATGCTTGGATAAATATAGACGTAACCGCCCACCGCCGCGATCGAAACCATAACCGTCACTGTGCCGAGGATGTTCGGCCTGGGCAGCCTGGACTTTATCGCATCAAGGAATTGCCTGACAGAACCTCTTATCTGCTTCCTTTTCAGAATCAGGGCATGCGGCGTTAAAGCTTTGACAGCCCCACCCGACCGGGCCGATTTAGGCCGTATTTCATCAAGGAATTGCGCAATGGAAGCTGTTCTCTGCTCGCTCCTCAACGCCAGAGCATGCGTCAAGGCGTTCCATTGCCGGCGTTTCAAGCCCGGAATGAATGGCGGCTGCAGATTGGTTTCCAGCGCCTTCTGGGCGGACAGTTTGTTGAACGGATGCCTGCCTGCCAATAATTCATAACTCACGCAGGCCAGCGCATAAATATCGTCGCGCGGATCGGGAATGCAGTTTTCAAACATTTTCAGGCCGGCATAAGTCGGCGTCAGCGCCTCCAGATTGCGACGATTGAAAACGGTTCCATCATAACTCTGGTGTTCCGGTTTAACGGCCGCGCTGGCGATGCCGAAATCCAGCACCTTGACTTCGCCGCCGTCAGTAATAAAGATATTGCCCGGTTTAAAGTCCGAATGAACGATATTTTTTTTGTGCGCATAGCCCAGTGCCAATGCCATTCTTTCGATAATAGGCCAGGCCTTGTCGAAGGGAATGCCGCCCCGCCGGGCGATTTTCTGTATGTAATGAGAAAGCGACTTGCCTTCCAGCATTTCCATGACCATGAAAATATTGCGGCCGTCGCGGTCGAAATCATAGACACTGACGATGTTGGGATGCGCCAGCATCTGGGATTTCTTCATTTTTCGCTGAAGTGCAATGAACAGTCCCGGATCATCCCGGAATTCTATGTTCAATACTTTCAAGGCGACATCCGGTTGCTGATCCTGCGCTTTCAAACGGCGCAAATCGGTTGCCCTGAACACTGTGCCCATGCCGCCGCTGCCGAGCACTTCCTTGAGCACGAAGCGCTTGTTCAGTATCG